>JAWBPV010000001.1:0-131577 GCA_039000425.1 Candidatus Aenigmatarchaeota archaeon
TACCAAAGAATCTACTATATATTTGAAAGGCGCAGGGTCGGAAGGTCCAGCTAACAAATAGTTTATTCCATCTTTTACTCCATAAAGTCTTAGAACTTTTGCCAAATGTCTACCATTTTCAGTAATAACTTCTTTGCTCCAAGGAACAGTCTTCTTTTTACCCTTGCTGCCTGAAGATGTCATAGGAATATAGTTTTTTTCTTTCAAAACTTCTTTTGGAATAAAATACTCAATTGGCTTTCTTAAATCTTCTTCATCACAGAGACTAATTGGGTGTGTTAAAAAATCTTCTAAACTTTCCAAATCTCTAGGGCGAACGTTATTTTCTTTGGCTTTTTTTACCCAGTAACTCGAACCTTTAACTTCATCAAAGTTTAGCTCTCTTATCTCATCCCAATATTTTTGGGCTTCTTTAGTAATAAACATACATTTAATTATAATAACAAAAAGAATTAATCTTTTTCATGAAAACTTAAAAAATTAGAAAACTTAATTTAATTTGTGATAAAAAGACTCTTAAACAATTTGTTCATGATCAAAAACTATTCAAATTGCTATGTGATTCAGTTCGAGGATCATTCAATAGTAGTAGATGCTGGGATGGATAAAAAAGCAAAAGGGTTGCTAGAAGTTCTTGAAAGAGTTAAAAAACCTGAAGCAGTTTTAATTACGCATGCTCACTTAGACCATATAAATGGTCTAGCAAAGCTCAAGGAAAAATTTCCGGAAATTAAATTTTTTTGTAGTGAAAAAGCAAAGCAAGCAGTAGAGGGAAAAGAAATCCTTCTTCCAAAAGGATTAGAAAGATTTTTCTTCAAGTTCTTAACATTTTTTGTAAGATACAAGCCTGTTGAAGCTGAAGCTATAAAAGAAAGTTTTGAAGCAGTTAAAGTCTTTGAAACACCGGGGCATACAAATGGATGCATTTCTTTCCTTTTAGAAGTAGATGAAAAAAAGGTTTTGTTTTGTGGGGATTTATTGATAAACCAAAGGGGCTTATCTTTACCACCAAGCAATTTTAATTTCAACGAAAAATTACAGATAGAATCTATAAACAAAATATTAAAGCTCGATTGGGACTGGCTTTTACCAGGACATGGTGAAGTATTAACTGAAAAAACAAAAATAAAGGAATTCTTAGAAAAATTTTCGTAAAAAAATTATTTTGAAAATTCCAAAAATTTTTATATTTTATTTTTGAATAATCTAAATATATGAAAAAAGCTTTCGAATGGCTCACTTTGGAAGAAAAAATAAAAAGGCTTTCAATAAGCACAGTAAGAGTTTTTGAAGTAATTTCAAAAAACTGGCCAACGAATCCTCTAGAAGTTGCCAAGGTTTTGGGTGAGAATGGGGATGAAAAATCACTTTCAGCAAAATACCTTTACCATTTCAAAAAATTGCATAAATTAAAGTTGATAAGGATGAAGAAAATAGGCAATACTTACATAGCTTGGCCTGTTGAAATTGAAAAAATTAGAGTGGTGAAAGAAATTCTAGAAGGTGTTTGAATGTTATCATCGTTCATCTCGAGATTGTTACTCATAAGACAATTTTCTATTCTAAATGGAGAATTTAAGATTTTAGAGAAAAATTTTTACTTCCAGCCGATTAAATCATTAGCCATTTTCCAAGAAAAATTATGGAAGAAATCCAGAAGAGTGGGTTTGGAATTGATTTATGAAACGAGTAAAGAAGGTTTTGTTGATTTCATCAGAGACATAAAGAGGTTTGCAGAAAGTAGGGAAAAATTCTTTAATGTATTATTGAATTTAGTCACACACTTTGGTTTTGGAAATTTAGAAATAATCGAGGTAAATGAAAAGGAGAAAAAAGCTGTGGTAGAAGTTAAGAACAATCCTTTTGCTAAAGAATACGTTAAAATTTTTGGTGCTCAAAAAAAGTGTGTCGATTACATGCTGGCTGGAATAATTGCCGCTTATTTCTCCGAATTTTTTGAAAAAAACGTGGAATGTGAGGAAGAAAGTTGTATTGCAAAAAGAAATCTAGTTTGTAAATTCATAGTTAAATAGATAGATCTTCCTTAACTACTATCCCCCTCTCTGTTATCTTAATCGGATAAACATCAACACCATGATTTGTCCTTCTCATCTTCCTTATAACCAAACTCCTAGAAGCTCCACCTGCTGTGTATTCCAAGTAGTGTAGGATTATAACGCTATCAACCACGAATTCCTCAAAACCAAACTTACTCAACGCTTTTGGCTCCGTTTCAGGCACTTCGGCTATCAACAAGCTTGTAACACCCCTCTTCTTCAAAATTTGTATAAGGTCGAAAAGTTCCCTCCTTATCTTTGAAATGTCGCCACTCTCTTCCCAACCCATAGCAGCGACTGTTATGCTATCTATAACAAGCCTTTTTGCATTTATCTTTTCAATCTTGTTGAATATGAGCTCCGTTAGTTTTTTTATACTCGTTGGTAAAACATGCTCGATTTTCAATTTTTCTTCTTTCATGTATTCCATGAACTCCTTGTCCCAACCAAACTTGCTCATATCCAATAATAAATCATCCACACTTTGCTCTAAACAGATGTAAATTCCATTCTCACCTTTTCTTAAGCCGTGTAGTATGAATTGGCAACCAAATATCGATTTTCCCGTTCCAGTTGTACCAGCTATCAAATTTACAGAACCTTTAACAAACCCTCCTTCTATCAATTTATCTAATCCAGGTATTCCACTTTCAACTCTCTCCACCTTCATAAATATCAATTAGATTTTTCGTACTTTATTTTTAATCTATCCTCACAACTTTTGTTGGCTCGTCTTTCTCTTTCTCCCTTTCAAGCCTGTAGATCGAACCAGTTGCAGCATCTTCAAGCTCTGGTTGGTGTGTTATCAAGAAAGTTTGATCTATAAATTCCCTTATCCTCTCCCTCAAAGTTGTTGAAAGTTCCACTATAGCTCTAGAATCAAGATTGGCTGTTGGTTCATCCAAAACAAGTATTCTAAGTTGTGGTGCTAAAGCCAAAGCTAAAGCTATCCTTAAAGTTAAACAAGCTATACTTCTTTCACCGCCCGACACATTACCTTCTACATTTACCCAACTTCCATCCCTTGATTGCAATTGTAGTACGTAGTCCCCTTCTTCAGCGTTCAGTTGAATCGAGGTAAAATCGCGATAAGGATATATAGTGTTCCAAAGCTTATTCATCGTTAAATTAACAACTTCTACAAAATTATTCCTCAACTCGATTTGGGTTTCTTCAAGAGCTAAATTGAAGATTTCCAAGTCTCTTATCAGTTTATCAAGTTTTTGGATTTCTTGCTTCTGTTTATTCAATTCCCTTAATTTTTCTTCATATTCTTTCTTCCTGTTCTCTTTCTCTTGGATAAGAAAATCGTAAGATTGAAGTTTGGTTCTCATCTCACTCACTATACTTATCATGTATTTCAGCTTCTCCTCCAGTGATATCAAATCTTTCCCTTCAAATTTAGCTTCTTCTTCCTTTATCTCATTTTTAATTCGTTCTATCTCTTTCGATAATTCTTCACTTTTCTTCCTATTTTTTTCCAGTTCTTCGAGCTGGATGAGCAAGAGTTCGTATTCCCTCTTCTTTTTTTCTCCCTCTTTTACACTTTTTTCAACATCTTCAAGCTCGCTTTTTACTTTCGCCAATTCTCCCCTAGCTTTATTCAAAAATTCTTTTGTTTCATTCAACTCATTTTCAGAATCTTCAAGTTCTTTCTCCCTTTCTTCCAAATCTTTGATTTGTAGTTGCATCTCCTTCATCTTCTTCGCATTTTCTTCAAGTTTTTTCAATTCCTCGATCAAATTTTGCTTACCGTTCATTAAATCTTTCAACTTTTCTTGCAACCCCCTCATCTGCTCTTTTTTCCGCTCTAACAGCACATTTTTCCTTTCAGGGGTCAATGTAGATTCGCATACAGGACACTTGCTCTCTTCAGAAGATAAGTGTTGTATAAAAAGGTTGAGATCGTTTAGTAAATTGTTCAAGACAGATATTTCTGAATTCGTTTTTTCAAGTTTTTCCCTATTTTCTTCTATTTGTGTTTCAACGTTTTCGCCGATTAAATTTATTAAGCGATCCAAATCTTTCTTAATGTATGCTTTTTCTTCAACAACCTTCTTCAACTTCGGAATCTTTTCTTCGCTCAAGAATTTCATTTTACTCTCAATCCGAGAGACTTCTGAGAAATTCTTTTCATAAGATTCTCTCTTCAATTTCAACTCTTCTTCTTTCATCTTCAATTCATATTCTGCTTCTTCTATAGCTCTCTTCACTTTATCCTTAGAAAAACCTGTCGTGACTTCTTCTATCAACTTCAAACTTTTCAAAACTTCTTCCAAAACACTTTCTTTACTTTTCTCTTCCATCTTCAAAATCTCTATTTTTTCTTTAACTTTTTTCAACTTCTCAACTTCTTCTTCAATTTTTATCTTCTCCTTTTCAGCTTCACTCAACCTTTCTTTCAACTCACTCTTCTCATGAAGAAGCCTAGAAATTACATCTTCTAGCTCAAAAATATTTTTCTTCAACTCTTCTTCGTTCACTCGCATCAAAGCGCCCTCTATCCCGAGTTTTCTATCTATGATCCTGTTCTTCAAAGTTACTGCAGAACCTCTAGCTTTCTCGAACTTATCTATTCCTAGAAGCTCGTCTATTTTTTTCATCCTTTGTCCTTTTGGTATAGTGAGGAAGTAATCTAAAGCATTTTGTTCAGAGTATATGGCTTTGCTGAAAAGTTCGTAATCAACTTTCAATATCTCTTCTATTCTCTCGGTAACCCTTTGCGAGTTTGGTGCTTCTATCAACTTACCATCTTCTTTCACTTCCGAGTAAGTTGTACCTTTTCCTCTTTCTATCACTCTTCTCACAGAATAATTCTTACCATTCATTTGAAAATGGAGCTCAACTTCCGCTTTCATTTTTTCAACTGGTTTCCTCATTATAACGTCATCCAACTTTATCTTTTTTGTTTGAAGCGTTGGAAAAGTGCCAAACAAAGCAAAACAAATAGCATCTAAAACAGAAGTTTTACCAGAACCTATCGATCCCAACAGAATATTCGTGCCGGGTGAAAACTCTAACCTCGAATCCAAATGCGAACGCCAATTCTTCAATTCAACCTTAGTTATCATTTTTAGCACCAAAATCTTTCAGAGATTTTCTTAAAATGTTATCTAAAGTCTTTTGTTCTCCCAATAAAATGTTCAACATGTTTTCAATTTCTCCTTCGCTTAAAAGTCTGAACGCTTTCTCGAAATCGAAAGAAAAGGAAAAACCCAATTCTTCCAAATTTTTCCTGAAAATTTCAAAACCTATATCTTCAACCGAAAGCTTTTGTTCCCTTAAAGCTCTCAAGAATTCAGCTTTTCTCTCAACTTCAACGTTTTCCAATTCTTTTGAGAAAATTAAAATAGCTTTATTTGAGAATTCTCTATCTATACTCTTAAGTTCTTGATCGCTTATCTCTATACCTTTCCCCTTAATTTTTAATTTCACTATTGGAGGCTTATCAAACCCTTTCTTCAATATCTCTTTTATCTTCTCTTCTATCTGATGCTTTGCCATGTTAGTTTCCAAAACTATTTCTTCGTAGAAGAATTTTCTATTCTTTTCAAGAGGGACGAATTCCACTTCAATTCCATCATCCAAATTTATCATGTAAAAACCTTTTTCTGTTTCGCTCTCAGTTTTTTCAAGTTGTGTTGTGATTGTGCTACCTGGGAAGAGGAGTAGCGTATTTCCTATCTTTATTTGATTGTGTTGATGAATGTGTCCGTTTAGTATGATATCGAAGCCTGCTGGAAGTGATGAAGTTGAAATGGTTGGTGGTTCAAGAGGAGAATAGACAAAAGGCTCTATGCTTTGGTGCATGAGCAAAATGTTGAAACAATCTTTTAGAGGTTGAGGATTCCATTGTAAAAGTGTATCTCTAGCGAACCTTTCAGGTACTCCAGACATACCATGTATTGCCACTTTTTTCCCATTTTTTTCTAGAACGATAGTGTCGCAGTGAAGATGAATCAACAAACCCGCATTTTCCAAAACTTCCACGGCATTTAACTCTCCTCTTCCTCTTCTTTCATGAGTACCATGAATCGCTATCACTGGCAAATGATTCAAGGTTCTTTCGGAAACTTTCTTCAATTCTTTAGAGCAACTAACCAACTTCACATTTCTATTTTCTTCCAACAAAGGTTTGACTAAAACTTTCATGGCTTTTGCCCAAGTTTGTGTTTTTGGGACACGAGAATCAAAGATATCACCAAGTATCAAAATCAAATCAGATTTTAAAGCCTTTTCCATAGCCTCTTCAGCATTCTCAAAACTATCTTCTTCTAGTTGTGGTGTTAAAGCAAAACCGAAGTGAAAATCTGAAAGAACTGCGATTCTCATCATCTCTATTAAACTTTGAGACTAAATTTATTTAAATCCTTCCCAACTGTCTGTATTCCAAACCTCTTATTAGTCCAAGCTTCATGGCCAATTCTATTGCTTTTTTGAAATCCTCCTTTATACTTTTTCTAAGTTCTGGATATTTGCTAGCGTTGATCACAACTTCTCCGGCAGGGTAGTATTGTGACATTATGTTGACATAAGCATTGATGGATATTTCTTTAGCTATGAAATTCAGAACTTTACTTGTTTCCGCTATACCACTAGGCAAAACAAGGTGTCTTATCAACAAACCCCTGTAAGCCAAACCATTTTCATCTATTTTCAAATCACCAACTTGACGATGCATTTCTTTTAAAGCTTCTCTACATCTATCCCAGTAATCTTCAACTGGTGGCTTGGAATATTTTTTAGCCCCTTCATTACTTCCATACTTAATATCCGGCATGTATATGTCAACTATCCCCTCAAGCAATTTTATTATTTCAACATTTTCATAACCACCACAATTCCAAACTATCGGTAAACTTAAACCTTTCTTTGCTGCTATGCTTATTGCTTTAACTAATTGTGGTGTGTAATGAGTTGGTGTTACCAAGTTTATGTTGTGACAACCCATATCTTGTAATTTCAACATCATCTCCGCAACTTCTTCTTCATCACATTCTTCACCTTCTCCTAAATGTGATATCTCATAATTTTGACAATAAACACATCTCAAGTTACAGTTCGATAAAAAGATCGTACCGGATCCATGAATACCGACTAAAACATCTTCCTCACCAAAGTGGGGGAAAAAACTCGAAACTTTGAGTTTTTTTCCTGCACCACAAACTCCTTTCTCATTTTTAGCTCTGTTGACGTGACACTTCCTCGGGCAAAGTTCGCATCTTTCTAAAATCTTATAGAGTTTTTCTATTCTTTCTTCTATTCCTCCACTTTCTATCATTTTCAAGTAAGTTGGTTCCATCATCATTTATTTTTAAAACAGAATAATTTTTAAAATATGTCTGAAGGTATAACTGTGAAAAAAATGGAAAATTTTTCCGAATGGTACACACAAGTCATAATGAAGTCTGGATTAGCAGATTATGGCCCTGTGCAAGGTACTATGGCGATAAAAGATTATGGATACGAGATATGGGAAAATATAAGGGAGATTTTCGATAAGATGTTGAAAGAATCTGGACATAAGAATGCATATTTTCCTTTGTTCATACCTGAGAGTTTTTTGAAGAAAGAAGCGGAGCATTTCGAAGGATTTGTTCCGGAAGTTTTTTGGGTCACTAAAGCCGGAGATAATGAACTTGGTGAAAAACTAGCGATAAGACCAACTTCAGAAACCATAATTTATTATTTTTATTCTAAATGGATAAGGAGCTGGAGGGATTTACCAGTTCTATTGAATCAGTGGTGTAACGTGGCAAGAGCCGAAATAAAATCAACGAAGCCTTTTATTAGGACTACTGAATTCCTCTGGCAAGAAGGACACACTGTACATGCAACGAAAGAAGAGGCTGATGAAGAAGTAATGAAAATTCTTAAACTTTACAAAAGGTTGATAGAAGAATATTTAGCAATTCCAGTTATAATGGGTAGAAAAAGTGAAAAAGAAAAATTTGCTGGCGCTCTTTACACTGCAACTTTAGAAGCTATGATGCCTGATGGGAAGGCTTTACAAATGGCAACTTCGCATAACCTGGGGCAAAATTTCTCAAAACCTTTTGAAATAAAGTTCATGGATAAGGATAAATCTGAAAAATATGCTTGGCAAACTTGTTGGGGTACTTCTACGAGATTGATTGGTGCACTGGTTATGACTCATGGTGACGACAAAGGATTGATATTACCACCGAAAATAGCTCCTTTGCAAATAGTGATAATTCCAATCTATTACGATGAAGAAGAATATAGAAAAGTTGTTAAAAAAGCTAAAATGGTTGAAGAAAATTTGAAGAAAGCTGGGTTTTCAGTTTTCTGTGATGATAGGAAAGAATACACACCTGGTTGGAAATTCAACGAGTGGGAATTAAAGGGTGTTCCAATCAGGATTGAAATAGGACCAAAAGAATTGAAGAATAAAAAATTCGTGATCGTGAAAAGAAATGATTTCAAAAAAATTTCAATCGATGAAAAGAAACTTGAAAGGAAGATTCATGAAATTTTGGAGATCGTACAGAAAGAATTATTTGAAAGTGCTAAAAAGTTTTTGAGAGAACATACAACGCTCGTTAAAAATTTTAAAGAATTCAAAAAAGTTGTTGAAAGTAAAGGGGGTTTTTTAAAAGTTTGTTGGTGTGGTAGCGAAGAATGTGAAGAAAAGATAAAGATGGAGACGGGAGCTACTATAAGAGCTATACCATTCGGGAAAGAAAAAATCTTTTCAGAATGTGTTTATTGCGGAAAAAAAGCTAAAGAAGTGGTTTACATGGCAAGATCTTATTGATTATTTTTACTAAATCATCGAAATCTATTTAAACCTGGGTTTATAATTAAAATTATCCAGTTCTGGTGATGATTTGTGAAGACGGGTGGGGAAAAAATTGAAGTCATGAAAAGTGGTACAACTACAGTTGGTTTGATTTGTAAAGATGGTGTAGTACTGGCTGCAGAGAAAAAATCGACCATGGGATACTTAGTCGCGAGCAAAGAATCTGAAAAAATATTGCCAATAGCGGATCACATAGCTATGACTATAGCTGGCGTTAGCGGCGATGCTCAAACTTTAGCAAGATATATGAAAGCCGAGATCAAACTGTTTGAAATCCAAAATCAGAGGAAGATTTCTGTTAAAGGAGCTTGTACTTTGCTCTCAAACATATTGCAAGGAAGTAAGTTCTTTCCTTATTACGTTCAGCTCATATTGGCGGGTTTCGACGAAACAGGGCCAAAAATATTCAGCTTGGACGCAATAGGTGGTTGGGAAGAAGAGAAAAAATTCTTCTCGACAGGATCTGGATCACCAATAGCTTTGGGTGTGTTAGAAGATAGTTACAAAGAAGATATTTCAGTTGAAGAAGGTAAGAAAATAGCTTTAAGGGCAATAAAAGCTGCTGTGGAGCGTGACATAGCTTCAGGTGGAAAGGGTGCTGACGTAGCAGTTATAACGAAGGATGGGATTGAAATAACTAGATACGAATCTCTACACAACATTACCAAATGAATGGGGTTGAAATGGAAATTCTGAAAAAAGTAGAGAGTCTTCTACCTAAGGGAGTTGTTAGTAAGATAGAGTTGGAAGGATCGGAAATAATAATCTACACTAAAGATAGAGAATTCTTTCGAAGTTGTGAAGAAAACATAAAGCAGATAGTGAGTGAAATAAAGAAGAGGATAGAAGTTAGGTTGGAGAAAGATCTTTGCTTAGAGGAAAATGCCGCAAAAGAAAAGATAAAGGAAATAATTCCGGAAGATGCGAAAATAAAAGAAATTTATTTTGAGCCTGAAAGAAGCTTGGTCATAATAGCTGCTGAAAAGCCAGGATTAGTCATAGGTAAGGGTGGTGAGACTTTCAAGAAAATAAAGGCAGAAACTCTCTGGACTCCAAGAATAGAAAGGGTGCCATCTATAAAGTCCGAAGTTATAATCGGTACGAGAAAATTTTTACGTGCTGAAAGCAAGTTCAGGAAGAAATTTTTGAATGAAGTTGGGAAGAACATTTTCAGCGAGAGAACTACAAACAGAGATTGGATAAGGATTATACCATTAGGTGGTTTCAGAGAAGTTGGGAGGAGTTGTTTGTTGGTTGAAACACCAAAATCAAAAGTTCTGTTGGATTGTGGAATTGCAGTTGGTGCTTCAAATGCAAATCAATATCCAGTCCTACACACAAAAGAATTCGATTACAATGAGTTAGATGCGATAATAATCTCTCATTCCCATTTAGATCATTGTGGATTTGTTCCAGTTCTTTACGAAAGGGGGTATGATGGTCCTGTTTACATGACCACCCCGACTATCGATCTTGCTACCTTACTCTGGCTTGATTACATAGATGTGATGCAAAAAACTACTTCAACACCACTCTTCACAGCTAAAGGTGTAAAAGAGGCTGTTAAGCATAGTATAGCTTTAGAATATGGAGAAGTATCCGATGTTGCCCCTGACGTTAGGCTTACTTTCCAAAACGCTGGTCACATCTTAGGTTCTGCCTTGATCCATTTACATATAGGAGAAGGTCTTCATAACATAGTTTATGCTTTAGACCAAAAGTTCGGGAGAACAACTCTTCTCGAACCAGCTTTCACCAACTTTCAAAGAGTTGAAACTTTGATAATAGAATCTACTTATGGTGGTGTGAGAGATATCATGCCTTCTAGACAAGAAACTGAAAGGCAACTCATGGAAATTATAAACTCTACGATGGAGAGAAAAGGGATTTGTCTTATACCATCTTTTTCGGTTGAAAGGGCTCAAGAAGTTATGGTTGTACTAGTTGAAAACAACTTCCAATATCCTGTTTTCTTGGATGGAATGATATGGGACGCTAACGGCATTTTCACAGCCTATCCGGAGTACCTCTCAAGAAACATGCAGAAAAAAATATTCTCGGGGGAAGACCCTTTCCTGAATCCGATTTTCAAGAGAATAGCTTCACCTAGCGAGAGGGAAAAAGCTTGGCAAGAAAAACCTTGTGTGATAATATCAACGAGCGGGATGTTAATAGGTGGTCCTGTCATGGAACATTTAAAAGTTTTGGCTGAAGATTCGAATAACACTTTAATCTTCGTCGGTTATCAATGTGAAGGGACTTTGGGGAGAAGGATTCAGAAAGGATGGAGAGAAATCCCGATGAAAACTGAAGATGGTAAGAACATTTCGATTGAAATGAAGATGGATGTTAAAACTGTGGAAGGACTTAGTGGCCATTCTGATAGGAATCAACTTCTCGCTTTCGTTCACAGGTTGACTTCTAGACCTGATAGGGTTGTGATCGCTCATGGTGAAAGTCAAAAATCTTTAGAATTGGCTAGAGCGATCCACAGGAGCTTAAGAGTAGAGACTAACGTGCCTAGGAATCTAGAGAGTTTGAGGTTGAAATGATCAGTAAGGATAAGATAAACCAAGGGTAAATTTATAAACTTCAAATATGTCGTCATTTTTTATGTTGATGTAAGAAGATGAAATACCTTTTTGGAGAGGTGCAGATAGAACTAGGAACTTCTTCTTAGATGCCCAAAGTATCAAGGAAAGCAATAGAGTTTTCTCGTCATCTGAAGGTTGATCCCCGAAATCGTACATCCACGCAATTCTCGAAGAATTCAAGATAACCGCAGGATAGAAAATTTGTCCAAATCCTTTGACCAATATCCTATCCATTCTACCATCGTTTGGTAAAACATTACATTTTCCTGTTGGAAGATAATTTCCGAAATAATACTCCGGTTTATTCTTGAAAGAAATTGCTATGATGCTAGAGTTGTGAATGTAATTTAGGGTAAAGTTATATTTACCTATTCTAAAACTTTCTCCCACCTTCACTATAACATCCCTCGTTGAATTTCCATCAACATCGAACCATACATACGTATCATTACAAATCCAGAATTTGTATATGGTTTTGTTCAACACAAAGTTTCCTTCATTCTTGCAATCTGGATAAGTTAAACTTAGGGATGAGTTGAGAGGAATGGGTACGTGATAGAAATTTTTGTATGGGGTGTAAACCATAACTGAAGAATTTTCTGGTTTGGTGAAATTCATAAAATTTGTAATTCCCACACTCCCTGTACAGTTTATACCAAAAATTTGTTTTTGTGCTATATCTATCTCGGATTGAGAATTGAAATTCATCATCTCAACAATCCCGATTCCCCTGGATATGTATTTTTGTAAGATAGAATTGTAGTTAGCTAGATTTTTGTAATTTTTTATCAATATAACATCAGTTTCCTGGGGAATTTCTTCAAGTTTTGATTTAAAGAAAATAATGTATATCCTTCTCTTATTCAAAAATAGTGGATTAAACCAAAAATTCATCTTGTTTATTTCTTCTTCAGTACAATTACATGCAACCATTATTTGATTTGGGAAAGTACCTTCTACTTCAGACCATGGTATCAAATTTTTTTCTGGCACAGTTCTTTCGAGAAAATTTCTTAAAGTTGATTTATTGAAAGAGAATTGATATAGAAACCCTGTTCTGTCCATAGTTAATATCAAATCTCTTGTCAACAACATGACCTTCGCTTCTTTCCACTTATCTTTGTAAACGAACCCTGGAAAGAGTATACCAAAAGTTATGAAAATTGCTATTAAAACTGTTACCATCTCAACTAGTGGTACTTGTGCTTTCATCTTACCACGCGCTCAGCACCAGCTCCCCATGCCGTGTCATAATCCCATCGGTGTAAGCAACTATCCTCGAGATCGTAAAATTCCTAGCACCCCTTGCTTGTGTTTTCAAAATTGAACAGCTTCCGTTTAAACTTCCTGTTATGTTTTTAAACGTTACCTCTAGATTATGATCCAAGATAATTTTATCACCAACTTTTGAACAATTGGAAAAAAAAGATTTCATTTTTATTCCTGAAATCAAGTTGGTCTCATTCTTGGTTTCATCCGAAAGTCCCAACTTTTTCACGTTATCAAAACTTGTCTTGTACCAATCGATTGGATAACCTGGATCGTTTATCAACAACTCAGAGATCTGAAAAATTTCCGATTTCAACCTTTGAGCTTTTAATTCATTCAGGTAATTTGGTATGAAGGAAGAAACTTGAAATGCTACGAAAGTCACGGCTCCCAAAAAGATAGTCATAGCAGTCAAAAATTCAACAAAACTTATTTGGGCTTTCATTTAAACACCGAGGAAATTCAATACTTTGAGTAATAGTAATATTCCCCATACAGCAACTGTTAATATCAAAGCGTGTTTAATTCCAGCGGTCATCGACCTTTCTGTTACTTCGCCCACAACGATACCACACGATATGGCTATTATTGTACTCATGTAAAAAAATAGAGAAATGTAGTAACTTGCTATACTTCCCGCTTTTTCCAAGCCAAAGATGTAAATCGCTGGGATGGAAAAAATATCACATATTAAACTGGGGTTATTCTCACATGGACTTACAAAAACTGAGAACTCTCCAAGGCTCTCTGAAGTGCGAAATATTGGGAGTAACAATCTGTTTATTCCAACTAGAATTGCAAGGAATATGAAAGCTATACCATAAATTAAAACAACGTACTGGTTTAGAATACTTTTTCTCTCTTTATCTATTTCATTCAGTTGTGTTAAACTATCAGCGATAGAAGCAAGTGTCGAAACAACATCTCCTCCTGTGTAATAAGTCTCCTTCAAAATTTTAATGGATAAGTAAAGTTTTTTACTAGACTTAACCCTTTCTGTAAATTGATCCAGAACTTTGTTAACTGGCATTCCCCAAGAAATCTGATTTGCCATCTTCTTTATTTCTTTTGAAAGCTCACCATATTCCACTTTACTCGCAGCAACTATGGCTTGATGGAAAGGAACACCTGCATTTATAGATTCCACCAAATCTCTCAGAAAAGCTGGCATGGTCTCTTCCATTTCCTTTATGGCTCTCTCCCTTTGATATCTAAGTATAACAAGCGGCAATATTAGCATGAAAGCGAAAAGGATGAGTGCATTGGATATGACTCCTATCCTTGTTTTTTCATCTTCATTCAACAAACCAATTATTATCAAAAAACTTGTTATCGAAATCGCTATCAAGATTATTTTTTGCTCTGTGGTTAATTTTATTTTCAATCAATCCCCTCCAGGAGTAGCTGTTTTTATCATGTAAGTGAAAATTCCAGAGATTAAAGGCAGGAAGATGAATATTATGAAGAACTGAAGTGATAACAATTGTTGAGACACTCCTGTTATCCCAGAAACTATCGAAGTCAAAATCAAGAAGAAAATAGCACCTAAAACAACAGCGGTGATGTAAATTTCCAGATAAATACCAAGCTGATGTGAAAAATCTTTTAGTTTTGTTCTGTATTCTGACATAAAGTTCCTTGCTTTTTCTTTCAAGTAAACTTCAACATCTCCCCCGCTTATACTAGTTGAAAGAATACCCCATAGCAATTCTTTCAATTTCTTAGATGGTGATCTTTCCACTGCTCTCTCTAAAGCTGTGTTCACATCTAGTCCGAAAATTCTTATATCGTTGTCTATTTTTGAAATCTCTTCTGTCAATTCACCATAACCAGTGAACTTTGAAAAAATTTCGAAAACTTTGTTAAGTGGAATTTTTGAACTGGTTATCGTCGAGAGATGAATCGTAGCAAAAAATATTTTTTCATCTATTCTTTTCGCTTTCTGATTCATCACAAGCTTTGGATAATTCATATAAATTATGAAAAAAACTGAGAGGATGAATAAACAAGTTGTTATCGAAGATAAAAAACCGAACAAAAAACTCTTCAAGAAAAAAGCCAAAATGACCGAAAGTACAGGCAAACCTATCACGAATATTAAAATATTTAAAAAAATTCCTTTGGCTATGAATTCATGGGTCGAAAGTTTTATCCCAGCCTTTTTCAAATCAGATTTCAATTCCGAAAAATATGGGAGTAATAAATCTGCTATAGGATAAAAAAATTTAAAAGAAATTTTAAAGAAACCCATCAAGTACCTCCCTTGATTGCTGCCAGAACTTTTGACGGATTTTTGTAATAAGCGTTTATCACGTTACAAAAATCCTCATACCCTAAAATTTCATTCTTCTGTAACCAATCCAGGATGAGCATCCTTCTTTCAATCTCCTCTTTTATATCCCTTTCGCTCAAACCACTCAGTTCTGAAATCTTCTTCAGTATATAACTCTTCCCACAAATCTCAAATGTATCGTTAATCGGATTCCATTTGAAAACCCTGTTGAATATCGGACTTTTAGTTTTTTCATCCACACCAACAACTTCCAGGATCTCTGTCACCCTTCTAACTTGTTTATTCCTATATCTTGTGAGGAGCATGAAAATTATTACATCAGCGGCACCAACAAGACTTGGTGGTAAGTTTATCGGTGGTGTTGTAAGTCTGTCCAAAAGTTTTGATACGTTTTCAGCGTGTATAGTTGCAAGGCTTGGGTGTCCTGTTGCCATTTCCTGGAATAAAACGTATGCTTCTTTACCCCTAACTTCACCAACTATTATGTAATCTGGTCTTTGTCTTAAACTTTCTTTCAACAAATCGAATAGATCAACTTCACCTGGTTTTCTACCGAATTCTGTTCCTATAGCTGTTCTAGCTACATGTGGAACCCAGTGTGGGTGTGGTAGTTTGAGTTCTGGTGTATCTTCTATGGATACTACTTTTTCTTCAGGTCTTATGAAAAGTGAAAGTACATTCAATAAAGTTGTTTTACCTGAAGCTGTACCTCCTGAAACTATAACACTTCTTCCCATATCTATAACAAACCATAAGTAGGCTAAGCTCTTTATGTCTAAAGTTCCATAACCAAGTAAGTGTATCGGTGTAAGTGGTTTTTCTGTAAATTTCCTTATCGTGAAATTGCTCCCCCTTCTGGCTATGTCAGTAGCAAGAGTCGCTTGAACTCTACTTCCATCAGGTAATGAACCTGAAAGTAGAGGGTTTGTTATGGATATTGACTTCCCACATAACTGAGCAAGTCTCATGACAAAAGAATCGAGCTCTTCAGCATCTTCAAAAACGATATTAGTCATCAAAGACCCTAGGGAAGGGTTCCTGTGGAATATGAAAACTGGTATGTTCACACCATCACAACTTATATCTTCTATTTGATCGTCTTTCATCAAGGGATCTATTTTTCCTAATCCCATGAAATCTCTTTCTATGTAGTATTGTAATATCAACTTTTCGGTATCACTCAACTTTAAACCTAAATACTCCAAAGTTTCAGAGATTTGTTTCTTCAAGTAATCCTTAGCTTCAGAAATTTTCAACTTTGAAAAATCAATATCTAGCCTTTCTTCCAAAATTCCTTTGATCTTACCCAACAAATCTCCTAGGTTTTTCGTTAGAGGTGGTTCAACAACCTGGTAAACATGCCTGTTGAAATTTTCATCCCAATAAATCTTTGCATACGCGAGAATTGGTTCACCCCTTTCTGGTTTCTTTGGAACTAAAGGCTGTATGAAAGTTATCTTTTCTCTCTCTTCTTCTGGTATTTCACCGAGTTTAACTTTGGATGGACTGAACTCTGGGATTTCAAAACCTTCAACTTCTTTGACAATTTCAGTTTTTTCTTTTTCCTCCTTCAACTCTCCTTCAAATTTTAAAGGCATGAGGATTGGTTGTATAACCGGCTGAATTGGGAGTTTTATGGTTTGATCTTTTGTTTCTATTGATGGTTGAACGAGAAGTTTCATTAACTGCTGTTGAACTTGTAGTTGATTTTCCTCTTCTTTACTCGAAATTCTTTTATATCCCTTGACTAAAAATCTCACTATTTTTTTTGCCGGATTCATCAACTTACCCTCAAATTATTATTACTCTTGTTGAACGTTAAAATTATAGGTTTAGAGGATACCGAATATCCGGTTAAAGTTACCGGGTTTTTTGAAATGTTGTGGATGGTAGTTAGATGGGAAGTACCAAAAGTTGAGATGTTAAGCTTAGAGTCTTGTGTGGTTATCAACAAGGGATAACCGGCAGAAGTATTGTAAATTACTACGGATAAACTCACGAAATCACAACCTTTACAAGAATCTAAAATGGATATTACCGCTGAAGAGATATAACTACTTGTAAGGTTGACGCTTGAAGATAAAATTTCTTGTCTTAGAATATCTGCTTGATATCTAAAAAAAGATCCTAGAGAAACGAAGATCGAAAATCCTATCATGAAAAATATGAGAAATTGAATAACTACACTTTGCCCTTTTCTCATCATAAAAGAATTTCTATTTCTGTTGTAATTAAATTATCACCACTCACACTTCCCTTTGAAATAGTTATCATCTTAGATTTTGACGTGGTAACGCTAATCGGTTTGAGTTTTAACTTATAACCTCTTGTTTCACTCCAAAGCTCCCTACAACCAAGCTGGTAAGTTATGTTATAACCATTTGCCAATTGACTTGCCCTAACACAAACGACGCAAGGTTCATCTATACCGAGCGTTCCATTCTCGTAAACGAAACCTGTAGAAGCATTGCATCCTTCACCAATCCACAAACCAACAGCTTTATCGGAAGCTTTACTGAAAAAGGTGAAAGTTAATGTGTTCTTATTCTCATCTATTACCCAAACCCCTTCAACATCAACCGAAAAAGTTTCCCTTCCTCCCATGCTTGCCACGTTCTTTATCTTTAAGGGAAGATCTTTCGTGAAAAGATTGTTAACTCTAGAGATTAAAGCCATGTCTTGTCTTTTTTGAATCAAGGGTAATCCCCAGAGGAGAGCTGTTGAAGTTAGACCAAGAGCTATTAAAACTATTATCACTGCTGAGATTATATCAGCTTGTGCTTTATTCATAAACTCACATTCTTTGAATCGGTTTTTTAACCGGTAAAACTGGGGGGACTGGTCTTGATAATTTTTTCTCTATTTCTTCAAGAATCGATATCATGATATCGTTGCTTTGTGCTATCTTCTTGCTCGATTCTATCAATTCGTTTATTTTCCCCGCTAAACTTCTCGTAACTTCATTTTCAGGTTGATAAACTTCTTCACTTGCTGCTACCCTTATGTAATTCAAAAATTCATTCAGTTTATTCGAAAGATCTTCAAGTTTTATCGTTAGCTTTGAGAGCTCCAAACGCAAAGCATCGTTAGATTTTGAGATCTCGTTAACTATTTGTTGGTTCATTCTCAAAACATCAACAACTTCTTTAAAAATTTCCTTCAAGTCAACTGCTGGAGAAATCGATTCCAACTTTTCAACCCTTTTCTCCAATTTCCTTAAGGGAGAAAGAGGAATTATCTCGTATTCTTCTTTTGGCTCTTTGGAAGACATAATATTAATTAAAAAAAGAGAAAATAAAAGCTTTTATCACTCTTCTGATTCTTCTGAAGATGGTGTGCTTGGAGTACTCTTCTCAAGCTTACCAGCAGCTATGACATCATCTATCCTCAGTATCATCTCTGCAGCTTCTGCAGCCGATTTTATAGCTTGTGTCTTAACTTTCAAAGGTTCTATTACTCCCATCTCTATAGCATCTTCGATTTTTCCAGTGTTCAAGTTTATCCCATAAGTTATCTTTCCATGCTCATGTGCTGCCCTCAATTCCACAAGCGTGTCTATCGGGTCTAAACCTGCATTTTCGGCTAAAGCTCTTGGTATAACTTCCATAGCGTCAGCGAAAGCCAGTATTGCAAGTTGCTCCCTACCTGAGAACTTTTCTGCAAACTTTCTCAACTTGTTAGCAACTTCTGCTTCGGGTGCACCTGCTCCAGCTACTATTTTACCAACTTCGAGCGCGGAAGCCACAGCACCAACAGCATCTTCTATGCTTCTGTCTATCTCATCGACAACATGCTCGGTGCTTCCCCTAACCAAGATAGTCACTGCCTTAGGATCTTTACATTCTCTGACAAAAGTCATAGCTTCTCCTGCAATCTTCTTTTCTTCAACTATTTTAGCAAAACCTAAATCTTCTGGGGTCAAATCATCAAGATTAGAAACTATTCTTCCCCCGGTTGCTTTAGCTAGTTTTTCCATGTCGGATTGTTTAACTCTCCTGCAAGCTAGAATTCCTTTCTTAGCCAAATAGTGTTGGGCTAAATCATCTATGCCTTTCTGACACAAAACCACGTTAGCACCAACTCTCACTATTTTATCAACCATGTTCTTTATCATCTTCTGCTCTTGTTCTATGAACGCTTGCATCTGTTCAGGGGAAGTTATCCTTATCTCGGCATCAGTTTCTGGTTCTTTTACTTCCAACGCTACATCTAGCAAAGCTATCTTAGCATTTTCCACTTTTTTTGGCATGGCTGGATGTACCACTTCTTTATCAATAACTATTCCTTTTATAAGCTCTGTTTCTTCTGCTGAACCACCATGCTTCTTAACTCTACTAACATCGTCCGTATCAACCTCGATCTTACCATCAACTTTTCTTGCCACTTCTTTCAAAGCTTGAACCACTATCTCAGCTAGCTTAGGGGAAGCCCTCTCAACAGACTTTCCGGACATTGAAGTTAATGCGATTTTCGTCAACGTTTCTGTATCTTCTATATCAACTGGTTTTGCCATATTTTCAAGAATCCTAAGAGCCTCATCTTTCGCCAGCTTGTATCCTTTTGTTATAACTGTTGGGTGAATATCTTGATCTAAAAGCTCTTCTGCCTTCTTTAAAAGCTCACCAGCAATAACAACTGAAGTTGTTGTACCGTCGCCCACTTCGTCGTTCTGTGTTTTTGCCACTTCGACCATCATCTTTGCTGCTGGATGTTCAACATCCATTTCTTCTAGTATCGTAACTCCATCGTTTGTTATCACTATATCCCCTATCGAATCCACTAACATTTTATCCATGCCTTTAGGCCCTAAAGTTGTCCTCACTGCATCTGCTACTGCCTTAGCTGCAGCTATGTTGTTCTTCTGCGCATCCCTTCCTGTGGAACGTAGAGTTCCTTCTGGTAATATGAGTATTGGTTGTCCACCTAAACTCCCGAGCATAGCCTTTGCCTCGGCCATATTCAACACCAGGAGAAACTATTTTATAATTATTCGCAAGTATTTAAAACTTTTGTTTTTTAATTTATTTAAAAACAGAAAATTTTTAAATATATTGGGCCCGTAGCTTAGCCTGGTGGAGCATCCGCCTTATATGGTAATGCTCCGTTAGAAGAAAGCGGAGGGTCGAGAGTTCAAATCTCTCCGGGCCCACTTTTGAATTAAGTTTAGAAAAAATACGAATCTTAAAATACTAAGAAATTAAAATGAAAGAAAGAAACTTATTGATGAGTAAAAAATAATTAATAGAAAACATGGGAAACAAAACAACTTTTTGGCCTGATAAAGTTGCGATAGAATTGATAAAAAATTTCAAAGTTAAAAAACAAGTGGTAACAACGGGAACAAGTATTTCGGGTGATCCACACATAGGAAATGTGAACGATGTGGTAAAAGGACATGCTATTTTCCTAGCTTTGAAGAAGCTCAAAGTTGATTCAGAATTAATTTGGGTTTCTGATGATATGGATCCTTTAAGGTCGGTTCCGAAAGATATGCCAAAAGAACTTGAAAATTTCTTGGGAATGCCTGTATGTTACGTGCCTGATTTTTGGGGTTGTCATAAAAATTTTGCACAACACTTTGAAGAAAAATTCATCCAACAACTCGAGTCAATTTTCATCAAGCCAAAGATTATGAAAGGTGTTGAAATGTATGAAAAAGGGATGTACAACAAAGTGATCAAACTAGCCATGAAAAATAAAAAAGAGATTGTAAAGATTTTGAATAAATATAGAACTTCTCCTTTACCCGAAGATTGGTATCCTGTCGATGTAATCTGCGAAAAATGTGGGAAGATAACGAACACAAAAATATTGAGTTATGATGAAAAAAAAGTTGAAGTTGAATACGAGTGTTCGGAAAAATCCATTTTTTTGAAGAAAAAATACGAAGTGAAAGGATGTGGATACAAAGGTAAAACTTCTATATTGAATGGTAAAGCCAAGTTAACTTGGCGTGTTGAATGGCCTGCTCGTTGGGCTTTTTTGAAAACTACTTGTGAACCTTTTGGTAAAGAACATGCAGCGGCTGGGGGAAGCTGGGATACCGGAAAAGAAATAGTGAAGCTTTTTGGATGGAAACCACCCTACCCTGTGATATACGAACACTTTTTGGTTAACGGACAAAAAATGTCTAAATCTTTGGGGAATGTGATAACGCTACCAGACATGCTAAAATACATGAAGCCGCAACATGTAAGATACTGGATGATTGAAGGTAAGCTAACTATAGCTAAAGACATAAATTTAAAAAATATCGTTCCTTCCGTGTGGAATGAGTTTGATAAAGCCGAGAGAATTTATTTTGGTTTTGAAACTTCTGGTAGTAAGAAAAAAGATAATAATTTCAAAAGAGCTTACGAGCTAGCTGTCGTTAAACCTAAAAAACCAATTCTTTTGAATGTTCCATTTGAAGTTATCGTAGAAATAGTGAAGATACTGCCAAGAGAAAATCAAGTTGAATTTGTTATCAAGAAATTGAAAGAGTTCAAGAGGTTGAAAGAGGAAAACAAAAAAATAAGGGAAAAAATTCGGGAAAAGGTAGAGTTTGTTAAAAGATGGTACGAAGATTTTGGAAAAATTGAAAGAGAAGTTAGAGTTGAAATAGGTGAGAGGGAAAAAGCTGCTATTTCCGAATTGATTAAAGTTTTGGAAGTAGAGGAGAAGGGTGAAGAAATTCAGAAGAAGATATTTGAAATCGCGAAGAATTTCGACATACCTGCTGCCGAATTCTTCAAACTTCTATACAAGATAATTTTAAATTCTGACAGAGGCCCGAGGCTTGGACCGTATATAATAGATAGTGGAAAAGGAGAAATATTGAAAAAATTAAAAAATGCTATAAGATAAAGTGGCCACTATAAAACTTTTCTGGGAAAATCCCTACCAAAGAGAATTCGATGCTAAAGTTTTGGTCATCGAGGGGAATAAAGTTATTCTAGATCAAACTTGCTTTTACGCCAAAAGTGGGGGACAAATAAATGATACTGGAGAGATAAATGGAATAAAAGTTGTTGATGTTTTAAAAGATGATGAAGAGAATATAATTCATGTTCTTGAGAAAGAGCCTGAGTTTAAAGTTGGTGATGTAGTTCATTGTAAAATAGACTGGGAGAGAAGGTACAATATCATGAGATTACATTCAGCTGCTCATGTTATTTCAGCTGCTCTGGTTAGAAATTTTGGAAATGTTCTTTTCACAGGAAGCCAAATTTATCCAGATAGAGCTAGAATGGACTTCAACTTGGAAAAACTTGATGATGAAGTTGTGAGAGAAATAGAGGAAAAAGCCAATGAGATTGTTTCTCTAAATTTGCCTATAACTTCAAGGATAATTTCTAAAGAAGAGCTCGAATCTAATCCAAAGCTCATGAGACTTGCTGATGTTTCCCATTATCAACAGTTTAAAATTTTGAGAGTTGTGGAAATAGGTGATATCGATGCACAACTTGATGGAGGAACTCATGTCGCTACTACAAAAGAAATTGGAAAGATTAAAATAATTAAAAGAGAAAACAAAGGTAAAAATAATCGTAGGATAACTATTATTGTAGAATGATTGAGTCTAAAATTTTTAAAAATGAGGAAGTTTTGTCGCCAGAATATTTGCCAGAATTCTTGCCTCATCGTGAACAGCAAATTAAGCATTTAGCTGAAAATTTACTTCCCGTTGCTAAAAAAAGAATTCCACAAAACACTTTCATTTTTGGCCCACCTGGTACAGGAAAAACTGCAAGCGTGAAATTTGTTTTTAGAGAATTTGAAAATTATTCTGGGATAAAATCAATTTACATAAATTGTTGGGATTACAAGACAATCGTTGCAATCTTGAGTAAAATTTCTTTAGACCTTGGTGGTTTTGTTCAAAGGAGGGGATTGGGTAAAGATGAGATTTTGGAAAGAGCAATAGAAATTTGTAACAAGCTTGATAAAGGTTTGGTTATTTGTTTAGATGAAGTCGATCAACTAATTTTTCATGATAAGTCTGCTCTATACGATTTGTTGAGGCTAAGTCAGTATGTGAAGTCCCATATTGGTTTAATTTTCGTTTCAAACAATCAATTTGTGTTTGCAAATGTTGAGCCTAGGATAAGAAGCAGCTTAAACGTAGAAGAAATGGAATTCAAACCTTATTCTTTACTAGAAATGAAAGATATACTCGAAGAAAGGGCAAAGCTTGCTTTCACTTCTTTCGAAAGTGCCGTCATTTTGCTAGCTGCAAATCATGCTGTTCAAAATGGTGGAGATGTGAGAGTTGGATTAGAGTGCTTGCTCAAAGCTGGTAGACAAGCTGAAAAAGAAGGGGAAAGAAAAGTTAAAGTTTCGCACATTAAAGCAGTATTATCAAGCGTGAATCCAATTAAACCTGAAATCTTGAAGGAAAAATTGAATTTGGATGAAAAAATAATACTACAGATTGTAGATGAAGAGAAAAGAATTTTCACAGATGAATTGTATTTCATCTACTCTAACAGAATAGAATATCCTGTAGGAGAAAGGAGGTTCAGAGATTTCCTAAAGCATCTAGTAGATATTGGTCTTATAAAGATTTTAACAAGAAAAAGAGGTATAAGAGGTAAGAAAAGGATTGTAATAAAAAACATGTAATCCGAGGATAGGTAAACTTGGGAAAATTAGGAACGATATTTTATTTAAGTTGATTAAAAATTATTTTTATGAGATTTAACCTAAAATTCTTTTTAATAAGGAATTTAGAAAATTTGGTCAATTTTTTCGTGTTTTTTTCTATATTTCTATTTTTAATTAGCTATTTTAAGCCAGAATACTTATTTTTGAAAACAATAGTTGCTGGTGGGGACACAGCATCACACTACTATCCAGCTTATTTCCTTAAACATTATCTCCTACCAAAATTGAAAATAGTTGGGTGGTGCCCAGGTTGGTATGCTGGATTCCCCATATTCCAATTTTATTTTCCTTTTCTGTTTATTGTGAGTGTTTTGGTGAGCTACTTGATTCCACTGGAAATTGCTTTTAAGTTGGTTACTGTTCTTGGTACATTTCTCTTGCCTTTAACAACATTTTTTTCTTTAAAACTCATGGGCTTCAAATTCCCAACACCAACAATTGCTGCTATTTTTACATTAGCTTTTCTATTCAATGAAGGTAACTCAATGTGGGGAGGAAATATACCCAGTACATTGGCGGGTGAATTTTCATATAGCTTTAGTTTGTCATTAACGATGTTGTTTTTTGGTTTACTTTATTCGAGCATAGATAAACAAAAAAACTTGATAAAAAACTCGATTGTTTTTGCTGTTATAACATTCACACATATTTACACAACATTATTCAGTATTACATCTTCTGCTTTCTTTTTAATCAATAAAAAAATGAAAAAAATATTCGAAAATTTCTCTTATCTTTTCAAAGTCTACATCTTGGCCTTTCTTTTAATAGGTTTCTGGTTAGTTCCGTTTGCCCTTAACTTGGAGTATACTACACCTTATAATTTCAGATGGATTTATTTTGATGTAAGAAAAGAAATACTGCCAGATATTTTGTTGCCATTTGTTTTATTAGCATGTGTAGGAATAGTAAAAGGTATTAAAAATAAGGATAAAAGAATTCTCTTCTTTTTATTCTCAATTGTAGTTTCGTGTATATTTTATTTTTTGTCTCCAACCCTGGGCGTTGTTGATATAAGATTTCTGCCATTTATTCAAGTTTTTATAACTTTGATAGCAGGATATGCTGTTGGAGAAATGATAAGAAAAATTAGAATATCTTGGTTGATGTCAATTGTTGTTTTACTCATCACTATAGTTTGGGTAAACAAAAATGTGACATACATTCATTTTTGGATAAAATGGAATTATGAGGGATTTGAAAATAAACCTTTGTGGAATGTTTTCCGAGATATTAATGAGTATTTAAGAGGATCTTACAAAGATCCAAGAGTAATTTTTGAACATTCTAACTTACATGACTCAGCTGGTTCACCGAGAGCGTTTGAATCTTTACCTCTTTTCTCGGGAAGATCAACATATGAAGGATTGTACATGCAATCAAGTATTTCTTCACCTTTTATATTTTATTTCCAAACAGAAATATCAGAAACTGCACCTTGTCCTTATCCTCAATGGTCTCCCTGCACTAGCTATAATTCAACAAAAGCAGCTAAACATTTGGCCATGTTTAATGTTGAATATATTATAGTTAGAACGGATAGCGTAAAAAATGATCTTAAAATGAATGAGTTATACGCACATGTGGCAACTTTTGAGCCTTATGAAATATACAAATTGAAGATAAATCCAAATAAATATGTGACAGTACCAAAGTATCAACCTGTAGTTTTTGAAAGTAAAAATTGGAAAGTCGTGGCTTATGAATGGTTTAAGAGAGAAGAACTACTTGATGTACCTTTAGTTTTTACAGATGATAAATCAGAATTTTCTTTGTTTTCAAGTTCGCTTCCAGAAATACCAAAAGTTCCTTTGAATAATACATGCAACATACAAGAAGAGATAGACATTGAAGAGATAAAGTTTAGCACAGATTGTATTGGCAAACCTCACATAATCAGCATTTCTTATTATCCGAATTGGAAAGTTGAGGGGGCAAGAAAAATTTATTTAGTATCCCCATCTTTCATGCTTGTTATTCCTAATCAAAAAGATGTGAGAATTTATTATGGTGAAAGTTTTGTGGATTTCTTGGGAAAAATTTCGAGCTATCTTGGAGTATTGTTGATAGCCTTTATTATTCTTTCTCGAAACCAAAAATTCAAAAGATTCATAAAACGGTACACAGCATCTTTGAAGAAATTGAACCTACTTTTTCTCACATCATAAACTTTAACTGGAATTTCAACTATCTTCAAACCTTCTTGTTTGAAAAAAAATATTAATTTAATTACATAGAATGTAGATCTATCAATAACCTCTAATTTATCCATTAGATACCTTTTTCTATAACCCTTTGCTCCAATTGAATAGTCTGAAAATTCTAAACCTAAGAGTATTTTTATTAGAAATATACCAATAATACTCAACATTTTCCTTATAAGAGGTCTTTTTTGTGTATCTATTTTTGAACCTATAACCATACTATTATCGTCCAACAGTTTCAAACATTTCAAGATGAAATTCTCAAAGTCTAAAGTTAAATCCATGTCTAAAGAAATTAACTTATCAGAAGATGCTACAGTTACCATTTTTTTAAAAGCAAAACCCACACTCTTGCTTTCAGGTATAGTTAAGAATTTTACTTTGTTTGGAAATTGAAGTTCCAATTTTTTTCCCAAATTTTTCGTTTTGTCTGTCGAGCCATTATCACATATAAGTATCTCGTACGGTTTATGTAGGGTGTCAAGAAATTTAATCAGTTTTTTTGTATTTTTAACTATAATTTTTTCCTCATTGTACACTGGAATCATTATTGAAAATTTTTCTTTCATAGAGCTTTCTATTTTAAAAAGAGTATTGGGAAAAAATAAAATTATTTTTTCATAAAACCAAACAAGAATAATGGAAAATGATGGAATTTATCTCATGTTTTTTTCGATACTCATCGTTATTTTTCTCATTTATTCTTCATTCGATATTGGTAGCCCGTTAAGTGATGCTCACCCAGGATTTATCGCAGGACAATACAGTGAATACGCCATTAATTACATTAAATTTGGTTATCTCAAAACAAAGCTTGCTCAGCTCTGGAATACAGGTGGATTAGAAACAGGAAAAGAAGTATATGAAAATTACGTCCACAGGCCTATTGGTACTGCATTGCTGCTATCATTAAGCTTCCGTGTGTTTGGAGTTAGTGAATGGTCAGCAAGAATAATTCAAATTATTGCAAACCTTGGATCTGTTTTATTTTTATATCTCATCGTTAAAAATATTTTCAATAGAAAGATTGCACTCATAACTTGTTTTTTTCTAGTTTTTTCTCCTATGTTTTTCTACATGAGAAACTTTATATCTCCAGATGCTTTAATTATTTTCTTTATTTTTGCAACTTTGTATTTTTATATTCTTTGGCTTAAACACAGTAAATCTCTACATCTTTATCTTTTATTCATTACATTTTCTCTTGGAGCCTTTATTGAATGGAGTATAAACTTCATCGTTCCTGTGATTTTAATTCATTATTTTATTCTCCACAGGCCTAAGCACAAAGAAAGGAGAAAGAATTGTTTAATGATATTAATTTTGTTGTCTTTCATAACTTTTTCAATAAATGTTTTACATATTTGGCTTGTTAGCGGAATTAAAGGATTATCTGACTTATATTTCATATTTCTTTTCAGAGCAAACTTGAACGAAGCTTCTTGGGGATACAACATAAGCTTGGTTGGACTTTTGAATCATCTATATAGGGATATTTCATATTTCTATACTCCTTTGTTATTTGTAGTATTACTCATATTCGTTGGTAAAACAATTATCAAAAAAACATTCTACAATTGGGATGGTTTGTTTCTTCTAGTTCTTGCTTCATTTTTATCTTATCTTTTTGTTTTCAGTAATTTGTACTGGATTCATGATTTTTTGATACTTTTCATCCTTCCCGGTATTTTCTTAGCCACAGCTTCTTTCTTTGAAACTTTAGAAAAATGTGTGAAAAGAAAAGTTTTCTATTTAATTTTGTTTATTTTTATGTTTTCTTTTTTGTACTACTCATATCCAACGATCAAAAAGATATATGAAGGTAATTCGAATGTGTCAGAATTAATAATTTTTTTAGCTCAAAATCCTGGAGACATAATAATATCTTTTAATGAACACCCACAAAATTTTCAACTAAAATTTTATTTACAAGGAAGAAAAATTTATTATGCAAGAGATATCGAAACTTTCAAAAAAATAGTGGAAAAAGAAAACGTCAAATTTTTCATTGAAAAAAATGAAGAACCATTAGATCAAGAATTTGAAAATTACTTGGTAAATAATTTTCAACATACAATATTGGGAAAATATGTGATATTCATTCTTACAAAATGATAATTTAGTTTTTTTCAAACCAGCTCACTTCATTGCATTTTCTTTAAAACGTAAATGTTTTCTTTCTCTAAAATTTTAGAATAAGTACCATTTTCTAACAGTTTATTAATAATTTCTTCTTTCTCAAATTCATTTGGTGTATCGTCGAGCAAAATGTAGTCAACATCTTTGAGTGGTGGTGGTGGTGTGAAATTTCCCAATTCTAAACCCCAATAAACTTCCTTGAATGGGTTTGGAAACATATAGATGATTTTTCTATGAGAAAGATGAGGGACAAACAAATAAGTTGCTGAAACAGTTGCGTTTTTTGGGATAATTGAAATTGCCATGTATCTTGCTTTTTCCTGTTCATTAAACTCACTAAACTTTTTCATAATTTCAATTATTGCACAGCTTTTTATCGAAGTAACCGCTGGCCCAATCAAAATATTTCCAATTAATGAAAAAATTAATAAAATTGTTAGAAAAATTTTGAATAAAAATTTCTTCTTTCTCAAAAATATTTTGAGAAATGAGAAAAAATAAACGAGCGAGATGAACATAAATGGTATTATAGCATAGGTGTAATGGTATCGAATTGAATGAGCATAAGGCCAAGTAGTCATCAAATTCAGCATAATTGCAGGTAATACAAGAAATGATGTTTTGGGGTATAAAATTGGGAAAAAGCCAATAGGAAATAGAAGTTCGAAAATATATTGGCGATTTTCTTTCGTGTTAAGAGTTAAAATTTCAATAGGATTTAACAAAAAATTTTTAGTTCTTTCTACAAAATCTCCACCTCTTTTAATATTTGGATGTGGATAGTTTCCTAAATAATAGGGGAAAATAACATTAAAGATGATGAATAACCAAACCAACCCCGAAATAATTGTTATAATACCTATTTTTTTGTCACAAAAAAATAAAGCATACAAGCCGAGTGAAAGTATGGATAATACCAACTCTTCTCTTGTCAATAAAAGAAGAAAAACGAAAATAAAATAATAGAAAAATTTTCTTTTTGTAAGAAAATAGAAAGCAAAAAATAAAAAAGGTACAGCTAAAACAACTGGATGAAAATTCTCTAAGTTAAGATAGTGCAAGGCAGGATACAAAAAATAAGCAAAAACAAAAAGTAAAGGTAAAAATTTACTTTTTAATTGTTCTTTACCAATTAAAAATAGGGGTAGAGCACCCAACGAAAGTACAAAACTCTGAGCAATTAATAACACTCTAGCATCATCCCACAACCAATAAAGTGGGGCAAAAAATATTGTTGTGAATTGAATATGGTCTCCAAACAAATGTAGGCCTCTAACCGTTACAAAAGGTTCTTCACCATTGCTCAAGAGCCATATACCTTGATCAAATATTCCTAAATCAAATGCAGAAAAAAAGAACCTGTTGTAATAATCTATTGAGATTATGCTTAAGATTGCTGTGTAAAAAAACATCATAAATAAAAGAATGATGTAAGGCGTACAGTAGTAAAGTTTTTTCTTTATAAACTTTTTTCCCATAATTCCCTCAAACCATCTCTTAATTTTATTGGATTTTTAACACATGGTCTTGTTGAAACAGAATATTTTATTATTTCATAAGGACGAGGTTTATATTTAATTTTTATATCTTTTTCCGTAATTTCTTTCATGATTTCAACCAACTCATTTACAGAAGTTCCAATTCCCGTTCCGACCTCATAAACTCCTGACTTGTAATCTTTTTCGATAAAATCTTTGATTGTCTTTACAACATCTTTCACATGGATATAATCTCTTACATATTCACCATCATCATATATCGTTAATGGTAAATTCTTATTTATCCTCTTTAAAAACTCTCTGACTATTCCCTTATCATTTCCTTCGCCATAAACATTGAAAATTCTTAAACTTATAACATTAATCCCATATAATCTACTATACAATTCACACAATTGTTCTCCATGTAATTTAGAAATTCCATATGGAGTTTTAAAACCTACAGCGGCAGAGGAAGCATTTATCACTTTCTTTATTTTCAATATTCTAGCTACCTCTAAAACATTTATTGTGCCTAAGATATTAGTTGTCAAATAATCCCAAGGTCTCTTAATCGATTCCGAGTCAAGACACAAAGCTGCTAGATGTACTATAACGTTAACTTTTCTTGAATTTTTTAAGAGAGCTTCAAATCTTCTGATATCTTCTTTTGGACTATTCTTTATATCAAAAACTACGACTTCGTGTTCTTTAGATAATTCTTCGATTAAATGAGAACCTATGAATCCTTTTCCACCGGTAACTAATATTTTCATTCATTCACTAAATTAGATATAAATTAAAAACATTTTAAGTTTGATTTATTCGCCAACATAAAAATTAATTGCCTGATCTCAAATCTAGGTCTCCATCTGAAAACTTCATTACTTGAGAACTTTATTGTTCCCTTATCTCCATTTATTGTAACTTGATACCGATTATTTTCATTTAAAAATTTTATCCTTGGTTTAAAAGATATAATCCTTAAATTCTCCGGATATTTTTTTAACTTTTCTAGATAATTTTCATTATCTTCCAAATGATTTCCTTTAAGAATTTCGTAAACGAAACCATCAACATGTTTAAATACAGCCTGCTTCAACTCTGTTGCATGATTGGAGTAAATTTCTTGAAGTTGTTTAGAAGTGAGGGTTAGTTTCTTGAACTTAATTTTCAACAAACTTTCAAGAAAACGAACTATTTCTCTCGTTCTATTGTCAAAACCGCGATAAACTTCCAATGTTTTTGAAAATAAATTTATAAAACAATATGTCCTTTTCAAAACTTTTTGCTTTCCGTTGCTCTTCAAAAAAGAAACTATTTCATGAATATCTTCCAAAATTATAGATTTTTTAAAAGCAGTTTCTATATCTTCGTAATACCAATACTGTAAGAAAACTTCTCCTTTACTGTACTTACTCTCTTTCGCGATCAACCAACTATTTCCATTTCTCTTTTCATCTAGGGTATTAACTATTTCTTCAACATTCGGTAACTTTTCAAAGACAAACACAGTGATTACTGGCATTTTTTAAAATTGAATAAAAATTATTAATATAATTTTTGAACTCACAAAACAAGTGAAATCAATCTTTCCAAACTATTACCCTCGCGAACACTCTTCTTATCTCACCATTCAAATCTTGAATAAGCATAGGCAGCTCATAAACAACTCGTGTTATTGAGCCAATTGGCATTTTACCGTAATATGGGGAAACTATTAATAGGGTGGAATTTTGAAATTGATAACCAGTCGAATTCGTTACAGTTACTGTAACGAGGAAAGAACCAATTCTAGATGGGGCATTGAAAATACAGCTCCAATTGCCATAAGCATCGGTAGGAGGACAAGAATAGTTAACTCCATCAACACTTAAACTAACACTACCACTTACCCCAGTCCCATTTGAATATTTAGCAATTCCATTTGCTTTCACACTATCATTCCACCATACCTTTGTGGAGTTCAAATTTATTGTAACGCTACCTGAATTTAAAGCTATAGAAAAAACAGATAGTAAAAATATGATGATCAACGAAAGGATTAACAGCTTTATCTTCATATTATTTATTAAGTCAATAGCTCAAATTAAATTGTGATGATATGGATGAAGAAAAAGAGCTGCAAGAAAAAGTGTTAGCACACAAGGTGATAGAAGCTAGGATAGAAGAATTGTTAAAACAAAGGGAAATATTGTTAAAAAACTTGGCCGAGATTGAAGAAACGATAGAAGGGATTGAAGAACTTAAAGAAAAAAATGATGTTCTTTTTTCCTTAGGTTCTCAAACCTACATTCCATGTAAAGTTGTTGAAAAAGATAAGATAATAGTTGAAATAGGAGCAGATGTTGCGATTGAGAAAAATTTGGAAGAAGGGAAGAAAATTTTGGAAAAAAGGAAGGAAGAAATTTCTCGATCTATAGCGAACATAGAAGCTGCTATAAGTCAACTTTCTTCTGGTCTAAAAGAATTGGGAAAAGAAATAAGAGAACTTATCGATAAAAGAAAGGCTGGTTAAATGTTTGAAATTTTGAAGGATAAGTTGAAGAAAGTGGTAAAATCCATTTCTGAAAAAATAGAAAAGAAAGAAAAAGTTGAAGAAATTAAGGAAGAAAAAAGTGGGGGGATCTTTGAAAAAATAGTTAAAGTGATGAAAGAAAAAACACTGGAGGAGGAGGATGTTGAACTTATACTGGATGAATTTTCGATGGAGTTGATAGAGGCTGATGTAGCTTATGAGGTTGTTGAAAAAATCAAAGAAGATTTGAAAAAGAGTTTAATAGGTAGAGCTGTAAAAAAAGGAGAAGAAAAGAAATTTGTGTTAGAGGCTTTGAAGAAAAGCTTGTTGGAAATATTGTGTGTTCCTGAAATTGATTTAAAAAAGGCTGTGGAGAATAAAAAACCTTACATCATCTTGTTCCTAGGTTTTAACGGTAGTGGTAAAACTAGCTCGATCGTAAAGCTTGGGAAGTATTTGAAGGATAGTGGTTATTCTTGTGTTTTTGCAGCTTCGGATACTTTTAGAGCGGCAAGTATAGAACAGTTGGAAGAACAAGCAAAGCCCATAGGCATTAAAGTTGTAAAACAAAAATACGGAGCAGATCCTGCTGCAGTAGCTTTCGATGCAATAGCCCACGCTAAAGCTAATGGGATTCATTTCGTTTTAATAGATACTGCAGGGAGATCTCATACCAACAAAAACTTAATGGAACAGATGAAAAAAATAGTTAGAGTCGCAAAGCCTGATTTAAAGGTTTTAGTCGTCGATTCACTTACAGGGAATGATGCTGTATCCCAAGCGAGATTTTTTAACGAAATTGGAATTGATGCAGTTATTTTCACAAAAGTTGATGTTAATGAAAAGGGTGGATCTATTCTTTCCGTACTTCATGAACTTAAAAAACCTGTTCTGTTCTTGAGCTCGGGCCAAGGATATGAAAATTTAGAAAAATTCGATCCTCAAAAATTTGTTGATAATTTGTTAGAGATTTAATTTAAATATAACACTCAAATTATTGATTATGTTTGAAATTATAGGTAAAGGACTTTCCAGTATAATAAAAAGGTTGATATCTTCAACTAGTGTTGATAAAAAAAATGTTGAAGAATTGTTGAAAGATTTGAAGAAAGTGTTGCTACAAGCAGATGTAGAGGTGTATTTGGTTGAAGAGTTATTAGAGAAAATTAAAAAAAGGTGTTTAGAAGAGAAAATTCCAGCGGGTTTGACTTTACGCGAACATTTACTTAAAACAATTTATGAAGAACTAGTTAAACTTCTTGGAGAAAAACAAGCCAAATTGATTGGTAAGAAAAAAATAATGCTCGTCGGCCTCTTTGGTAGTGGTAAGACAACTTCGGCAGGTAAGCTCGCATATTACTTACAAAAACAAGGTTTTAAAACTGCGTTGGTTGGTTTGGATTACCACAGACCTGCTGCACCAGAGCAACTTCAACAAATAGCAAAAAATATCAACGTTCCTGTTCATGTCAGTGAAAGTAAAAATCCTTTTGTTGCTGCGATTGAAGGATTGAAAAAGTTTGAGAAATATGATGTAATAATCTTTGATACAGCAGGAAGAAATGCATTGGATAAAGAACTTGCCGGAGAACTCAAAAAACTTGGAGAATTGATAAAACCTGATGAAGTTATCTTAACCATACCTGCAGATCTCGGAAAAATTGCTAGATCTCAATCTGAAGAATTCAACAAGCTTGTTGGTATAACGGGTATATTCATAACGAAAATGGATGGTACAGCTAAAGGTGGTGGTGCGATCGCAGCTTGTTCAGTAACTAGAGCCAAAGTCAAATTTTTAGGTTTTGGTGAGCATTTGGAAGATTTAGAACCTTACGATCCTGAGAGATTCGTTTCAAGACTTTTGGGTTTAGGCGATTTACAGACTTTATTGGAAAAAGTGAAAGAAGTTGAGATAAAACCGGAGAAAGTTGAAAAAATAGTTGAAGGTAAATTCACGTTGCAAGATTTTGTAGAACAATTAGAATCGATAAGTAAAATTGGTCCGCTTAGTAAAATGGTTAGTATGATCCCTGGCTTGGGGATGAAGGTCCCGGAAGATGTCATCCAAAAACAAGAGGAAAAGATAAAACATTTCAAGTACATAATTCAATCCATGACTAAGCAAGAAAGGGAAAATCCAGAAATAATAAACGCTTCTAGAATAGCTAGGATAGCAAAAGGTAGCGGAAGACCTGAGAGTGAGGTCAGGGAGTTGCTCCATCAGTATGAACAAATGAAAAAAATGATGAAAATGTTTGGTGGGAAAGCTGGTTTAGAAAGGGGTGTTCTTGCAAAGATGATGAAACAGTTGGGTTTAAATTTATGAGGGAATTCATCCTTAAAGCATCTAAAGCTTTCACAACCCCTTTCAACTTGAACGATTTGTTCAACGCAGGTAGGATGGATTTGGTTTGTAGATGTATATCTAACGCTTTCTTCGTTTCAGAAGCTTTAAGGAAAGATGTGATTTTTCATGTTGTTCTTGAAGGTCCAAAAAGACCACCAAAACTGATGAGTTTCTTCGGTGAGGATTTGAAGAACATAAAGCCAGATGAAAGAAATATTGGAAGTATAATAAACCGGGCACTTGAATTGGGTTTAAAACTTGAAAAAGGGGAAATAATTGAAATATCGGACGGAATTTTCATATCAAAGAAAAGTTTCGAAGAATTGTTGAAAGAAAAATTAGGTAAAAAACAAATTCTTTACCTTCACCCAAAGGGTGTAGATATAAGGGAGTTTAATTTCGAAAAAGATTTTTGCTTCATCCTAGGCGACCATAGAGGTTTGCCGAAAAAGACTGAAAATTTGTTGGAAAGGATTGGTGCTGAAAGGGTTTCGGTCGGTAAAGTAACTTACTTATCTTCTCAAGTAATAGTGATATGTCACAATGAACTCGATAGAAGAAATTTATAACTTTTTGAATAATTATAAATTAAATGAAATTCAGAGTTTGGTTTCTATTTCCGATTTTAATCATTCTAATCATGTTAATCAGTTACATCTTCTTCACACCAAGAGATCTTTACAGAAATGATTGTAAAAAGAATTTAACAGTTAACCTTATGTTTGTGTATTCTTATGGTTGTCCTCATTGCAAAGCCGAGTTACTCAAGATTAAGAGTTTAAACTTGAGTAACGAGTTTTATATGGTGGATGCCAATGATGCAAGTTGTGAAAATATGATTAAACAATATTCCGATTACTTGATTTACCACAAGAATTCTAACATTCCCTCTAAAATCGGTTTAATGGTCCCGACAAAAATTTGTTTAAAAAACAATAAAACTCATGTTGGTGAAATGGAGGAAGAAGAGCTTAAGCAATTTTATGAATCTTGTGTTAACAAAACGTAAATAAAAGAGATTATAAATTGATAAGTATGATTTACGTCGTAGGACATAAAGCACCTGACACGGATAGTGTATGCTCGGCAATAGTTTACGCTGGTTTGAAAGGTTTTAAGCCAGTCGTGGCTGGAGAAATAAACGAAGAAACTAAGTATGTTCTAGATTACTTTAAAGTACCAATTCCTGAAAAAATAGAAAATGCTAGTGGGAAAACTCTTGTTCTTGTCGATCATAATGAGCCTTCTCAAAGAGTTGATGGTGCTGAAAAAATAATCGCAATAATCGATCATCATAAAATGAACTTCAATTATCCAGAGCCAATTTTCGTGCACGTAGAGCCTGTTGGTAGCACAGCCACGATTATAGCAAAAATGTTTCTAGAGGAAATAAAGAAGGATGAAACTTATTCTGGTTTGTTACTTGCTGCAATTTTATCAGATACTGTTGTTTTCAAATCACCAACAACTACTGAAGATGACAGGAAAATCGCAGAAGAATTGGCAAAAGTGGCAAAAATTCCAGATATGATTAAATTCGGTATTGAGATAAAAAAAGTTAAAACAAACATAAAAAATAGGGAGATTCCGGATATAATACTTGAAGATTTTAAGGATTATGAATTTTTTGGAAAGAAAGTCGGGATAGGGCAAGTTGAAGTTGTTGATTTAGAAGAAGTGGAAGAAAGGAAAGGAGAAATATTAGATTTTCTAAAAAAGCTTAAAGAAGATAGGGGTTATGAAATAGTCCTCTTCATGGCAACTGACATAATGAAAGAAGGTACTGAATTGTATTTCGTTGGGAATCATATCATAGTGGAAAAAGCATTTGGTTTTAAACTTGAAGGGAACTCGATTTGGCTTCCAGGAGTGATGTCGAGGAAGAAACAAGTTGTTCCTGGAATAGAAAAAGCTTGTTCAGAAAATTACTAATTTTTTCAATTTTATTTAAAGCTAAAATAGTGATAAGATGAAGTTGGAAGAAAAAATCGTTGAAACTTTGAAGTTGGGCTTCATCTGTGATTCGTGTCTTGGAAGGATTTGTGGGAATTTATTGAGTGGTTTTTCCAACATGGAAAGGGGTAAAATTTTGAGGAGCTACATGGCCTTTCTCCTAGATTCTGGAGAAAAAATAGAAGTTGATATGAGCAATTTTTTTGGAATAAAGTTTAAGAACTTTAGAATAGAAACAAAAAAACCTGAGAAATGTAAGATATGCCAGAATTTTTTTACAGAAGAAATCGAAACTTGGGTAAAAAAAATTGTAGAAGAAGTGAAAGGGATAGAGTTTGAAACTTTTCTTATAGGATCTATACCGAGAGATGAAATGTTGAGGGAAGAAGAAAAGCTTTTTGAGAGAATAGGGATAGAATTTGTTGAATCCATAAAGAGTGAAATAAATAGGGAAATTGGCAAGAAAGTAGAAAAAGCTACTGGTAAAAAATTCTCATCCAAAAACCCAGATTTAACCTTGATAGTAAACTTGAAAACTGGTAAAATAAAGAAAGAGATAAGGAGTTTGTTCATATATGGTGAATATAAAAAGTTTGCGAGAAATATACCACAATCCAAGTGGTTATGTCCCAAATGTAAAGGTAAAGGCTGCACTTCTTGTGAAGGTACGGGTAAACTTTATCCAACATCGATTCAAGAAATAATAGAAAAACCTTTCCTCAAACTCACCAAAGCAAAAAAAACATCTTTTCATTGTTCGGGAAGAGAAGATATAGACGCCAGATGTCTTGACGGAAGACCTTTTGTGATAGAAATAATAAAACCTATCAAGAGGAAAATTGATCTAAAAAAAGTGGAAAGGGAGATAAACAAGTCGAAGAAAGTAAAAGTAAAGCTCTTTGGGTTTGTGGATAAGAGGTTTGTTGTTAAGATAAAGGGTGAAAAATTTGATAAGACTTACTTGGCTGAAGTTGAATTTGAGAATGAATTGGATAAAAATAGGATTAGAGATTTGAAAAAATTGGAAGGTATGATTATATCTCAGAGAACACCGTTGAGAATTATCCACAGGAAATCTGACAAAGTCAGGAGAAGGGTTGTGAAAAAAATAAGTTGGAAAATTGTTGGGAAGAGGAAATGTATTTTCAAGATAAGGACCCAATCCGGGCTTTACGTAAAAGAGCTGATATCAGGTGATATGGGAAGAACATCGCCAAGTATAGCAGAATTAATATCTAACAAACCAAAAAAGATAAAGTTGGATGTGATAAAAATTCATAAGGGAGAAAGATGAAGAAATCCAGGGGAATGAGAATAAAAACTAGGAAAACTTTAAAACAAGAGCCTGGTTACAGGCCACCTGTAACAAAGTTCTTGAGGGAATTTAACATAGGCCAAAAAGTCGTTATAAACCAAGAACCTTCTTCCCATAAAGGAATGCCACATCCAAGGTATAAAGGTAGGGTAGGTACGGTGATAGGAAAAAGGGGAAAAAGTTATATTGTCGAAATAACAAATGGGGATAAAGCGAAAAAGATAATTTCAAGACCAGAACACTTAAAGGTGGTAAAATGAATGTGTTATCGGAAAAAGATGTAACTAATGTGGAAGCAAAAGAGATACTGGAAGAAAGGGAAAAAGAGAAAGAGCTGAAGTATGAGCAAAAAGTTACTCTCGCTCTACTCAGGAAAACATGTAGATTCGATGTAGAAAAGGTTAGAAAAATAGTTGAAGAATTGAAGTCTATAGAGAGGTTGAGAGAAAAGCAAATAGTCGCTATTGCTAATTTCTTACCTGAAGATAGGGATGAGTTACGTGCGATATTGCAAAAAGAATACACAGCACTTACAGAAGAAGAAATAGATAAAATCCTGGAAATAGTTAAAAAAGTTTGATTTCTTGGTGATCTTCATGAAAGAAGAATTTGCGATAATACTTGATTTTTTTCCTCATGGAAAACCAGGTGATAGGAGAGCTGAGCCTGTGGCACAAGTTATCGGTGAAAAGCTCTTCACTTTGCTTGAAGTGGTGATAAAAGAGGGGAAAAATGTTAAACCTGGTGATAAAATTTACATAGGTGAAGGTAAGTGGGATGTCGTGAAATACATAAGGGGAAAGATAAAATATTCAGATCTGACAAATTTTGCCAAGAACGAACTTGAAAATGTCATAAACAACTTGGTTACAAACAACGAAGCCAGGTTTGTTAACTTTTTTAACAAAGCTGTACCTTTAAGCACTCGTTCACACATGTTAGAGTTGTTACCGGGAATCGGAAAAAAACATTTGTGGGAAATCTTGTCTAAAAGAAAAGAAGAGCCATTCAAGAGTTTTCAAGATCTGCAAGAAAGGGTTGAAATGTTGCCAGATCCGAAGAAGATGATAGTTAGGAGAATAATAAGTGAACTTGAAGAAAAGGATAGGCATAAAATTTTTGTTGGTGGGTTGTTTTAAATTTAGCATTGGCCTCCAGATCCTGAACCAGCTGATCCTATAGGACCGATTCCAGGAGATTCTGTAATGGTACTTAGAGTTTTTGAACATTCCTGTGGAGGATTCTTGAAAGCCGAGCATATAACCTGTTTTATGGATTCTGCAGCCCTATTAACGCTCACGCTCACACCATTCACAACAAAAGTTGGAGATCCTCTAACCCCATATTTATCGTTTAACTCTGAATCTATAGGATAGGGTGGAAAAGTTTCTCTACTTTCTCTGAACAATTTAGATATGTTGTATTGTTTATCTGTAGCTTCCATACAAGCATCTAGTTTCGCCTTGTCAACTTTAGCTTCAGACACACATTTTTCAGCATTTCCACTCTCTACAAAACACTTCAAGTAAGTTGTGAATTTTTCTTTTTGTTCTTTCTGTATGCAATACATTCTCGTGTTCTCTATCATTTCTTTTTCTCCATGCATTATGTAATCCACGAAATTCACGTATAAATCTGCCTTACCACCAAGAAGCTCTATTACTGGAATATAAGCTTTCAAGAATTGCAATCCATAAGGGCAATAGCTCATTATGAAGACTCTTGCTTCTGGTCTATCTGATTTTGGAACTTCTAATTGTGGTTGTTCCTCTTCAGGTTGTTGTTTTTGGATTTGTTGATTCATGTCGAAAGCTTGTAAGAATAAATAATTTCCATCTTTTGAAGCATAAACTGAAATTTTACTCCCTCTATAACTTGTAACGATTTCATAAAAGCTACCTTTGTCGTTAACGGAAACTAAGCTTGCGTTCGTTCCAGGTTGAACCAAATTTTGATTTATGTAATTTATAACTTTTTCACCAACTTGCTGGCTTGAAATAGGAAAAACAGCTAAACCTGTTAAATTCAAAAAACCAAACAACTGTGCTAAAATTATCACTGTGAGGATTATCGTGAAAACTCGCCAAATGTTTATCTTCGGTATTTTTATCTTTATTGTTTTGGGGGCTTCTTCCACCATGTTAATAGATATAAGTGTAGAAAAGCTTAAATACTTCTCGTTACGTTGATGACTTCAACTTCACCCACTTCCTCCACTTCTCTAATCCTTCTTTCCAATTCGTCCATTTGACCTTCCTCATCTTTAACCATTTTAACAATCTTGAGTGCGACCAAACCAAAAGCCACCGGCTCTTTTTCTATTCTTTCGGGTGAAATTTTATCGATAATCTTTCTCTCAAGGTCATCGATATCGATCTCCACATTTTTGGGAAAAATTTTCATCTCAACTATTACTTCTACCATATCAAGGTCCCACGAAACCACAATTTTCACAAACATATTTATTACTTAAAGCCTTACAAGTGCTACATCTAACTATTTCAACTTTTCCACAAGCGGGACAATTAAATCTAACGAAATTATCTTTGGCCAATACGTTAATTTTACAGGTTGAACATTTGAACATTATACCACTTAGATTAAATTAATTATCGAGAAATATTTTTATAACTATGCCCCCATCGTCTAGCCTGGATAGGACGAGAGCTTGCGGATCTGGTGAAAAGCTCTTGGCCTGGGTTCGAATCCCAGTGGGGGCATGATACTAAATCCTTAGATTATTAAAATTAACTGGTTTGGCCATGTTCCATAAATTTTTCATGTAGCTGTCCATAACAGCTACGAAAGAAGGTTCGTTTGACCAGATTATCCTGAACTTAAATCTCCTAGCTCTAGGGTCGCTATCTAACCTTATAGCAACTTCTTTTCCATCAACCACTAATATTCTTGGGTGAGTTTTAACTTCAAAAACTCTCAGCGGAATTTTCTGTTCATAATACCATTTTGCCCTTTGAAAATTCTCTCGATTTATCCCCATACAAATAATCCTTAATTTCACACCCCTTTTCAAACAAGATCTTATCGCCTCTCTCAACCTTTGAGAAAATGAGAAATCTCTAGTTATATCTATCGCATAATTCTTTGCTCTATCTAACATTTCCCCAAGTTTGTTCAAAGCTTCCATAGCTTTCTCGCTATTGTGTTCCCATATACCTTCTATCTCTTCCTCCCTCCTTTCAAAATTCTTCAAGTAAGCTATCACTTTATCAGCTTTTTCTTTTATGTTTTTAAGATACCCCTCTTTTTCTTCTATCAAATTTTTTATCGTAACGTTAGCGTCTATCGCCCTAAAAATCTTTGGTTTTTCATCAAAAACTTCTACCATTTGTTTCTCCATCAAATGCTCTAGAACTTCGTAAATCTTAGATCTGGGTATCTCGGCTACTTTACTTAAATCGCTAGCATTAGAAGGTCCCAACAAAACTAGTTCTGTATATGCCCTTGCTTCATAATCACTCAGACCCAACTCTTCCAACAATTTGAAAATCTCGTTTTTCTCCATACGACCCTTTTTAAATATCATAAAACTGATTTAATAAATTAAGGTGAATTCTTTTTCTTCAAAATCAAGTAGTTCTTGAAGAAAAAGATTAAACTCTCTATTTCACTGTTTTCAAAACCACATTCTTTCAAACCTTCTTTAACTTTTTCTAAACCTTTCTCCAATTTTTCCATGTAGTTAGATACTACTGAAAGGTAAATGAATTTAAGCCACCACTAAGAGTGGTGAAAAATTAACATTTAGCCACTTTTGTTGGAAGAAACTCATTTTAACACTTGAGTTATAACGAAATCTTGTGGAAAAAGAAGAGATAATCTGGACCTTGCAAAAATTTGGTATGACTGAATACGAATCTAGAGCTTATTTTACGCTCGTTTTATTAGGACCAGCAAAAGCTCTGGAAGTAAGCAAACAAGCTTCAATACCACAATCAAAAATTTACTCTGCTCTGGAAAGTTTGATGAAGAAACAATTAGTTGAAATGTTTGATGGTAGACCAAAGCTTTTCAAGGCCATTGAACCAAAACTCGCTATAAGAGACCTCCTTAAAGCCAAAGAGCAAGAATTTTCTAGTCTAAAACAAAAAGCGTTGTCCATAAGCAAATTATTAAAACCCATTCATATCGATGAAGATGAAGTTGAGGGAATTTGGGTTCAAAGGGGTGAGAAATATATGGAAATGATCGATAAGACGGCTGAGATGGTGAAAAATGCTAAGAAATACGTTTATGGAATCTCCAAAGATTTTTCATTTTCTTCTAAATTCAGAAAAGCTGTTCTTCAATCCAGGAAAAAGGGTGTTGATGTTTACATAATGGCAACGAGACTTGATTCTCAAAGAATGACGAGCGCAAAATGGTATTTAGAGCATGGTATAAAAATAGGTATTTTTGAGGTAGAAACTCACCCAAATGTGATTGTCATTGATGGAAGAGAAGCATCTCTAAGACTTGAATCCAAGGATAACGGATTCCATTCTATTTGGTCTAAAGATACTTGCTTCGTTAAAATGATTGATATGTATTTAAAAAGTTTGTGGGAAAAATCTAGGAAAATAAATTTGTTTGATTTTGGAAGTTGAACTCAAAATTAAAAAATTTAAACTTATTTACTTCTACTTCCAAAAATTAATTCATGAAAAAAGCTGTGTATTTTTTCTTCACAATTTTTTCCCTATTTTTCGTTACAAACGTTAATGCACAAACTCCCCTGACACCTGGTACCCTAACATTTGATGTTCAACCGATATTCTTAAGGGGGGAAGGTATTTACCTTTCAGGAAATTCGAGCTACATAGCAGCTTATGTTCAAGCCTATTATCCTGATTTCTCCTACAAGATGATAGGGATGGATTGTTATTTGAACGGTGATGAATTCACTGCAACTCAAAATTGTTCTGTTCAGTTTTATCCGGAAAAAGGTATTTGCACCATACTTTCACCAGTTTATAAACCTCTACATGAGATGAATGAAATTAAATGTAAAATTTATGACCCAGAAAATAAAGCAATTACTTCAACTTATATCAACAAAACTTTTCTACCACTCAACTTTTCTGCTTGGATTCATGAGTATTCAACTCTAGTTGGAGAAGAATTCAATTTCCCAATAATCATAAAAAATTATGGTTTGTTTAAGGATGTTTACAAAATCAAAGTTTGTGTTAAGACAGGAACTTCAGAATGTAGAGCAAGCTCCCCTGGAGCAATCGTTTTGTCTCCAACAGAATTCGAAGTTGAATTGAATGGTGATACTTTTGATCCAGATTTTTGGAATCAAACAGGACCTGGGGTAAAAGAAGTTTACGCCAAGCTGATGATTTTAGATGCAAGTGTTAATTCTTATGTTTACGTTAATATAACTTCTTCCTTAAATTCAACAATATTCAAACAACTCACTGCAACTATAACAGCAAAAGCTAGAAGCTTATCTGAACTTAATTTACCTGAGATTATTCTTTTATTTTTACTCGCAACGGTTTTTATTTTTAAATTTAAATCAAAATTGGGTCCGTAGTCTAACGGTAGGACGCCACCCTTACAAGGTGGAGAAGGGAGTTCGATTCTCCCCGGACCCATCATGAAGATACGAGAAACTTTCGGTAGAGTCGTGAACTTGGTACAAACTAAAGGTATGGAAAAAGCTCTGGAGTTGTTAGAACTGAACAAAAAAACAATTGAGAATTGTTTGAAGAAGCGGGAATATTTAATTCAACTAAAGGATTTCGATGTCGTGATCGATAAAAAGGATGAATTCAATCAAATAACTCTTTATTTAAGCGAGAAGAAATGGAGTAAAAAACTTTTAGTAAGTTTGAAGAAATCTTCTGAGTTCAAGTCTATGGTCGTGTTACTTGGGAATATAAAAATAGGTAAAAAAGTTTATGAGTTAAGGATTGGTGCTTTCGGGTTTCCAACATCGGAATTAATTAAAGCTATCTTACAATTCAAGAAATAATTTCATCAATTCTTCAGGAAGTTTTTCTCTGTTTTTCAAGTTCACTTCTAAAACTTTACCAAACTTTTCGAATCCTTTAACAAAATTTCTATGAACTACTGCGATTATTGGTTTATCCGATGAAAGTAGAGATAGTACTTTTTTCTTAAAATTTTCGCTCAAGAATTCCATTTTCCCTATTTCATCTATAACAACAACATCACAGTTTTCACTTGCAAAATCTATTGCTGGTAAAGCGACTTTTTCAAAAGAGTACAAATCTATTCCGTACTTCCCTAATCTTGGACCGATTTTTAAATTAACGCTCGCAAAAACTTCCATGATTTGGGAAAAAACATCTTTGACGTAAAAGCCTACCCTTTTACCTTTCTCCCTTATTTCTGGGGTAATTATTCCTCCAACTTTTAGGCCATTTTTCCTCAACAAATCCACTGTTTTCATCAAAACTGTAGATTTACCACATCCTGGTTCACCTGTTAGGAATATTTTCATAATTCTTAAAATGTTGTCAGAATTGAAGAAGTTTGATAGCGGGGCCTGGATTTGAACCAGGGACCTCCGGGTTATGAGCCCGGCGAGCATTCTGACAAGATCTCCAGGCTGCTCCATTGCGGTTCGATTAAATCCCCGCTAGAGCTCAGCCTTTCATCCCTCCCCGCTATCTTTTAGTTGGTTTTCATTTAAATTTAAATCTTATTTTAGAATTCACTTACCGCTTAAGTTAAAAAATCAAATATGACCTTACTTTCCAATCTTCGAACATGAGTGAAATTAAAAGATTGGAAAAAATGTTGTTTGGGTGGGAAAGTGGGAAAAAGTAACTTTTGGAAAGGGTTAGGTTCGTTGGTATCGATGGTTGGTGGGGCTGGAGCAGGCTACTTAGTAGCACAATGTGGCTCAATAGTTTATTTAGCGTGCAGAGAAATAACGAGCTTTCTTACAGGAAATCCTATAACAGATATTCCACAGATATTGAAAGATTATTCAATCTACACATCTGCAGCTGCTCTAATAGGTGAAGTGGGGGGTTACATATTACATAAAAAAATTTGGAAATTATTAGGGGGTGAGTAAATGGTGAAATTGGGAGAAATAGATGTTGGAACTAAAGATTTGATAGTACTACTTGCTGGAGCTTTGGTCGGGTATTACGTGAGAAAACCTATAGAAGAAAAGAGAAAGGTGGAAAAAGAAAGCGAAGCTCATTTGATAGGTAAAACTGCAGCACAATATGTTGCAAATGAGTTAAGAGCTCTTGGAATAGGACCTGAAAGTTACAAAGCGATAGATGAGCTTACAGCAACTTTAAAAGAGCTTAAAGAAGAGTTGAAGAGATATAGGGGAAAGGATGGTTGAAGAAACTGAAATAATTTCCATCATGTATGGCCTTTTGAAAGGATTGAAAGCCTACAGAGAAGCTTACAACGAACTCAATAACAACAAAGAAGAAACTAATGATGTGAGTTTGGAAGAAATAGTAAAAAGGTACAAACAAATAGAAGAATTACTCTCGATAATAGGAAAGGTGTTCAGATGAATGAAGACTTATCTTTCAAGAATACTGGAATATTCGAAATTGATTAAAGAAATAGAAATAGCTGGAGAAGAACATTTAAAAATTATCTCCAAAAACCGTGAACATTATTTGAAGGGAGTTGAAGATCTGAAAACCAGGATTGCTTCTGATAATTTCCTAACAAAAGAAGATAAAGAAAGGATGTTGAAGAAAATATCGGAATATGTAGAAATTTTTGAGAAAAAGGAGGATGGGTTAGATTTTAATTCTTTCCTATTGGGTATTCTTATAACTTATTTGGCAAAAGAAGGGATAATATCCGAAATTATCGAATCTTTCAAGGATTTTTTTGAGTGATATTATGCCAACTCGTAACATCCACAAAAAAATTTCAAAAATTGTGACTGGAAATTATTGTGAAAAAACAAACATCGTTATTGATTATCCTGTCAAGCTATTTGGTAAAAAACACAGGAAATTTTTCCATGATCCGATTTCAGTAGTGATGATTGGATTAATGTGTGATGGTATAGATGGAACAATTTCCGGTATACTACACGTGGTAACAGACAATTATTGCTCCAAATATCCATTGCTTAAAAAATTCTTGAAGTATTTATTTTAATTTTATTTGCATGAAATCGTGAGCAACTTTTGTGTTTGGAAATATTTTCTTTGCTTCTTCTTCAAGTTCACTTACATCAGTGTAGCGTCTACTTATATGTGTTAAAATTAGTTGTTTAACGTTAGCCTCTTTAGCTATCTTAGCTGCTTGTTTTACATCGGCATGTGATTTACCTTCCTCCTCTTCTAGGAAAGTTCCATCATGTATTAACAAATCTGCATTTCTCGAAATTTTTAATACGTTATCACATGGTCTTGTATCTCCTGTGTAAACTATTTTTATTCCTGGTCTTAAATTAGCCACTTCTTCTATCCTTATTTCCCTACCCTTATGATCAATTTTTCCAAATTTTTTGAGCTTTCTCAACCAAGCTCCACTTTTTAATCCCAATTCTCTCAACTTTTTTGGATTCACGTTCCATCTAGGTTTTTCTTGAAAACAATAAGCTACGGAAGGAACTGTGTGTAAAACTGGAACAGAAAGTATCTGATATTCTTTTTCTTCATCCACAACATCTATCCTTTCGCCTTCAAAACCCACGTTCATAGCTTTAATAGGAAACCTTAGACCAAAATAACCCAATTCTAGAATTTTTGACACAAATTTTTCGGCTTCTGGTCCAAAAATTTTCAATTCATTCTTCCTTTTTTCCAAGCTCATCGTTTGAATCAATGGTATTAAACCTGCGAAATGGTCTGCATGCCAATGAGTAATGAAAATTTTATTTATCTTCATGAAGCTTATGTTGGATTTCATGAGTTGTTTTTGAGTACCTTCACCACAATCGAATAATATGGTATCTTTTTCCCTACCAAAGTATTCCAAAACTATGGCCGGATGATTTCTTTCTTTGCTGGGAACTCCCGAAACTGTACCAAGAAAAGTTATCTGTATCATTATTACACCAAACTCTTCTTCTCAAAATACTCCCTTAAAAATACTCCCAGCTCTCTATTTTTTTTGATTAAGTCTATTATTTTCTCAACATCAGAAATTATCTCAAAACCTTTGGATATCTGTTCTGCTATATGGTTTGGAATACCTTTCGCTTTTAAAGTGTTAACATCTTTATTCAAAGTATCAAAAAGTTTTTCCTTCGCCGTCATGAATTTTCTTTTAATTTCAACAACCCAATTGTTTCCCTCGATGAATGGCCCATTTATAGCTGAAGTTTTATATTTTTCCAAGAATCTTTTTGAATCGTCCAAATCAAAAACTTCTGGTCCTACTTTTTTCTGTACTGTAGGTAAGTTGTAAACTTCCATCTCAAGTAAAATTATCGCCAAATCTTTCTCATTAGTGTAATAATTTTTTCTCAAAACCTTGAACTCATACTTCACCTCTTCTAAAATTTTTTCAAGTCTTTCAGCAAATCTTCTTAGTTGAGGCCAAAGGATATCTGGCACGATTTCAGGTGGAGAAAATTTTATTAAAATCAACTCTGTTCTTCTTTCCAAAAGCTTCTCTATCAACTCTTTCTCAGAAATTGGTTTAACTTCTTTTTCAAAAAACATCTCTTCTTTTGGATTTTCAAGAAATTCTTTAGCAAGTTTCTTGAATTTGAAGAAATTTTCTGCAGATAGAGCTGCTGTCGTGTTTCTATTCTTGTCTGTAGGATCAATTAAAATTAAAGCTTGTTTTGAAAAAATTTTCTTCAACTTAAAAAAATCTTCTTTTTTGTAAAATTTCTCCAAATCTATTATTTCACCTGGTTTCCAATTTAACGCCTGTTTCAATACATTCAAAAAGCTCTTGAACTTTATTATTAGAAGTTCGCATGCATACCCTGAAAAACCTTGAGTCTTTGCGTCAGCGCCATAAATATTGTTTGCAGTCAAGAATTGTTTTAAAAGCCTTACTTGGTCTGAAAGTTTAAGTGGGAGATTTTTTTGAATGTATTTAACGTGAAAAGGTGTTCTATCAACAGCAGATTTCAAATTTTCAGTAGTTTTCACGTTGAAGCATGGTACTACGTCTATTTCTACTCCTTCAACATTACCTGAAACATAGGGATGTTGAGCGTATTTTATTTTAAAGCTACCGCCCAATTCTCTAATAATTTTTTTTCCAACTTCAAGGCCCTTTTTCTCAAGCTGTTCCATCGTGAATTCTGGTGGGAAAAGGATAAAGATGTCAAACTCTTTTTTACCTGGAAGCCAAGTATCTCTTGTGACACTCCCAGCAACCATTGACTTTGCTTTGAATTTTTTAGCCTCTTTTCTTGCAATTTTTAAACATTTCCTCAAAACAGATTTAAGCTTCCTTCTTTCTTCTTCAGAAGGTCTGATTTTTTTCAAAACACTTCTAAGAATTTTAGCATAATTAACCATATTTAACAATAAACTTGAAGAAAATAAATGTAAGTGGGGTTTAAAAAGTTTTTTACTACTTTAAAATAGTAAAGTTTAAATATTAGTACTACTATATAGTAACATATGAATGGAAATAAGGAAGAATTGAAGTTTTTTGAAGAGCAACTCTACGAAGCCAAAAAAGCCTTGTTTGCAGCAAGAACAATAAAGCAAGCAAAATTTTTACAAAATAGGATAAAATATCTTTCTGAAAAAATTAAAGAAATTAAAGGTGAAATTGAATAAAGAAGAAGAAAACTTTTAATTTTTTATATTCTGTGATACAAAAAATTTTTTAAATTCTTTTTAACAATTTTAGGTTGGGTCTTGTTCCAAGCCGTTTTGGCACTAGAGGATGGAACAATACTTAAAGGTAAAGGCTTTGGTTATCCATCTGAAGCTTCTGGTGAAGTTGTGTTCAACACCGGAATGGTTGGTTACACAGAATCTCTAACAGACCCCTCTTACAATGGACAAATATTGACACAAACTTGGATATTGATCGGAAATTATGGTGTTCCTCCGATTTCTATAGTTGATGAATTTAATTTTCCCTTACACTTTGAGTCCGAAAGAATACAAGTGAAAGGATATGTAGTTCAAGAAATTGTAAAAAAACCGAGCCACTGGTCAAACAATAAAAGCTTGGATGAATGGCTTTTCGAACATAAAATTCCAGGAATAGAAGGAATAGACACTCGGGAGTTAACAAAAAAACTGAGAAGTAAGGGTGTGATGCTTGGAATTTTGAAAGTTGGTGATAAAATTGATATAGAAGAAATAAAAGAAAAGATTAAAACCATAGAAGATCCTAATGAAAGGGATTTGGTGAAAGAAGTAAGTATTGAGAAACCAATAGAATATAGAAATGGTTCACCAGTTGTAGTGGTAATAGATTGTGGGGTTAAATTCGGGATATTGAGAAATTTAGCCGCGAGAAATGTGGATATAGTGAGGGTACCTTACGATTATTCTGTTGAAAAAATCTTAGAATACGAACCTTCTGGAATTCTTATATCGAATGGTCCTGGAGACCCTAAAAAATGTGAAAAAACTATTCAAACTGTAAAAGAACTTATGGAAACTGATCTGCCAATGATGGGGGTTTGCCTTGGTTGTCAAATCCTTGCTTTAGCTGCTTGTGCAGAAACTTTCAAACTCAAGTTTGGGCATCGTGGCTCAAACCATCCTGTTTTTGATTTGTTTGAAAGAAAATGTTATATCACGAGTCAAAACCATGGGTATGCTATAAATTCAAAAAGTTTGAAAGGAACTGAATTTGAAATTTGGTTCATAAATGTAAACGATAAAACTGTAGAAGGAATTAAACATAAGAAGAAGCCAATATTTGCCACACAATTTCATCCTGAAGCTTCCCCTGGTCCTTATGAAACAGAATTTTTGTTTGATTTGTTTGTGAAGGAGGTGAAGGAATATAAGGGATGAAAGTATAAAAAAAGTTCTCTTATTGGGAAGCGGTGCAAAGTGTTGAAAAAACACGCACATTCAAAATAGGTGAGGCAGGAGAATTTGACTACTCTGGAGCACAAGCAATCAAAGCTCTTAAAGAAGAGGGAATAAAAGTAGTTCTAGTAAACCCGAACATAGCAACAATTCAAACAGATGAAAGGTTTGTTGATAAAGTTTATTTTTTGCCAATAACTCCTGAATTTGTAGGAAAAGTGATAGAAAAAGAAAGACCTGATGGAATTTTATTAACTTTTGGTGGCCAAACTGCACTGAATTGTGGGATAGAGCTCCATGAAAGAGGAATTCTGGAAAAATATGGTGTAAGGGTGTTGGGAACAGGAATCAAAGCAATAGAAATCGCTGATGATAGGGAAAAATTCAAGAAAATTTTAATCGAGAATGGTCTGCCTGTACCGAAGAGCAAAAAAGTAAACAATGTGGAAGAAGCAATAGTTGCCGCGAGAGAGATAGGATATCCTGTCATGGTTAGAGTTGCTTACACATTGGGAGGCCAAGGTTCTGGTGTAGCTTATAATGAAGATCAATTAAAAGAAATAGCACAAATAGGCTTAGCTCACAGTAGAATAAACCAAATTTTGGTGGAAGAGTACCTTGGAAAGTGGAAAGAAATTGAATATGAAGTGATGAGGGATTGTGAAGACAATTGTATCATAGTTTGCAACATGGAGAATTTTGACCCCATGGGTATACACACAGGCGAAAGCATAGTAGTTGCGCCTTCCCAAACCTTGACGAACAGGGAATATCACTTGTTAAGGATCACAAGCTTTAAAGTGATACGAGCTCTTGATATAATTGGAGAATGCAACATACAGTTTGCACTCAATCCGAAAAGTGAAGAATTCAAGATAATAGAAGTGAACTCGCGGTTATCAAGAAGTTCTGCTCTTGCGTCAAAAGCTACAGGATATCCGATAGCCTACATCGCGGCAAAATTAGCGATAGGCTACACTTTACCAGAACTTTTGAATAAAGTTACCCAAATCACAACAGCTTGCTTCGAGCCTGCTTTGGATTACATAGTTGTTAAAATCCCTAGATGGGATTTCCAAAAATTCAAAAATGTATCAAGAAGAATTGGGACTCAAATGAAGTCAATAGGAGAAGTTATGGCAATAGGGAGAAGCTTTGAAGAAGCCCTTCAAAAAGCTGTAAGGATGCTTGAAATTGGAAAAGAACTCACAGATATTGATGAATTGTCAAACGAAAAGGAAAAAATAAAAGAAATGTTAGAGAAGCCAACAGACGAAAGAATCTTCTACATAGTCAAGGCACTTCAAATCGGTATGAGTGAGAAAGAAATCCATGAATTAACTGGAATAGATGAGTGGTTTTTGTATAAGATAAGGAATATAATCGAGATGGAAGAAAAAATAAAGAATGGTTTGAATGAAGAAATCTTAAGAAAAGCAAAAAAACTTGGTTTTTCTGATAAAAAAATTGGAGAGCTTGTTGGAATGAAAGAAGCTGAAATCAGAGAAATGAGAAAGTCTTTCGGTATATTGCCGGTAGTTAAGCAAATTGATACTCTAGCCGCAGAATGGCCTGCCAAGACAAATTACCTTTACATGACTTACAACGGCGACAAGGATGACATAGAATTTGAAGAAGGAAAAAAGATAATAGTGGTTGGGTCGGGTTGTTATAGAATTGGTTCAAGTGTTGAGTTTGATTGGTGTTGTGTAAACATGGCTTGGGCCTTGAAAGAAAGGGGATTTGAAAACATAATGATAAATTGCAATCCAGAAACTGTTTCTACTGATTTTGATGTTATGGACAAGCTTTACTTTGAAGAACTTACTTTAGAAAGAATTTTAGACATTTATGAAAAAGAGAATCCTGAAGGAATTATTGTAAGTGTTGGTGGACAAACACCAAACAATTTGGCTCTTAAACTTGCAAAAAACCGTGTAAAGATAATCGGGACTTCTCCTGAAGATATAGACAGAGCAGAAGATAGGGCAAAATTCAGTAGACTTCTAGATGAACTTGGGATAAAACAACCGGAATGGGGAAAAGTTGATAACTTAGAAAAAGCAAAAGAACTCGCTGAAAGAATAGGATACCCTGTTTTGGTAAGACCATCTTATGTTCTTTCGGGCTCTGCTATGAATGTTGCTTTAAATGAATCCCAATTGAAAGAATACTTGACAAAAGCTACTATAATCTCTAGGGAGCATCCTGTTGTTATTTCAAAATTCATAACCAATGCAAGAGAAGTTGAAGTTGATTGTGTTTCTGATGGCGAAAACGTTTTAATCGGTGCTGTAATAGAACATCTGGAAAATGCGGGTGTCCATTCAGGAGATGCAACGATGATCATACCAACCTTATCTATAAGTGAAACGATTAAAGATAAAATAAGAGATTACACGAGAAAAATTGCTAGGTCGCTGAAGATAAAAGGTCCTTTTAACATTCAATACCTAGTTAAAGATGGGGAAGTTTATGTTATAGAATGTAATTTAAGAGCTTCTAGAAGTATGCCCTTTGTTTCAAAAACAGTGGGAATAAACTTGATGGAAATCGCTGCCGATGCTATGCTTGGTGAAAAAATTGAAAATCGCGAATATTCCCCAAAATTTTTTGCTGTGAAAGTTCCACAATTTTCTTTCATGAGGTTAGATGGAGCAGATCCGGTAGTGGGTGTAGAGATGGTATCTACGGGGGAAGTTGCGGCTTTTGGGAAAAATTTTCATGAAGCTTTTACCAAAGCTTTGATAGCTAGTGGTGTAGAGTTTCCAAAAGATGGGGAAGGTGTTCTCATATGTGGTGGGGAAGATTGGAATAAAATAATAGATATAGCTAAGAAACTTGCTTCAAAAAATGTAAAAATTTATAGTATAGAAAAAGCTTCGAGGGAATTGGAGAGATTTGGAATTGAAAGTGAAACTGTGAGGAAATTCGATGAACCAAAATCGAGCCTGTTAGATTACCTTATCGATAAGAAAATTAAAATAGTGATAAGTATTCCATTTTTCGATGGAATGATAAAAAATCAATCAGAGGATGAATATCAAATAAGGAGAAAATCGGTGGAATTCAAGGCTCATGTGGTTAGTAACATTCAATTTGCTGAAGCAATAAAGATATTTTAAAATTTATCGTGAAAACAGGATTGAAAGTTATAGAGTTCGAAAAATAGGAAAATTTTTGTAGCCCCGGCCAGATTCGAACTGGCGTCTCAAGCTTTCTTCCAGTTGACCAGAGGCTTGCGTGCTTGACCACTACACCACGGGGCTATAAACTTATTTAAATTTATTTTATCAATTAATTTTAAGATTGAATGAGTTGCGACCATTCAACTAATAACTTTTTTCTCTTCAATTACTACAGAATAAGAAGGTAAGGATATGAGGATATTGGAGACACATTCAGACTGGATTGAGTACGAACCTGTGGAAAAAGAAATTCAACAAGCTGAAGATGTTGAAAGAAAAATTCATAAGTTGGAAGATGTTTTGGTTGCGTTTACTGCAGTTGAAGAGGGAGATGATGAAGAAGTTGTAAAAAAAGCTGTGGATGATACCAAAGAATTCATGGCAAAATTGAAGATAAAAAAACTTTTAATATACCCCTTTGTCCACTTGACAAACACACCAGCAAAACCTCTGGAAAGCTTGAAAATCTTGAAGGAAATGGAAGATTATGCTAGAAAACTGAATATCGAAACTTACAGAGCACCTTTTGGTTGGAATAAAAGGTTCATTAATGCTGTTAAAGGTCATCCTCTAGCTGAAAGATTCAGAGTTATAGCTAAAGAAGAGAAAAAGGAGGAGATCATTTCAAACGCGTTGAAAGCCGAGGAAAAATTGAAATCTTTTTGGTACATAATGGAACCGAACGGAAAATTAATACCTGTGGAGAAATTTGACTTCTCCAAACATAAGAACCTTGAAAAGTTTGCAAAGTATGAAATGGAAAAAGTTAGGGCAGTCCAACAAATACCACCTCACGTAACGTTGATGAAAAGATTGGAAATAGCTGATTTTGAACCAGCCTCAGATCCTGGAAACTTAAGGTTTTATCCTAAAGGTAGGTTGATAAAATCTTTGTTGGAACAATTCGTGACACAAAGAGTTATAGAATATGGTGGTGTAGAAGTTGAAACTCCTGTGATGTATGACTTTCAGCATCCGAGTTTAGCCGAATATTTACACAGGTTTCCTGCAAGGCAATATGTAATAAAATCGGACGATAGAGAATTTTTCTTGAGGTTCTCTGCATGCTTCGGTCAATTCTTGATGACAAAAGATGCTCAAATTTCTTACAAACAACTTCCCTTCAGGATCTATGAATTAACGAGATACAGTTTCAGAAGGGAAAAAAGTGGTGAGTTGGTAGGTTTAAAAAGATTGAGGGCTTTCACCATGCCTGATGTTCATGCTATTTGTGCCGATTTGAAACAAGCTATGAAAGAATCTATGAAGAGGATAAAATTATGCATGGGTGTGTTGAAAGAGATTGGTCTAGAAAAAAAAGATTATGAAATGGCTATAAGGTTCACTAAAGATTTTTATGAAGAGAATAAAAATTTCATCATCAAGCTAGTTAAAAATTTTGGGAAACCAGTTTTGGTTGAGATGTGGCCTGAGAAATTTTTCTATTTTGTCTTGAAATGGGAGTTCAACTTCGTCGATACTCTTGAAAAAGCTTCTGCCCTTTCTACAGATCAAATAGACGTGGAAAATGCGAAAAGGTATGGAATAACTTATATAGATAAAAATGGTGAAAAGAAATATCCGATAATCTTACACTGTTCTCCAAGTGGGGCTATAGAGAGATGTATTTATGCTTTACTCGAAAAAGCATACATGGAACAACAAAAAGGTAAAGTTCCTAAGTTGCCTTTCTGGCTTTCTCCAACTCAAGTGAGGATCATCCCCGTTTCGGATAAGTATCTTAAAAATGCCTTAAAAATTTCTGAAGAAATAGAAAAGAATCAGATAAGGGTAGACGTGGATGATAGGAAAGAAACTGTACAGAAAAAGATAAGGGATGCTGAACTTGATTGGATACCGTTGATTTGTGTTATAGGCGAAAAAGAGATTAAGAAGAAAACTTTAAGCGTTAGGTTTAGGGAAAAAGGAAAGATAAAAGAGATGAAGATTGAAGAACTTGTGAAGATAGCTAAAAAAGAGATGAAGGGAAAGCCTTTTAAACCATTGTCATTTCCAAAATTATTGTCCAAAAGACCTATTTTCGTCAGTAAATAATTCAACTCAACGGTTTTGAATGTTGCCAAACTAACTTGAAAAGTGGTGAGAGTATATTGCTGGCAGCATGTTCGCTCTTACTCCACAACGCTATGTCTTGTGTTGAGTGAACTTTTGCATCGGTTAGCGATAAAACAAATTGTTTGTCATCCACTATACAAACTCTTCCTACCAAGTCCACATCTTTTTCATCTAAGAGCCTGATCTCAGCCACACTACTCAGTAATTTTATAGCCTCGCTTGCTTTTTCTTTACCACTCGTAGCTATTTTTATGCTAACCCCCCTTTCCTTAGCTTTTCTCAAACTTTCCAAGTGGTTTGTAGTCAACTCTATCAAACCTTCTGGTGTTGTGACTATTGCTATCTGTTTGTTAGCATCTCTAAACATTGATGCGAGTTGTTGTTGTAAGCTGTATTTTCCTTTGAGAGCTCCTGTCATCTCTTCGGGAGAAATAACTTTAAGACCGTGGGAAAAAATTTCATTGAGTTCTTTCATAACAGGACTAGATTTAAGCTCTTCGATTCTCTCTATCTTCTCCTTCATTTCTCCTTCTATTTTCGTTTTCACCCTTTCTAAAGCTTCTTGTGGTGGAATTGCAACGTATCTAAGAGGCTTTCCGGATTGAACCATCACAAAACCTTTTTCAGCCAAACTTTGCAAAACATCATAAGTCCTTGACCTTGGAACGTTTGCTATGGCCGAAAGCTCACCAGCAGTGCTCGTGCCCCTTGCAAGGAGAGCTACCCATAATTTCCTTTCATATAAGTTCAAACCTATACTACGCAAAGCCTCCATCGTTCTTGATGAAGCTAGCATCCGACTACCTCGTTTTAACTTTTTAGTGGTTTAATATTTAAGGTTTTATATATTAGTGTTGGTAAAAAAAAGATTTAAGTGTTTGGAATTTAAGCACCAAGATGAAAATTTTTAATACAAAAGATTAACCACTTTTTCCCTGACTTTCGAACAATCTTTTAATCCTATCCAAAGTATCGGCTTCTTCTGGAGATTTATCCGCAGTTCTATCTCTTATGAATCTTGGAAATCTTAGGGCAAAACCAGACTCGTAATTTGGTGATCTTTGAATTTCTTGATAACCAACCTCAATCACTATCTTTGGTTTAACTTTAACTGTTTTTCCCTTTTCTTCTACTATCAAAGGCTTCAACATTTCTGTCATCCTTTCATATTCTTCCTCCGTTAAGCCTGTTGACATCATCCCACATCTTAAAAGTTTTCCTGTATCGGGATCCCTACAAGCTAACTCAAAACTCGTCAACCATTTAGCTCTCGAGCCTTCTCCCCAACTAGCACCAACCACAACTAAATCCAAAGTTTCCATTATAGGTTTTATTTTATACCAACCACCGACATGTCTACCAAAAACATAAGGTGAATTTAATACTTTCAAAAAAATTCCTTCTTGCTTAGCATCTAAAGCTTCTTTGTAAAATCTTTCCAACTCTTTAACATCATCACTTATTATTTGTTTAGCCAGCTGGAATTTTCCTTCAACCACTTTCACTATTCTCTCAAGAATTTTTCTTCTTTCAAAGAAAGGTTTATCCAAAAGCATCTCTCCCTCAAGATAAAGTATATCAAACAAGTTTAGTTGAACTGGGATTTCTTTCACCATTTTTTCTATATCGTATTTCCTATGTATTCTCTGCGATAGTACTTGAAATGGTAAAGGTGAACCTGTCTTTGGGTTTATAGCCAATGCTTCCCCTTCAACTATACATTCCTTAGCTTTCAAAAATTTCCTACAAAGTTCGACCAGATCTGGAAACTGTTTAGTAACATCTTCCAATCTTCTCGTGAAAATCCAAATATCATCTCCTTTTTTATGAATTTCGGCTCTCATCCCATCGTACTTATACTCTGCTGAAACTTTCCCGAATTCTTTAACAACTTCCTCTATACTTTCCGCTTTTTCTCCCAGCATTACTTGTATCGGCCTTCCAAGCTCAACTTTCACCCTTCTTAAACCATCTATACCCTTTTCTTTCGCGATCTTAGCAACTTCTGAGAAATCTGATAATATGTTCCAAGCGTAATCAACTGCAGAAGTTGCCACTTCTTTATCCTCTTCTGCCAAGAAAGCTTGAACTATTGCATCCCTTATCAAACCTTCAGCAACTCCAACCCTTAATTCACCGAGTATAGTTCTAACTATGTACCTAGCTTCTTTTGGTTTTGCTGAAACCAGAAGCTCAACTATTAGGTTCAATTTTCTTTCTTGTGAACCTTCTCCTGTTATAGTTGCGAGCTTCCTCAAATTTTCAAAGACATTATCCACTGTTAATTTTTTCTTCAACAAAGTGACTTGCTTCTTCTCTTTAATAAGTTCCTCGGCCACTAAACCCAGATCTCCTAATTTCGCGAATTTCTTCTCAACTTCTTCAGGTTTGAAGCCTGTAGCTTTTGAAATAGCCCTTATCATCATTTGCGTCGCTATTCCGAGCTCTAACTGCATGTATTTAGGGTAAACTATACTCTGAACCAACAACACAACTTTAGGCAATTCCTCACTGCCAGCATTTTTAAAAAGTTCTGCCAGTATCTCAGTTTTCTTCAATTTTGATGAAACGTTTTCCAATTTTTCGTAATAATCTACTAAAACCGAATAATCCATCTCATCAACATTTTAATAGTCGCTCTTTCTATAATTATGTTTTATGGTTAGGAAAGAATGGCATTTCGGCTTATGTGAAAGTTGTCTTAAAAATTCTCATCAAGAGATAAAGATGATAAAGATTTCTTTAACTTCTGACGAAGGAAAAACTGTAGAAATGTGGTGCTGCCCTGTTTGTGGGGCAACCAAAAGACTTTAATTGTTCAAATCAGAAGTTTAAATAGAGAAAGATGAATATTTTTGACGCTATAGTCGGTAGAAAAGAAGTTGTTAAGTTTAAAAAAGATCTTGTTGATGATAAACTGATCGGTGTTATGTTGTACATGGCAACTCATGCTCATTCTGCTGGTGATATGCAAGAGTGGAACTTCATAGTTGTGAAAGATGAGGAGAAAAAGAGGAAGTTGTACGAAGCTGCATTAGAACATCGTCTACTCAAAGAAGCTCCTGTGGTTATCGTTGTTTGTGCTGATATAGGGAAAGCTAGTTTGAGATATCAAAAAAGGGGGGAAGTTTTTTACGCTATCCAAGATACAGCTGCAGCTACCATGCTCATATTAGTTACCGCAAACGCTTTGGGGTTAGGAGCTGTGTGGATAGGATCTTTTGATGAGGAAAAGGTGAGAGACGTGCTCTACATTCCTGATAACATCAGACCCGTTGCTATGGTAGCGGTTGGTTTTGTTGAAGAATTTGTTGAAAGAAAAGAAAGAATATCTTTCGATAACTTAACTTGGTGTGACGTTTACGGAAAAAAGTATGATATTTCCTATATTTTCCAACCCGGGGCAAAAAAAGAGGTTGAATTAAAACCTATCGGGAATTTGTTGGAAGATTGGATCAAGAAAATGAGGAAAAAATGATTAAACTGTTTTAAATTTAAAAACCATATTTATATTGTGAACGAAATGTGGAAAATAATTTTAAAATTCCTCTTCATATCTCTATTCCTAATTCCAGCTTGTGTTGTTGCTGTAGGAGTCGATGTAAGTTTAAGTAAAAACTCCTTAAGCATTTATACATCAGAAAACGAAACTTTGGAGATAACCGTAAAGAACATGCAAAATATTGCTGACAGCTTTTCGATTTCAGTTTTTCCACCCCATCCAGGAATCCTCACGTCCTTGGAAAAATATTATGTGACACTGAACCCAGGAGAAAGTGAAAAAGTGAAAATTCATTTCAAAGTAGCTGAATGTTCTGAAGAAAAATCTTTTTATTTCTTCATAACAGTTGGGTCTTTAACTAATCGTGAGGTTTCCGATTCAGAGTTATTAATCTTAGATGTTATGAGAAGACATGGTATCTGTATTTATAGCTTCAATTTGAGTGAAACAAAAGTTTATCCAGGATCTAACATCTCGATAGAAGTAACCTTAATGAACCCTTCTGAAAGTGTATCTCAACCCGTTTATCTAGAAACCACAATACTCTTCAAAAATGAAATTATAAAGAAGTTTCAAAATTACGTAGAAGCTGTTGGGGGAAAAGGAATCGAAACAGTGAAAAATATTTTAGAAATAAGTAAATATCAAGATCCTGGAAAATACACCGTTGAAATTCTGCTGAAAGATAAGTATGGTTTGATTTTAACCAGAAAAGAAACGGAATTTGCTATTTTGACTTTAAACGCTAGTGAAAAAACAGAATTTTTACCTATCTCCAAAAAAATCAATTATGGTTTACTGTCACAAACCGTTGAAATAGTGGTGAGGAATGAAGGAAATGTCCCGATTGAAAATTTCTACTTATCAGAACGAATTCCAGTCTTCATGAAAGTTTTCTTCTTCCCATCAGAAAAACCAAATTTTGAAGAAACAAAAGAAAGTATGGTTATTTATTATTGGCACATACCTTACCTAGCTCCAGGATCTTCTTACACAATAAGCTATCAAATAAGCACTTTGAACGCTGTTTTAATAGCGATTGTTCTCATAATTGTGATAGTATACAGTTTTACTCGTACGTTCAGTATTCGTTTGATAAAAAGACATGTAGTTGAAGGACCTTTAACTAAAGAGAAAGAAATAACGATAATGCTCGAAGTTAGGAACAGAACAAGACATGAAATAAAGGATGTGATAGTTAGGGACTTTGTACCAAGTATGGCCACAGTCGTTGAAAAATTCGACACGTTAAGACCAACTTTGAGAAGAGTTGCAAATGGCACGGAACTTGTTTGGAAAATACCTTCATTGGCTCCTGGTGACGAGAGGGTATTAACTTACAGGATTAAGCCGATTTTGGAAATAGTAGGTAAATTAAGACTTCCTAAAGCATACATGAAGTTCATGGATAAGAAGAAAGAAGTGAGGAAAGTATTATCTAAATCTGCTTATATAAAAGCTGGATAAGCTGGATAAATTTTTTATATTAAAATTCTTTTTTTTTTTAATTATCCCCGGATAGCTCAACGGTAGAGCAACCGGCTGTAGCCGAGTGCTTTGGTACTTGGTGTCAGCAGTTGCTCCTCAGATACCGGTGGGTTGCTGGTTCGAATCCGGCTCCGGGGACTTTTAGAAAAGTTTATTAGGTAGAGAAAAACAAATTAAATCGGTGGAAAAATTGGCAAAGAAAAAGGGTAAGAAACCTTGCAAACCTTGTTGAATTTTTTCCCGTTTTTTTTAATTTTTTACAATTCCTATACTTAATTTAATATCGACGCTAATTATATTATCAGAAGCCTCGGTCGTCTAGCGGTCTAGGATGCAAGCCTGTCACGCTTGAGACACGGGTTCGAATCCCGTCCGAGGCGCACTTCAATTTCTAAATTTAAAATATAATTATGAAATTGGTCAGTGCTTGTTTTCTTGGAATAAAGTGTAAGTGGAATGGAAAAAGTAAGCCTAATAGAAAAGTTATTACTCTTTCCAAAAAAGAAGTTTTGATACCGGTTTGTCCTGAGCAGCTTGGTGGCTTGCCAACACCAAGAAAACCTTCTGGTATTTTTGGTGGTACTGGTGAAGATGTTTTAGATGGAAAAGCTAGAGTGAAAACAAAAGATGGAGATGACGTGACTGAATTTTTCATCAAAGGTGCTGAAGAGACTCTTAAAATTGCAAAACTGTTTGGAATAAAAGAGGCTGTATTAAAGCAGGGAAGCCCTTCTTGTGGTTGTGGAAGAACATATAGACTTGATGAAAAATTAAGAAATAAAAAAGTTAGTGGGAACGGTGTAACTGCTGCCTTGCTCAAAAGGTATGGTATAAAGGTTAAATCCCAAGAAGAGCTTTAAAGTGTTACTACCGTCAAATTTAAAAAGATAAATATAGGTAAGTTTAAAAATATATTTGTTGGCGACCAAAGCGGGAGGGAAACATCCGTTCCCATCCGAACACGGTAATTAAGCCTCCCAGCGATCTGGGGTGTACTCTGCAGAAGCAGGGGAATTCCAGGACGTCGCCAACGTTTAAAAAACCGGTGTCGATCTGAAGGAAAAAATTTATAAAATAAAGTTGATAAACTTTCCTTATTAATCGCTATGGGGTGAGGAATTGAAAAAAATAGATATAGAAAAACATCAACTTGTACCAAAACATATAATTTTAACTGAAGAAGAAAAAGCTGAACTTTTGAAGAAATATAAAGTTAGTTTAAGACAACTTCCTAAGATATTGATAAACGATCCTGCAATAGCAGACAAGAATCCAAAAGTTGGTGATGTTGTTAAGATAATAAGGAAAAGTCCGGTTGCTGGTGAGTCTGTTTATTACAGAGTTGTTGTTAAGGGTTGAAACATGGACTCAACATTCCTAACGCTTTTAGACGCTTTTGTAAGAGAAAGGGGATTTGTTAGATTTCAAATCGATTCATACAACGATTTCATAACTAAAAGAATACCGAAAGTTTTGAAGGAAATTGGTGTGATTAAACCCGAAGTTCCTGAATTAGGTGAATTCAAGATCAAACTTGGGAATTTTAAGATTGGTGACCCTTGTGTTAAAGAGGCTGATGGATCGGTAAGACCCATAACTCCACAAGAAGCTAGGATAAGAAACCTAACTTATGCAGCTCCAATGTACGTTGAAATGACACCGGTTTTGAACAACATAGAAAGCAATACTGTTGTGGTGAATTTTGGTGATATACCTGTAATGCTAAAATCAAAAATTTGTCCATTATCAACTATGAGTAGAGAGGAATTAATAGCAATAGGTGAAGATCCTGACGATCCTGGAGGATATTTCATCGTAAACGGAACCGAAAGGATCTTGGTTCTAGTTGAAGAAATAGCCCAAAATAGGATAATCGTGGAAAAAGTTGATACGGGTGGTGTAACAGAAGTCGCAAGAATTCATTCCGAAAAAGACGGTTACATCCAAAGACATCTACTAGAGAGGAAAAGTAGTGGCATCATAACTATAACATTCGCTAACGTGGAGAAGATGCCTGTAGCTATAATTCTCAAAGCTTTGGGCTTAGAATCTGATAAGGAAATAGTTACCGTTATTTCTGAAGATAAAGATGTTCAAGAAGAATTCTATTCAAACCTTTTCGAATTAGAAATAACCTCGAAACAAGAAGCTTTGGAAGAAATAGGGAAACATGTTAAAATAGCTCAAGCCGAAAGCAGAAGTGAAAGAGCAACTAAGATAATAGATAAGTATCTATTACCACATCTCGGTCAAACCCCTGATGCAAGAATCCATAAAGCATATTTCCTTTGCAAGGCCATAGGCAAACTCATAAAGTTACATCTTGGAAAAATAGAAGAAGACGACCTCGATCATTATTCAAACAAAAGGATAAGGTTAGCTGGAGATTTGTTAGAAATTCTATTACGTTCCATACTTCTTGGAAAATGGGGGTTAATCACTAGGATAACTTACAATTATCAGAAACTAGCAAAAAGGGGTAGGATTCCTCCTTTGCAAGCTATAGTTGAATCAAACGTACTCACAAACCAAATAGTTTCTGCTTTGGCAATAGGTACATGGGTTGGTGGTAGGACTGGTGTAAGTCAAAGGTTAGAAAGAGGTAGTTTCGTTAAAACTATCTCACACATGAGGAATGTTCTTTCCCCCTTAACTTCAACTCAAGAACATTTCAGTGCAAGAGAGCTTCATCCAACCCACTTCGGAAAATTGTGCACCAGCGAAACTCCTGAAGGTGCAACTATAGGATTGAGGAAATATTTAGCTATAATGGCTGAGATCACAAAGGGCTTGGATGAAAGAGAGAGAAAGAATTTTTTGTCATTGATTGAGAAGAAGGTGATGTAATGGCTGATGTGTTTCTCGACGGAATGTTCATAGGAAAAACGAACAAACCTGAAGAATTTGTCAAAGAAATAAGGGAAATGAGGAGAAAAGGTTTAATTTCGTATCAAGTTAATGTAGCTTACCATGAATATTTAGATGAAGTTAGAATTTTGACTGATAGCGGTAGGATAAGAAGGCCTTTGATCATTGTTGAAAATGGAAAACCGAAACTCACACAAGAACATATTCAAAAGATTAAAGCCGGTTTGATGAAATGGGAAGATTTAATAAACAATGGTATTATAGAGTACCTTGATGCTGAAGAAGAGGAGAATTGTTTAATTGCTTTGAGGGAAGAGGAGCTTACACCAGAACACACGCATTTGGAAATAAATCCGGCTGTGATTTTGGGATTTTCCACATCTTTTATACCATACCCAGAATTCAACAGAGGAGACAGAGTTAACTATGGGGCAAAAATGATCGGCCAATCTATGGGTCTTTTTGCCACTAACTACTTGAACAGAGTGGATACAAAATCGAACGTGATGATTTATCCACAAGTACCATTAGTACAAACACATGCGCACAAAGTTGCTGGTTATGAAAACCATCCAAACGGATGTAATGTAATAGTAGCTGTTGCTTGTTATCAAGGTTATAACATGGAGGATGCTATAATCATAAACCAAGCTTCGATTCAAAGAGGAGTTTTCTGGTCTTACATGTTCAGGACCTATGAAGCTGAGCAGAAGAGGTACATGGGTGGTCAAGAAGACATCATAGGAATACCTGAGCCTGGTGTAAGAGGTTATGCAGGAGAAGATGCTTACAAACATCTTCCAGAAGATGGTATAGTTAATCCTGAAACAGAGGTTGGCTCTGATGAAGTTTTGGTTGGTAGAATTTCTCCACTCAGATTCTTGGGAAGTATGGATCAATTCATAACAGGAATAGAAAATATAAGGGAGACTTCAGTTAGACTAAGACATGGTGATCAGGGTATAGTGGATAAAGTTTACATAACTGAAACTGTTGATGGCACAAAATTAGTTAAAGTAAGGGTAAGAAGTTTAAAAATACCTGAGATTGGTGATAAATTTGCTAGTAGGCACGGGCAAAAAGGTGTGATAGGATTAGTTTTGCCTCCGGAAGATATGCCATTCACTGAAAGTGGAATAATTCCTGACATAATATTTGATCCACACGGAATACCTTCTAGGATGACTGTTGGCCAATTATTAGAACCATTAGCAGCTAAGGCTGCAGCTTTATCTGGAAAAATAATATATTCCCCAGCCTTCAATCCAACGCCTGAAAAAGAAATAAGGGAAATTTTAAGATCTTACGGCTTCAAAGATGATGGAAAAGAAGTGATGATCGATGGTAGAACTGGGAAGAAATTTGAAGCTGAAATCTTCATAGGACCGTGTTTCTACCAGAAATTAGATCATCTCGTATCTAACAAAATACATGCGAGGTCGAGAGGTCCTGTAACTTTGCTTACAAGACAACCAACAGAAGGAAGGAGTAAAGAAGGTGGCTTGAGATTGGGAGAAATGGAAAAAGATGTTTTGATAGCTCATGGTGCTGCACTTGTTTTGAAAGAAAGATTTGATTCTGACAAAGCTATAATACCGATATGCGTTGAGTGTGGTATGGTTGCCATAGTGGATAGAATTAAAAACAGGAGATATTGTCCTTTATGTGGTGAGAGTAAGATAATTGATGTGGAGATGAGTTATGCTTTTAAGCTCATGTTAGATGAACTCAAAAGCATGTTGATTTATCCTAAAATTGTTTTGAAGGAGGAGTGAAATGAAAGTTGGAAGAATAGAATTTAGCATACTCAACCCTGAAATTATAAGGAAAATGGCAGTTGCCAAAATAACAAAAACTGAGCTCTATGATCAAGAAGGGTATCCTATAGAAGGAGGTCTGATGGATCCAAGATTGGGAGTTATAGATCCTGGAGTAAGATGTAGGACGTGTGGAGGAACTATAGGAGAATGTCTTGGTCACTTCGGTGTACTTGAACTCACTAGGCCTATAATTCATGTTCATTACGCAAAATTCATATTCACACTTTTAAAAATGTTCTGCAAGAAATGTGGAAGGATTTTGATAGAAGAGAAAGATTTGGAAAAAGTGAAAAGCGAAAAGCTTCCGTTCAAAGAACTTGCAAAAATGATAAAGAAGAAGTGTCCATATTGTGGAGTGAATCAAGGAAAATTAAAGTTCATCAAACCTTATACTTTCGTTGAAGATAATGAAATGCTCAATCCTATCCAAATCAGGGAGAGGTTGGAAAAGATAACAAACGATGATTTAAACACGATAGGATTCAAGAACATGAGGCCAGAGTGGCTAGTTTTAACAGTTTTACCAATACCTCCTGTGACAGTTAGACCTTCCATAACGCTTGAAACTGGTGAAAGATCTGAAGATGATTTAACTCACAAGCTTGTTGATATAGTTAGAATAAACGAAAGGTTGAAAGAAAATATCGATTTGGGAGCACCAGATTTTATCATAGAAGATCTTTGGGAACTCCTTCAGTATCACGTCAGCACTTATTTTGATAATGAACTTTCAGGTGTACCACCTGCAAGACATAGATCTGGAAGAATTCTGAAAACCATTTCTCAAAGATTAAAAACGAAAGAAGGAAGATTCAGGGGAAACCTTGCTGGAAAAAGGGTTAACTTTTCTGCAAGAACTGTGATAAGTCCTGATCCTTTGATAAATTTAGATGAAGTAGGCGTTCCAGAGATCGTAGCAAGGGAATTAACAGTTCCTGTTAGGGTAAACGAGAAGAATTTGGAGGAGATGAAGAAGTTGGTGATGAACGGGAGTGAAATTTGGCCTGGTGCGAACTATGTCATAAGGCCTGATGGTAGGAGGAAAAGGATAACTGAATTGAATAAAGAAGAGATATGTAAGGAACTTGCTCCGGGTTACATAGTAGAGAGACATATAAAAGATGGTGATGTTTCTCTTTTCAACAGACAACCTAGCTTACACAGGATGAGTATGATGGCTCATAAAGTTAAAGTTATGCCTTTCAAGACTTTTAGGTTGAACACGGCGGTTTGTCCTCCCTACAATGCTGATTTTGATGGAGATGAAATGAATCTACACATACCACAAACAGAAGAAGCACAAGCTGAGGCTTTGAGTTTGATGGAAGTTCATAAACATATAAGAAGTCCTAGGTTCTCCGGTCCGATAATAGGTGTCACAAGAGATTGTCTTTCTGGTTTATACTTGTTGACTAAAGGTGAAAAGAAGTTTGATAGGGAGGAATTTGTTGATTTGATAAGAAAAGTTGATCCGAAAATAGAAATTCCAAACAAACAAACTATGACTGGAAAAGAAATATTCAGTTTGTTCTTGCCAAAAGATTTTTCTATTCAACACAAATCGAAAAGTGGAGAAATGGTTGTGATAAAAAATGGTGAACTCATATCTGGTGTAATAGATAAAGCTGCCCTGGGAGAAGAAGATGGGAAGATAATAGACAAAATGGAAAAAGAGTATGGAAGTGAGTTTGTAAGTGATTTCATATCAAAAATGATAAGACTTTCACTCGAATACATAACAAGATACGGTTTTTCTGTAAGTATTTCCGAGCTGGACGTACCAGAAAAAGCTGAAAAAGAAATAACAGAATGCCTTGAAAACGTGAAAAAAGATGTGAATAAAATGATAGAAGAATTTGAAAGAGGAGAATTGAAGGTGTTGCTCGGTAGAACCCCAAAAGAAAGTTTAGAAACTTTGATAAAGAGGAGGTTGAATAAAACATTGAATGAAGTTGAAGAAATTTTAGTGAAATATGTCAAGGATACTTCTATACTCGTTATGGCTAAGAGTGGAGCTAGAGGTAGTTTGGTAAATTTTGTTCAAACAGCAGCATTAATAGGACAAGAAACTATAATGGGTGAGAGGATGGAAAGAGGTTATTTCGAAAGAGTATTCCCACATTTCAAAAGAGGAGACATGAGCTTACAAGCAAGGGGATTTGTGGATAGAGGTTTCAAAAAAGGTTTGACGCCTTTCCAATTTTTCTTCGATGCGATGAATAGTAGAGAATCCTTGATGGATAAATCACTTAAAACTAGACATTCTGGTTACATGGAAAGAAGACTTGTTGGTGCTCTTCAAGACTTGAAAGTTGAGTATGATGGAACTGTTAGAGATAGTTCAAATAGGATAATTCAATTCCTTCCTGGAGAAGATGGTCTCGACCCATCAAAAGTACAAAGGGGTGGAATGGATGTCAGAAAAATTGCAGAGCTCTTATGAAATAGAATTACCTAAGGTGTTAATAGAGGAAGTTGAAAAAGTAGCTAAAGAAATGAAGCTGAACGAAGAGAAGAAAAAACTTCTCTTGGAGAAAGTTAAAGAAAATTATCTTAAATGTATGTACGAACCTGGAGAAGCTATTGGAATCATCACCGCTCAGAGTATATCTGAACCCGCAACTCAAATGACGATGCGTACTTATCATTTCGCAGCTTCTGCTGGAATAAAAGTAACTTACGGTTTACCGAGACTTATAGAGATTTTCGATGCGAAAAAAGAGATAGAAACACCCACTATGGAAATATACTTGAAAAAAGAATTCAACAACAGGGAAAAAGCGAGAGAGATCGCTGAGAACATAATAGAGAAGAAAATATCCAACGTAGCTAAAAAGATATCTATAGACTTAAGCGAAGGCTCAATCGAGATAGAGCCAGAAGATCTGAGGAAAATGGGAAAGATAGCTAAGGTTATAAAGGATAATTTGAAAGATGTTAAAATCAGGGAGAAAACGAGGAGCATTGTAGTTACACCAAAAGAAGAAGCTGATGTAAAAACACTCCAAGCTTTGAGAGAAAAAATAATGAATTTACACTTCGAAGGAATAAAGGGAATTAAAAACGCTATCGTGAGAAGAGAAGAAGATAATTGGATAATAAACACTTTAGGTTCAAACCTTGAAGAAATCTTCAAGTTAGAAGAAATTGATGAAACTAGAACTACTTCCAACGATATCTACGAGACTTTTAAAGTGTTAGGGATAGAAGCTGCTAGAAATGTTATCATAAGGGAGGCTGTAAAAACTTTGAACGAACAAGGTTTAGATGTTGATATAAGACACATACTCCTAGTTGGAGATATTATGACTTGTAGTGGTAGGATTCAATCTATCGGAAGATATGGAATAGCCGGTTCACAAACATCTATCCTAGCCAGAGCTGCGTTTGAAGAAACAGTTAAACATCTGGTAAGAGCTTCGATAAGGAATGAAACGGACGAATTTAAAGGAATTTTTGAGAATGTGATGATAGGTCAAGTTATACCAGCTGGCACAGGAATGCTTGAGCTTCTAGCTGTTTTCGAGAAGGAGGAAAAGAAATGAATTTGGAAGAAGAAATACTCGATGCCACTAAAAAAGGTAACATAATACTTGGGTATAAAGAGAGTAGAAAATACATAAAAGTTAACAAAGCAAAGCTCGTTGTTTTGGCCAATAATGCTCCTGAAAAGATAAGAAAGGAAATTGAACATAATGCAAGCATTGCTGGAATAAAAGTTGAGATTTTCGATAAAGGTAGCAAAGATTTGGGAATACTTTGCGGTAAACCTTATCCAGTAAGTGTGCTAGTGATCAAATGGTAATTAAATTTGACACTGAAAGCATAAGGCTTATGACGATTTTTGAGAATTTGACAGGAGTACAAGTTAGGGATTGTTTAGTTGAAGAAGATACGGTATATTTTCTAGTGGATGAAGAAAAAATCGGCATGGCCATAGGCAAAAATGGTAGTGTTGTTAAAAATGTGGAAGCGGCTATTAACAAAACTATAAAACTTTTCGGTTTTTCTGACGATTTGACAAAATTTATCAAAAATCTCATACCGAAAGCTACTAACATAAAGATCATGAATAGCGAAGACGGGAAGAAGGTAGAAGTGGTGGTTGAAAAAAGTGAGAAGCCTTTGGTCATAGGAAGAGAAGGAAAAAATTTAAAAATAATCAAAGAATTACTCAAGAGAAATTATGATGTTAGTGAATTGGTGGTAAGGTGAAAAAATGCCAGGAGAATTTTCAGCTAGAAAGCTTAGAAGAGTGAGGAAGAAGTTCAAATGGAAAGATATACGCTACAAAAGAAGGGTTTTACAATTATGGAAAAAAGATCCGCTTGAAGGTGCTCCTCAAGCTAGAGGTATAGTTATAGAGAAAAGAGGTGTGGAACAAAGAAAACCTTGTTCTGGCCTAATAAAAGCTGTGAGAGTTCAACTCTTGAAAAATAACGTTCAAGTAACTGCACACGTACCTGGTGAAGGTGCTATTGATATAATAAATGAACATGATGAAGTTTTGATAGAAAGTATAGGAGGGGCTCAAGGCGGTCCTAAAGGAAGCATGTGGGGTATAAAGTATAAGGTGGTTGCAGTCAATGGTGTTGCTTTGAGTGAAATTTTATCTGGGAAAAAGCAAAAGCCAACAAGGTGATTAGATGGTTGAGATAAAGTTGTTTGGTAAGTGGAGTTTTGAAGGTGTGGAAGTAAAAGATCCGGGACTAAAGAGATACGTAAACTTACAGCCCGTAGTAGTACCAAAAACTGATGGAAGATATGCCAAACAACAATTTCACAAAAGCAAGATGAACATAGTTGAGAGATTCGTCAACAAACTCAGAGTACCTGGACACAGAGGAAAAAAGCATGTATTAACTTCTGATAGGAATGTTGATAAAACACTAACTCATTACAAAATAGTTGAAGAAGTTTTTGAGAAAATAGAGAAAATTACTGGAAAAAACCCAATAGCTGTTTTAGTTGGAGCTATAGAAAACGCTGCGTGGAGAGAAGAAATAACAGCTTACCAATTGGGTGGTATAATTGTCAGAAGAGCTGTAGTTACAAGCCCCCAGAGAAGGGTTGATGTTGCGTTGAGGAATATAGTACAGGCAGCTTATAGAAAAAGTTTTGGTAAAAAAGTTTCAACAGTTGATGCTTTGGTTGAAGAAATAATCGGTGCTTACAATAACGATCCAAGTAAATCAGAAGCTATAAGGGAGAGGGAAAGGGTTGAAAGGGAAGCCGAAGGTGCGAGGTAAGAGTATTGGTAGTTTTTTAGTATTGATTTGAAGTTTATATCTATGGTTATGAATTGCTCTTGTAACTTCACTAGCATCAAGATTACGGATAAAATCACTAGGTATTTATTTATTTCTATGAGAAAAAACTTTAAAAGAATTGGCTTCTAAAGGATAATTTATTGGTGATATTTTGGCAAAAAAAGAAATGATCGAAAGGATTAAAGAAGTTATGAAAGATCCTGTTAGGATAAGAAACGTTGCCACGAGTAGCCATGTTCATCATGGAAAAACAACCCTAACTGACAACTTGATGGCTGGTGCAGGAATGTTAGCGGAAGAGATGGCGGGAAAAGTTATGTATACTTGGTTTGACGAGCAAGAAAGGAGAAGACAATTGACGATTTATGGAGCAAACGTTTCCATGGTCCATGAATATGAAGGTAAAGATTATCTCATAAATTTAGTAGATACACCTGGTCATGTAGACTTTGGTGGTGATGTAACTAGGGCTATGAGAGCTGTTGATGGTACTATAGTCTTAGTCGATGCTGTTGAAGGTATAATGCCGCAAACCGAGACAGTTTTTAGACAAGCACTTAGAGAATACGTTAAACCTGTTTTATTTATAAATAAAACTGATAGGTTGATAAAAGAATTGAAACTTTCGCCACAAGAAATGCAAAAGAGGTTTGAAGAGGTTATAAGAGATGTTAATATATTAATTCAAAAATATGCTCCTCCTGAATTCAAGGATAAATGGTTGGTAAATGTTTCAAACGGTAGTGTGGCTTTTGGATCTGCTTACAAAAGATGGGCAATTTCTATACCGTTCATGCAAAAAACTGGAACTACTTTTAAGGACATAATCGAATTAACACTTGCTGGAAAAGAGGAAGAACTTGCCAAGAAAGCTCCTTTACATCAAGTTGTGCTTGATATGATAATAAAACATTTACCAAATCCTCTTGAAGCGCAAAAATACAGGATATTGAAAATTTGGAAAGGAGACTTGAATTCAGAAATAGGAAAGCAAATGCTAGCTTGTGACTCAAACGGTAAGCTCGCTGCTATAGTGACAAAAGTTGTTCCCGATCCTCATGTTGGTTTTGTCGCAACGCTTAGAATTTTTTCTGGAAAAGTTTTTAAGGGAAAGGATGTTTACCTTGTAGGACAACATAAACAAGAAAAGATACAACAAGTAGCGGTGTATAAAGGAATATTGAGAATTCCTGTTGAAGAAGTTACAGCTGGCAACATAGCAGCAGTTGTTGGTATTCCTGACGCATTCACAGGAGAAACAGTTTGTGAACCAGATTCAATCATCGAACCTTTTGAAGAAATAAAACATCTTTTCGAGCCAGTGGTAACTAAAGCGATAGAACCGAAAAATCCGATGGATTTGCCAAAACTAGTCGAAGCTCTTAAGAGGATAGGTAGGGAAGATGCTGTATTGCAAGTTAAGATAAATCAAGAGACTGGAGAATACCTTGTTTCTGGATTAGGCGAACTCCATTTAGAAGCTAAAGTGGAAAATAAACTGAAAGAAATTGGAATTGATGTTGAGATGAGTAAACCGATAGTTGTTTATAGAGAAACTATTTTCGGTAAATCTCCAGAAATAGAAGGTAAATCCCCAAATAAACATAACAGATTTTATATAGTTGTAGAACCGCTTGAAGATGGTGTTTATAAAGCGATGTTAGAAGGTGATATTCCTGGTGAAATTGAATTCAAAGGTAAACACACAGAAATTTTCAGAAAAATTTCACAGAATGGCATGGATTATGATGAAGCAAAAAATATAATACTAATTCATAACAAGAATGTTTTGATAGATTTAACGAAAGGAATTCAGTTTTTAAACGAAGTGATAGAAATGGTTAAAGAAGCTTTTAGAGATGTTATGGATGAAGGACCTTTAGCTAGAGAACCTTGTACTAAAGTTAAAGTTAAGCTTGTGGATGCAGAACTTCATGAAGATCCTGTTCATAGAGGACCTGGTCAAATAATACCAGCAGTTAGATACGCTATAAGAGAAGGAATGCTAAAAGCAGACCCAACCCTACTTGAACCAAAACAAATCATAAGGATAGATGTACCCTCAGAGCTTTTAGGTGAAGTTATAAGAGAAGTGGAAAATAGAAGGGGGCAAATACTTGATATGAAAGAAGAAAGAGGAGCTAGTATAGTTATCGCCAAGATGCCTGTGAGCGATATGTTTGGTTTTGATTCTAGTTTAAAATCTGCAACTTCGGGTAGAGGATTTTACAGTTTAATAGAAACAGTTTTCGAAAAACTCCCATCAGAGCTAAGAGAAGATGTGATAATAAGTATAAGGAAGAGAAAAGGTTTACCAGAAGAAATGCCAAAACCTGAAACGTAAACATATTTAAATATTCGTGCTAAATAAGATTAGAAGGAGAAAATGCCTGCAAAACCAAACATTAACTTGATGACAGCAGGACACGTAGATTCTGGAAAATCTACACTCATAGGTAGATTGTTATACGATAGCGGTGCCATAAGAGAAGAAGAAATGAGGAAGTTGAGAGAACTAGCAGTTGAGCTTAAAAGAGAAACTTTCGAGTTTGCTTTTATAATGGATACTGTAAAAGAGGAAAGAGCAAGGGGTTTGACGATAGATATAATGCATAGACCTTTTGAAACTGAAAAATGGTTCTTCACGATAATAGATTGTCCTGGTCATAGAGATTTCGTTAAGAACATGATAACTGGAGCAAGTCAAGCTGATGCAGCACTCTTTGTTATTTCAGCAAAAACCGGTGAAGGTATACAAGAACAAACCAAAGAACATGCCTGGTTGTTAAGAGTCCTTGGAATAAACCAGATAATAGTTGTTATAAATAAGATGGATACCGTTAATTACGATGAAAAAAGATTTGAGCAAGTTAAACAAGAAGCCATGGAACTTTTAAGAAAAATTGGTTATAAAGTTGAAGATATACCATTCGTTCCCGTATCAGCTTATTACGGTGATAATGTAGTTAAGAAATCTGATAAAATGCCTTGGTACAAAGGTGGTACTTTAGTTGAAACTTTAGATGCTGTGATAAAAGAACCTGAAAAACCTATAGATAAGCCGCTAAGAATACCAATCCAGGACGTTTACAGCATAACTGGTGTTGGTACAGTACCTGTTGGAAGGGTTGAAACCGGTATTCTGAGAGTTAATGATACTTTAGTGTTTGAACCGGCAGGTGTGAAAGGTGAGGTGAAATCAATAGAAATGTTCCATAAACAAATCCCAGAAGCGAAACCGGGAGATAACATAGGTTTCAACGTCCGTGGTGTATCCAAAGAGCAGATTAAGAGAGGAGATGTTGCCGGACATCCTAACAATCCTCCGACAGTGGCTAAAGAGTTTACAGCACAGATAATAGTTTTGAACCACCCGAGTGTTATCACCGCTGGCTACACACCAGTTTTTCATTGCCACACGGCTAGCGTAGCATGTAGAATAGAAGAGATAATATCTAAAATTGATCCGAGAACAGGAGCAGTTATTCAAGAACACCCAGATTTCATAAAAACTGGTGATGCGGCTAAAATTAGAGTTGTACCTACAAGACCTATGGTAATAGAAAAACAGTCAGATTTTCCTGAATTGGCAAGGTTTGCTATAAGAGATATGGGTATGACTGTGGCTGCAGGAATTTGCTTGGATGTAGTTAAAGCCAAGTAGTTATTTAGTACTCTTTCCACTCTTTTTTATTAATTGCACTTGGTTCTATTTTTAACTAAAGATGTCAAAAAAATCATTTCTAAATATTAAAAACAATATAATTCTCCAAAAAATCTTCCTGGATTCTTGGATTAAAAAATATTAAATAGTGTGTGTGACTTTAATTTTTTAAGTTAAAACCAAAAAGAATTTAAACTAAGCAGATTAAAGAAAGTTAAAGTGATACCATGCAACTCGCAAGGATAAAGCTTTCAGGAAAAGATCCAAAAGAATTGGATAGTATTTGTTCTGAGATAAAAGATATTGCAAAAAAGTTTGGTGTTTTGACTAGAGGTCCGATCCCACTTCCAACAAAAGTTATGAGGGTTGTTACTCTAAAAACTCCTTGTGGTGATGGGTGTGGACATGGTAATGCTACTTATGATAAGTGGGAACTTAGAATCCACAAACGTGTTATAGATGTTCAAGCAGATGAAAGAGCGTTGAGACAAATAATGAGGATAAACATTCCTAGAGATGTTTACATTGAGATAAAACTACAAGATTAAATTTTTAAGATTCGCTCGATAGGAGAATTAAATGAAAATATTACCGATAGCGTTTGATAGTCTAGGTACAAGATCGATGGCTTGTTTTGTCGAGAGTGAAGGAATTAAAGTAATGATAGACCCGGGAGCAGCTTTAGCGCCTTCGAGATATGGTTTAAAACCACATTCGATAGAGTTGAATAAATTAGAAAAAGATTGGAGTAATATAGTTGATTTCTCTCTCAAATCTGAAGTAATAATAATAACACATTACCATTACGATCATCATAATCCGTGGAGAAATTTAGAAATTTATAAAAATAAAATTCTGTTGGTTAAGAATCCTGTTGAGAATATTAACTTCAGTCAAAAGCAGAGGGCCTCCTTCTTCTTGAAAAAAATTGAAAATTTTCCAAAATTACTCGAATATTGTGACGGAAAAAATTTTGAATTTGGTAATACTAAAATAAAGTTTTCTGAACCAGTTTTTCATGGTACAAATCAAAAGTTGGGTTGGGTTGTTGAAGTTTTAATAGAAGATTCCACAGGAAAGTTTATTTACACGAGTGATGTTGAAGGTATTGTAGTTAAAGATCAACTGGATTTCATATTAAAAAATAAACCAGACTTCTTGATTTTAGATGGTCCTATGACTTACATGCTGGGGTATGGATACAGTGAAGAAAATTTGAGAGATTCTATAGAGAACATAATAAAAGTTATGGAAAAAACAGAGGTTAAAACTATAATAATAGACCATCACTTGATGAGGGATTTAAAATATAGAGAAAAAATATATTCATTGTTGAAATTTGGGGAAGAGAAAAAAATAAAAATAATTTCTGCCGCAGAATTTTTGAATAAACCGATAGAAATGTTGGAGGCAAGAAGAAAAGAGTTGTACGAAAAATATCATAACTTTGAGCTAAGGAATAATGTAAAAATATGTGAGTTTAATGAAGATTGAAGAATTGTTGGAAATTTATGAAGAAAGAAAGGATGAAATAAAAGAAAGGATTTTAGAGTTTAAAGGGATGATGAAAAAAAGTGAAAAAAGAATTTTTGCTGAGCTGGCCTTTTGTATTTGTACACCTCAAACGAAAGCGATTGATGCTTGGAATGCCGTGAATGAACTTGTGAAAAATGGTTTATTATACAATGGAAATTCGAGAAAAATATCCAGCTTCTTGAGAAAAGTTAGATTTGGGAAGAAAAAAGCTGAATACATCGTTTACGCCAGAAATACATTCACAAAAAATGGGAAAATTCGCATTAAGAAGATTATTTCCTCTTTCAAAAATCCAAAAGAATTAAGAGAGTGGCTCGTTGAAAATGTATTGGGGATTGGGATGAAAGAAGCTAGCCACTTCATAAGGAACCTAGGACTTAGTGAAAATCAAATTGCAATTCTTGATGTCCATATCTTGAAAAATCTTCAAGAACTGAAAATTGTACGAGAATTTAAGCCTTTAAGCAAAAGGAAGTATGTTGAAATCGAGAATAAAATGAAGGGATTTTCTGAAAAAATTGGTATACCATTAGATGAACTTGATTTACTACTTTGGTCAAAAGAAACTGGTTTTGTTTTCCGTTGATTTTTAAGAAATTTTTATTCAGCGAAGAAATAAAGTTATATTGGTGAAACAATTGAAAGAAAAATTGCTCGTTTTTGATGCTGATTACATTCTTATGGAAGAGAAGCCTGTAATCAGACTTTTTTGCAAGAATTCAGAAGGTAAAACTTTTCTCTTGTTGGATAAAAATTTTTTACCTTATTTTTACGCACTTCCCAAAGAAGGAAAGATAGAAGAGATTAAAAAAAAGGTTGAGAATTTAGATTTGAAGAGTTTGAAATTAGGTTATTTAAAAACAGAAGTTGTTGAAAAATTTTTAGAAGGAAGGAATGTTGAAGTTTTAAAAATCATAATCGATAATCCAAGAAGGTTACCTGAAGTTAGAAAAGAAATAAAAGAGTGGGAATGTGTAGAAGAAACTTATGAATATGATATAGTTTTCTACAAGCGTTACTTAATAGATAAACAAATTGAACCGATGGGATGGGTAGAGGTTGAAGGAGAGAGATTGGAAAATAAATGGGAATATCAGGTTGATGTTATAATTGACATCACTTCGATAAAACCTATTGAAGAAGATAGAAAAGTTAATTTCAAGGTAGTTGCTTTCGATACAGAATTCGTCGAAGAAAACGGGGAATCAAAGCTGATAATGTTGAGTTTAGTTTCAAGTGATGGTGTTAAAAAAGTTATAACTTCTAGGTCGTGGAAAAATCAACCTGATTATGTTGAATCTGTCAAAAATGAGAAAGAGATAATAGAGAAATTTTTAGAATTTGTTAAAAAGATTGATCCGGATTTCTTATGTAGCTATAATGGTGATAATTTTGACTTTCCAAACTTGAAAGAAAGGAGTGAAAAGTTGAAAGTCGGTTTAAAACTCGGAAGAGATAATTCTCCTTTACAAATAGTGAGAAGGGGAAGGATAAGTTCAGTTAAAATAAAGGGAAGGATACATATCGATCTTTTCGATTTCGTCGATCACATCCTTTCCCCTACTCTCAAGAGTGAAATATTAACTTTACATGAAGTGGCTAAAGAGCTCCTTGGAATTGGAAAAAAAGACATGAAATACAAAGACATCCTCGAGATATGGAAGGGGGAAGAAGAAATGGAAAAATTAACGGAATATAGCCTTCACGATTCCATATTAACTTTTAAATTATCTGAACTCCTCTTGCCACAAATTTTTGCGATAAGTAAGTTAACTGGCCTTTTGCCTTTCGACGCATGTAGGAATACTTATTCTCAATTAGTAGAAGCTTTTTTCATGAAAAAAGCTTTTACAGACAATTTAATAATACCAAATAGACCGAAAGCAGAAGAGATAGAAAAAAGGAGGATGGTGCCGGCTTATAAAGGAGCTATAGTGATTGAACCCAAAAAGGGAATTCATTCCAATATACTCGTCTTTGACTTCAGGAGTTTGTATCCAACTATAATAGTTACCCATAACATCAGCCCTGAAACTCTAAATTGTGAGCACGGTGAATGTAAAAGGAAGAATTCTGTTCCTGAAACAAAACTTCATTTTTGTCTGAAGAAGAAAGGTTTCATACCAAAACATCTAGAAGAATTGATAAAAACGAGACAAGAGGTGAAGAAGATCATGAAGAAAATTGAAAAAACTTCTGAAGAATGGAAAAGATTGGACAATCTACAATACGCTTTAAAAATAATAGCAAATGCATCGTATGGATACTTTGGTTTTGTTGGTGCACGATGGTATAAAAGGGAGTGTGGGGCTTCTACCGCGGCTTTCGGAAGATACTACATAACTCATGTAGTAAAAGAGGCTGAGAAATTTGGTCTTGATGTGATTTATGGTGACACAGATTCATTGATGGTCATATATCCAAAAGAAAGTTCAAGAGAAGAATTGTTAGAAATTGGTGAAAAATTCGTGAAAAAAATAAACGAACAATTACCAGGAATAATAGAATTAGAATTCAGAGATCTTTACGAGGGGGGTATTTTTGTTGCAAGAGAAAAAGGTGAAGTTGGTGCTAAGAAAAGATACGCTTTGCTAGATTATGAAGGAAAGATTGAAATAAGGGGTTATGAAGCTGTAAGAAGAGACTGGTGTGAATTGAGTAAAAAAATACAAAGAGATGTTTTGGTAACAGTCCTTAAAGAGAAAAATCCAGAAAAAGCTGTTCAGATTGTTAGAGAAACTATCAAAAAACTTAAGGAGGGGAAAATTCCGTTAGAAGAGCTAACGATATTCGAACAAATAACTCGTCCGTTGTCTCAATATGAACAAATTGGTCCACATGTGAAAGCAGCACAAAAGGCTAGGGCAAGGGGTAGGATTGTTGGTGAAGGCGCTGTAATAGGGTTTGTAATAGTTAAAGGTTTTGGGTCCATTTCCGACAGGGCCGAACCGGTTGAAGATGTTAAACCTGGGGAATACGATCCAGATTACTACATACATCACCAGGTGATTCCGGCAAGTATGCGTGTTTTAAAAGCCCTTGGGATAACAAAAGAGGAAATTTTAAGTGAGAAGAAACAGAAGAAAATATTAAGCTTTTTTGAGAGATGAAAAAATGGGATTAATAAGGAAGATAGCAAAATATTTAACATTCTTCCTGTTTTCCCTATTTCTCTCCTTATCGATATTAACATTTTTCCTTTACGATATCAGTAGTTACGATAACCTTAAAAACATATTCACAACTATTTTCAAAGAAGTTGTTATGAGAAATACAAGCACGCAAGAAATTGAAGAAATTTACAATAGAATAACGACATATTGCAACCTTAGAATAAACGAGTCTGTTGAGCTATCAAACAACGTAAGCTTGAAATGTTCTGAAATTATCAACACAAACTCGAGTTACATGATCTACTTAATAGCAGAAAAATCTTTTGACCAAATATACTATAAGAGCTTCGAATGTGAAATGTTTGAATGTGTGAAAAAAATAAAATCTGGTAGAGATATCTTTTTCTTATTAAGTTTTAAAACTCATGAATTTCTCGGGAACATTTTTCAATATTTTTCCATATTAACATTCATATTTGGCATTTTACTTTTCATTTCAATAGAGACTTGGTCGGGTAGGTTAAAAACTTTTGGTTTTGAATTCCTTTCTATAGGTATTTTCTACTTTCTATTACCATATTTCAAAAAATTTATATCAGAAAGTTTTCTAAAAGAAGTTCCTATAGGTGAGAATATACTTGAATCGATCTTTAACCAATTCAACCCAATTCTAATAACTTTCTTTATATGTGGTGTTATACTGATAGCTGTTTGGGTTCTCTTAAAGATTTTCATCAAAAAATCTAGATGATTTTTTTACCGGTTTTCGTATCAACTATATGAATACAATTCACTGGACATGTTTCCGCTGCATCTTTAATACAATCAAGGTCTTTAACTTCAGCTTCAAATTTTAATCCCACTTTCTTCGCATTCTTTAAAAAGGCTTTTCCTTCTTTTAAGCTCCAGTATTTTTCGCAAACTGCTACACATGCACCGCATCCTATACAAGAATCTCTTTCATGTATCACTTTATACGTCATCACAACCACCCCATTTTCTTTTTTATTTTTTTCGAAACTCTATCAAGAGACCATGGTTCAAAAACTAAATCTATATCAACTTTTTTAACTCCTTTTATTTTAGATACCTTGTTCTTGATATCTTCTAATATTAATGATCTCAAAGGGCAATTTGGTGAGGTCAATCCCATTTTTATGCTAACGTTTCCCCCATTTATCTTGACGTCATGTATTAAACCTAAGTCGACCACATTCATAGAAATTTCTGGGTCATAACATTTCTTTAAAACGGAAACAACTTGTTTCTTGTTCACCATTTTCCCCCTTAAGATAAATTCAATTCTCTAATATAAATCCTTCAAGCTTAAAACCACATTTTGGGCATTGATTTTCTTTTATATACGAGTTAACTTTAAATCCAAACCTCTCTATTAGGATTCCTCCACAATAAGGACAGTATGTATTTTCCAATTCATGACCAGGAACGTTTCCAATGTATACATAATCCAAACCAATTTTCTTCGCCTCTTTAGCAAAATCTTCCAAAGTTGAAATTTTTGTAGCTTCTACATTCATCATTTTATAACTTGGGAAAAATCTGATTATATGAAGTGGTGTATGTTTTCCCAAGTTATTTAAAACCCATGTCACAAGTTCTTTGAATTTTTCTTTATCCTCGCCTATTTTTGGGATTACCAAGTTTGTTATTTCTACATGAATTTTCAGTTCTTTCATGAGTTTAAGTGTGTTGAATACAGGCTTGGAAGATGGAACAGAAGCATATTTTTTTAGAAAATCTTCATCCCCCGAAGCTTTGAAATCAACAGTGGCTGCATCTAAATATTTTGAAATTTTCTTCAAAGGCTTTTCACTCATGAAACCATTCGTGACAAAGGTGTTCTTAATATTCTTCTTATGAGCCAATTTAGCAACTTCATAAGCGAACTCGAAAAAGACGGTTGGCTCTGTATAAGTGTGACTTATTATTTTCACACCTTGATTTTCTGCAATTTCAACTATCTGTTCAGGTTCATACTTTTCAAACCAATTTAGCAATTGCGTTTGACTTATTTCCCAGTTACAACAATATTTACAAGCCCAATTACAACCAAAACACGAATAAGAAAGAGCAAAAGAGCCGGGATAAAAATGAAATAGTGGTTTTTTCTCTATCGGATCTAAATTTATAGCAACTACTTTTCCGTAATTCAACGAAAATAATTTATTGTTGAAATTTTTCCTCACTTTACAAAATCCTTCAGAATTCTTCGGAATGAAACAATTCCTTGCACACAATTCACACCTAATACCACCCTTCTCCTTTTTCCAGAAGTCGGCTTTATACATACTCCCATTTTTTTCAAACAAACGTTCCACCTTCATATAAAAGTTTAGAAGCAAGCTTTAAACCTTCTTCCGACATTTTAAATTTTCCATCCATTTCCACGAGATATCCTTCTTTTACCAATTTTTTGAAAAATCTTCTAACAGTTTTCCTTTGTCTCATAGGAAATTTGAGTATTATTTCATCTTCCTTGAAAAATTTTTTAATATCACCTCTGGTCAAAATCATTACCGAAAGCAGTATAGTTTTTTCCAATTCTGTTAAAATTTTTGCCATATTTACAACATATGTTGTAGCTAATATAAATTTGTTCTTTGAATTCGAACAGAAAGATTTTTATATACTCATTTTAAACTTTTAATTAGTTGGGAGAATTGATGGGAAAACACGGAAAAGCTGAAGATAGAGTTTATCAATTCGTCTGTAAAAATCCTGGAATGAACACGTATAAGATTTCTAAAGAACTGAAAATGTCCGGAGGTAACGTCAGAAACGCGCTACACAACCTTCATAAAAAAGGTTTAATTTTTTTCAAATTTGAGAAAAAAAGCAATAAAATAGAGAAAAAATGTTTTGCTGTAAAGTTGATGAATTTATTACCGAAAACTTTGAAGAGACAACTCAAGAATATAGTTAGGGTCTAACATTCAAACACAAAAACATCAACATTCCCCTTCATTATCTTGTTTTTTCCAAATGCTTCAGTTGTATGATGTTTAAAAGTCTGTGAATATTTTTGAAGAACGCTATCTTCGGGATCCAAAACTTCGAAAAACTTTCTTTCGAATTCAAAATTCTTATCTTTCAAGAAATTACCAAACTCTTTTGCTCTAGTATACTTCGGATGAGCATATATCAAGAGTTTTTTTGCACCAACTTTTCTAGAGAAATTAATGAGCGATTTCAAAACAAATTCATGCATCTTCTCTTGACTTAAAGCAAGGTAAGAAAACGGTCCACCTTCCCAGGTATCAACGAACGTACAATTTTCATCTCCAACTTTACCAGCATACAAGAATGCAACTGCGACTGGATTTTCTATACCTTTTACGTAGAACTGTATCAAAGTAGCTTTTGGATCCATAAAAATTAGTGGGATTTCCTTATCTTCATTTTGTGGTAAGAACCAACAACACCAAAGTTTGTTCACATCATAGAGGTCTTGTGGAACTTTCCTTTTCCAAACTTTTGCAACCAACCTAGAACCTTGATAATTTGTTATCGTACCACTTTCTATCATATAGTTTAAAGCTTCTATTTCTTGAAGTACGCTGCTAACTGAATTGGGCATTCTTTTATCTTTGTAAGAGTTTCTTATCAAAGTTGAAAAGTAGGTAAGCACGTTTTTAGCTGCATTTTTATCTTCTTCTAAAGCTTTTTTGTAATCTTCCTTAATCCTCATGTACACCGAACCCGGAGAATGATTAGGAATAGAAATTTTCGGTAGAAGCTCGTTCTGTTTACTTCCCAATATTTTAATCACCACGTGTTTAAAAACATCAACCCATCTTTCAGAAAAACCTTCACTCGCTTTTTTCTGTGAAATTTGCTCACCACTATCCAAGAATAATTCTGAATCGAATCCATTACCTTCTAAAACATTCAAAACGTTTCTTGTTACATCATCTTGTCTTAACCACTTACCGAAATCTTTGTGCTCGATGGTTTTTTTGTAAATAAATTGTAAGTTGGGGTCTTTCTTAACATCTTCTATGAACTTTATACCACACTCCAATGAATATTTAGTTGGTAATGGGAGTGAAAGTTCTTTCTCGATTAAATAACGTAATTTCTTTACATCACCCATAACGAGAACATCAAAATACTCGTATTTTTTTACCATTGATAGTAAAGAAAGTAGAGATATCAACTCAACTTTTTTCTCGATCGTTATCTTCTTTCTGTAAATTTTCATGGCCGATTGATTAAAAATATCAAGTTGAGAAGGATCTAAGCTTAATATATCGAAAATATTTTGTTGTATTGGTGCCATACCATTTCCAGGAAATTCTGCGATGAAGTTAAGAAATCTTGAAATAAACCCATTTTCAAGCCATTCAAAATATTTTTTTATCATGTCTATATTATATTCCCCTTTCGATATTTTTCTGTGAATCAAAGCGCCTATATCTGAAAAAATTTCAGAAACGTTGAGTTTATTTTTCCTATATTTCTTCAAAATTCTTTCTATTTCTTCTAGTTCAAAACATCTTATAGCAAGTTCTATCGCTTTTTCATCTTGTGTTTCTTCAGAGGTAGCTGCAATGTACTCTATGGCTTCTTTGGTTAAGAAATTTAAATTAAGTTCAGAATCCAATGCTCTGTATCTCTCCACAATTTTCACTAAACGATCTAACACTTCTCTATTTTTCACATACTTTTTTATCCTTTCGATTTCTTCTCTGAAAGGAAAATTAGTTAGATCTTCCTCCATGAGTTTACCCAAATTTTTAAATCTATTAATTAATTTTCATCAACAATTATAAATAATTTTTGGAAAAATTTGACAAAAGGTCAAAGAATGGAAGAAGAAATAAAAAAATTGAATGAAGCAAAAAAAATTTCTGATAAAATATTGGAATTTGCCAAAAGTTTGATCAAAAAAGATGTGAAGATAGTCGAAATCGCCGAAAGTATAGAAAGTAAGATAAGAGAACTTGGTGGTGGTGTAGCATTTCCAGTGAATATTTCAATAAATGAAAATGCCGCTCATTATACACCGTCTATAAATGATGAAACTATCCTCAAAGTGGGTGATATAGTTAAAATTGATTTTGGAGTTCATGTTGATGGTTACATATGGGATAGAGCTTTTTCTGTTTCTATTGATAAAGATGAATGTGAATTGATAGAAGCAGCCAAGGATGCTTTAGAAAATGCTATTAAATGTATCAGACCTGGAGTTAAAGTTTGTGAAATTTCACAAGTAATAGAAGAAAGTATAAGAAAGTATGAAGTTAACCCAATATACAATTTGTGCGGACATGGTTTAAAAAGGTTTGTACAACATGCAGAACCAACCATACCCAATTGTAAAAACAACATACGATATGAAATAAAAGAAGGTGAAGTAATAGCTATAGAGGTTTTCACCACTAATGGGCAAGGATGGGTTAAAGAATCTGGTGAAACACTAATCTATAAATACGAAACGGACAAACCTGTTAGGATGAGAGAAGCTAGAATTATCATGGAAATGGCAAAGAAGGAATTTATGAAGCTTCCTTTTGCAAAAAGATGGATAAAAAGTGTTGTGGGTGGTGCGGTTTTGGATATGGCACTTAAACAACTTGTTGAAATCGGTTCTATCAGAGCTTATCCTGTCTTAAAAGAAGAAAGTGGTGGGAAAGTTGCACAAGCCGAGGAAACCATTATCGTGATGTGAGATGAAAGTTAGAGCACATGTGATTATTAGTGGTGTTGTTCAAGGTGTAAATTTTAGACGGCATATTAAAATTGAAGCTGAGAAGAATAAAGTTAACGGGTGGGTAAGAAATCTAATAGATGGTAGGGTAGAGGCTGTTTTTGAGGGTGAGGAACAAGATGTTAGAAATATGATTGAATTTTGTAAACTTGGTCCACCTAATGCTGTCGTTACTGATATAAGAATAACTTGGGAAAATATCAAAGGGGAAGAAGGATTTGAAATAAGATATTAAATTTTTAAATTATAATTATTTTAAAGTGCGCCAATTGTGACTACATTCCCATAAAGATGATTACAATGAGGAAAGACTTGGCTAAAAACATAATTAAAATCTTGAATTGTCTCAAAGAGTCAGAAGAAGGCTGGCTTTGGTATAGAGAAATCAGTAGAAGGACGGAATTGCATCATAAAACCGTTTCCAGGCTTATCGAGAATCACCTTCAGATGTTTCTTGATATTCAAACTATGGAACCTTTCAACGTTAAAATGGTAAGACTTAAGCCAGGTACGGATATAAATGGTATTTTCAAATATCTTAGCATTAAAGAAAGGCTTGAAAACAAGGGTTAATTTTTTATAAAACATGTGAGTTTAAATACTCCGAAATCTATATATTAAAATACCGGTGTCGATTTGGGAAAGATAGTTAATCAATATTCGTATAAGGTGAATGTGCCCTGTGAAAACTGTCATTCCCTTATAAGACTTGGTATAGATGAACGTATAGACTTCTGTCCGGTTTGTCATGCTCCATGGAATGGAAATGGAAAGGAAGTAAAAAAGAAGTAATTTTTGATTATAATCGATAATTAAGCGATTTAAGCAGAAGGTGTAACAAATTTGACCCAACCCTTTCCATTTTTTTCTATTCTTTGAATCCTTATCCCCCTTCTTATACAATGAGTTAAAAAGCCTCTGAGAGCAGATTCTGTTATACCAAGTCGGTTAGCGAGGTCTGTATAGCTCATCTCTCCTACTTCTTTAACAATTTCTTCTACTTGTCTCATTCTAGGTGTGGGTGGTAATTGAGACTCAATTAAATTTATTTGTGTTAGCATTTGAGTTCGTATAGGCTCAGGTGCCTTTCTGGCAATACCTTGAAGAGATAAAAGGGAATTTTCAATAACTTCAAAATGTTTCATAGTAAGTTCATCGTGTGATTTCACTATATCCCTTATCGATTCTAAAATTTCTAATATTCTCTTTGGGTCTCCAAAATTAGCAATAAACCATTCTTTAGAAGCCATTTGTGATTCTATACGAACTAAGGCAGATTCTATTTCTTTGATGGATCTTCCAGTGTATCCTGCAGCTAGACCAAGCTGTAAAGCCTCTTTTTCTAGCTTGATTGAAGAAATTTCTTCTGATTGATTGATTGATTGAGTGATTGATTGATTGAGTGATTCTGATTTAATCGCTTGAATCGGTATTTTTTTCTTAAATAATCCTAATATACGATCCAAAATTCCCATGAATTGTATATTATCTTTAAAGTATTTAACTCTTACTTTTTTAATATTCTCACTTTTCAATTTAAAGTGTTTTTTATCTTATTCTCACTTTATTCTAAAGTGTTTTTTATATTTTTATGAAAATATGTTATTAAAAATATGTTTTATAAGATAGTTTACTCAACAACTCTCACTTTTTTATAAAAAGCTTTTTTAAAAATTTTGTTTGTTACTTTATATAAATTTTTGTAAATATTTTACAAAGAATAAAACATAAAATATATTATTTAGATATTTATTTACATTTAAACATATTTAATAAAATATTTTTTATTAAATATACTTTTCTTTTACAACTCTCACTTCTTACAATTGCACAATATTTTTTAAATTTTTGGCGCACTTTATTTGAACACACCAATTATTCTATATTTTCAAAAGAAATACAAAATTAAAAAATTTTAACGAATAATAAAGCCTAAATTTTATTTTCAAAACAAAATATGACATAAATTTTTTATTCTTTGGCTTTTTGATGTGTTGTCGTTGAACAATTTTTTTTAAAATAATCATATCGATTTTTCAGTATATCAATTTAACGCCTAGAGAAAAATTAATGGAAAAAATTAATAGAAATGCTCAGTCGACACAATTCAAATGATTTTTTAATCTAAAATTTGCTCAGTCTTTCCCGAAAATTGGCGCAATTATAAGAAAAAAGGTCATTTTTTACGTATAATCATTCTTATACGAACCCATTTTTCAGGATTTTTTTGAATGTTATTTGAATATAATTTTCAAAATTTTTACAAAAAAACGGGTACTTAAAGTTATCGGTTAAGTTTATATTAACCGGTATCATAGAATAATACAAAATTTAAAATAGGAGGGGTAAATATGCCGAAGAAGAAGAAAAAGGAAGAAGAACAAACTACCTCTTCATAAATTCTTTCCATTTTTAATTTTTTTTAACAAACACTAAGCTTTCCTTCTACCAAAAGTTTACAAAAACTCTGAATGTTTTCCAGCCTATCCTGAACAATTTCTTCAACTTCTTTATTTATTCTCTGAAAATCGTTTTTATTCTCCGGTATATATTGAACTATTGCAACTTTTGGATCATTTATCGGTCTTCCTATCTCGCTCAAAAGCCAAACATAAACTTCTTTTAACCCATTAACTTTTGAAAAAATTTTATTTGCAATATCATGGCTCAGTAAATTATAAATCTTGCCAACATGGCTAACTGGATTTTTACCGGGGCCTGCTTCATTTCCTGCGGGCCTATTCAATGAGATAACACCATTAACTCTATTACCCCTTCCAACTTGTCCAGAGTCAGCGGCTTCAGCACACGTTCCAGTAACAGTCAAGTATAAACCGTTTTCCCCTTTTCCTCTCTGGTCTAAAGCATTAAGCTTAACACTGCTAAGCTTAAGTTCACAGTGAGTTTTTACAAAACCCTTTATCTCTTCTAACATTTCTTCTTTTCTCTTGAAATAAGTTTCTTCTGAATCTATGAAACGATCAACTATAGCCATCGCAACTGTTAAATCTATGGTATCGTTGGTCCTCAAACCCATTATTTTTATATCTTCACCGGATTCGGGGTGTTGTTTTTTAAAATCTTTAGAATTTAAAAATTTTTCAAGTTCTAAAACTATTCTTTCAGTTGATGTTAGTGGTGCGTAACCTACTACAGCAGATGTATCGTTCGCTCCCAATATACCTTCTTCCTTCTTGAAAATTTCGGTTAAAGCTGCTGAAGTTTGTTTCAATTCAATCTGGTATTCCACATGCCTTTCAACATCTAAAAACCTCAAGTTTTCTTTAAACCATTCTTTTGCTGTTTTAATTGCTATAGAATTTATGTCTATAACTTCACCGGCCACAGAATATGTTGCTCTATCACCAATTATAAGTTTCATTGGCTTCAAAACCTTACCACCACCGAATTTATTTTCTGCCTCTCCTGCGGACAACAAAGCCTTATCTATGTTGTGGTGTAAAATTTTACCGAATTTCTTAAAGTATTCCTTACTCAAAGCTATTGAAATTCTATCTACTATGGAATCACAAATGTAATCTGGATGCCCTAAACCCTTTCTCTCAACTATTTCTGTCCTTTGTTCGTAAACAGGAATTGATCTCAATTTTTCTACAAGAATTTTCATTGTTTTATAATATAGTATGTGGCTATTAAATAGCTTTATGAAATTTTATACAAACTAATGACAATAAAATAAACATGAATGAACTCCAAAAATTGGAAAATGAACTCAAGTTGAGAGGGTTTTCTGAAAGAACGATCAAGATGTATTTATTCTACAATCAAAAATTCTTAGAGTTTGTAAACAAGAAACCAGAAGAAGTTGTTGAGGATGACATAAAAGCTTTCATTGCCAAAAAGATGGAGAAAGGTATTTCAGCCAAATCTATTGTTTTAATAAAAGCCGCATTGAAATTCTTCTACGATGAAATATTAAAAAAGAACATCGTGAACTTCAAATCACCCAAAATTCCAAAAAAATTACCAACAGTTCTAACTAGAGAAGAAGTGAGAAAACTTATTGAAGTTATAGACAATGAAAAGCACAAGCTAATGGTGATGATGCTCTACTCTTCCGGTTTAAGGTTGAGTGAATTGATAAACTTAAAAGTAGAAGATTTGGAGTTAAAAGAAAAAATTGGTTGGGTAAGAACTGGTAAAGGTGAAAAAGATAGGGCTTTCATAATTTCTGAAAAAGTTTTGGAAAAGCTGGAAAAGTTTATTGTCGGGAAGAATCCTTCTGATTATTTGTTCAATGGTAGAAATGGTAAGTTATCTCCTCGTGCCATACAAAAAATAGTCTCGAACGCGGCGAAAAAAGCTGGAATAGCCAAAAAAGTAAGCCCACATACTTTACGACATAGTTTCGCTACACACTTGTTGGAATCTGGGGAAAATATAAGGAAAATTCAAGAGCTTTTAGGCCATTCTTCCCTCAATACAACCCAAGTTTATACCCATATCTCTATAGAAGAGATTAAAAAAGTCAAAAGCCCTCTCGATAATTTTTAATTACCTTTTCTCCGCTGGTTTAAGTTTCAATAGTTTAGAATAAGTCAAATCAAAAGCTTTTGCTATTTCTAGGCCTAGCTCCGTCAACTTTACTATTTTTATCCTTCCCTTCTTCTCGAAACTAACCAACCCAAAACTTTTGAAGAAATCTAGAAGCTTGACTGTGTGGGAATAAGTAAGGTCAACTTCTTTTGCTAATATAGTAGCATATTTTGGTTCATTTTTCAAACTCATTATGAGTTTAACAGGTTTTTGTCTCAAGAACAAATTCAAAACAGATTTCTCTTTCATATCCTCACACTCTGAAAAAATATTATTATTCGTTCATATTTATATTTTAAAAATTATGTTCGAAAAGAAATATTTATGTTTGCGTAAAATCTAAATAACATCGCGTGTTAAATATGATATTAGTGAGAAAACCTGTTGGGGCCGGAAGTTTTTATCATTCTGAACAAGAAGCTCTTAAAAAACAAATTTCCGAATGTTTTACCCATAGAATTGGTCCGAAAAGCTTTAAGAGACAAGAATTTTTGGCCGCAATCGTACCACACGCTGGTTATATGTATTCCGGACCGGTTGCTGCTTGGGTCTACTCGAGGATAGAAAAAGCAAACTATATCATACTTGGCCCGAATCACACGGGTGTTGGTGCTCAATTTTCTTTGATGAAAAGTGGTTTGTGGAAAACTCCACTCGGAGAGGTTGCAATCCAGGAAGAAGTTGCAGAAAAAATTTTGAAAGAGAGTAAAGTTTTGGAACAAGATGTTTTGGCCCATCAGTATGAGCATTCTATTGAAGTTCAACTTCCATTTTTACAATACAGGTTTGGTGGAGATTTCAAATTCATACCAATAAGTATTTTAAATGAATTTGCCGATGACATGTTATTGGAAAGTTGTAGAGAAATTGGTAAATGTATTGCAAGTGTGTTGAAAAAAGAGAAGGATAAGTGGATTGTTTTGGCAAGTTCAGATTTTTCACATTATGTCCCACAAAAAACAGCAAAGAAGATTGATTTGGGTTTAATAGAAGAGATTGAAAAATTGAACGAGAAGAAGTTTTTCGAAAAAATAATGGAAAAAAATGCAAGCGTGTGTGGGTTTGGTGCCATAGCTGTTGCTATCGTTGTTGCTAAAGAATTACATGCTAAAAAAGGTGAATTACTCAAATACGCTACTTCCGGTGATGTCAGTGGAGATATGGGATCTGTAGTTGGATACGCTTCTGTTGTAATTTATTAATTTAAGATGAATTGTGAAATATGGAAGAAGTTATATTGAAGCATGCCTTGATAAATGCTTTAGAGCACGAAGGTAAAGCTGAAGTACAGGCTGTAATCAAGAGGGTTTTGGGTGAAAGACCTGAATTAAAAGAAAATGTTAAACAACTCATAGGTAAAGTGGAAAGAATAGTTGAAGAGGTTAACTCTCTCTCATATCAAGAACAAAAGAAAAAGTTGGATTTATTGGGAATAGAAATTGAGAAGAAGAAAACAAAACCATTTGAATTACCGGAACTAAAAGGAGCTGAAATGGGAAAAGTAGTAACAGCTTTTCCTCCAGAACCAAGTAAGTATCCTCACATAGGACATGCAAAAGCAGCTTTACTAAATTTCTTATACGCAAAAAAATATAACGGAAAATTCATCTTGAGGTTTGAAGATACGAATCCTGAAATGGTAGAAAAAAAATATTACAAAGCCATCGTAGAAGGGTTGAAATGGTTGGGTATTAATTGGGATGAAGTAGATTATTCTTCTAAACATTTGGAAGAATTCTACAAAACTACTGAAAAATTAATAGTGGGGGGTAAAGCGTATGTTTGTTTATGTAAAAAAGAGGTTATAAGGAAAAACCGTGCCCTAAAGAAAGAATGTAAACATAGAAAGCAAGAAGTGGAAGAAAATCTTGAATTATGGAAAAGGATGGAAGATTTTGAAGAAGGAAAAGTTGTTGTAAGGTTGAAAATAGACATGCAACACTCTAACACAACGATGAGAGATCCGTCGATAATGAGGATAGTTGAAGCCCCACATCCGTTGACTGGAAAAAAATACAAGATTTGGCCAACTTACGATTTTGGAACTTCTTTGATGGATGTTTGGGAAGGTATAACACATAGATTCAGGAGCAAAGAATTTGAAATAAGGAAAGAGTTACAACAATACATTCAAAAATTGCTTGGATATAGATCTCCATACATAATGGAGTTTGGAAGACTTAATTTAAGAGGTGTTCCCAGTTCTGGAAGAATTATAAGGAGTATGATTAGCAAGGGGAAATTGATGGGGTGGGACGATCCAAGATTAACGACACTCATAGCCTTAAAAAGGAGGGGATTTCATCCGGAAGGTATTAAAAATTTCATTTTATCAACTGGGATTTCAAAAGCTGAAGGAACTGTGAGTTGGGAAGTATTGGAAGCGGAGAACAGGAAAATTTTGGATCCAGTCGCAAATAGATACATGGTTGTTTTGGATCCTGTGAAGCTATCAGTAAGAAATTCACCGGAAATTAATAGTGTGGAAATAAACTTACATCCAAACTTTCCAGAAAGAGGAAAGAGAAAAGTGTTTGTTGACATGAAAGAGATTTTCATAGAAAAAGAGGATTATAAAAATTTTAGGGGAAAGGAGGTTGGTTTGATGTACCTTGCAACCATAAAACTAGATGCTAAACCTGTTTTCATTTCAAAAGATGTGCCTTTAGATTTGCCAAAAATCCATTGGTGTTCTAAACCCAACGTTAAAGTTAAAATCGTGATGCCAAACGGTAATATCAAAGAAGCTGTTGGTGAGTATGAAATCAGAAAATTGAAAAAAGATCAAATAATTCAAATGCCAAGAGTTGGATTTGCTAGAGTTGATAAACCATATAAGGATATAATTTTATATTACACTCATAAATAAAGTAATAAAGGTGAAATTGTGCCGAAGAGTTACGTTAAATTTGAAGTACCAAAAGATTTAAAATCTAAGATACTGCAAGTAATGGAAATTTCGAGAAATAGTGGAAAGATAAAGAAAGGTATGAACGAAACCACAAAAGCCATAGAAAGAGGTATTGCTCAATTTGTAGTGATAGCAGAAGATGTGGATCCTGAAGAAATAGTAATGCACTTGCCAGTACTTTGTGAAGAAAAGAAAATACCCTATGGGTATGTTTCAAGTAAACAAGAACTTGGAAGGGCTGTTGGTATTGACGTGGCTTGTGCTGCAGCCTGCATCGTAGATCCTGGTGAAGCGAAAGATGATTTGAAGGAAATAATCGATAAATTGAACAGTCTTAAGGGTTAAAATGTTGGATAAATCTTTTCCAGCAGAAGTTCTACAAATACTAGAAAGAAGTGGTGCAAGAGGTGTGACACAAGTTAGATGTAAAGTTTTAGAAGGACCCGACAAAGGCAAGATTTTAATAAGGAACGTGATAGGGCCTGTTAGAGTTGGAGATATATTGATGTTAAGGGAAACTGAAATGGAAACTGCAGCAAAGCTGGTTGAAAGGTGAAATTTGTGAGGTGTTCTTTTTGTAATTCCCTTATAAAATTTGGAAGTGGAAAAATGTTTGTAAAAGTAAGTGGAGAAATATTTTACTTTTGTAGTTCAAAATGTGAAAAGAATTTTATGATGGGGAGAAATCCAAAAAAACTTAAATGGACTAAAAAGAAATGATGGGCCGGTAGATCAATGGTAGATCGCTTCCTTAAATATGGAAAAGGCATGAGATTTTCTGCTATGAAGAGGCTCCGGGTTCGAATCCCGGCCGGTCCATGTTTATCGACAAACTCAGAATATCTTTTAAAAACTTAAGAAGACGAATTAATTGTTATGGTGATATTAAATGGGAGTTACCAGAGTCAAAGTAGAAAGTGAAGTTGAAAAACCGAAAAAGGAAAAAATAGAGAAAAGACCTTTGCCAAAAAAAGAAGTAAAGTTAATAGTTAGAGTCGCAAATACAGATCTCAACGGAGAAAAACCTTTGAGGAATGCACTTTTGGGTATAAAAGGAATAAGTCATGCTATGAGCAAAGCTGTTTGCGTAGCTGCAGGTTTTGATCCAAATAGAAAACTTGGAAGTTTAAGTGAAGAAGAAGTGGCAAAATTGGAAGAAGTTATAAAGAACCCCATAAAGTTTGGTATACCTTCTTGGCTTCTTAACAGGAGAAGAGATCCAGAAACAGGATTAGACTATCATTTAACTGGAACTGATCTGGAAATGACGAGAAAGTTGGATATTCAAAAGATGATTGAATTAAAGAGTTATAAAGGTGTTAGACATATGTATGGTCTACCTGTTAGAGGCCAGAGGACTAGAAGCTCTTTTAGGAAAGGTAAGACTGTTGGAGTTGTGAAAAGGTCTGTTAAAGTTTCTCAAGAAAAAAGTAAGAAGTGATAAAAAATGAGGAGATTGAAGAAGAAATACGAAAAACCTAGAAGGCCTTGGGATAAAGAAAGAATAGAGAAGGAGAAGGAGCTTATGAAAAAATTTGGTTTGAAAAGAAAAAAAGAACTTTGGAGAGCAGAGGCGATACTCAGGAAATACAGGAGAATTGCTAGAAATCTGGTTGGTAAAAAAGATGAAAAAAAGGAGAAAATTTTGATAGATAAATTGAAGAAAATGGGTTTTTTGAAAGATGGTAATAGCATCGATGATGTTCTTTCTTTAACTGTTGAAAATATCTTGGAAAGAAGGTTACAAACCATAGTTTTTATGAAAGGATTTGCCAATTCAATTAAACACGCGAGGCAATTGATAACACACGGGCATGTTAAGGTTAATGGTAGAAAAATTCAATACCCGAGTTATTTGGTTCCAATCGCTGAAGAAGATAAAATAGAAGTTGGGTGAAAGTTGTGAAAGAAAAATGGGGTATTGCTCACATCTTATCAACTTCGAACAATACGATAATCCACATAACAGACCTAACAGGAGCAGAAACTATAGCGAGAGTTTCAGCGGGAATGATGACAGACAAAGATAGGGAAGGTGGAATGCCTTTTCCGGCTATGTTAGCAGCAAAAAAAGCCGCAGAAATTGCTTTAGCCAAAGGCATAGTCGGTGTACATATAAGAGTAAGAGGTAAAGGTGGTGTCAAATCCAAAGCCCCTGGGCAAGGAGCACAACCAGCCATACGGGCTCTCGCAAGAGCTGGTCTTAAGATCGGGATGATAGAAGACGTGACACCGATTCCACACGGCTACATGAGACCGAAAGGTGGTAGGAGGGGGAGGAGAGTTTAAATTTAATGAAAACTAATGATAAGGTGAAAAAATGAAAGTCAAGATTTTAAAAAGAAATGGGATGGAGATGAGTTTCTCCGTTGAAGGTATTTCTCCTGGTTTCGCTAACGCTTTAAGGAGGATTATGATGGTTGAGGTTCCAACTATGGCAATAGAATGGGTTGATTTTAAAAAAAATGATTCAGCATTACCCGATGAAATTATAGCTAATAGGTTGGGGCAAATTCCACTAACTTTTGATAAAAAAGCTTACAACTTACCGAGCGAATGTAAATGTGAAGGTAAGGGATGTGGTAGATGTAAGGTTGAACTTATTTTGAAAGAGAAGGGGCCTAAAATGGTTTATTCCGGAGACCTTAAAAGCAGTGCTAAGGACGTAAAACCAGTTTTTGACAAAATACCGATAGTTGAGCTTTTCGATGGTGAAGAATTGCAATTCGAAGCGATAGCCCAGTTAGGAGTGGGGAGAGAACATATAAAATGGCAAGCGGCAGTGGTAGGATATAACTATGAAGGAGATAAGTTCGTTTTCAACGTAGAATCTGTGTGTGGTTTGACTCCTGAAGAAGTTGTTCTCTCTGCCTCTGAAATTTTAGAAAAAAAGATGAAAGATTTTCAAAAAAGTTTAAACAAATTGAAAAAAGATTAAGTTTAAAGTTAAAATAATTTTTGGCAGGGGTAGCCAAGTGGAAAAGGCGGCAGTGAGTGCTCTTGCACTCGGCGGTGCTTAAGATGCACACTAACCCTTAAGCTTTGATTCAAAGATGAGAGGAAACCTGCTGGGTTAGTCCCTTCGTGGGTTCGAATCCCACCCCCTGCACGATTTTATGAAAACAAATCGATTGAATCCATTACAATTATTTATACTTACAAACCAAACTTTACAAAGGTGGTTTTTTGGTTGTAGGTGGTATTTGCCAAAGTTGTAAGAAATATTCAATAGCTTTATTCAAATGTCATGGTTGTGGTGCTTTGGTGTGTCCCAATTGCGTAATAGAAGGTACTCCATTTTGTAAATTATGTAAAGGGAGGAAAGTATTAAAATGAATTCCGGGGATTTTGTTTACATCGAATACGTTGGAAAAATAAGTGATAGTGGTGAAGTTTTTGATACAACAAAAGAAGAAATAGCAAGAGAAGCTGGAATCTTTAACAAGAGGGTAAAATATGGTCCTCTACCCGTTGTGGTGGATGGTGGCTTTATAATCTCTGGTCTTAATGAAGCGATTAAAGGAATGGAAGTTGGTGAAAAGAAAAAAGTTTTAATACCACCAGAAAAGGCTTTTGGTGAAAGAAACGAAGATTTGGTCAAGTTGATTCCGGAAGCCAGATTCAAAGAGCAGGGTGTTGAAATAATCCCAGGATCTTACGTATTGGTCAACAACTTAAGAGGAAAGATAATAAGTGTGGATGGTGGTAGAGTAAAAGTTGATTTCAACCATCCTCTCGCTGGTAAGAGTTTGGAGTATGAAATCGAAATTGTTAAGAAAGTGGAAAATGAAGAAGAAAAGGTTAAAGCCATAATAGATTATTTCACAGGATTAGAAGATGTTAAGATAAAGTTAAATGAAAAAGAAGTCGAAATAGAACTGAAAGTAGACGTTGATTTTAAAATAAAATCTGCAATATCTTCCCAATTGATAAAATGGATAAAGGATATTGAAACAGTGAAATTTGTTGAAGTTTTTAAAAAGGGTGAATAAGGATTTATTTTTAAAATTTTGAATTATAAAAAGGAGTTGAATGGGAGTAAGACAATTCACAGAAAAACCTTCTGAAAAAACGAAGGAAATAGATGAAGAATTGAGAACAATCTTAGAAAGCCGAAAAACTAAAATAAAAGTTGTTGGGGCGGGTGGTGCTGGAAACAATACCATCACTAGACTAATGCAAGTTGGTATAGTTGGTGCTGAAACTATAGCTATAAACACGGATGCCCAAGATTTGCTCTACACCGATGCTGACAAAAAAATCTTAATCGGGAGGGAACTCACTTCTGGGTTAGGGGCTGGTGGAGATCCGAGGATTGGAATGGAAGCTGCAAGAGAGAGTAAAGAAGAAATTAAAAAAGCTTTACAAGGGGCTGACATGGTTTTCTTGACTTGCGGACTCGGTGGCGGTACTGGAACCGGAAGCTTACCTGTTGTTGCAGAGATAGCGAATAAATTGGGGATATTGTCAATTGCTGTTGTCACTTTGCCTTTCAGCATGGAAGGAAAACAGAGAATGGCAAATGCAAGAGAAGGTTTGGAAAACTTGGAAGATCATGTGGATACCATGATAGTTATACCTAACGATAGGCTTTTGGAAATTGTTCCCGACGTTTCTTTAGCAACAGCTTTTAAAATATGTGATGAAGTTTTGGTTAACGCTGTTAAAGGAATCGCTGAGCTCGTAACCAAACCAGGACTTGTAAACCTTGATTTTGCTGACGTGAAAAGTGTTATGAAAAATGGTGGACTTGCGATGATCGGTATGGGAGAAAGTGATACAGAAAACAGGGCTGTCGAGGCTGTGGAAAGGGCTCTGAACAATCCTTTGATAACAGTAGATGTAACTGGTGCAACTGGTGCTTTGATAAATGTTGTCGGTGGTCCTGATATAACTTTAAGAGAAGCTCAACAAATAGTTGAAATAGTATCCAGTAAACTCTCACAAGATGCTAAGATAATCTGGGGTGCACAGATAGCTAAAGAACTTGGTGAAAGTCTGAGAGCTATGTTAGTCATAACTGGTGTAAAATCACCACAAATTTTTGGTCCTGGTAAAAAATGGTCAAAAGAAGAAAAAAAAGACATAGAGAATATTCTTGGTATTGAGTTTTTAGATTGAGTGGTGTTATGAAGATCAACATAAGGGAAAAAGTAAAAGAGTATATAAGAGTACTTAAAATGAATAAAATTCCAACAAAAGATAAATTCATCGAAACTTTAAGGATTTGTGCCTTGGGTGTTGTTCTTCTCGGGATAATAGGTTTTATTTTTTACTTAATATTTACAATATTCGGTCTCTAGGTGAAAAAATGATATACAGTGTTAAAACTGTGGTTGGAAGGGAAAACGTTGTGATGGAAGCTATAGCTGGAAAGGCAAAATTAGAAGGTCTCAACATTCGAGCGCTTTTTCATCCTGAAGAGATTAAAGGATACATTTTCATTGAAGGTGAGTTACAAGATATAGAAAAAGCTATTCAAATGATACCACATGTTAGAGGCTTGATAAAGAGACCTATAGATTTGAAAGAGGTTAAAAGATTTCTAGAACCCAAGACAGTTGAAATCGAGTTCGATGTTGGTGATTTGGTCGAAGTTATCGGTGGTCCATTCAAAGGCGGTGAAGGAAAAATTATTAAATACGATAAAGTGAAGAGGGAAGTTACGATTGAACTTATAGAAGCTGTGGTGCCTATACCGATCACGGTAAGTGTTGAATTCGTTAAACTGTTGCAAAAAGGTGGGAAATGAAATGGAAGATAAAGATGTGATAGAAATATTAGTGGAAGGTGGGAAAGCGTCTCCAGGACCAACAACCGCTCCAAAACTAAGTAGTTATAAAATTAACGTTGGTGAAGTTTTCAAAGAAGTGAACGAAAGAACAAAAGAATATGAAGGTATAGAAGTTCCTGTGAAAATTATAATCGATAAAAATACGAGGAAATATGAAATTGAAGTCGGTATTCCTCCTGTTTCGAGTTTAATAAAAAAAGAGCTGGGGGTTGTTAAAAGAGAAAAGGGTGGGAAAGAAAGTAGTGGGGAGAAAAAAGAAGTTTTTATGGGTAACTTAACGATAGAACAATGTGTAAAAATTGCAAAAATTAAAATGAAAGAAATGTTAGCTAAGGATTTAAAGAATGCTGTGAAGATGGTTTTGGGAACTGCAAACAGTATGCCCGTAACCGTGGAAGGTAAAAAGCCGAAAGAAGTTTTGAAAGAAATCGATGAAGGTAAGTACGATAAGTTTTTTAAGTGTTAAAATCAAATAAAAATAACCCGCTTCACTGCTTAGGCAGGAGGGTCGTGGATGAGAGAAAAAATTTTAAAAGCAATTCAAGAATTGAGGAAAAATTCCAAGAAAAGGAATTTCTCTCAAACTTTTGATTTAATAATAAACCTCAAAGATTTCGATGTTAAAAAACCGGAAAATAGATTTGTTGAAGATGTAATATTACCACACGGTAGAGGAAAGGAAGCAAGAATCGTTGTTTTTTCCGATAGTTTGAAAAATCTTGGATGTGAAATTTTAACCACCAAAGATTTGGAATTTTATTCAAAAAATAGAAGAGAAGTAAAAAAATTGGTAAAAGATGTTGATTTCTTTTTCGCTGAGCCAAAAATAATGGTTCAAGTTGGTAAGATTTTTGGTCAATACATGGGGCCAAAAGGTAAAATGCCGAAAATAATAACTGAGAACGTTGAAAAAATAACAGAGGATTACAAAAAGGCTGTAAGGATTAGGGTAAAAGATTCTCCAACGATTCAATGTATGGTTGGAAAAGAAGATATGAAAGATGAGGAAATTTGTGAAAATATAGAAGCTGTCATAAAAGCTGTTCAGGCTAAACTTCCGAGAGGAATGCAGAACATAAAAAACATCTTCATAAAGCTAACTATGAGTAAACCTGTGAAAGTGGAGGTGTGAATTTGATAAGGGAAGAAAAGGTGAAAAAAGTTGAAGAAATAAAGAAGTTGATAGAAGAATTTCCTGTTGTTGGTATAGCTGATGTGTATAAGTTTCCCAGTAAAGAACTACAAGAATTGAGGAAAAAAATCAGAGATGTTGGTATGATTAAATTCGTGAAGAAAAGTGTACTCCTCCGAGCCATCAAAGAATCCAAAAAAGAAAAAATCAGTGAATTAGGAAGAATGATACCAAACAATCCTATACTTATTTTATGTAGAGAGGGTGCTTTCAAGTTTTACTCGCTACTATCTTCGTTAAAATTTAACACTTACGCTAAAGAATCTGATACAGCACCAAATGATATAATCGTTAAAGCTGGTAAAACTAACCTTATGCCTGGGCCTGTCATAAGTGAATTGAGCAAAGCAGGTATAGTTGTTGGCGTTGAAGAAGGTAGAATAGTGATTAAAAAAGATGTGGTTTTGGTCAAGAAAGGTGAAAAGATATCAAAAGAGGTTGCCAACGCTTTGAGAAAACTTGAAATAAAACCAATAAGCATTGGTTTGAATGTAGTTTGTTTTTATGAGAATGGAAACGTTTATCCTAAAGAAATATTGGAATTGGTCGAGGTATATAAACAACAAATTCCTATTGCACATCAACATGCCACAAACCTCAGTTTAAACATATTCTATCCGACAAAACACACGATAAAACTCTTGTTGATCAAAGCTTTTAATAATGCTACTATGATAAAAAGAATGGGGGGTGTTTGATTTGGAGTATATATATTCAGCTTTGTTACTACATCACGCAAAAAAACCTATAACGGAAGAAAACGTTAAAAAGATATTGGAAGCTGCTGGAATAACCGTGGATGAAGCAAAAGTGAAAGCTCTGGTGACAAGCTTGGAGGGAATTAACATAGATGAAGTAATACAACAAGCTGCCATTATGCCTGCAACAGCGACCAAGGAAGAGAAGAAGGAAGAGAAGAAGGAAGAGGAAAAAATGGAAGAAGCTGCTGTTGGTTTGAGTGCATTGTTCGGATAAGGGATTGGATGGAAAAATTAATCAGACTAGCCGGGAACATAGAAGATGAAAAATTGAGGAAAAAGGTAGTGGAATTTTTGAAAAACCCTACTCTATCCCACGAAGAATTTAAAAAATATCCAAAATGTGAAATCGATAAAATAAGAACTCCTTTCACTATACCCGGACACGGAACTGTTGAAAGGGGTGATTTAATAAATCACATCGCTTCAGTTACTGAAGTTTGTTTACAAGTTGCCGAAATTTTGGAAAAAAATTATGGAGTCAAAGTGAATAAAGATTACCTTGTAGCAGGTGCTTTACTCCACGACATCATGAAAATATTTGAATGGAAAGTTGAAGGCGAGGAAGTAAAACACAGTGGTATATTACTAGATCATTCGATGCTAGCGGTGGCCGAACTTTACCATAGGGGTTTTCCGGAAGAAGTGATACATATAGTGGCTTCACATTTTGGGGAAACTGGACCAACACCTCCTAGGAATTTTGAAGCCTTAATATTACATTATGTCGATAATTTCATGTCAACGGTTGAATTTCATCTCTCTACACCAAAACAACAACCTTTACAATTGCTTCTTTTAGATGAAGATGTTATAAAGAAACTTGTGGGTGAAAAAACTGAAGAGAAGACTTGAGGAACTTTTCAGAAAAGGTGAAGAATTCATACGTAACATAAAAAACGGGGAAAAAGTAATTTTAATTTACGATTCTGACGTAGATGGGGTTTCTTCCGCTTACTTAATGCTCAGTGCTCTTGAAAAATTTGGGAAAAAAGTCGATGCAACTTTAGCTTGTAGTTGGGGTAAATTGGAAAAGATAAAAAAAAGGATTAAAAATTTTGATAAAATTATAACAGTTGACGTTCCTGTCGACCTCATAGAAAAGAACTTCCTTCAAGAAAATAAAAAAATGTTGATAATCGATCATCATCCATGTGATGATTTGAACTCTGAAAACATAATCTTGATAAATCCTCGTTTAGAAAAATCCTGGATTTATCAACCAACTAGTTACGTAATCTACAAGATGTTCAACTTTCTGAAAGAAAAGGAATGGGTTGCTTCGTTAGGCACTGTCGGAGATTTTGGTATAGATGATTGTAAAGATTTGATAAGAGTGAAGGATAAAAAGAATATCTGGAAGACTAAGTATGGTAAAGCTTCCGTATTGGTTGGAAATGCTATATCGGTTCTCGGTGCCGAAAGCGTTCTGGAAATGTTTTTGAAAGCAAAGGACTTAAAAGATTTGATACGTAGAAGGGAAATCATTAATGCTAGTAAAAAGTTCGAAGAAGAATTGAAAAATAGTGAAAAAGAATTTTTCAGAAATTTGGAAATTGTTGGGGATGTGTGGATTAGTGAAGTTAAACCTGTTTATGCTGGAATTTGCTCCGCTTTAATAACTCAACTCTCAACCAAAAATCCAGAAAAAATAATATTTCTCTTAGAAGAGGGTAAAAACAACGTAAAAATACATGGAAGGTGTGGCAGTAAGAAAGTCAACATTGGATTTTTATTCAAGAAACTTGGTATAGGTGGTGGACACGAGGCTGCTGGTGCTGGTATTATAAATAAAAAAGATAAAAATAAATTAAAAATTGAAATTTTAGAAGAGTTGAGAGATTTTACAAGAATAAAAAGGTAATTTAAACCTTTTTTTCTAATAAGAAAATAATAAATTACCTTTTTACGAAAAATCATCGGAAATTTCGGAAATCTTGTTCCGTAAGTTATCTGTGTGTAACTTTTTAAAATAAAAATTGAGAATATGAGATGTTTGAAATGTAACTCACTCAGAACTTTTGAATTCATAGATGGTTTTGGGGAGAAAAGAATATTTTGTAAGGATTGTTGGGAAAGTTTTCCTCAAAATAGGATAATCGAAACTCAGAGAAGTTTACATGATTTCAACGTGAAGTGGTATTATAGACATGATTTACATTTCAGGTGAAGTTATGCAAGAAATAGTTAGAGTTGAAATATCGTTTTTGATTAGTAGTGGGAAGAAAAAGATCATGACGAACGTTGTTTCGGGAAATAGGGTTTGGGGGTTCTTGAAAAATGTGTAGCCATTGCCATTTCCTCCTCCCTACCCTTTTTATTCTCTAATTGATATTGATATATTGTGAATGACATGAAGTTGTTTTTGGATATAGAATGTACTAACAACAAAGCTGATATAGGGCATTTAGTAGCTGTAGGCATAATAAAAGGAAATAAAAAAGAAGTTAAGTTTGTAGAGGATGAAGCTGATGAAAAAGAAGTTTTAGCTTGGCTTAAGGAAGAGTTGAAAGGATGTGAAATGGTAATAACTTGGTATGGTTCTAAATTTGATATACCTTTCATACTAAGTAGGGCTGTTGTTAATGGGTTAGATTTAAGTGAGTTATCTAAAATACCTTCTTTAGATTTATGTGAGTTTTTCAGGAAAAACTTTCTTTTCAGTAAGAATAGTTTATCTGAAATTGCAAAAATACTCAACATACCAAAAAATAATGAGATAAGTGGAAAAGATGTTTTGAAGTTATACATGAAATCTACACGTGGGGACGAAAAATCAAAGAAAATGATAATTGAACATTGTCTTAACGATTTAGAAGTTATGGAAAAGATTTTTGAAAAAATTTCACCTTATTTGAATTCAAGTACGAAAAATCCATGATCTTTATCGAAAGGGTCCAACTCAACAAAATCTAAAATTTCAAATTTCTCTTCAAATTTTTTTCTAGCTTCTTTATATATTTCTCCTGGTTTTTTGAGGACATCGATACTCCTGGCTTTCACGGCTATCATGCCATGACCTCTTGGTTTTAGAAATTTTTCAGAATTTCTTAAAAAAAGGTCTATCTCATCAGGACTTGCCACATCACAATAAATCACATCAACTTTCTCTAACACCAAGTCACTATAATCTTCTGGTTTCCTCGCATCGGCTAGTATAGGAATTATATTCCCCCTTCCTTCAGCGTGTGGTATCAATTCTCTCAAAACCCTTTCAGAAATTTCTATACCGTATATCAAACCTTCTTTTCCAACTATATCACTGAAATGGGTTGCTGTTGTACCGCTTGCTACCCCAAGGTATAAGATTTTACAATTTCTTTTTATCGGGAAATATTTTAAACCTTTCTTTATCGCCGCTGCAGGCTTACTCCTCCACAAATCCCAAATCCTGTATTCAACTTTACCTATTCTTACCAACTCCTCACCATAAACCTTTTTACCTGGTAAAAGGTTTATGGTCGCTAAATTCTTTTTTATCATGAAAATTCCATCGAATTTTTCATGTTTTTTAACTTCCATCATCCCAACCTAAAGATGCAACATCTTAATTTATTTCGATTTTCCTGAACAAGATCTTATTTTTTTGATTTTTTCTTCTAATTCTTTTTTCAATTTTTCACCCATGTACTCTTTCGAATAAAAGTCGAGTTTTGCTGCTATCGAAAGTTTAGATGCCAAAACCCTAGCAATTTTTCCTTTCAACTTCTCTGGAGAATTTAGGATTAATGGATGATTGTATAATATGCCGAATCTTGGTGATTTACCTTTTCCACGCAAAAATCTAAAAAGACTCTTCTCCGCGCCTATTAGTTGAATTGCACTAGATGCCATCTTTGCTAATTTTTCAAGACTACCTGCTCTTGCTATAAGTTTCGCGGAAAGTATCGGACCTGCTAAATCTAGCAAATTCGGTGCCACTTCTTTCAAAATTTTTTCCAATTTTTTGGCTAATTCTTCCCTTAATTCATATAATATTAAAAGTTTGCTCGCTATCGACTCAACAACTTTTATCTCATCATCACCGAAATCCACACCCATACTCTTCTTAGCCAGATTTTTTAGATCTTTATCTTCTATATTCTCTCTATGCCCATATTTCTCCACTATCCAAGCGAATCTTTTATGATCAGTAATTATCTTATCCATCTCCGGAAAATGTAGTGAGTAAAATTCCCTAAGTCTCTCCATCAAAATATTAGTGGTTTTATCCAAATCTTCTATAGTTTTTATAATTTGAACAACTATTATATCTTTCTTAACCATTTTTCTCATTTCATTTTTGACCAATTCTGTTGTAACTTTTGAATAGAACTGATTGAATTCAACTTGATCGTTGAAGAATTTGTATTTTATCGCCAATTCTCTCAAATTTTGCTTGATGAATTGATATACTTCACTTCTGAAATCGCTTTTAACAACATCGTATCCTTTACCCTTCAGTTCTATTTGTATCTCTCTTTCTTCTTCAATCCAATCCGTTTTTGAGCGAATGATCTTTTCAGCAACTTTTTCTGGGTCTTTTGGAAAAGGTTTAAAACACAATATTTTTCTGTTCTCATCAACACCAAAACATCCCACGAAAGTTGTTACCACAAAAACACGCATAGTTTTTTATTATCCGAATATATTAATATAATTAAAATGGACGAAAAATTGATCTTCATAGCATCATTCTTGATATTCCTAGGTATATTGCTACTCATAATTGGAGTAATTTTAAACAAAAAAGTGAAGACAGAATTCGGATTTTTTGGTTTAATCGGGCCAATACCAATAGGTTTTTGGAGTAGTAAAACCGCTCTTCTCCTAACTTTAGTTTTTTTATTTGTTTCCATTTTAATAATTCTTATGATCAGGTGGTGATATGCCGTTGAAATTGTTTTTAGCAATGAGTCTAACTTTATTTTTACTATTTGGCTTCTTGTTTGGGTTGCTAGCAGCAGTTGGTTATTTCTTTAACATTTCTGGTTATTTGGTAGTAGCTATGGCAATAGCGTTGGTATTCATTCAATGGTTGGTTGGACCTAAAATAATCTGGTGGACGACCAACATGAGGTTTTTAGATAGAAAAGAATATCCTTGGATTTGGGAAAGTGTGGAAGAATTGTGTAAGAAGAATAAAGTTCCGATGCCAAAATTAGCTTTAGTAAGAAGTGGTGCTCCTAACGCTTTTGTTTTTGGTAGAACACCTGGGTCTGCCGTTCTGGCTGTAACACAAGGTTTACTTAATACTTTAACTCAAGAAGAAGTTAAAGCTGTGTTGGGACATGAAATAGGTCATATCAAGCATAAAGATATGATAGTGATGACAATTGTTTCTGCAATACCTATAATAGCTTATTTCATCGCAAGATTCTTGATATTCGCAAGAAATGAAAGAGAAAGAGCGGGTGCTGCAATTCTTGTAGGTTTCGTAGCTTTCATCATTTATTTCATCTCCAACTTACTAGTTTTAGCTTTGTCAAGGTTGAGAGAGTATTATGCTGATAGGTTTGGTGGAATTAACACTAAACCAAAGTTGTTAGCAAGTGCTCTAGCAAAAATAACTTATGGGTTAACTACTACACCAGAAAGAGTTGAAAATTCTGCCGTCAGGTCTTTTTACATAGCAGATCCAATCTCAGCTGTTAATGAAGTTAAGCAATTATCTTCAGAATATTCCGATATGGAGTTAGATGAAAAAGAATTGAAGAAAGCCATGGAGTGGGAAAAAAGGAACCCACTAATAAGATTCATGGAAATTTTCAGAAGTCATCCATTAACATTCAAGAGGATATTGGCATTGAGAGAACTTGAAAAAGAATTATCCAAAACTTAAAAACTATTTCTCAAATAATAATTAGTGATTTGCTTGAGAGTTGGAGAAATAGTTCTTCTCTTGTCTGAAGATTCTTCTTACATCACAGAAGTTAAAGAAGGGAAATTACATACGAAAGATGGTATTTTTGATTTAAATGAATTGTTGAAAAAGAGATTTGGTGAAAAAATAAAGACTCATCTTGGTAAAGAATTTTCGATAGTAAGACCTAGTTTTAATGATTTGTTAGAAAAAAAAGCTAGGAGAGGTCCACAAATAATAATGCCGAAAGATGCTTCTTTGATTTTAGCTTATACAGGAATTTCTCCTGGAAGTTTTGTGGTGGATGTTGGAACTGGTTCTGGTTTTCTAGCTATATTCTTAGCGAATCATGTAAAACCTGGGAAAGTTGTTAGTTATGAAAAAGATAGGAGAATGTTGAAGATAGCTGAAAAGAATGTGGAACTCTTCGATCTTTCAGATTTTATCGATATAAAAAACAAAGACGCTTCAAAAGGAATTTCTGAGAAGAACGTGGATTTAGTAACTGTTGATATAAAAAATCCTGAAAAAGTTATTGAGCATGCTTATAAAAGTCTGAAAGTTGGTGGTTGGTTGGTTGTTTATTCACCGACGATAGAAGAAGTTATTAGCGTAACAAAAAAAATAAAAAGGTTAAACTTTTCTTATATCAAAACAGTTGAAAATATAGTAAGGGAATGGCAAACTGAAAGGACTACGAGGCCAAAAACCATTGGAATAATGCATACAGGCTTCATGACTTTTGCCAGAAAGGTGTCTTGATGGAAAACGTGAAAAAAGCGCAAGGTCCACCTGAAATTGCTCCAGAGCCATCGCCAACTATTACACCTGAAATGGTGAGAAGTGTTTTCGAAATATTGGAAAGTAAAGGGATGATTCACTACACTGCTGGTGGGGCTTACATACCTACAGAAAGTGGATGGAAACTCCTCATGGAATTAAAGCCTGTAAGAGAAGAAATTGTTGGGTTTGGTCACGGTGATATCAAAGCTATCAATGACTCTTTAATAAGAATAACTAAAAGTTCAGACGTTGATGATGCAACGATAGCTGTAAATGCAAATAAAGCATGTAAAGATTTGAGCGAAGAATTTAAAGCTGCGATCAAAACTGGCGGAAAAGTTGAGGTTAAAGTTGAGGTTGAGGGGGAAGAAGAAGTTTTTTTCGGTTGTGGTTCACCTGCACTTAAACTAACTAGTAAAGAAGAAATCTTGATAAGGAAAGATTCCAAAATTGATGGGAAAACTGTCGTCATTCTTTCAGACAAATCCGCTAACGAATTAAAACAGAGTTTAATTGAAAAATTGAAAAATCCAGGGAATAAAGTAAAGATAACTTTTGAAATCAAATATTGATTCAACGGGGTTGTCGTCTAGCTTGGTTTAGGACTCAGCCTTATCTTTGGCGAACGGGTCCTGAGGAAAAGGCTGAAACCTGGGTTCAAATCCCAGCAACCCCATCTTACTTTAAAATATTAAGTAGTTAAAGAATTAATGAAGAGTTGTCTGTTTTTCTTCTTTTTTCTTAGGCACTTGGGCCAATTGTTCTTTTATCGAATAAGCAACTTTCTCTCCTACAAGCTTGGTCAGAGTTTCAATTGGAATTTTTTTCAAATCAGAAATTCTCTTGATCCCTGCATTGTAAAGTTTTCTTGCTCTTATCCTTCCTATCCCTTTCAATCTCACCAAATTAATTAACTCTTCTCTCACACCATACTCAAGTCTAACTCTTAATTTTCTTATAGGTTTTAAAAATTCTTTGTATCCAAGTAATAAAGCAAGCTCTTGTAAAGAGTACAAAAGCCAATCCGCAATCTCTTTTTTTCCATAAAATTCTCCTGGTGTAACTCTAAAATTTGTTAAGATTTCGTCTTCACTCGCTTCTTCTATCCAAGCCTCAAATACCAAAGCAGTTTTTAAACTTCTCAAGAAATCGTCAAACTCTATTTCAGATTCGTCTGGAATAATTTGTAATATTTCATCTTCCCTTTTTGCAAGGATGTTCTCAAGTTCAGAGAATTCTCCTGGTCTCACTGGAAGCAAAGGTCTCATCTCTATCGTGTTTGAAATCAATTGTAAAATACCGAAAGGTGGGATTTTTCTTTCCCTTGTTCTATCCAGAGTTTGAATGAAGTTAAAAGCAGTTAAAGGATCGATGTAAAGTTCAGAAACCCTTTTTCCTATTCTTGTTGCCGAAATTTTTCTCCCTTTTTTAAAAATAAATTTCCAATCTTCAAGTTGATCCAAAATCTTTTCTATTTTATCTTCAATTAAAGATATTTCGCCAAACTGATAAGAGTAAAAAGTTTTTGAAAAAAATTTCTTCAGAGATTCTTTCGAATCACAAAAATTCGTAGCTATTAAAGCCAAAACATGCATCCTTAAAATAGGCTCAAAACCAAGCTTTGATCGAACATCCTCGATTTTACCCATGATGAAATGATCTACAAGTTCTCGAAGTTCATCTTCTGTCCTTGCTATCAATATAGATTCGCCAAACTCGTCGTAAGTTGGTCTCCCGGCCCTTCCAGACATTTGTTTATAATCCAACACTGGAATGTAAACTGAACCTATTCCTGGATAGTATCTTTTAACATCCCTTATCACAACCCTAAAAGAAGGTAAATTAACTCCAAAAGCTAGAGTGGGAGTAGCTACTATTATTTTAATCAAACCTTGCTTGAATTTATCTTCTATCAATCTTTTCTGTTTTCCAAGTAAACCTGCATGATGGAAAGCTACCCCATTTTTCACACAAGAAGCTAGTTTTTTACATTGTTGGGTTGGTGTTTCCAAAATTTCCAAAATTTCTTTTGCCAAATTTTGAAGTTCTACTTCCTCTTTCATTTTTATGTAAGGTTTAACTACCTTAACCAATTTTTCCGCCAAACTTTCTGCTGTCCTCCTTGTTGCAACGAAAAACAAAGCTTGTTTCTTCAACTTCAAGGTGTTTTCCGCTATGGCCGCTTCTGGCTCTAGCTCATTCAACTCATAACCATTTTTATCGTAAAAGAAGATTTTTGAATCGTAATAAACACCTTCGTAAAGTTTAACAGGTCTGAAATCGCTACTTAAAAGGGTTGCATCCAACCAGTTCGCCAATTCTTTTGCGTTGTTTATTGTAGCTGATAAAGCAATGATTTGAGCTTTTGGTACCACTTCCCTTAATTGTGTCAACAGAATTTCGAGAGTTGTTCCCCTAGATGGATCGTTCAAAACATGAACTTCATCCACGATTATTAAACCTATATCTTTAATCCAAGTTGCACCATGTCTTATCAAAGAATCAAGCTTCTCGTTGGTGCAAATTATCACATCGTAATCAGAAAGCCAAGGATCACTTGAATCGAGATCACCAACAGATATAGCAACTTTCCATCTTCCTTCAAAAAGTCTTTTTAAATATTCATATTTCTCATTGGCAAGAGCAACTAGAGGAACTGTGTAAATTGCTTTACATCTTGAAGAAGAAAGTTTTTTTATCATGGCTAAAGCCGCTATTAAAGTCTTACCGCCTGCTGTTGGAAATGATACAACAACGTTATTTCCTTTAAACAACTCTTCCTTAACAAATTCTTCTTGAGGTGGATAGAGTTCTGAAATACCTTCGTTCCTAAATTTTCTTATAAATTCTTCCTCTATACCATATCTTGAAAGATCCTCAATTTTCATTACCATATAGATTTCTTTATAATTTTATAGAATTTTAGATTGTGATGTTGTGAGAAAAAATGTTGTTTGTTTGGGGATTGAATCAACAGCTCATACTTTTGGTGTTGGTATAGTTGATGAAAGAGGAAAAATTATTGCAGACGAAAGAGTAGTTTATAAACCACCATTAGGAAAAGGTATCATACCTGATGAAGCAGCAAAATTTCACGAAAAGAATTCTGAAAATGTTTTAATTAAATGTTTAGAAAAAGGTGGTTTAAAGATCGAAGATGTTGATTTGGTGGCTTATGCCGCTGGGTCTGGTCTACCACCTTGTCTTTTAGTTGGTGCCAAATTCGCAAGGAATTTAGCGATTAGATATAAAAAACCTTTAATTCCAGTATGTCATCAAATAGCACATTTAGAAGTTGGTCTTCTTACAACAGAAGCAACAGATCCTGTTTTTGTTTATCTTTCCGGTGGAAATACACAAATTGTTGCATTGGTAGAAAAAGTTTATAGAGTTTTTGGTGAAACAGAAGATATAGCGATAGGAAATTGTTTGGATGTTGTTGCGAGGGAAATGGGTCTACCGATGCCAGGTGGTCCAGAAATAGAGAAACTGGCGAAAAATGGTAGATATGTTGAACTTCCTTACGTTGTAAAAGGTATGGATGTGAGCTACACTGGTATAGCAACGACAGCAATTAACATGATTAAAAAAGGTGTAAGAAAAGAGGATGTGGCTTATTCCCTGCAAGAAACATGTTTCGCCATGTTAACAGAAGTAACAGAAAGGGCTTTAGCTCATACGGAAAAAACAGAAGTTTTGTTAGTGGGTGGTGTGGCTGCAAACAGAAGGTTGCAAGATATGATGAAAAAGATGTGTGAAAGTAGGATGGCAAAAATGTACGTTGTTCCAACGGAATACAGTGGTGATAACGGTGTGATGATAGCTTGGACTGGTTTACTGGCTTTCAAGAGTGGATGGAAACCAAAATTTAGAGATTTAATCAAACCTAAATGGAGAATTGATGATATCGATATAACTTGGAGATAATTCTCTATTAGAGAATAAAAAGTTCTCAATTAAACGAATTGTTTTTATTTAAATTAACTCATTCTCGCTTACTACCACAAAATCTCCTATTGATTTCACTGCACTAAAAGGGATTAAAATTCTTCCTTTATCATCTGTTTTTGGATTGAGGTCTTGTAAGTATCTGGTTGGTTGCTCTACCACAAGATTCAAAAGCTCGCCACTCTCAGCCACAAAATCGATGTTGCTCACCACTCCAAACTTTCTCCCAGTTTCCTCACTTATTATAGTCTTACCCAGCACATCTGCTGCCCTAACTTTTGTCTCAGCCATAATTATCACAAATAATTATACTTTACTTAAATTTAAAGTTATTTATGAGGTGTTTCGTTGGATATCTTTTAAATGAAGATGAAAAAGTGGGGATTTTAAAATTGTTGGAAAAAATGGAAAAGTGGCCGATGAAATGTAAGTTTGTGGAAAAAGAAAACTTACATTTGAATTTTTCTTTCCTTGGAGAAATTGGTGAAAATGATATAAAAAAAATTTCTGAGAAAATCGATTCTGTTGGTAAAAAATTCAAAAAGTTTGAGGTTGAAATAGATGGGTTGAAAATGATACCTAATGATAAGTACGTAAGAGTTTTGGCGCTCTCACTCGCTTACAATGAAGATTTGGAAAAAATTTTTAAAGAAATAGTAAAAGAGATAGGTGGTGATTCCAAACCGGCACATATAACTTTATGTAGAGTTAAAGCTGTAACTAACAAATTAGAATTGAAAAAGAAAGTTATGGAAGAGGGAAGATTTCACGGAAAAATAACAATAAGGAAAATCCAATTGATTAAGAGTGAATTGAAGCCTACTGGTCCAGTTTATTCCGTAATTCATGAAGCTGAATTGTTTTGATTTTTTTCTATGAAATCTTTCAGTTCTTTTACCCTAGTTTCTATTTTATACTGGTCTATAGGTATCCTCTCCCTTAAAGCCTTGAATATTTCTTTCTTGGTAAGTTCTTCTACTTCCTTATCAGCTGGTGCTCTTGCTATATAGTCCACTTCGGCAACTTGCAACATTTCCTTGATTATTAAATCTCCTCCCCTATCACCATCGACGAATAACGTTGTAATTTTCTCTTTCGTGAGTTTAATTATTTGTTCTGGAATCTTCACCCCTTCCAACGCTATCACATTTTTAATACCATTTTTCAACAAATTGAGTACATCGGCTCTGCCTTCAACTATTATTATTTCATCAGATATTTCTACTTCCGGCCCGGCTGGAAGGCCGTAATAATCTCTTATCTGAGCAGTCTTCACGCTTTCTTTTATCATGCTGGTTAGAGTGGAAGTTGGTGGTATTTCTTCGGTTATTAATTTTCCAAGGATATCTTTTGCCCTGTTCAGCATCATCTCCCTTTTCATCACCCTAACATCCTTGACAGATAAAACTTTAAAAGAAGCTGTGTATGGACCTATCCTTTCTATTGTTTCTAAAGATGCCGCTATTAAAGCAGTTTCTGAACTATCTAGACTTGAAGGTAAGAAAATTTTGCCAAAAGTTTTTCCTTCTGAATTGTTCAACTCAACATCTATCCTACCAATTCTACCTGTTCTTTGAAGTTCCCTCAAATCTAAATCTTGACCCAACAAACCTTCTGTTTGACCGAATATAGCTCCTATGACATCGGGTTTTTCCACTATACCGTCTGCTTTGAATTCTGCTTCTATTAAATATTTTACAGTAGATTGAGCTAATTTTCCCATTTGAATCATCTCCAATTAATTTCGTTATTGAATTGAGTTCTTCAATCTTGTGAATTTTAAATGATTTGAATTTACATCTAACCAAATGATTCACCTTAATTTTATAACGTGAAATCATTTCGGTTAGATATGAAGCCATGCTTTCTCCTTCAGGATCAAAATCTGTTAAAATAGCAACTTCTGAAGGATTTGATGATACCACTTCTTCAACCACTCTCTCCAAAGGTTTCCCACCTATTTTTACTATTTTTTTAAAACCAAATTTTTTAAGGGCTAAAAAATCCTTTTCACCTTCTACTACAACCAAAACTTGATCTTTTTCCATTTTCTCCAAATTTTCGATAACGGAAGGAGAAAGCATAATTATTTAGGTGATTTCTTCTAATATATCTCTTTCGGTTATCATTCCTTCCAAAACTTTATCCTCGTCAACAACAGGAAGACCACCAACATCATGTCTAACCATTTCTCTTATAGCCTCAGAAACATCCCTATCTTTTTCTATGAAGTAAACTTCTTTAGCAAATGTTGGTAATACTGGCGAATTCAATTCAGAAAATTCTAAGTTAACTTTTTTCAAATAGAGCAAAGCATCTGCAGACGTTACTATACCCACAAGCTTTTTACCTTCTACCAAAGGAAGTCTTCTGTAATGTGTGTTCACCATAGTTTTGATAGATTCTAAGATTGAAGAAGTTTTATTCAAAAAGAATGGTTTTTTTGTCATAATCTCTTCCACTTTCATACCAAATTCTACCGAAGCAAACCTCCTAACTATGTCTCTTTCAGACACCATACCAACAAGTTTTCCATCTTTAGTCACAGGAAAACCTCCTCTTCTTGAGAACTTGAACTTCAGAAGCACGTTTCCTATAGTTTCATCTACATCACAAAAAATAACTTCTCTATTCATTATCGTAGAAATCGGTTCTTCAAAACTCTGTCTTCTCAAGAAAGCTCCTAAAATATCCATCGTAGTTATTATACCAACCAATTTTTTCTTCCTAGTCAATACAGGTAATCTCCTCTTTCCTTTCTCTATTATCCTATCCATCACATTTTTTATACTTTCATCTTCATAACAAAAAATTGGATCCAAATCAGCTATTTGAACTATTTTTTGAGTTTTACTTAAACCTGCTTTACTTAACTCAATACTCATGTTCCAATTCTTCCCTACAATTTTCACATAACCATTGTCCATTAACATTTCTTAAATCATCGCTGTAGTTATCACAAGAATCACAAATACCAGAAGTGAATTTCTCTTTTATTTCCGGTTCATAAGATTTCATCCTCAATCTATACTCTAACAAATCCAACATTTCTGGAGAAGTTTTAGCTATATCTGAAAGGGAAATTATACCAATCAATTTTCCGTTAAAAACAACTGGAAGTCTGTGTATATTATTTTTCTTCATTTTCCTCACAGCTGATAAAATTTCTTCATCAGGGCCTATTGTCACTAAAGGTGAACTCATGACTTTCTTGACTTTTGTCTTACTAGGGAGTAGATTCTTAGCAACAACTCTTTTTATTATATCGCTGTCAGAAACTATACCCACAGGCTTTCCTTTTCTTGTAACTATTAAACACCCTCTCCTTGTTTTTTTCATAAGTTCTCCTGCTTGTTTAATTGTTTTATTTTCATCTATCGTTATCACTGGTTTAACCATCACATCTTTAACATAAATCGGCAACGTATCACCTACTTATAATTTACGATTTTTAAATTTAAACTTAATTTTTTAAAAATTCTTCCAATTTTTCACCACTATCTCTCAACACTTTCCTACTCGGTTTTAAAATCCTTATATTTCCGTAACCAAAATCAACTACTAAGTAAAAAGGAAATCCTTCTAATTTCTCGGAAATTTTACCGTAAAAATAAAGAGATTTTTTTCTCGTAGATTTGACTTGTAAGAGTAAACATTTTCCATTTTTTAAACAAACCAAATCTGCTTCACCTAGGCTTGCTCCGGCCCTAACTACTTTCCACCCATACTTTTCAAAAATTTGTCTGATTTTTCTTTCAACCCTGTAGCCTTTTCTCTTCACGAGCATAATAAATATTAAAAATAAACTTTGATAAATTGTAAAAGATGAAGATTTTAGTGATTAGTGATATTCACAATGATATCGAAAACTTGATGGAATATCTAGATAAAATCCAAAACCTTGATTTTGACGTTATAGTTATTCCAGGGGACTTCACCGATTTGCCTCCCAAAGGATTTTCATCGATAGAAATAACCAAATTGATCATAGAAGAAATAAAAACACTTAAAAAACCGATGTTAAGCGTACCTGGAAATTGGGATAGAGATATCATTGAACTTTTAGAAGAAGAAGATATAAGCATTCATGGACGTGGAAAAATCATTGATGAAATAGGTTTCTATGGTTTCGGTGGTGCAAGAACGCCGTTCGATACTTTTTATGAACCTGGCGAAAGAGAAATCGAAGAAGGACTTAAAAAAGGGTTTGAAGAAGTTAAAAAAGCTAAGGTAAAAGTACAAGTAACACATATGCCACCTTTTAGAACTAAATTAGATGTAACGTATACAGGTGCACATGTTGGCTCTGAAGCTGTGAGGAAAGCCATTGAAAATTACAAACCTGTTCTTGCTATAAGTGCACATATCCATGAAGCTAGAGGCTTAGACGAAATTAACGGGACTAAATTGATTAACGCTGGTAGGTTTCCAGAAGGTTATTGTGGTTTTGTTGAAATTGTAAATAATAAAGTTGAAACTAGAATCCTCAACTTAATTTAATTACTCCATCACCAAAAAGAATTTTTATATTTTGGTTACAAAATAAATTACACTAATCAGAAAATTACCGGAAGGAATAGGGATAGAAATGAATAGGCAAGACTCGCTTATAAATATTTCTGTACAACAGAATATAGAATTGAAGAAAGAGCTCGCTTCAATTTTTTTGAATTTTGATGTTATCATGATAAAAATTTTACAAAAATTTTATTTCAACGGTGAAAATTTTCCTAACGATGTGAATTCTTATTATCTTCAACAACTTTTCTCTGAGTTAAGAAGTGAGGGGTTACAAATCAATGTTGAAACTTTGAGAAAAAGATTGGAAAGTTTGGTTAAATTAGGTTTGATCGATAAAGTGAACACTTATCCAAGGATATATGCACCTGTAAGGGATGTGGAAAAAGTAAGAAATTTGTTGATAAGGATAAAACAAGTTTTTTTGTGAACTTTTAGAAAATTTTCAAATTGAACATCTTTGTTATTGATTAACATTATTGATATAAAAACCAATCTCTCAAATAAGTGCGAACATTTAACTTATTTTATAAATTCTAGCAAACTACAAATTGAATAAAAAAACTCATTCTCGTTAAATTTTAACAAAACATATCTTTTTCTCACTCATATTAACATTAATTTTCTCACATTTATTTCAAAATCTTTGCAGATAAATTCAATTGTTTGCATTTATTTCAAAATCTTTGCAGATAAAAAATTTTATTTTTAAATCCTATATTTTAAAAAAACATGCCAAGAAGACCTTTTGGAAAATTTTTTGAATTAGCCCTTCTAAACTGCTTAGATCCAAAAATTCCAAGGACTGTAGAATTTATACGTAAATCTTTGGCCGAAAAATTAGATAGACCTGGTTTATCATGGCATACTGTTAACAAATATTTGTTATTATTAAGAGATGCTAAAAAGGTGGAGGAAATCCGTGTCGGGAAAGTAACAACTTATAAGTTGAAAACTTGAACGAGATATAATATATAATTAAAAAATAAAAAATTCTTTGGATTTTATGGATAAAAGAGAAATAGTGGAATTTTTCATGAAAAAAGGTATAATTCTAAAACCAGATGTACTTGAATATCTAGTTAACAAGAAAGGAGAAATCAAACAGATTTTGGAAAAAATTGATAATGTAGAAAAAATTCCACCTTTAATTTCAATCGAATTTTTAAAGAATTTATTAGAAGAGAAAAAAGTAGACGTGGAAGAAGTTAAGAAAGAAATTTTAGATAAGAAAATTATATCAGTTGATGATGTTTCTAGTGTTTTAATTCAAAGATATGAAAAGATTAAATCTTTTTTCACTTTTAGAATGGATTTGGTCAACCTCATTTCCATTAATAAAATAAATGAGAAGATGAAGAAATTTTCTCTAATAGTTATGGTGAGAGAGATAGATGAAATGGAGAATAAAATAGTTGTTGAAGATTTAACAGGAGAGATTATTTTTCACGTGAAGAATAAGGGGATTATGGATTATTTAATTGAAGATGAAGTTGTCGGTGTTGTTTGTGAAAGGAATGATGGAAGAATAGAAGTTGTTAATATCTTATGGCCTGATATACCTTTGAAAAGGAACATAGGAAAGTTGGAAGAAGATGTTTTTTGCCTGTTTTGTAATTTCACGATTTTTGAAGAAAATTATGAGAAAATTTTGGATAAGTTAAAAGAAATGAGTTTTGATAAGTTGTGTATTTTTCTTTTTTCTGATGTTGATGTAAATGAAAAATATATAGATAAATTTAAAAGTTTCCTACCTTTTAATTCATCCCTAATTTTAATAACAAAAAATAGAAATTTTAAGGAAGAAGATGTGTTAAGCTTTTCACCTCCTGTTTTCTTAAGGTTGGAGAAAAAAATCAACTTACTTCTTTCAACAGGAAACGACTTAGAATTTTACAAGAGTAAATGGGGGAAAGGAGATTTGGTCATGTTGAACTTACTTAAAAAAAGGCATTTAAATCCAATTTTCAAAACACAGAATTTGGCTTTGGAGAATAATTTCATTATCGACCCAATACCAGACATTTTTGTCGTTGGACCCTTTGATTCACCTTTTGTTTTGAACTACAAAGGAACAACTTTGATATCTTGTGGGACTTCAGAAAAAATATTTTGGATTGTAAATCTTAAAACACGAGAAAATTTAAAAATTGATTTGATTTAAGAATAAACATGGAAGTTATATTTCAGCTTCTAGATGTTGATTATATTTTTGTTGAGAATCAACCGATCATAAGGCTTCTCGGTAAAACAGAAGATGGGAAAACAGTTTGTGTGTTTTACAAAGGTTTTTTCCCATATTTTTACGTATTACCAAAAACTGGGATGATGGAAGATGTTATAGAAGAATTGAAGAAAAATTTTCCGAACGATTTGAAGAATATAGAAGAAGTTGATAAATTCTTACCAATAGGTTTTAAGGAAGAAAAGGTGAAAATGTTAAAAGTTACTTTGAAAGACCCTTCTAGAACAGCTACAATCAGAGAATACTTGAGGAGAAAAAATTTTGTGGAAGAAATCTTCGAGGCAGATATACTTTTTAAATACAGGTTCATGGCTGATTTTTCACTTTTCGGTATGAGTTGGTATAAAGTTCAGGGAAGGCCTACTCGTACAGAAACTATTAAAGCAGATATAATGTTGGATGTCGATAAAATAGATCCCGTGGATAAAATGGAAAGCGCACCACTGAAGTATTTAGCTTTAGACATAGAGATTGTCTCTGAAGAAGAGATAAATGCAGAGAAAGTGCCAATAGCTTTAATCAGTTTATCTTTCTTCCCAGCTTATAATGGAAAGAACAGCATGGTTTTAGTTGCTAAGAACAATATAAGAAAAATAAATCATGATATCTTGACGTTTAAAAATGAAAAAGAGATGCTTGAAAAATTTTTAGATATAATTGAGAATTTTGATCCCGATATAATCACAGGATACAACATCAACGATTTTGATTTACCCTATATTAACCAAAGGTTGAAAGTGAATAAACTAAAAAGAACTATAGGGAGATGTAAAGAGAAACAATTGAGTTCAAAGAGCTTGGGAGAAAATAGGTATAAAAATTCTGTTTTCGGTAGGATTATAGTTGATCCTTATTGGATGATAAAAGAAATGAGTGGAAGAGGGTTCTTCATAGGATTAAAAAGATTTGGTCTAGGAGATGTTTCTTCTTATTTACTTGGTGAAGATAAGATTGAATTTTCAGTTAAAGATATGGTGGTGGCTTGGAAAGGTGATGAAGCAGAAATGGAGAAATTTATAGAATATGCTAGAAGAGATTCTGAGCTTGTGTTAAAACTGTTGTTAGAAAAACACCTTTTAGATAAATACATAGGAATTTCAAAAGTTTGTGGGTTGTTGTTGCAAGATTGTTTGGATACAGGGGAAGCAGCTAAAGTAGAAAATTTATTGTTGAGAGAATTCAACAAAGAAGGTTTTGTATTGCCATGTAAACCTACAGAAAAAGAGATAGCTAGGAGGAAAGCCGAAAAAGACGCAAAAGGTTTTAAAGGTGCTTTAGTTTTAGACCCAGAAATAGGTTTACACACAACTTGTGTTTGTTATCTTGATGTGGCTAGCATGTATCCTTCCATTTTTATTTCTTTCAACATTTGTCCAACAACTCTTTTGCTAGAAAAGAGAAACGATTTAGAGATAATAACAACACCTTTTGGGACTTCTTTCGTTTCACCAAGAATAAGAAAAGGTATAATACCTAGAATGGTTGAAAGACTTATAAAAGAGAGGAATGTTGTTAAAAATGAGATGAAGAATGAGAAAGATCTTGTAAGGAAGAGGGCTCTAGATGCATATCAAGAAGGTTTGAAAAGGATAGCAAACGCTACCTATGGTTATACTGGATTCTTGTTAGGTAGGATTTATGTTTTAGATATAGCAAACGCTATAACGAGTTGCGGTAGATATTACATTCAAGAAACTAAAAGATTGGTAGAAACCCACACACCATACAAAGTGATTTACGGTGATACAGATTCTGTGATGATAAAAACCGACACCCAAGATATAGATAAAGCCATAGAGATAGGAATCGAAATAGCAAATTTCTTGAACGAAAAATTTGAAGGTAAGTTGAGGTTGAAAATCGAGAACATTTTTAAAACACTCTTGATCTTAACGAAGAAAAGATATGCTGGATGGAGTTTTGAGAAGATAGATTCTCAATATAAAGATGAGATTGTGATGAAAGGGATTGAAACTGTTAGAAGGGATTGGTGTGATTTAGTTAGCGAAACCCAAGAAACTGTATTAAATATTTTACTGAAAGAACAAAATCCGAAGAAAGCTTTTTCTTACTTCAAAGAAATAGTACAAAAGCTACAAAATGATCAAATACCACTTGAGAAACTTGTTATAATTAAAGGGGTATCGAAAAGACCTGAAGAATATAAAGGAGTTCAACCTCATGTAGAGCTGATAAAGAAGATGAAAAAAAGAGGGGAGAAAGAAATTCCATCTATTGGTGATAGAGTTGGGTTTGTGATAATCAAAGGACCACAACTTATTTCAGAAAGAGCGGAAGATCCTGAATATGTGAAAAAACATGGTTTGAAAATAGATTCTAAATATTATATAGAAAGTCAACTTTTACCACCTTTGGAAAGAGTTTTTGAAGCGATAGGTGTTGCTAAAGCCGAGTTAGTTGGATTGGGAAGACAAACTCTTTTGGCAGAAGTAGTTAACAACAATAAGATAAAAGGAGATGTGTTGAGTGATGTTGAAAATGTTGTTTGTGTTAGATGTAATAAGAATTTCAGAAGGGTTCCTTTAGTTGGAAGATGCACTTCTTGTGGTGGTGAACTAGAATTTTCTTTCAATGGTTCAAGGTCAAAATATTTTAGTGTTTAATATTAATTAATGAAAAAAGTCTCGATAATAATTCCAACTAAAGATGAACCTTACATCCAAACTTTGGTTGAAAAAATCCACGAAATCTTAAAAGTGAAACATGAAGTGATAATTGTTGATAAAAGTAAATATTTACCAAAAGTAACAGGAGCAAAGGTTGTTAAACAAAAAAGTGATGGTCTTGGAAAAGCTTTTTTGGAAGGATTAAAATTTGCGAAAGGTGATGTTATAGTTTTGATGGATGGTGATGGTAGTCATAGACCAGAAGATTTACCAAGACTTTTGGATAAGATAAAAGAATATGATATAGTTTTAGGATCTAGATATGTAAAAGGTGGAAAAAATCAAGATAAATTTTACAGGATTTTAATAAGTAGGTTTTATTCCTTTCTAACTTCATTTTTGCTTGGTTTAAAGATTAAAGATAACATGTCAGGTTTTTCTGTAGTGAAGAGAAGTGTTTATGAAAAAATTAAACTAAATCCACTTGGTTTTAAAATTAATACAGAACTTTTATTCAAAGCTAAAAAATTCGGTTATAAAATCGTGGAAATCCCAATAATGTTTGAAAATAGAAAAATGGGAAAATCGAAAGCGGGTTTGATCGAGGGTATGAGAACTTTAAAATTCATCTTTAAATTGAAATTTGGGTTAAGGTAGTTAATTTAAATCTCACAAACCGAATAATTTTTATGGATTTTAGATTTTTAAGTTTCTTGATCGGTTTGATAATTTTACTTCTAATTTTATACTTTTCAGGAATAAATGAAGTTTTAAAAATAATTTTGAATTCAAATTTGAATTTCATAATTTTGGCAATAGTTTGTTTCTCTTTTTCAGTGTTTTCCAAATCTTTAAGATGGTTGTATCTTCTTAAATCTGTGAACATCAAAGTTCCTTTTTCCCACACTTTTTACAGTTTCTATTCTGCCTTGTTTTTAGGCAATTTAGTTCCGATGAAAGCACTTGAATTTTTGAGAGGATATTTTTTAAAATTGAAGTTTGGCACATCTTTTTCAAAAACAATTCCTTTAGTTTTAACTGAAAGAGTTTTAGATGTTTTCGTTTACATCTTATTTTCTCTTGTTACTATTCAAACAATAACGGAACTCATTCCATCCTACGTCACTACATTAGCTTTCATAGGGATGCTAATTTTCTTCTTGATTTCAATTTTTGTTTTACTAACTCTCAACAACAAAAAAATCATGTTCATCCTTTTGAAAATATCGACAAAATTACCTTTTATTAAAAATTTCAGCAAGGAGTTGAAATACATGGTAAGAAATTTTTCCACAGGTTTTAATCAACTCAAACGCTCAAAATTCCTTTTACTAATTCTTTTTTTCACATTTTTGATTTGGATCACTGAATGCCTAATATTTTTATTTTCAGCTAAGGCCGTTGGAATAGAATTGCCTTTAACTTTATTCGCTTTACCTTTGATTTCTATACTCTTGGGAAGCTTAACTTTTATACCAGGTGGTTTAGGTTCAATAGAAGCGATATTAATCTTGTTTTTGTCGTTTATCGGAACACCTTTACCAAAAGCTACTTCTGCAGTTTTGATTTATAGAGCTCTTGTCCATTTTTGTGAAAATTCTATCGGTGCGATAACAATTTCACAAGTTTATAGTTTCGATATCGTTAGAAAAATAAAAAAACTTAAAATGGAATGATATTATTCCAACTTCATTGATTAATTTTTACTCCTAGTAATTAAAAGAAATCTACTGATAGAAAATTTTCTGTATTTCCTTTTAAATTAATATGTTAAAAAATGATAAAAGATTAGTATGAATAATTTGATTTTAGGTAAATTTATCAAGATTCAAGCAAACGTTAGCATTGGAGAATTTCCAAAAGATTTAGAAGGGAAAGTTGAGATTGGTGACGAATCTCTAATAAGGTCAGGGACAATCATTTATAAAAACGTTAAAATTGGTAAAAATTTTAAGAGTGGACACAATGTCTTAATAAGAGAAAACACCGTCATAGGAGATAACGTTGTTGTCGGAACAGCCACTGTTATTGATGGTAATACAATAATAGGCAATAATGTTTCAATTCAAACAGGCGTGTATATACCGAAAGAAACTATAATAGAAGATGATGTTTTTCTTGGACCAAGATGCATCTTAACAAATGATAAGTACATGATTAACCCACAAGCAAGAAAAGAAAGACCTGTACTTAAAGGACCGATTATAAGAAAAGGGGCAAGGATAGGTGCTGGTGCAATTATTTTACCAGGGATAGAAGTTGGTGAAAACGCTGTGGTTGGGGCTGGTGCAGTTGTGACGAAGAATGTTGCCCCAAATTCTGTGGTTGTTGGAAATCCTGCCAGAGAGATTGAGAGGAAATTTAAATGATAAAAATAGCATCGCCAGCTATCGGGGAAGAAGAAATCAAAGCAGTGGAAGAAGTTTTGAAGTCTGGAATTCTTGCTCAAGGCCCAAAAGTGAAAGAATTTGAAGAAAAAATAGCAGAATATATTGGAGTTAAATATGCAATAGCAACATCTTCTGGTACAACTGCTTTACACACAGCTTTGCTTGCAATTGGAATTAAACCTGGAGACGAAGTTATAACAACACCTTTCACTTTCATTGCTACAGCAAATTCAATTCTATACTGTGGAGCAAAACCAGTGTTTGTAGATGTTGACGAAAAAACATTTAATATTAATCCAACAAAAATTGAAGAAAAAATAACAGAAAAAACAAAAGCCATATTACCGGTTCATTTGTATGGCCAACCAGCTGACATGAAAAGTTTAATGAAAATTTGTGAAGAACACAACTTGATTTTGGTAGAAGATGCAGCACAAGCTCTAGGAGCAGAGTTTGAAGGAAGAAAAGTTGGGTCTTTTGGTACTTGTAGTATCTTTAGCTTTTATCCCACAAAAAACATCACAACTGGAGAAGGTGGTATGATTTTGACGAATGATGAAGAAATAGCAGAAAAGTGTATGAAAATAAGAAATCATGGAGAATACCAAAGATATTTTGTTGATTCCCTGGGATATAATTACAGGATGACAGATATAGCAGCTGCTATTGGTCTAGCTCAACTTAAAAAACTTGAGAGTTTAAATACAAAAAGGATTGAAAATGCAAAGTTCTTAATGGAGCAATTGAAGAAAGTTGAAGAGATAGAACTACCTTTTGTTGCAAAAAATGTTAAACATGTTTTTCATCAGTTCACTATAAAAACCAAAAGAAGAGATGAATTGAAGGAATTTTTGGAAAAAAAAGGAATCCAAAGTGTTGTTTATTATCCTTTACCGATTCATAAACAGAAGTTTTATCAACAACTTGGATATAGAGATTCTTTACCTATAGCCGAAAAACTTTCAAAAGAAGTTTTGTCTTTACCTGTCCACCCAAGTTTAACAAAAAAAGATTTGAATTCAATCGTAAATTCAATTTTGGAGTTCTTCACACAAAAATAACTTTCCCGGTTTTATATGATTTTATAGCTTTTGTGGCAATTTCCAAAGCTTTTAGAGCATCTTTCCCATCTACAGGAACAACTCTATCGAATTTTACAGCATCTACGAAACTTCTAAGTTCTATTTTCAAAGGTTCTACATTTTCTTCTTGTAGAATTTTCACTTTCGGTTCAAACTTTCTGATGAACTCTTGATAATCTTGCCACGTAAACCCGTTTTTAGTTTCTAAAAAACTTTCCGTTATCTCTATTTTTTGTTGAAGTGTATAAACTTTGCAACAATTTTTAGAGCCAATTAAAGTTATTTCTCTAACTTTTGTGGGTGAGATCCAACTAACTTCTATTTTCCCGATTGTATTGTTTTTGAAGTTTAGAATTATGTTTGCATGATCTTCAAATTCAGGGTTTGGCACAAATTTGTGGAAAGCAACAGCATAAATACTTCTTAATTTCTGATTGAGAAGGAAATTTATTAAATCGATGTCATGAATTCCCAAATCAATTATAACACCACAATCCCTTATCCTAGGGTGATATATTGAAAGTCTTTTTAATTCTATTGAGAAGATTTCGCCAAATTCCCTTTTTTCGATCAATTCTTTCAATTTCATTATAACAGGATTAAATCTTTCTACATGACCTACCATTAACTTTACTCTATTTTTTTTAGCAACTTTTAAAATTTCTTTTGCGCTTCTCAAATCATAAGAAATTGGTTTCTCAATCAAGACGTGAATCCCTTTATTCAAAACATCGATTGCAACTTTCTTGTGAAGAGATGTAGGAACTGCTATAGAAACGATATCTAAATTTTCTTTCTCAAGCATCTCCTTGTAATCGTTGAAAAATTTACAATTGTATTTTTTTGCAATTTCTGCTTTATTATCATCAACATCAGAAACAGCTACAAGATTTACATCTCGAAAATTAAAATAGTGTCTAGCATGATGTTGACCCATGCTGCCTAAACCAATCACACCAGCTTTAAGTTCACTCAAAAACACAACCTCCCTATGGCCAAATATTTTATACCTTTTTTCTTTATTTTTTCAGGGTCTAAGAAACTTTTACCATCAAACACAAATTTCAAATTTTTAGGAAAGTCTAAACTCTTGTATCTTTCGTGGTCAGTAGCTATAATTATCCCGTCTAGTTTATTCATTTCATCTTCGTTAATATATTTCACACCTGTTTTTAATTCTAGCTCTTCTTTTGTGTAATATGGGTCGTTAATAAATACTTTTACACCTTCTCTTTTCAATATTTTTATTATTTCATAAGTTGGTGAAAATCTATCTTCTCTTACATCCCCCCTATAACTCAAGCCAAAAATTCCTATCTTCTTTCCTTTTAAACTACCAAAAAATCTTTTGATTATATTGATTGAATATCTTGGAAGGTTTTCATTTATTTTAATACTAGCTTCAAGAAGTTTCTGATCTTTGAAATTATTAAAAATGAAATATGGATAAACAGGAACACAATGTCCACCAACACCTATTGTTGGTTTGTGTAAGTGGTAATATTTAATTAAATTGGTCTTTTCCATAACTTCAATGAAGTCGATATCAAAATTTTCACAAATTCTCGCAATTTCTGCTGCTAAAGCTATGTTGACATATCTATAAATACCGGCTCCAGCTAGCTTTATTAATTCAGCAGTCTCGCAATTCCTAACGATAATCACCCCTTTCTTATTTATTTTTTCATAAATAGCTTTAGCTTTTTCGGCAGATTCTTGATTTACACCTCCAATTATCTGCTCGTAATTTTCTGTTAGATCTTTAATCACATGTGGATTCATAGCTTGTTCAGGAGCATAGACAAGATAGAAATCTTCACCAGCTTTAAGACCAGATTTTTTCTCAAGAATTTTACCTACGACATTTCTTGTTCCACCAATTGGCATTGTAGTCGAAACTATAACTAAATCACCTTTTTTCAAATTTTTACCTATCACTTCAGAAACTGAAACTATATTAGAAAAATCGAGTTTTTTGTTTTTGTTTATAATTAAAGGAGTTATTATTATCTTAACATCAGAATTTTTTGCTGCATGTTCTAAATCAACAGTAGCTTCTATTTTCTTTTCCTTCACGTATTTCCTTAATAATTCTGGAACAAACTCTTCATTTTTTAACGGACATTCACCCTTGTTTATTTGATTAATTTTTTCCTTGTCTATATCAGCAGCTATAACTTTTCCTATAGAAGCAAAAATACAAGTCAAAGGCAGGCCTATGTTTCCTAGACCGAAAATTGAAAATATCAACATTTAATATCAACTACTAATTATTTGTATATTAAATTAAAAATTTAAAGTGTCATAAAATTTGTTTATACAGTCTTATAATTTTTTTGGCATTTTTTATGGAATCATGATTTTCTATTACAAATTTAATACTTTTTCTACCTAATTTCTCTCTTAATTTTTCGTCTTCCACTAAAATTCTCAATTTTTCATATAAATTTCTAGGATTGACATTAACTATCGGTAAATTTTTCATATGTTTTTCTAAATCTTTTCTTATGTACGCACAAGTTGGAATACCAAGAGCCATAGATTCTATAGCAAAAACACCATACCACCCAATTATTAATTGATCTACAGATATATCTGCGTGTTGAAGAAATTCTTTCACTTTTATGTTTGGGGTATTTTCTAATATAAGCAGTTTTACATTATACCCTTCTTTTTTTAGCTTTTCAACTGCAGATTCTATATACACAGTCCCCTTAACTAACCTATCACTAGCCGAGTGTAATATCTTTATTGTTTCGTCTTCTTTAATTTTTTTTCTATCTTGTTTCCATTTTTCTATATCTATAGAATTGTTAATCCATACAGCATCAGGTAATTCGTCTAAGAGGTCAGGAGTAGAAACTATAATTAAATCAGAGAGTTTTTTTGCATTTTTAATTAAACTCAATTTAGAACTTTTGCTCATTTTTTGACAAAATGAGCAACTACCATGTTCTTTTAATCTTACTTCACACCCATGAAAGTGAAATACAATTTTCTTTCCAATTTTTTTTGCAGCAAATGCGTCATAGTTTTTTGGTAAAATACTTTTTGTATGAAAATGAAATATGTCATAATTTTTTAAAGCATTTAGTAAAAAAGTAGGTGTTTTTAGGAAGCCAACTAAATACATTGATGTCTTAGAAAAATTTTCCAAACAAAAGTTATACTCATATTTGTAATTATAGTACTTACTACTTTTATAAACCATTACATCACTTTTTATTCCATATTTTCTTTGGGCTCTTGATATTACCCACGCCTGCCCAGCTACATCAGTAGGACAATGTAACACTTTCATTCAATCACCAGTTGGATAGATTATTTCTGCAATTTTCACTAATAAAAATTCTAAACCAAAACTCTAAAATTAAAATCCTCCAAAAAATCCTAGCGTATTCTTCACCAAGTTTTCCTTCACAGAATTCCTTGAATTTTTTCACAATTTCTTCTTGATTGAAATATTTTCTACTTTTAAATTCTTTTGAAAGAAAAATTTTCATTATCTTATCTTTTAATTCTATCAACCACTTTTTTTCAGGCACAGCAAATCCTATTTTACTTCTTCTCCATCTGATTTTTTCCGGTACCACCCCTTTAACAGCTTTTCTTAAAATATATTTTGTCCAACCGTTTTTTATTCTCATCGAAATAGGTAAAGAAAAAATATACTCAACAATCCTGTGATCAAGAAAAGGTACCCTAGCTTCTATTGAAAAGGCTGAAGAATTTCTATCTTCATACCTTAAAAGTCTTGGAAGGCTGGTTTTAGTTATTTCTAACCGCAAGAATTCAGCCAAATCATCACCAACCCACTTACTTTTAACTATATTTTCATACTTTTTTACAAAATTTTCATCAAGCATTTTTTTTATTTCATTTTCAACCTTTTTCTGTGAAAAATATTTAAAAACAAAAGGTAGGGTTAAATCTAAACTTAACAAGAACTCTTTCAAAAGTTGAAAATACTTCTTTTCTTTCAACAAGTTTCTGAAGTAAATTCCATAGTAAGGTATATAACCAGCAAAAATTTCATCCCCACCTTGACCATCAAGCAAAACTTTAACTTTTTTACTCGCCAATTTCATGACTTCCCATTGAGCATATATGCTTGGACCTAAAAAAGGCTCATCCTGAAAATAAACAATCTTTTTCAAATCTTTCCACAATCTTTTAGAAGAAGGAAAAGTGTAGTTTTTTTCCACCATCGTGAATTTTATTATTTCTTCAATATATTTTCTTTCATCAATTTTTTTATCATCATAAACTGCCGAAAAAGTTTTTTGCATTTTACCAATAACTTTGACAAGATTGGCATTCTTTTTCAAAAGTTTATTGATAATACAAACTATCACAGAAGAATCTATACCTCCACTCAAACAAGTCCCAACGGGAACTTCGCTTATCAAATGTTTTTTTATGCTGTCTTCTAAAAGATTGTAAAGTTGTTTTGTTATTTCATCTTCATTTTTAAAATTTTTGCTTTTCTTAACTTTTAGTTTCCAATATCTCTTTATTTTTATTCTTTTTTCGTTTACAATCATGAAATGTGCAGGTAACAATCTTTTAATACCTTCAAAAAAAGTTTCTTCTTCATCGTCATTAAAGCCGTAAACTAAAAATTTGAAAATTGATTTTTCATTTGGCATTATTCGAATAGATTTATCTTGCAAAACCGCTTTTATCTCAGAAGCAAAAATGAATTTTTCCCCATCCAGATAATAATAAAGTGGTTTTATACCAAATCTATCTCTAGCTAAAAACAACATCCTTTTTCTTTTATCCCAAATAGCAAAAGCAAACATCCCATTTAATTTTTCTAAGCAGTTTACATCCCATTCTTCATAAGCATGAACAATTGTTTCGGTATCACTTTTTGTATAGAAATTGTGACCAAGTTTTATCAATTCTTCTCTTAACTCAAGGAAGTTGTAAATTTCTCCATTGCTTACTATCCAAATATCTTTTTTTTCATTGTGGATAGGTTGTCTACCAAATTTTATATCTATGATGGAAAGCCTTGTATTACCAAGAGCTATATTTTTATCAAAGAATATTCCTTCATCATCAGGACCACGATGCTTTAAAGTTTTGAGCATTTTTTTAAGTAAAAATTTATTACCAATTCCAAAGTAACCAGCTATACCACACATAAATACTAAACCCTTAATTCTTTTCTCAATATTTTGATAATTCTTTCAGTTGCTTTACCATCCCCTAGAGGATATGTGGTTTTCTTCACTTTTTTATAAAAACTACCTCTGTTTTTTATTTCTTGAAGCAATTTTAAGGTCTTATTTACGTCAAATCCTGTAGCTTTAATAATTCCCATATCTTCGAATTCTTTCCAAACATTTATTCTTCCAAGGAAAATACAAGGTACTTTTAAAATAAGAGCTTCTTGTTGAACACCCCCACTATCAGTTAAAATTGCCTCACTGTTCTTAACTAAATTTAAAAAATCTACATAATTATAAGGGTCAGATAAAATAATGTTTTGGTGTTTTTTCAATTCTTCTAAAAGTCCAAATCGATTTAGTTTATCTTTAGTATTAGGATTTGCAATAAATATGACTTTAAAGGGAGATTTTACTAATATTTCAACTAGTTTCTTCATTTTATTTCTATTATTTATATTCTCAAAATGTAAGACATTCACAACAATATACTTTTCTATTTTCTTCTTTTTTCTTAATTTAAATTTTTTTAATACATAATTAACAATTTCGACATGAGGATCTCCAACATTAAATATTTTCCCTTTGATTTTTTCTTTTTTTAAATTATTTTCAGCAACTTTACTCGGCACAAACAATATATCCGCAAATCTGTCTCCAATTATCTCGCTTAATTCTCCTAGAAACGGTTCAAAAATATTATGGACTCTTATTCCAGATTCTCTATGGATTAAAAATATTTTTTTTTGAACTGTTTTTGCCGCAAAAACAGTTATAGGAACACTCATACAATTTCCTTGATAAAAAATGGCATCAGGCTTCTCTTTAATAATAGCTCTTCTTATTCCTAAAAAAGTTTTCATAAGCCAAAGGATCGCTAATAAAATTGAACATATTTTACCCTTTCTTACCCACCTTTCTCTTAATGACTTCCCAAGGTATATATCTGGTTCAGGCAAATTTAATAGTTTTATTAAATTTTTTGTTTCATGTTGTCCTGTATGTAAAATTTTAATGTTAAAATTTTTTTTTCTTTTTAATTCTCTAATTATTGAAGAGAATTTTATTACTTCAGATCGTGTTCCTATTACTATAATTATTTTCTTCTTCATGTTTGACATTTATAAAGTAAAAATATTAACTATTTAATTATGTTGGGCATACTTTTGTTTATATTATCTTTTTCATTAACATTTATTTTTCTCAAATATTGGATACCACTAGCCAAGAAAAAAGGAATTTTCGGAATAGATGTGCATAAACCAAACAAACCAAAAGTTACAGAAGCAGGTGGTACTATTTTTCTTTTTTCTATTATAGCTTGTTTGTTAATTTACGGTTTATGGCTAACAATACACAACACCACCCCTGATTTAAAGTTTTTTTCAATTTTTTCTTCGACTCTGATTGCTGGTTTTTTAGGTCTTCAAGATCAGCTTATAGAAATAAGATGGAGGAACAAACTTATATTTCCTCTAATTATTGCCATGCCTTTAGTGATAGCTAGGGTTGGCCATACTATAGTTGATATTCCTTTTTTTGGGCCTATAGATTTTGGCAATATTTACGTTTTCTTTATAATACCTCTTGGAGTCATAGGTTTCGTAAATATGGTGAATATGTTGGCTGGATATAACGGATTAGAAGCGGGTTTAGGAGCTATTAACGCCACCTGGTTTTTGATTGTAAGTTATTTAGTAGGAAATGAGTTGACTTTCTTTACTTCTTTAATACTCTTAGGTTCTTTACTTGCTTTTTTAAAATTCAATTGGTATCCTGCAAAAATCTTTCCTGGTGATGTAGGCACATTTACAATAGGAACAGTTTTGATAAGTATGGCAATAATAGGAAATATGGAAAAATTTCTTCTAGGTCTTTCTTCCCTTTATTTAATTAACTTTTTTTTATTCATATATTGGCAAATTAAACGTAAACCCTATAAAAAATTTGCCGATGTTGATAAAAACGGATACATTAAACCCCCAAATCCTTATACAGTTTATTGGTTATTACCGTATTATTTCAAGTTAAAAGAAAAAACAATCGTAAAGATTTTACTTTTACTTCAATTTTTCATAGGATTTTTATCTTTCTTATTTTTTATAAAAATATAACTAAAGAATAGTTAAAAGAATAGTAATATGAGTGTAAGTAAAAAATTAATCTCAAACGCTATTTATCTTTTTCTAGATTGGTTTGTTGTAACTGTTATAGGATTTCTTTATTGGTTTATTGCTGGTAAAACTTTATTGCCAGAAGAATATGGCATAGTGGCAACTTCGACAAATTTGGCCATGATTTTGTCAAGTATTAGTTTGTTGGGCTTAAACCTTTCTCTCATGAAACTATTGCCAGAGTACTTAAGTAAAAGACAAAATAATAAAATAACATCTCTCATAAAGTTTTCTCTCAAAGTAACAATTTTAACAAATTTAATTATTGTATTATTCCTTATTTTGTTTTCTGACTTAATAGCATTTCTATTAAAAGTTTCTAAAGAAGTTATTTTGATTTCTGCTACAATTTTGCCAATTATTTCTCTTGTTACACAATTTGGCTCAATCATTTATGGTTTTCAAGAAATGAGAAAGTTTCTTATTAGCGATACGTTTGGCCAATTTACAAAAGTTTTAACTTCAACTTTATTAATCTTCTTGGGATTTGGTTATTTTGGACCTTTAATAGGATTTTTGTTAGGATTTTTGCTTATAGCAATCATAAGATTTAAATTTTCCTTTCCTTACCTTTCTTTTTTTCAACAACCGATAAACAAAAGAGAGATAATGTTAAATTATGCCCTTCCTGCTTTTTTCTCTTTTCTAGCTTGGACTCTATTTTTGAACGGCCAGTACGTTTTGCTTACTATGTTAAAAAACCCAAAAGTCACAGGAATTTTCACCATAGCAATGGTTATAACTTCAATAATAGCTACTTTTCCTTCCATTTTAAATTCAGCTCTATTCCCTATAATTTCTTCTCTTTCTGCTGATGAGAATTCAAAAGAAAAGCAAAGTCACTTAATTCAAACAGTTTTTAGATATAGTTTGTTCTTATCTTTGCCTGTGGCTACATTTCTTGTTGTATTTTCAAAACACTTGATTTTAATTTTTTCTAGGCCAGAATATTTAGACGCTTCTTCTTTATTTCCAATTCTAGTTACAGGATCTTTAATTTATGGTCTAGGTAATATTTTCCTTTCAAGTTTGTATGCAATAGGAAAAACAAAGATAAACAGAAATATAATAATTCTAACAACTTTTGTTTATCTTTGTTTATCAATATATTTAACTTCTTTCTTAGGAGGCTTTGGTATGGCTCTAGCCTATACTTTATCCGTAACTTTTTTGGCATCTCTCAGCTTTTTCTACATTAGAAAATACTTGAAAATTAACTTACCAATTAAAAGTACAATTAAGTGTATCGTATCCGTTATTATCTCTTTTTCATTTCTATACACAACAACACATTTTACTACAGATCTTTTAACAGGTATCCTATTGGTGATAATCACAGGGATGATTTATATTGAATTCTTGTTTTTACTGAAATTTTATGTCAAAGAAGATGTTAGAATTTTAGAATTTTTATCTTCCAAATCTCCTTTATTCAAAAAACAAATAAAATTTTTGGCTAAGTTTCTTTCAAAGTATATTGAATAAAACATAAGGAATTTTATTCACCAATCTATGAATTTTAAAATTTTTTTAAACATTCCTAAGAACGGTATCAAAATAATGATAACATTTTACCCTAATATTTTATTTCATAAATTATGTTTCCATCACATTGATACCCAGCTTGCCAGTATTGTCTACATTGCTCGAGAGAAGCACCATTCTCATAAACTTTAACAAAATACTCATGATTGGCTTCCAAAAATTCTACAAACTCCAAATCATAATTTTCTCCATAATGTTTGTTTTCT
>JAWBPV010000002.1:0-113831 GCA_039000425.1 Candidatus Aenigmatarchaeota archaeon
TGATAGAAATAGTCAAGAAAATCTATACGATTCTTAAGAAACTTAACAAGTTTAGAATCAAGCATTCTTTTATTTGTAAGATCAACATATTCTACTTTTGAAAGAGTGCCAAGACGATGAGACCTATCTTCAGAATGAATTCGACTTTCAACCGAAAATGAGTTTGAATAATAAACCACAAGGTCGGCAAAAATTTCCATACCGAATTTTGCTACTCCAATTGCTGCAACCATAATACCATCAGGTGATCTATTGAACCGTTGACACACTTCATTCCGATTTGCAACGGTATCATCCAAGATGAACACTTTCCTATCAAGTTTTTCGCATAGTTCTTTTAACAACTTCTGTTCTGCACGAAAATAATGCCATATCAAGACTCGTCCATGAGAATTAACACTAAGCAGCTCTTCAAGAGCATCCAATTTCGGAATCTGATCAAAATAAATTGGTACCCGATCCTCACGATAAATAAAACCCGATGTAATTTGATGCAATTTTGATAATTTCATCTTGATTTCAATGTTTGTCATTTCATCAATTTTCAAAAAATCTTCATTCAAGCATCTCTCATAATATTCATACTGAGCATCGGAAGGTTCAACAACTATTTCATCATATATTTTATCGGGAAGATCCAAACAATCTTTTTTTGAAAACGCAATACTCTTTTCATAAATCTTATTCATCAATTCGCGTTCTCTGGATTTTTTCAGCTTGTATTTGGTAATAACTATAGTTGAATGCCGAGGAGCAATCTCATAGCTTTCTCCATAAGTCTCAGCAAACTTCTTAAAATGCAATCCAAATTGTGCTCCTCCATCAAGAATTAGAAATAATGCAAAAATATCTGTAAAATCCTGGGTCATTGGAGTTCCTGTCAGAAGAAGTTTATATATAATTCCGCCCGAAATCTGATATATATTCCTGGTGCGCTGCGCTTGTAGATTTTTCACAAACGTTGCTTCATCAAGAATCAAACAATCAATTTTTCTAGAGTCTAAATCGAGGCCAAATTTTTCACGCAAAGTTTCCTTATAATAGAAATGCGAAAAGACATCATAATTTGTTATAAAAATATCCCTTCCAATTCTGGAAGATAAATTACTAAATTTTTCAAATTCCATATACCACTTCTCAATTAAGCTTTTCGGACATATGACAAGACAAGTTTTGATTTTTCCATGCTTAAATAACAATTCAATGAAATCGATTGCAATTTTTGTTTTTCCCGTGCCCATTTCATTAAAGATTCCTGCTCGTTTATGACTAAGTGCAAATCGTAGTGATTCCAATTGATGCTTATAAGATGGGCGTGTGGTCTGAATCTCAAAATTCAATGGTTCCTTCAACTGCATTAAAAAGGCGTCAATTTCCTGCTTTAAAGCATCCGAAATTTTTAGTGGGTATTTACTTTGTAAATCGTTAATAACTTTGATTATTCCTTCATCAAATATCCCGCACCAAGTTTTCGTATCGGTTGACCAGGTTAAACCATAATCTTTCAAAACGTGTCGCAACTCATATTTTGAATAAAAATGTACAGTGTTTCCCCGCTTTATTACGGAAATCATTTCTTGACTATCTTAATCTTTGTATATGATGATTCAAGCTTAAACTTATTATAGATGTCGGGAAGTTCAAATTTTAACCGCTTGGTATCCAGTCTTTCAGAAACAACTTTGATTAACTCAACTCTGAAATTGTCGCTTTCAACCACATCAGTATCAGAAAACAAATCCTCCTTCAACTCATCCCGCTTTGCTTCCAACTCTCGTTCCTGTTTTCTTAATTCCTTAAGACGCTCTTCCACTTCAACAAGAGCATCTACACCTTCTTTTCTAACCGCTTTTTTAATCTCTTCTTTCTGTAAAGGACGCTCAAACAGCCCCGAACATTTCGCATAAAAAGGACAATAAAATTCATTTCCACGTCTGGTCACATAATAGCATTCCCAGGTATTCCAATGTGCTTTTTCAACAGGAGCTTTCTTTTGCTTAACGCATTCATTTATAAATCTCAGCTCTTCATAAGATTTTAGTGCTAATCCTTCATCATAATTGACTGTAAATTCCTCAACTTCAAAAGAAGGCAATTTTACATAAGAAAGCTTTCCTGTCCAAGGTTCCTCCTTCTTTTTTCTTACCAAATGAAGGTACATGTTTAGCTGTAAACGATGATGTTCAAATGGAGGCCTTGCAAAATCGTCACAACTCTTCACTTCAATAATTTCTCTCTTTTCAAAGAACATAATGTCGCAATGTGCAATGCCAAACTCATATTCAAGTGGAACATTTCTTCTCGTTTTATGCGGATAAATTTTTGTGTAATATTGCCTGACCAAATCCTCAATCACATATCCTCTTGCAAAAATCAATAACGATTCATCAGTATAATTCTCAGGCTCACCAATTGCAGTGAAATAATGTCTCAATGGGCACATTCCCAATAGACTTACACGAATACCTTTTTCTTCAATAGGTGACTTCAAATCGCTTAGTCGCAATAACCACTCTTTTAGACTTGTCATCACCGCCTCCTTTGACTTTATTTTAAATAGGATTTGACCTCTTTTAAAGACTTATAACAAATTTTTCAATCATTCCAACTTACTTATCTTAAATCACGTTTGCTCACAACATAATATTTGCCTTCCAGTTCAACAAGAGCATAAGGCGATTCAATATTTCCAGAATGAATAATTTTTACTCGTTTTCCTTGTAAAGGATGAGGAAATCTATAGGACAAATGCGCAATTTCTCCAATCCTTTCCCTTATTGGTTTAAGTAATTCATTATATTTTTTCTCCTCACCAATCGTTGTAGAAGCTCCATGACCAGGTAAAACAACCGTATCAGCTGGCAATTTAAATAACTTTTCCTTAATATTGCGCCGTAACTCATCAAAATCTCCAACATAATCAGTACGTCCTATGGTACGATAAGACAAAACATCCCCCGTAAACAAATAAGGCGGTAAATAATAAACAACACTTCCAGGAGTATGCCCTCCAATGTGAAAAGCAACAATCTTTAAATCTCCAATCTGCAAGTCCGTATCACCAACAAGACGTACGTTCGCTTTAGGTATCTTTGATATATGCAAATTGAATGCAAACCTATGGGGTCCTTTCGTTCGCACCAACAACTCATCCAAACGATGCATCACAATTGGAGCTTGCGTCATTTCATGCAATTGCTTCGCCGCTGCAATATGGTCCACATGACCATGAGTAATCAAAATTGCTTTCAATTTTAGACCTAATTCGGCAATTTTATGATAAATTTCCTTAACATCACCTCCAGGATCTATAACAACAGCATTCTTTGTAGCCGTATCGTAAATTATATAAGTATTTGTCTTCAATACACCCGTTTTAACAACAACGATCTTAATCATAATTCAATTATAAATCACTGATGGAACTGATTCCAAGAATAGTCAAAGAATACATAATCTTTATTTACCACTTTTGAAGAAAGTTCCTCGGACAAAATCTGTCTTGTTTCTTTATCAATTACTGCTACCCACTCAATTGTAGGTTTTCCCTCCTCCTGCAGACTCACTAAAATTATATTCTTGGGTCTTTCATTTTCCCGTTCCGCAGGAAAAGTAATCTCAGCTATCAAAGCCAACTTAAATATTTTTTTAATCTTAATAAAATCCAAAAGCACACTTTTTAAATATGCTTGTTTGTTGGGATCGGTAAAAAATTCATCTAGATCAAGCACAAAATTAGGAACAGTAGGATCTTTGGAAAAAGCAATTAAAACAGGAGCAACGAAACCATCTCTAAAAAAATGCCATTTCACCATCTCTATCAAATCGGCGATTTCCTCTTCTTCCCACATATTAGCCTCCTTATATCAAAACTGGAAAAACAAATCAAATTCGTTTAAAATAATAAAAATGCTTACCGAACTCAACAAGTTCGCACAACAACTCCGAATAGAAGACCCACTCCAAGAGGAGCTCTTTCAAAGATTTTTAAAAAGAGACCCCGCAGTAACAGGTATAATAGATTTCAAATTATATCCCAAATTGTCTCCCTTCAAAGCAGATAAAGAAAATCCTCCTCTAACGTGGGAATTCGTAGTACAAAAACATGAAGCAAAAAGGGCAGGAACGCATTATGATTTACGATTAGGAGACCCAAAATCCGGATATGGATACAGCTGGGCATTAAGATATTTTCCTGAAAATCCTGGAGAAAAAAATTTAGCTATAGAACAACCCGTTCATAGTCTGGATTATTTCAACTTTGAAGGATCAATTCCCGAAGGGTACTATGGCGCTGGCAAAGTATCAATCGTATATAGGGGAAAAGTAGATGTAATTTCAATGGATAATGACCATATCAAATTTGTTTTTTATGATGGTCCAACAACAAAAGAATTTTTACTGCTAAGACAGGACGGAAAACGTTGGCTCTGTATAAATATCACCGACCATCGCGACAATCTGCCAGATGTTCCTTCTGATCGCAAAAAATATAAAGAAATTCCCATGGAAACCGCATTATCCAGATATATTAATGAAAACTACATCTTCTCAAGAAAGGACGATGGTGTGCAAATTATCTATTATTTCAAACCAAATGGGCAATTAAAGATATTCTCTCCTAGAGAATCAATATTATCCGAAACAGGACTAATTGAGCATACTTATAAATTCTATCCTTATGGAACGCTAAAATTCCCCGAATTTAAGAATTCTATTTTCCGCGGAGAATTGTTTGCAGTGGATAAAAAAACAGGAAAAGCAATACCAATAAACGATATTATCCGAATTTCACATAATCAAGCTCCTACCGCACGAGAATTGCTGAAAAAATATAACTGGGTTCCACGTTTGACAGTTTTCGATGTTGTACAGTGGAAAGGCGTTCCTGTTGAAGACAATCTGCCTTATGCAGAAAAATTAAGAATTTTAGAGACATTAGCCAAACGTTTAAAAGGAGTTGTTGAAATTCCAACTTATGTTCAAGATCCAAACAAAAAGATAGAATTTGTAAAAGCTATACAAAGTGGACAAATTCCTGAAACCGAAGAAGGAATTGTCATACAAAACTTAAATGAACCGGAAACACCTAAAAAAGCGAAATTCCAAAAAGAATATGATGTCTATGTGAGAAACATTTTCGAAAGCTCTTCTCCAAGCTGGCAAGGACTTTATGCAGGTGGAATAGAATATTCACTTACTCCAGATGGTCCAATCGTCGGACGAGTAGGTGCAGGCTTCGATTTAGCCACAAGGCACGACATGCTTGTAAATAAAGAAAAATACATCGGACGTATAGCCAGAATCAGAGGCGCAGGACAATTTGCATCGGGCGCAATACGCAAACCCGTCTTCGTTGCATGGCACCCCGAAAAAGGAAAAGAATGGATGCTAAAAGAAGCAAAAACCGAGGATCCCTGGGAAAAATGGCACACCGTGCTGATAGATGCTCCTTATGGACGATATACAAAAGGAGATATATACCAGTATTACTCACTTCCGCACATAAAATATAAACTTTTTGAAGATATTAAAGACAATCCGGTAATTGTGATTCAATCTTTTACCAAAAATGCTCCTGTTCTCAAACGAAATATAGAAGGCAGAAAAATAATTATAACTAAATCAGATGGAGACGAAGATAACCCAGCGAGTCTTGATTATTGGCTTTTAAAAAGGACAGTAGAATTTCATAAAACTTTAGGAGCATCGACTGACATGTATGTTGTTGATGTGGATGCGGGCGAACAGGTTACGTTTGACGAAGTTAAAAAAGTTACTTATCAACTTGCACAATTCCTAAAGAAATTGCCAGAAGTGAAAGATATCGAAACCAGATTTTCCGGAGGAACTGGTTTTTACATCATCGCTCATCTTGTAAAAGAAATGCCAATTGAAGAAGCGCGAGAAAAACTCAAAGAGCATCTTCGCAACTTTATTGCGGAAACAGGCGAAATAGGAAAATTCACAATTACTACTAAACCAGGAGCCGGACAAATTAGATTGGACACTTCGCCAATGAAATTTGGAGGATCAATACGAGCAATGTTTAGCATTAATATGAATACAGGATTAATTTCGATACCAGTTAAGCTAAAGAATCTGTTGAAATTTGACCCATTTGATGCACACCCTTCGAACTTCTTGGCAAAACAGCAATAAAATTAACCTCTGAATGACTTATACCTGCAATTGTCGGAGTGTTTTTAATGAAATAGAAATGTACTGAAAATGAAAATGAATCCTCAACAAAATCAAGTGACAATTCATTAGCCTTGTTTCCAAAATGAAATAGTCCCTTTGAACTTGCAAATAAAGCTATAAAGAAACTTACCACCTTATCTTTGGATAAAGGAAAACCATCTGGCAAATTACCATGCGTTTCAATAATGAAATCTTCATGAGAATCCAACCATTGTAATAATCTAACAAGAAATATTTCTCCAAAATTAACTTCAGGAACTCGTTTAGCTCTCAGAAAATCTTCTTCTATTACATAAACAAATTCCTCATCTGAGATTTCTAAACAACCCCTATAACCATATTTGCGAGAAAAATAGGAATCAATTTTATTCGCAAAAGCAGTTAAATCGCGTATCCATTTATATTTATCACTAAACTTTTCATCTGACGATTCGAGCAAATACAATTCATAGCCGAAAAAGCGCATAATTCGCCGCAGCAACTTCATTCTATATCTAAATCCTCATCACTTGTGTCAGAATCCTCAAGAGGCTCGGCTTTTATATCCGATTCGTCCAGAGTTAGCTCGTCACTGCCAAATTCCATTTCAACCGTTTCTTCAGAAGTATCCTCCGACTCAGATTTAGAAGTAGGCGCTGCGGACTTAGTTGTTCTATCTTGAGTGAATTTAAATCCCATTGTGTAAACAGTTGACAAATCGGGTAATTTGGCTGGCGGATTAACAGCCGTAATCACTTTATCAATTTTAACATCAAAAGTAGGCACTTCAGTATCAATGCGTGTGATCAACAATGCTCTTCCATTTTTAGGATGATGAATCTTATATTTCTTAATTGCAACAACAATTTTTTCCATCAGCTGCGGCGGTGCGGATAAAATCTTAACACTATTGTCAGATAAATCAATAACATGCATCAAATATCGTTTTTCCGCAGGTAATCTCTTCGCATGACAGGCAATACAATCTCTTTTAGTGAATTCTTCAGTTGCAGGATCAAAATCAGGACACTGAATGGGAAATTTCGTACCATCTTTCTTCCGCTGCCAATGAATCACAACAGGCAATGCCTGATCGTTAATAAATCTAACTCTACGTGTAACGTTACGTGGAAACGTCAATAAATTTGGACGTCCACTACGTACTTCAAGCTGTTTCTTTACCTGACACTCGGTTATCTTCTTCATGGTTACCTCCTATTTTTAATTTTTCTATATTAAGAACATTCCTGGCATATAATCTCTTCAACGCGCGTTTAATATCTTCACATACCCAAGAATTAAAATTTTGCCATGTTCTCTCAAAGCTAGAATGAAAATAAATCATTCTCATAGGAGCTACATAATTCTCATAAAACTCACTAAAGGGAATTTCTTTTGAATAGATAGGAATTTTTATTAACGAAGGATCTCCTCCCAAATTCAAAAATGCAACTAATTCTTTAAAAAATTTATTAATAATTTTCAATGGCTGGTCTTTCTTAGAATAACAACATAGTTTGGACTGACAATTTCCTGCATTATCAAATTCCACCCATGTCTTGTCTGGAAAAACAAATAATTGATCTTTATAGCTCAAACACATTACACCTCTCACAATGTGAACATCCCATTCCGATCCACAAAAATCCAAAATCGCATTCAATACTCTCACAGTCATAGGAGTTTTCCACCCCTGATTTGAAATTGCAAAGCCATCATTACATTTCCTTAAAACTTCACTGCTCCAATAAAACACGGAATAACCATTTGTTGAATATCTATTTACGCCAATACATCCACGTTGCTTTCCTAATTTCCATTTTTCTAAAACTCTCATCAGACTTTTGCTCATCTCTTACTCCAGCTAGCTAAAGTTTTTGCTAATTTATTTGTCTCTTCAACAACCCGATCTAAAGTTACATAATTAGAAGGGTCTTTAAAATTCAAATCGCAATCAACGAAAGGAACATAGTCATCATAATGTGCACAATCAAACCCAATCCACCACAATTCTTTCTCTAACCTGATCATATCAAATTTTCCCGCAAAAGTTATACCTCCATGCACATCAATTTCTCTCATTTCACCACAATTATATTCCTTTCCAAATAGTGGATGATTTTTGTCAATCCCAACATAACCGCACCAATGCCCAAAAATAGGATGTCTCAATGCTAAACACTGTAATCCTTCATGAATCCACATCTTCACATATCCCTCTTTCTTAATCAACGCTTTCAGCTCCTCGTTCATTTTTTATCCTCCTTGGATAATGTAAATAACACTACGGCTTTGTCGAAATATATGCCGTAGTATTTCGTTAGCTTTTGCACGTTCAGATACACTACATCTTTTCCCTTATAACGAAATTTGGGTTTGACATAAAACTTAGACAGGTCTAATTTACATTTAACTTTCTCAATATCATCATAATCACAGGGAATTCCATAACAAATCTCTGCAAATCCTTTTGAATCGATAGGCCTAAAATAAATTTCCGATATTGTGCGTTCATATAAAGTGTCGAAAATTTCCACATATTCACGAATCGGACGAGGTTTGGGTACAACAAAGCTATAGAAGAAAGCATCGGGGAATATCCACTGAAGCTCGGAAGATTCATATACAAAATGATTCATGCATGAATCAAGATAGGGAACAACCTCCTCGGGAATTAGTACATATGAAGACAAATACTGAGAAAATGATACATAACTCAATGCACTAAGAAGGTTGAATTCTCCATGGAAATGTTTATAGAAAAACATCTTTGAAGAAACCACTGGAGAAAAATTACAAAACCATCCCACAAAATTCAGGCTGTTTTTGATCAATTCAAAAGAATGATCCAAATCCATATAAAGCCAGAAACCATTTCCCTCAAATATGCGACTATTTTTGAATTCTTGTGTCTTCTTTAGTTTTGATAATAATTTTCTCAAATCTTTCATAAAGATTCCCCTTTAACTGAAGAAAATGCCAGAAGTTTCGTCAAAATCCTGGATAGAACTTTTAACTTTGAATCTATATCCTTTATTAACAAAGCACATACCTTTGATAATGTTTTCGCTTTTTCAAGAAGAATATAATGATTTGCATAATTTGCTCGCATTGCTGCTGCAACTTTAGAAGGTTTCCATTCAGGATTTTCATTCATTAGCAAACTTTTCCGGCTTTCGAGAAAAGTCTGAATTTTGTTAACTAGAACTAAACTCTCAGTATAATAGCTCGTCAATTCACTTCGATATTGCTGACAAACGATCTGTTGATTTGTAATTTCGGTTTCAGATTCAATTATACGCAATTCCGATAGCAATTTTTTTATCTCCATAACTCTATTAAGTTTAGAAGAAATTTTCTCATTCAGCTCCTTTAATTTTGTTTCTTTTTGCGCCATCCCTCAGCACCCCGCTGGAGATATTCAAGTAGAATCTCATCTTTTTGTAAAGCTGCCTTCAATAGCCAGCCAACAATACAATTCATTGAAACCTTAAATCTGGTTTGAAGATTTTTTAGTTTTTTTGCCACCTGCGGATCCAAGCGAACATGAACATCTACTTGCTTCATTTGTCACCTCCTGTAACAAATTTTTTTAACTTTTCTAAATTAGCACTATTCTTTACATATTCATCAGGATCCTTATCCGACTCGAAGATAAAAGTCGGAACAAATCTTTGAAAATAATTTTTATAAAACAAAGCTCCTTTTCTACCAGCATCGTCAGGATCAAAGAAAATAACAATTTTTTTCGGTAGATATTGCAAAACATAAGACGCTTTGAATTGCTGAAAATTACTGCTCCACATGCAATACGCATTAAATCCCTTGTCCCTAAGCGCAAGCATATCAAAAATACCTTCAACAAGAACTACAGGACTTTTATCACGAATGTAAAAGGGATAACAATACGCAGAAAAATGTTTGCCATAAACTGTTAGTCCTGGAGAATGCATGTATTTTATGCCATCCTGAGACTCAAAGAACCTTTTAGTATATCCAACAGCAGCTGAATAGTAGAAAACAGGAACTATAATCCCTTCGGAATCCGTATATACATTAAACTTCTTCAGCGTTTGACTGCGTATACCTCGAACGTTCTCTTCAATCTCATTCCCTTCGGGCAATTTTACTTCTAAAATTTTAGATGCCAAAATTCTTTCTTCAAGCAATCTTTTCATTTCGCCAGCAGAATGCTCAATGGGAAGATCTATTTTTAAAAGCTTGCTTATCAATCCATGCGCCTGACACCCATAGCAGTGATAATGTCCGTCAAAATATAATGCCATAGATGGAACTTCTTCTTCATGGAAAAAACACTTTGTCATGATACATTTAGAAAAACGTTTGAAATTAATTCCTTTTTCTCTTAGCACCTGCTCAATCATATCCAGATAATTATGTCTCATTTACTCCTCCACCGGCTCAGTGACAAGTCTTTTTCTAATCTCAAACTGCATTATATCGAACTTTGCACATAGTTCTAATCCTGAAATTTGCTGAACATGCCTTGTTTTGATTGTAAAGAAATCAAAGATTTTCTCACTATCGGTGAGTATCTTTGAAAGCTCCCATGCAAACACAATATCAGCAGCTTCGGATATTCCTTTTGAATACTTTGTATCCTGCTCACGCGGATTCAACTGAGCGGCAGTCAGAAGCACAATATCAAACTTTTTCGCAAAAGCCTTAAGAGAGTTTGAAATATCCTTCAGACGCTCCCACATTGGCAATTTCGCATTTACATGCGAGATCAAGTCAATATAGTCTATTGCTACAACGTCAATCTTATAGCGATTTTTGTAATCAGAAATGTATTGTCCTAGAGTTGCAATAGAAGGAGAAGCAAGATCTTTAATAATAAAATGCGAAGTCATAAACCAATCACGATGTTTCTCACGAAAATATGCAATCAACTTTGAAAAAGGCATTTTTGCCAATGTCTGCCGATTTTTAGCATAAATCTTTGATATTTCCTCATAATATTCAGATTTTGTGAAGATTTGTAATGCGGCAAGTTTACATTGATCAATTTCATGAGGAGTAAGATCCTGTACTCTCATTTTCTTTAATGAAACTCGACTCACATGAGCAATCAAACGCCGAAAGCTGTCTTCTTTTGACATTTCAAGATTGAACAAAGCGACATTTTTCCCTAAACGATAAGCATTGTATAAAATGTTTAGTAATAAAGATGATTTACCGTTCTGTTTCTCCGCAGCTACAATAATAAATTCCTGCTTTGCAAAACCTCCAATCAAATTGTCCAGAATTTCAAACCCAGTTGGAACAAAATGTTTTGCTGGGAACAAATCTTCTATGTCAATCTGCCCATGCTTTCCAAACAAAAAATCTTCTGTTTCTTGTTGAATCTGAATGGAAGATGAAAGTTCTTCCAGGCATTTTTCAATCTGATGCGATGAAAGAAAATCAGCTGCTCTCAACAACTTCTCTTCAATCGTCCGCTCTAGAGCCCTTTTTTGCAATGCATTAAGCAATTCCTGAAAATTTCCATCCTGTTGGGCTTCACTATGTATTACAAAACTAATAACTTCACGAAGTTCATCAAGCTTACCGGCAGCACGAGCAATTTCAATCAATAACTCGGGAGAGGGCAAAGTTTTGCTTTTCAAATTATGTATCAAAATCAAATTAAAAAGTTCTCTAATTCCCTTTGTGGAGAAAAAATCAATCTTTAATTTTGCAAATTTTGCTGGATCTTTCAACGCAGTTTTCAGAACTGTAGCTTCCAACAACACCGAATCGATCATGTTCGCTCTCCATAGAGTTTTGCTTTCAAAAGCAAATGTTTCGCAATTTTCTCAAGCACGGAAAGCTCATAAGGCTTCGAAATCAATTTCGCAGCAAACTGAGGAGACGACTTCAACTTCATTTGAAGCATCTTCTCCCCCATCTCTTCGGCTTCGTATTTTATTTTGCCATTCTCCACAAAAACGTATGCAAACTTGTTATTCAAATATAAATATGGTCCAATTGTTATTCGCTCGCCACTCAATGCAGTTTTGCGCTTGAAAATCTCTAGTGCTAATGCAATCTGTGTTTCTGCAATTTTCCGACGAAGGCTTTTAATCCTCTTCGTATACCGCTCCATACCCATACTGGGATAATTTACTTCAACAAAAATCAAAAGTCAAGTGGTTCTAGCGGATCGATCGTCTTCTAAAAAACTGATAATCAGCGCAACATTTTCTGCTAACTGCGCGGGAATCAAAGACTGGCAGGAACAATCAAAAACGTAATCCTCACGATAAAATTCTCTTTCCCTACACGTAAATTCTTTACGCTTATAATCGCCGATCAAATCAAACAAAACTGTATTGTAGACGCAAACACTTTTGATTTGCTCTTCACACCGCTCACAAAACAATTTACCATGTGAAAAATAAACGCGATCTAGATCAATTAATTTTCCGTTAGCTATATAAAACATCTCAAAACCTCACAAGATATTCCTCTTTTAGAAATAAACTTCAACATCCCTTTTTTCCCTCGCATGCCAAAAAACTAAGAATAATTGCAATGAATTCAGCTTCTTCATCGGAAACCTCATGCTTGCAGTAACAATTAAGCAAATAATCGCCATCAGAAATGTCATTCATTCTGATATCCGCAACTCCTCGTTTATAATTACCAACCACATCAAACTTTACATAAGCGTCAAAACGAACTTTAACAATTTCTCTTTCGCAATGATCACAATACAATTTCCCACATCGGAAATCTATATCATCCAAGGGATATAACTGCATTTTAGTTATATAAAACATAGCCTCCTCCTTTAAGTTTCTCATGAGTTGTTTTTTAGAAATAAACAAACTCGCAAAATATTTTCAGCAGTCAGGCGATCTACCTCGGTATCGCAGCATGTCATTAGAACCGAATGCCATTCCCCGCAGTAGGTCTCTCTCGTCCATAAAATCACACCATCCTTCAAAACTGGTTTCAAATACTGCTCAATTGAAGCCAAAAAGGAACCAAAAGTAATTTCTTCATTGCAATATTTACAAACTATTTTGCCACGATTAAAAACAGCCTCTTTGATTTTCTGTATACGTCCTCCCTGAACATAAAACATTCTTACCTCCTATAACTCATCATTAAAGAATGCCAAGATGACTGCATGTCTGGTTGCATCATCCTCATCAAAATCAAGACAACCACAATCACTCTAATACATGATAGCTCAAGATATCTTCAACATTTCTTCCACTCTTTTCCTGAACGCCCTAAATTCTTCAAGCAATTTTTCTCCTTCGGCAATTACACGTTCAATTTCCGCATTCAGAATAGAGCATATTTTTTCCATATCATTTTCGCCTTTTTCGCACAATTCCTTCCAAAATTCTTTTTCTTCACTCGTTAAATGCTCACTTACTGCTTCAATAATCCTTTCCTCTACTTCTTTTTTTGTCATAGCATCACCTCCTTATGGAAGTTCATTTTGAAGAAATTTCAACACAATAATGTGTTTGGTCACTTCATAATTAAGATCACATCCACAATCACAATGAAAAGAAGGATCTCCAACAATTTCAGACTCGTCAAATGTTACACTATATTCAGTTTCCCCATAATGATTCATTGCCGATTCAATAAAAATAGTATAGGCAGTATCTGCAATTGCATATATTTCAGTAATTTCACCTTCACAATCTAAACACCGCAATCGTCCATGATCAAACTCAAAATTCAATTTACGCAGATTTGAACCCTTAATGTAATACATATCGCCTCCTTTTTATTGACTTATAACAAGATTATTTAATTTTCTGATATTGAAGTCTTAAATCAGTAGCAAATTTTCTTGCTACCGTTCTGGGATTGTATTTCTCAAAAAGCTCTTTTCTTATTTTTCTGAACAGATTAGCTCTAAATTCATCGTTTTCGCATAAAAACTTAAGATTCTCAATCCACTTCTGTTCATCATTATTTTCAATGAAAATCTTATCAAGCTCTTCATCACTCAAAGTTTCAAGACATCCATCATAAGGCTTAACTTTACTCATTACAGGCAATGCCCCGGCATATACATAATCAAGTACTTTCAGAATGCTTTTGCAATTTGAAAATCTATTATTTTGTAAAGGTGCTATCCCCAAATGCACTTTCAAAGAACGAATAAAATAGTAATAATCAGAACATCTGAGCCAGCCATAATGCTCCCAACGAACTTGCGGTTCTTGACCGCCAAATAAATTCGCAAGCATAAATTCACGAGCAGGTCCCATTGTCACATACTCAATCTTCTTTGAAACAACATTCGGAAGTTCATGCATCACATTTGATATAATTTTTAAATCACTTACATGTGAACTACCACCCTGCCAGAATATTCGAATCGGCTCGGTTATTGTTGGATGATCTACTGCAAAAGCAGTATCAACCATATTTGGAAGAACCACATAAGGTTTATCCTGATTAATTGCCGAATTATAAAATTTAATTAGTTCTTCATTTGGAGAGCACAAAATATTTGCATGTTCAAGCACATATAAAAAATTTTGTTGATTTGCCTTCCAAAAATGATAAGGAAGAACATTCTCAGGAAGAATTTCAAGCATATTATCATCGAGATCGTAAACAAAAGGTCGCTGAGATATCAAACGCTTGAACATATCAAGTTGCTCTTTAGTTAGCGGAACATGTCGACTAAAATAGAAAAGATTATGAAACACAACGTCCAACGTTTCTATAACAGGTTTAAGAGTAACGTGAATCAAATCTCGCGCATAAATATGCAAAGCACGCGCTACAAGAAGAACACGATGATAATCGCATCCGTTGGTCTCAAGATCCTCACCATTAGCAAAAATAAACAATTTCATTTGTATGTATTATACAAAACAAAAAATAAAAATCAAATATCTAAACGCAATCCTTTATGCAATAATGCAAAAATCATCTGACTTCCCGCAAGAGCCTCTAGCCCCGCAAAAAAGGAATTCTGAACCACCCCGTACACAACCGCAAGAATTACTGCCATAAAAAAATTAAAAATGTCGCTATATTCTTCGTTCACGTATTTAGTTATAATTTTTTTCAAAGGAAACATTAAAAAAAAGACAATGGCTCCTCCAATCACCAGATGGACTTCTTCAAGAAGCCTATTAAATAATTGCTCCATACTTAAAGCATATTAGATTTGTTAAATTTAATCAAATCTCTGAAAGTTGGCATGAAACTCTTCATACGCTTTCATAACACGTTCAAAATAATCCGGTCGTTTATTATAACGATTCAATGCTTCTTTGAGATTCTTACTTTTTGACAAATACAATTTTAAAATCAAACATCCAAGAGCAATATTTTGTTCGGGATCTTTCAAATTAAAACCTTCGTTCACAAAAATCCGCTGCCAAAACCTTGAAATTTGCATCAATCCCACATCTCCCGAATTCGATTCAATATGAGCACGAAAATCCGACTCAACTCGAATTATTGCGGCAATCAGCAAAGGATCAATATTCAACAATTCACTACATTTAACAATCAAATCTCCATACTTAATTTTTTTCACAATAAGCGAAGAAACATCTTTTGAAATTGTTGTTTCAAAAGATGTAGAATCAACAAAAATTAATATCAATAAAAAACCAATGAAATATACAGCAAGCGTTTTAACAAGAGAACACCACATTTTTATAATCTAAAATTTTTCTTAAACTTTTTCAATAAAATTTTATAATTCTTTTCCAGCCATAATGCTAACGGGCAAGGAGAACTCTCAAGCGAACATATTTTTTCATGCAAATACTGACACCGTTGAGACTCAAATTTTTTATGAATAAACCACCGCGTTAACAAATCCAAATCTTCTTTACTGATACTAGAATCAACAGTAAAATCACCATCAAGAAAACGAAATGAATTGTGAGTTATTCGATAATATGCAAAATAAACACCATTCTTATACCAGTATACACTAATAACAAAACTTAGCTTATTATCAACAAGGTTCTTTAACTCATTATAAATATCTTCATGTGCTTTTCTAAAAGACTCATTGAGAAATAATCGTTTATTCCTTTCAGAAGAAATCATTCCCATATCATTAAAAAATGTAATTCGTTTCGTATCATATATAATCATAAAAGGATATTTTATCCGGCAAGCTGCATCAATTCGAGCAGATAAACCTTTCAATTCATAAAATAATCCAAAATAATTGGATGCGCTCTTGGGCACTCTTTGTACAACCATTTTATATCCTCTTTTTGAACTTATCAAATGTAAATTTTTTCAAATCCTTCAACAAAATTTCACGATTCTTCTTCAACCATAGCATTAACGGGCAAGGATAATTACCAATTGAACGAGAACATCTTCCCTTGCGCAGACAACTGCACCGTTTGGACTTAAATTTTTTATAAATAAACATACGAGTCAACAAATTCAAATCTTTTCTATTAATATCAGGATAATTTCTAATAAAAGACCGCAACGACTTGGGAGCAATCTGATACCAGGCAAGAAAGGTATCATTTTTGTACCAATAAACGCTGATACTAAATTTTGGCTCCCTATTAATAAGATTTTTCAATTCATTACAAGTTTTTTTGGTTAAATTCTTATTTATTTCCGTAAAACCATTGAAATTAAAAAATATATGTTCACGCCTTCTGTATCGATAAATTTCTTTATCCTTAAAATGCGAAATTTGCCTCATATAACGCACAATTTCGCCAAAAGGCTGCGTTATCCAACAGCACGCATCAATATTCGGGATGTAATTCATTTAATTCACAAAATAATTCAAAACAATTAATCATTTTTTGTGATATCCTTTCCGCCATTTAAACCTCCTTTAGCTCTTTATTAAATCTCTTCATTAAAAAGCGTTCATTTTTTTCTAACCATTCCTTCAAAGTACAATCATGCACTAAAGAATACACACATTTACCATCTTTTGTAATGCAACGCAATTTTTTTGATCTAAATTTCTTGGCAATATATATACGACTCAAAATGTTCAAATCCTTAAAATCACCTTCTTCAAACTTAATCAATTGGCAGCGATCGGGGGACACAAAAAAGTAAGCTATCGTGCCCGATTCATTCCACCATCGGACATTAATATTAAATCTGGGTTTATCTCTAATTAAACTTCTCAATTCTTTACATGTAGTTTCAGAAAGCTTCCGCTTACCATCGGCAAGATATTTATTCAAATCTATAAATATTGACCGACTTCTATAGCGCTCATTACATACACCACAATGAACAATTGGAATCCGCTTAAATCGAAAATACCCATACGGATTTTTCCAAATCCAACATTGCGCTTCAATTTCCATATCAAGATTCTTCAATGTATAATACATAATTGCGCAATTAAGAATCTTTTCAAACTCCTCATCTTTCATGCTCTCCTCCAAGAATACAATTCCTTATTCAATTCTCTCATTTTACAACAAATCTCGTTATTGCAATTATATTTCCATGATTATCCCTAATAACTCCTGTTGACGTATCGGGAGCGACAACATCATCACGATCTTTAACCGCATTTAGCACTAATGTTGAAACAATATAGATTACTCCATCTTCTGGAGAAGGCAATCCCTCAATGTCTCCATAAATATTCTTTACCAATGGAATGCCATCAATCTCGCCAACAATCTGTTGATCCACCTTAACGCGAGCAATTTTTCCTGAAGGCGGAATCACAATTTGAGAACTCCCAATTTTAACTACAATTGGATGAGGCGTCAGATTTACTAACTTCATGGGTTCACCTCTCTTCTCTTGAAGGTTAAAAAAAAGGGGCTTTGCCCCTCAAACATTATATCGCCGTATCAATTCCTGACAGGCCTTGCCCAAGGCCCTGTAATCTTTTCCTAATGCAAAAAACACTTTAATCATTTTAATCGGATTTTCAATTAAATCATCGCACAATGCATCTACAGAATTCAATTCAGGTGTAAATTCTTTCTGCAATTCTTTTTCCAATAAACATAAATTCTCAATAGCAATGTATGATAACAAATACCCAATAAATTCCAATTTGTTTAAACCCAATTCTTTTTTTCTAAATTCTTCAATCTTCTTAACTATTTCTTTTTCCACTAAACATCACCTCCTTTTTCTTTCTTATAACCTAAAAGCTTTAGGGGATTTTGAAAAAAGGAAACTCTTTAGAGTTTCAACAGATCTGCAATATTCGCAAAAGGTGCATCCGGCACTTTTATTGCTTGCAAAATTCCAGCTTTTTCAATACGCACAATCAAAGAAACATTACGTGGCGCATCAAAGAAAGTATAACCTGTTGCATCAGTTACATAAACTTTCTTACGACTAACTCCAAGCTTATCCCCAACACGCTTTGGCACATCATAACCCACTTCAACTTCCACGCCAGATGCTGGCTCCAAATTCAAATCAACAGCAAAAACATGAATCCGACACAATTCAGGATCGGGCGATGGAGTATAAACAATCGGCCCTCCGATAATCTCAATGCTTGTATCATCTTGAACTAAAAGAAATGTCGAATCAAATTTATATCCAGCGCGATATGCATTAATCACGTAAGAGCCTCCGCTGAGATATACAATTGCCTTTCCATTTCCATTAGTAAGCGTCTTAAGTATGGGAGTGCTATCACTGATTATTGACAACATAACATCTGGAATTATCTGATTATCGGTGGTTTTAGCACTAATTTCAACACGGAATATACCAAATCTATCAGATATTGCGGCATAGTTCTTAACAAAAATATGCTCAAGCAAAGGCTCAAAGCCAACACTGGTATATTTAATCAAATAATCTCCTTCAATATCAAAAACAGAAGAATCAAACCTTCGGTAATAAACGCCTGGGAGAAAAGAGCTTTCAGTTAAACTAAAAGGACCAAGCTCGGTATCGTCGGGCTTTTTGATAAAACATTCAACCAAAGCACCTGAAACACGATTTCCTGCCTCATCAACAAGTTCAACTAACGCTAAAACCTGTTCTCCTAAATTATAACGAATCATGGTTTCTTTATCCGTCTCTTTCCAACAAGCATACTGGGACTATAATAAATCTTCGAATTCGCCGCTGGTGGTGCCTCAAAGATAAATTGCATTTTATTTCTATCAAATTTGACTTCGTCGGGTATACTCCCAGGTGGTGATGAGATTTCTGGAGTGTATTTGTAACCAAAAAACCCGTTGCTTTGGTTTAAAAACACATAACCATTATCATTGCCAATTATATATAAACCGATTTCACTGCTAGGTAATTGCTGCAAATCCCAAAACGGTGACCACGTATGTCCATCTTTTGATCGACGAATCATTAACGACATTGTTGCCACATTAATTCCGCATGCTAAATACAAATCTTTAACTTTAGTAATAAAATAAACACCATTTAGTTGCGGTTCAAATTCTGTTGTTGATAAATTCAATCGGCCGAATACCGCAGTCGACATGTCATTCATACTTGTCAATCTTATACACCACAAAGAGTCGGCGTTGATCATCACGGGAATCCAGTAGTAGTTACCCGATGGTACAATCAAAGGTCCAAATGTAGGTTCGTTTGATGATATATCATATGAAAATGGAAGTATTGCATTTGACGCCAATACAGGTGCAAAACCCGAAATAACTGTGCCATTCGCCTTTATGGGGCAGCCAATTATAAAGTTTCCACCGCCTGGAACATTTGGGACAATAATATCATCGACAGTGTCGATTGTTTGATTCATTAAATCGATTTTGACAAAAGACAATCCAATTGAAACTCCGTCATCACGCATTATACAATAGTAAAACGCATCATTGATTTTAACTGTATTTCCGCCAATGAATCGCAAAGAAGTTGAGTAATTTATTGGCAAAAAAGTAGCATTTTTAAGTTCTTCAAGTGTTGTTCCCGAACGCATATATGCTCGCTCTTCGAGTCGGATTTCATAAATCAAATTATTATCATAAATAAAGAGTTCTCCCTGAAACCCCATCGGAGTAAATTCAACGGGTTCGCTTAACGATTCTGGTATTGGTGGTATATATGGAGTTTTCCAGTCTTCAGAAACGTCTATAACCGATATTTTACGTAGTACGCCATCTCCAACTAAATCCGCCCAAACATCGATTGCTTCGTTTGGAATAGACAGTAATTGTGGCACATCAACATTAAATGTCGTTGTAACTCCATCACCTTCCAAAACACCCGCAGGTTTAATATTTGCAATAATTTTTTCTTCTGTTTTCTCAATTCTCTCATAAAAATAAGGTTGTAAAATTTCCATTGCGTAATTTAACGGTACAGAGTCTTTACAATAGCTCGGGATATCCCCGATCGGATTTTTATTTGGTGAAGTATCATATACTATCTCTTCCTCCGAGCCAAAGAAAAACCCTTTTGCATAGTTAAAAATGTATCCATTTTCTCTGAACACACCACGAAACATATCAGGTCCGTCGGCAATAATAATTTTTCTCGGGTCAACTCCGAAACTACGTAACCATTCTTCATTTCTCAAAAAAGACTGATAATAAAGAAATGCAAAAAGCGATTTAGAAATTGAACTGAATTTCGTGTATACACCCGAACCAATATTTTTTGTTCTTATCAAACATGAGAATGGATAAAACATTGCACAACAATTTAAAAAAGATATTGAAGATGACATTTGTGAGAAATCATAGAGTACAAATGGAATTGAAGCAGGTGAAAGCCAAATGTAACATCTATCAAAAACAATTGACGGAAATCCAACCGAAAAAAATCCCTCCGTTAGATCTAAAAATGCCATCGCATTTATAAAACAAGATTTAAACACTAAAGTTGGCAGCATCGCCGACATTGTATGAACTGTAAATTGAGGTTCTCCATTGCTTCGTACCTCAAAAACAGGTTCGCCTGCTTTATGTCGTTGGGTTATTTGTGAAGTATCTATTCTAAGACAATTTAAATAAATTCTGTCGTTCGTATGCGCATCAAAATCAAGCGCTGGTGAAATGTGAACTTCGGTTCGATCGTTTGCGGGATCGTAATTCATTGAAACGATATCAAAAATATTAAAAATGGGGAAAAATATGGTTTTGAATGCAAATTTTCTTATTGTGTTCCATGGCGGAACATCGATATTTCCTGCAACATAAATTACATTACTTCCAAATGGTGCGTCGGCGACGAGATATGTATTGTAATTTTGGGCATTCATTTGTTCAATGTTGGGATAGATTCCTACGTACCCGCCACTCCAGTCTATCGCACCCCATACCGGTACGTCTCTAATACCCGTATTTGGTTCAATATCTTCAAGAATTACACCTACATTATCAACATTTGCAACATGGCCTATTTCAAGTCCTTCGAAAAATGCTTTCGCATCATTGACAATTGAAACTTTGCCAAAGATATGACCATTATAACCAACAAAATGAACAGCTTTGTTATTTAACAATATATCTCCGAATGTATTTCCTATTACAACGACAGTGTCGCCGCTTTCAAGAATAGAATCAACACCTTGCCATGTTTGTTTCGCGGTTTGCCGAGTTAGTCCATCGTTATCATCATTGCCATTCATTTCATCCCAATAAATCCGTTTTCCCGCTTTAAAAAGACTTTCCATGAACTCGCTTAAAATCATAAACCCCTCCGATTAATCTCAATATTTATCTTTTCAAGTGCTTTGACAATGTCTTCACGATCACCATATAAACTCCTAGCATTTTCAAATTCCCGTTTCAATTGCAATAATCTCTCATCGGGCATAAGCTTCAGGTTGAACTTATAATAATATGTCCATAATGATGGTAAAAATGGGCTAGCCATTTCTTTTAAGCTTATCGATCATTTCATCTGCTTTTTTGCCAACGGTAAGTATCGAAACTCCTATAACGCCAAATATCGCTCCAACAAACAATCCTACCAAGAACCCTATAATGAACGCCTGTACACTTCCCATATTTTTAAGATAACAAAAAAATAAACTCAAATCAAAACAATTTTCAAATAAAAGTCTCAGTCAATTATATGTGTCATAAAAAAAAGTAAGAAACAAACAACAAAACCAACTACACCCCAAAAATACAGCATTTCAATATTAAAGATTAATCCCACAAGTCCGACAACAAAACAAATCATCGTTCCAATCAGAAAAAATTTCCTCATAAGAACATTGTAATCCAATTCAATGCTTCTATGCAAAAACCTCTATTTTTGCTGACTTTAAAAAGAGAACATATTTACTACTATTTGCTACCAACGCCAATTCTCTCGCTTGAACTTCATAGGAAATGTTATAATACGCCTTAAAAAATGAACAAAAACGCAATAAATTCTCAATAAATTCCAAAGCATATTTACAATAAAATTTCAACTTTCCATCAATCCGTTGCTGGGCAATATGCACGGTTTCATGCTTGAATATCATAACAGAATGAGGATATTCCAACACTATATACGGATCTTGTGCAATGCCCGAATATTTAAAAAACTTAAGTCCTATCCATGCAAAAATTGCACGAATTAGTCCTATTTCTTTAAACAAAGCTGAAAAAGTATCAACAAGTTTTCCATATTTATAAAGTTCACTGGCCGGATGATAAAGCCCGGGAAGACTCACATAAGAAGTAATCCTATAAACTATCATTCTCCAGAATTCCCAAAGATGTAAATGTATTTGCCATCCGCGCCCTTTTTCCAGCGTTCAAAACGATTCCCCATATCTACATGAAAAAAATTCTGTGCAGGATAGTAACCCAATCCATTAAATCCACACTGCTCGCACAATGCCCATATGTAACGCTCTATGCCATTGGCCTGGAATTTATAAAACTCGGGCAATTTCGTCAACAACTTCGTTCGTGCCGTCTGCGATAAAGTAAAATCAACTGCTTGTTTTTTTGTATGAAACGAATTGAATGCCCCCCCAATTGCAGCATTATGCTCGGGACATCTATATCCAGATGTAATCAAAATTGGAACGCCAAGCATTGAACGAAATCGGTCAAGAGTTAGAACTAAACTCTCATCCATGTCATAAACGGGGATATTTTTGTGAATAGAACATTTACAAGCGAACTCCTCAGGACGAAAATATTTGACCTTTGACCAATCCATGAAATTATTATAACTCAAAACGAACTCAAACAACAACAAATGTTTGAACGCCACGCGGTAACTCTATTTTGCGTGGTCGCTTAAAAAGAATTAATTCCTTGATAGGATAAAAATAAAGACCACGCAATGTCTTCCACCAACGTAAAGCTTCTTCAGGCGTAACGCGATGCTCGGGGAATAATGACATAAATTCTGCTTTACTTCTAATTTGCTTTGGTGCGCCAAGCACAATTTTGCCTAAGATGCGATTCCCCTCAATGAGATAAAGAAGTTCATTTTCAATATGATACCTTCTCTTCTTCAGAATTGCACGCTTCAACCCTTCAGCAATCAAACTGCCATGAGGATAAACTAGATATAAACCACGCTCTTGTGCAACCTTAAAGAGCAAAGGCAAAAACCACATACAATAATTGTAAAAAAATAACTAATTAAAGTCTACAAGTTAAAAAAGAAGCTGCTTTAGAACAGCTTCTTTCACTTATTCAATAATTCTTCTATAACCGTTGTAATACATCCTCCCCACCACAATATTGATAATACAATCGCGAAGATGGAGAAACCTTTGTTTACGGTTTTCTCCACTTCTTCTTCTTTCCAATAATATGTCATAATGCTCGCGATTAAACAATATACCATAAATCCCTTAAATATTTCCTCCAATAACGCGAAAATTAAATTGCTAACCATTTTTCACCTCCTTTTTCTTTCCTTATAACTAAAAACGCTATGTTAAAATTTGATGGCAAAAGCTAAAAAAAAAGAAGCTGCTCCTCCCTTAGAGCAGCTTCCACATTTCCCAAATGACTGGTAACCATAAAGGCACGACCAGCCACCCGGCAAGGCTTCCTCCAAACAACACCAAATCTGGCACCAATACCAGCATAGTTGCGAAGAACATCAATACGAACACTCCTACAAGTTCATTCGGCGGATTTATGAAAATAAAAACAACCAAGATAATCAATCCAATTAACAAATTGACTAAACAAGGCATTTTTTCACCTCCTTTCTTTTTTTCCTTATAACTAAAATGCCCCTTCATTTTTAGTCTGACTTGTCAATCATTTTATTCAAAAATTTCTTGACATAATCAAATAATTCGTCCAATTTATGAACATATTTAGGATCCTTAATGCACGCTTTTATGAAATCGTTGTCACACTCTAAAGTAAAATATCAGAAACTAATCACTAAATATATAGAAATCTATTGATATTGATAGAATTTTATTGTGCAACTTTAATATGAAAAATCAGCTATGATATTTGGATTGATTTTTAATGTTTTTCATGATAAATTATGACTATGATTCGGTCAGCGAAATATACATTGAAATTCGCTACAAATAAAAAGAAAAATTATCTTAATCAATTGTTTGACATTTATGTTAAATATCTACAAAAAACAATTGATTTAATGTGGAACAAACAGATTCCAATCAAGAAGAAGTTATCATCAAAGAAGATAACATGGATGGACGATTTAGGCGGTCAATATAAAAATTTGATATATCAACATGCGTCTCGGATTGTAAGATCGTGTCGGTTTAAAAAGGGAAAAAAACCGGTGATAAAAAATCCGACTATAACTTTTGATGCGAGAATGGTGAACATTGAAAAATCTCATAACACGTTTGATAAATGGATCAGACTGAAACTACCATTTATCAAAGATGGATATAAAAATCGTCGGATTGAAATTTTAATCCCGTTAAAGGAGCATCGGCATAGTCTAAAGTTTAAAGATTGGGAATTAGTTAAATCAGTTCGAATCAACAGGGATTTTGTCACTTTGATATTTAAAAAAGAAACTCCGAAGCCGAAGGAGAACGGCAAAATAATCGGAATTGATATTGGCTACAAATATTTGATTGCGACTTCGGAAGGCGAACTAATCGGGTCTGAGATGGAACGAATCTATGAAAAGATAGCAAGGAAAAGACAAGGTTCGAAAGCATTTAAACGAGCATTGATCGAGCGTGATAATAAGATAAATGAAATCATTAACAAAAATCTTGATTTAAGCAATGTAAAGATTTTGAAAGTTGAGGACTTGAAAAATGTGAAAAAGAACAGTCATGGTCGGATTAGAAGAAAATTTAATAATAAACTACAAAGGTGGTCATACCCGAAAGTTATAGATAAGCTGAAACGTGCATGTGAGGAAGAAGCCGTGCAATTCCTCCGTGTGCGTCCAGCTTATAGTTCAATTACATGCCCGAGGTGTCAATTCCGACATAAAAGTAACCGTATTGGTGAAAAATTCAAGTGTCGGAATTGTGGCTACGTTAATCATGCCGACATCGTCGGTGCGATAAATGTAGCCAATTGGGAGCCTATAGTCCCCAATGCACCAAAAACCTCAGTTCAGGAACAAATTTCTATAAACTGAGGAACTATGACCTCAATGATTCTAATGTTTCAATAGTTATTATTCGTTCCATAGCTTCAACCAGCTTCTTTGTTTAATTTGTCAATCATTCTCTTTGATGCAACAACCTTGAATATTCTCGTATTTTTTAATTCCTGCATTATTTCATCTTTAATTTGATTTGACCTCTTAATCATTTCACTTAGAAATTTTTCAATATACTCAAACAATTCATCTAACTTATGAACATACTTAGCATCTTCAATACACTTCTTCACAAATTCATTATCAAAATTTAAAGGTCTAAAAGATTCACTTTCAAGACTTGATTTAGAGATTTGAATATATAATTCGCCATTTTGGAAAAAAAAGCCAAAATCAGTATATTTATTTAATATGCGATCTATTTTGTCGGCTTTACATCCCAACCTCTTCAATCCTTGCAAAAATGCAATAGCTGCTTCGTCTTCTCCAGAAATATTTCCAAACTGATTCTTCAGTATTTTAAGGCGATCCGCAATTAGCTCATTAATTTCCTCGCGTAAATCTCTTAAAGTAGAATTATCAACAAATCTTTCCCTAAAAATTTCTTGAATTAACTTTTCGACTGAAGAACTAGACCTCATACTGCTTATCCCTCCTTTTTTATAACTAAATTTACCGATTAACTTCAGCTACATCTAAAATTTATTCTTTTGAATTAATTTTCTCATTCAATTTGTCCAACCATTCTTTGCAATGCAACAATTTTAAACGTCTGTGTTTTTTCCAACTCCTGCTCTATCTCATTCTTAATTTGATTTGCTCTGCTAATGAGTTTATCCAAAAATTTTTCAACATACTCGAACAATTCATCCAACTTGTGAATATATTCAATGTCTTCAATACATTTCTTTACAAATTCATCATCAAGTTCAAAAGGCTCAAAAGTCAAATACTCCTCAAACTTATTAGACCCATCAATATATAATATGCCATTCCCTAATGAAAATCTGAAATCAGTATATTTGTACAGCATATGATCTATTTCTTCAGTTTTATGTCCCAATGCTTTCAACCCTCGCAAAAACGCAATTGACATTTCCGTTCCTCCAGAAATATCACCAAAATGCTTATACAATGCCTCAAGCCTGTTAACAATTAATTCATTAATTTCTTTGCATAAATTTTCTAAAATAGAATTATCAATAAAATTCTCTTCACGAATTTCTGCCAACTTTTTAACCAGGTTACTAGATTCCACGTCTCACCTCCTCTTATTGATTAATTACTCGTTTTAAACTGTTTTTCATTTTCAACGTCTGCGTTTTCTTTCCAGTTCTCGTCTCAACTTGTCAACCACCCCATTTAGAAATTCTTCAACGAAATCAAACACCTTATCCAATTTATGAACATACTTTGGATTCTCAACACATTTTTCCACAAATCCATTATAACAACCCAAAAGCTCGAACGCGTCCCATCTATCACTATTACTCTCATAGGTAGTTGCTCTAACAAATAATCCAAATTTACTCAAATGGAATCTGAAAATATCATACCGATTTAGTATTTCATCAATCATTTCAATTTTATATTTTAATGCCTTTAACCCTTCCAAAAGTGAAGTAGTTGCATCTGATTTTCCAGAAATACCACCGAAACGATCATATAACATTTCAACTCTGCCCTCAATTAACTTATCAATCTCTCTGCGTAACCTTTCAAGAGTCTGATCATCAATGAATCTTTTTTCTTCTATCAACTTTTTAACTAGATCAGATTCCATATGTACCTCCCTTCATAACGTTGCTTTAGTAAAATTAAAAATAAAATCAATAGGGAACATTATTTGCTTTCGTCACTTTTAGCCAATCTGTCAAGCAATTTCTTCGATGCAACAATTCTAAATGTCTGAGTCTTTTTCAGCTCATCCATTATTTCATTTCTAATTTGCTCCGATTTATTAATCGTCTCCTTCAGAAATTTTTCAATATAATCAAACACTTCATCCAATTTGTGAACGTATTTAGGATTCTCAATACATTTTCTTACAAACTCATCATTACAACGCAAATCAAATCTAATACCAGATGTATGAGGCGTATATGAGTACCAAACATACAAATCGGCATCTGTAAAGCCAAAGCGAAAATATTTATGATTAGTCAATATATCATCTATTTCACCAACTTTATATTCTAAAGTCTTCAATCCTTGCAAAAATGCAACGGCCATACCTGCCTCTCCAGAAATATTACCAAAATGCGAATACAATACCTTAAGTCTCTCAAAAATCACACGATTAATTTCTTCCTTCAAACTTGCAAAAGTGAGATTGTCAACAAACTTTTCTTCACGCGAGGTTAACTCTCCCATTTGTCTCCTCCGATGAAATCTCCTTTGATTCTGCTCAGAAAATTCTCAACAAAGGCAAATATCTCATCAATTTTATACACATATTTAGGGTCCTCAATACATTTTCTTATAAATTCATCATCTGCACCAAATTCAAACGTCTTTTCTTCATCACCATAATGAAACAAAACTTGAAGTCCAAAATGGTCAAGCCAAAGTTCACAATAATCATACTCGCTAAATAGAAGCGAATCTATTTCTTTAGTACTATAATCATAAGATTTCAATTTTTCCAAGAATTCAATTGCAATCTCCATTTCGCCAGTAATAGTGCCAAAACGTTTATGCAACATATTAATCTTTTTCGAAATAAGATCATCAATTGTCTTTCTCAATTCTACAAGCACATTATTATCAAGGTATTTATTCATTTTCTCCCTCCGCCAATTTATCTAACAATCTCTGCGAAGCAACCTCTCTAAATACCCGCGTCTTCTTTAATTCATTCATAATCTCGTCTTTAATCCTCTTTGACGAATTCCTCACTTGAATCAAGAAATTTTCAACAAAATCAAATAGCTCATCCAATTTCCAAACATATTCTGAATTATTGATACATCTTCTTACAAATTCATCATCACATTCCAATCGAAATTCTCGCTTGTAATCATTACCATCAATCGCTTGGACAACAAGAGCTCTATCATTCAATTTAAAATCAATCGGTCTATAGCTCAAAAATAGTTTTGCCGAATCCGTGCGAAATCCTGATAGACTCAATCCTTGCAAAAATGCAATGGCCATATCAGAATCTCCACGAATTAGACCAAATCTTTTGTAAAGTAATTCAATCTTCTTTCTAATCAAACTATTCAATTCTTCTTTCAATTCTTCAAATGTTCTACAATCAATTAATTTTGATTTTTGTTCATTACTCATGTTAGCTCCCTTTTTTTTTCTTATAACAAGTTTTAATCCGCAAAATAAATTTAGGTAATAATTATTTAAAAACCATGAATTAATCACAAAAAAACGCTACAAAGCTAAAATAAAGGAAGAGTGAGGCCACTCTCCCTTTTTATTACTAATCCAGATAGATAGTCCAACCGTAAGGCGCAGGCGTCGCCTTACGATCGGTGCAAATCCACAACACAGGAAATTTAACTTTTTCAATTGGCGGAAACTGATCAATTGCCAAATCAGTAAAGTAGATCAGTGGTCTCAATCTTGTTGAATTTATATAATCAAATACTTCATTGTAATCAGTCCCTCCTCTTCCATGAATTTTAATTTTTTCACCTTCCAATTTATCTGGGTACTCAATTTTCGTAATTTTCGCAATTTTTGCATCAGCCTCAATAAGCTCGATAGAATAATCACTAAAGTACTTCAATATGCCATTAATTTCGCTAAATACTTTAACCAATTCATCCCGGCTCATTGAACCGGACGTATCTACCGCAATTACAATATCTAACTTTTTATTTCTCAATGTCGGAATGTAAACACCTTCCAACAGCAATTTCTTATTCGGAAATAACCAATTTATTCTACGTCTCGCAATCTTAGTCAAAAAGTCTCCTAATATTTGTCTCCAATTCAATTTTGGATGCAGAATGTTCTCAATTATCTCAACTAATCCTGCGGGAATTTTCCCGCATAACTTCGAATAGGCGAATGCTTCAGCAATCTGCTTTTTCAATTCCTCTTCCAACTTAGCCTTCTCTCCTTCACTCAATTGCTCCGAGGAATTATGAACATCGGGGTTTTTCCCCGATAAATCGTCTTTTTCAATCTCATATCCTTCAGGAATTCCTTTAATTTTAACTTTTCCAATTGTTCCTTCGAAATTTTCCTTTTTAATCGCACCTTCTGAATTTCCCGAAGAAGAATCTGCAGAACTATCCGAAGTTTTCTTAGAATTAGAAGAATTAGAAAACGAAATTGATTTTTCCAACAACTTATAATATTCCTCCCAGCTCAATCCTTCTGGGAAGCCAAACATAGCTGGTTCAATCCACGAAATCCCTGGAATGTCTGGAGATTTAAATCCAATACTTTTCAACAAAGAGTTTACTGCTAAATCTTGCGCGATATTCGTCAACGGTGGCTTCGAATAAGCCGCCGGAATGCGAAAATGCATCAATATCAAATGCAAAATCTCATGCATAATCACATTCATTAAATCTCTTTTGCTTCTCATCAATGAAACAAATATTGGATTTAATCTTATAGTTAATGGTTTGAAATCAATTCTCGCTGTTGGAATATCATAATCAAATACTTGAGGAATTGACAATACAAATGACGAAAAGAACGGATAACTTAATATGATTTCAATCTTAGCCTTTTCCAATCGGTCAATAATTTCAGGCTTAATTCCTTCAATCCTTTCTTTTATTTTCTTCTCAATTTCTTTAAGATCCACCTTCATTTTAGTCCCCCATAAATGGATCATAATAAACTTCTACAATTTTCTCCCAATTCGGAAGTGTTGCAATTTGTTCCTTTATTTTTGCAAAAAGCATCCGAATCAAAAACGCGCCGAATTCCTTTTTAGATTCTTTCGCCAAAAATAGAGCATAATCCAGAATTGCCTTATAATGCGCGGGTTTCTCGGCGCGAATTACAATAGTAGTGCAAACAGCTGACAATACATCCAATTTATCAATCTCAGGAAATTCTTTTCCATCCAAAATCTTCTCAATATTAGGCAATTCATTGTAAACCTTCAAAAATCCTTCAAATTCTGCTGCCGTCGCCGGGCCTACAGAAATCGCCGCGGCTTCATAAGGTGCAATCCCCGCTTTCAACAATTTAGAGCAAAATTCCCATGTTCTAGGACATGGGAAGTTAATTGTATTTCGATTTGGAATACTTGTAAATGATGGTTTAAATTTATTGAATGCAAGAATTCTTGGATCAAACCCTTTCTCAATTGCGTATTCAACAAATTCATCAAATGAAAATTGTATCTCAAAATGGTTAAATCTGCTGATAATGGCTTCACTCAATTCGGCAACATACGGGACATCCTCCCGCCTGTTGCCGGCGGCAAATATATACCAATTATCTCCTAATTTGTGTTCTCCAATTACTCTATCTAACACCAATTGTTGCGATGCTTTCAATACTTCCTCATTTGCTAAATTAAATTCGTCTAAGAACAAAATACCCTTTCCTGAATCAGGCAAATTGTTGGGCCGATACCATCCGGCCTTTTCTCCTTTAACGAGAAAAGGTCCTCTCAAATCAATAATGTCGCAACTCGCCAATCTCAAATCAATCCAACTAATTCCCAATTCTTCAGCCAATTGCCTTACGGCCGAGGTCTTCCCAATCCCCACTGGTCCCCAGAGAAAAATCGCATTTGCCTCTGGGGCCGAAAATGTTTTTAAATAATTCTTCGCAATACTTTTAAATTTCTTAATTGAACATCGCAATCCGTAAATCCGTTCCGTGACCTTCACTATAGTTTTAACCTCCTTTTCTTTTCTTATAACTTTTCTAACGCACATTTTTTTGTCACGGAAAAACGGCTAGCTAAAAATTAATTAATTTAGCCCAGGGAATTCTTTCTTTCCTTCCCTGGGCATGGAGGCTGAGATGAAGGGAATAGAAAAATGAAAACTGCTCAAAACTAAGTTTCCAATTATTATTCAAATTCAAACTCCTATAAATGTCAATATAATATTCCATTTAGTATTTTTGCAACTACTTTCTCATTCTTAACAGATAATTGCAATTAAGAATATTTAGAAAGGCAGGCTTGACGCCTGCCCCTGTTATGAGGTAGGAAGCGGAAGAGAGAGGGATTAATTTAATTTTAACAAAAATATTCTAAAAAAGCCAGCAAAATGTGCACTTTTCATTTTTACATATAATTTGAATCTTGCTGTTCAGCTACTCTCAGAAGCTCTAGCGCAATTGTTGACAAAAAATTGATACAAAATGGAATATCACTTGCAATTTCACGATATTTATTAACGTATTCATCTGAGTATACGTTGATGGAATCGGCTTTTTTGCACAAATCTTCGGTTTTCAATGCCGTTCGCATAAGAAATGCCGAGGTTAAAAGCGCAAAGGAAATTGCTTCAAAGGAGCTATTCGTATACTTTTTAATAACAGAGATAATCTCAGTGATACAATCAATTAAACGCTCATCGTCTATAGGCTTTATCATGCTGCCCTCCTTTCTTAGATTTTTATTTCCTTATAGTTCTGCATATAATCCTTACTCCATACCATGCCAATTTTTGTCTCAAGAGTGAATGGTATAGGGATGTTGATTTCGTATTTTAGCAATAATTTTCTGAATTCCTTTGCCAGTTCATCAAGTCTTGCGAACACTTCATCAAGTGCATCCTGTTTAACTTCAAATAATACCGAATCGTGCACGGAATTGACAATTCTTAATTTGGTTCCAAGCATCTCCTCGGGGAGATTGAAGAGAACGAAAACTAGGAATGAAAGGAAAAAGTCGGAAAGACTGGACTGCACCGGGAAATTGTATACTTGTTTTGCAATATCAAAATCTATGTTGATGAACTTTAGGATGCTAAAATTCCTGCGTCGTCCAAACAAGGAATCAATGAAATGATTTTTTTCAACAAATTCACAAATTCGTCGTTTAAAAACTTCTATAATTGGCAATTGTTTATTATAAGCATCAATAATCTTCTCGGCCGTAGATAGTTGAATCTTTACGCCATGTTTGGTGAGTGCTTCCATAAGTCCACTTGCGCTTGCCCCATAGAGGATTGCGAATGTTGCGGTTTTTGCAATTTGTCTTTCTTTATCACTAATTTCGGACATCGGCTTACGAAAAATACGGCTCGCTACCCACCGATGAAAATCGGAACTTTTGAGCACGGAAAGCGTTTCGGCATCCCCGCTCAACACCCCAAACATTAGCGCTTCTGCACGCTGCACATCCATTTCCATGAAAACATATCCATCTTCACTGCGAAAAATCCTTCGTAAATCTTCGGGAATGTTCTGAAGATTCGGATTACTGCTGGAAAGTCTTCCACTTACCGTGCCCGTCTGATGGAAGGTTGAATGTATTCTATCGTGGGGAAATTTTGAATAAGGATTGAGATAGGTAGAGAGTTCTTTCTCAATTTGTCGGTATTTGAGGAGCAGTTTCGCTTCTACAGTTTTTGATTTGTTGAGAAATGCGGCATCGGCGGAAAGCTTGTGCTTCAGTGGTTTTTCACGCAGAACTTTGAAGAAAAGAATATGAACATCCTGGTTTGAATTTGGATTAAATGGGGGCAATTCGGTGACATTTTTGCCCTTCTTTTTCATCTGCTCAAGCTTGTATTCTCGGGCAATCTTCACCGATTTCAAAGAGTTAAATTTCTTGAGAATCCTTTCCTTTTCCCGTTCACGCTGAAGAATCAAATTAAATATTTCCTCTTTGTCTATTTTAATGCCATTATGTTCAAGCTCTTCAAGGAGGAATGGCAATTTATTTACAAGCTCATTCTCAAGAAAATCAAACGTTCCACGTGGAACACACTCACGATAAATCATGTAAAGCTCATAAGTTAAAAAGCAATCAAGGAAATTATAAATTATACTTTTCGCTTGATTAGTGCTAAAACTCTTCGCTACATCATTAAAGTCAATCAATGTGGAATAATCGTCTGAAAGCCCAAATATACGTGCAAAGTCCTTAAGCCCATAAGTGCTAGAGTCCTCTATTAAAATGTGCATAAGTGCCATAGTGTCTTTGAATTTAACTTTCTTTAAAATTCCAAATGGTATTCCCAGAATCCTACGCATAACTTTGATTTCAAATTTGGCATTATGAGCAACTATTTCTATATTTGGAACTTGGAAAATTGAAACCAAAACATTCTTTAGTTCTTCAGCGCCAATCAGGTCTCTATACAAAAACACATATAATCCCGGAAGATAAATCCCACAACAAACTATATCTTCGAGCAACCGCGGATTATAAGAAGTAGTTTCAAAATCAATAGACACAATGCGTTCCTCCTCGGGTGCCTCTTCCAGAACTTCCTTCAAAACATCGCCAAATCCGGCATTCATAGGCGCCACACATAACGTGTCATCAATCGCCTTCTTTACATGTTCATGCAACCACATGCCTTTTCCTCCTCAACTTAATTTTATTAGTCGAGTTTAGCTCTAAAATGACCTCCCTCCGAAAGGAGCTCGTAAGTTCAAAAACCAACGAAGAGCAATCGTCACAAAAATTCACAAAAAATGAGCCGTCTTCTGAACCGACATTTGGGAATAATATTAGCATTGAATTATACTTTGTCCCTCTATCACTCTGCAGATCTAGATTTGGCAGGCGCTGCTTAGGGCTTTGTTGCTCTGCTACTCTGCCAATCTGGAATAAGCACCAACTCTGGAATTTGGAAAGACAAAACCAAAAAAATGGGCAATTTTCAAAATTACCCCTAAAATGCAAAAAATTCATCCGTCTCACCACCACTCCCTCCACAAATCCTTCAGTATTTTCGGGAAAAAAATCACCGAAACTACAAAAATTAACGCCCTCTCCAATCCTCTCACCAAAATAGAACTAAATAAACAAGTGGGTGAAATCACCCACCAAAAATGCCTAACGCTCTTAGAAGGCTCTGCACAAATTATACTTTGGGAATTGCTTTGCAACGCTTCCGCTTTGCTCACTCTGGGCATGGCGCTCTGCCTCCTTAGGGATCTGCACATCTAACAAATTCCCTCCCAAAATTTTTTTAGTTCTAACGCCAAAATGAGGGTATTTTTCGGCGATTTTTTCTCACTAGAAAAAGCATCGGAATCTCGGCAACTTAGATTTTTTGCCCTCTTGAGCACCTCATTCTTGAAGTCGCACTCTAGAGTTAAAGAACGCTTAGGGATAGGAATAAGATCTGGGCTTACGTTCGTCTTACACTGATTACTATCGTAATATGAGTTCTTTTTTTCTTTTTCTTTTTTGCCTTCTCCGAAGGAAAAAAGAAAAAGGGAATTCTCTTCTTTTTTATTTAGTCCTAACTTGTAACTCGTTTTATTTTTGTTATGTTCCGTCTTCGAAGAGAAGAAGGTGGTAACCTTCTTTTTGAAAAATTTATACCAGTTTCTTCGATATGTATCCAGTATCTCTTCGGAGGATATGTTTTTTGTCAGGATTTTCGAGATTAACTGTAAGAACGTTTCAAATATCAGCGTATTGCAGAAGTTCTTGTTTTCAAGTAGAGCTGCAGGATTCGGAAATGCAAATGCTGGCGTTTTGCCATAATATCCGTGATGTTCAATGTTGAATGCGAGCTTTGCAATGTCGTTTGACAGTATAACGATCACTTTTGGTTTGATTAGTTCTAACTCATGGAAAAGAAATTTGTGGATGCAGTTCAGAATTTCTTTTTTATGTGTTGGTGGCGGATAGCATTTGATGGCATTTGTGAGAAATATTGAGTTTAGATTGTAAGTTTTTAGCATTTTACGTAGTAATGTTCCTGACGGCCCTGTGAATGGTCGTTTCGTGTAGATTTCATCAAGTGCGGGATGTTTGCCAATGATGAACAAGTCGGGGGAGTGCGAGGTGATGGGCTCAAATGCCACTTTTTCACGTTGTGTGCCAATGCAGTCTTTGCAGGCAATAATTTGTGTTTTAAGAGCTTCTAGTTGTGAATTCATTGTCCTACCTCTGATGATGAGGCTTAACATAGGTAAAATTTTAAGTCAATAGATCATTTTCTAGCAAAAACAACCGATTGCCAAGGAGCTTCGGCTACGAGATAAGGACAGCGACTTCGGATAGGAGGTTCAATTGAAACTTCTCTGAACGGAAGCGCTTTGACGCATTCGTATAGACGTTCGGCGGTCCATGCGGTTTTATGGACACCATGCAGCAATTTAACTGCTTCTTTCGTTTTGTCTTTTGACTTGTACCACTCAACAAATGGAGTGTTTGGTATCCCTATGCATACTGCTTCGGCAAATGTTGCTCTATCCATCTGAGAGTACATTTTTAATATATCTGGAATTACAATATACGTTAAACCTCCGGGCTTTAGCACTCGGTAAATTTCCGATAATAAGTTTAATGCCGATTCATATAATAAATGCTCAATAACATGTCCAGCATATACAACATCAAATGAATTATCTTTAAATGGTAGTCCATAATACAAATCTGCAATTACATCAACGTAAGTGCGCGGAATTGCATCTAAATTTATAAAGCCTTTTAATGGAAATTCGCCACAGCCAATGTTTAACTTCATGTTGACCTCCTTTTCTGCATTTTATAAGGCCACGTTTATATCTAAAGCTATTCTTGCGCTCTAATAAAGAGCCTATCTCAAATACATTGTACTCTATATTTAGTACGAATGTAAAAAAGAGGGGAAGGGAATTCCCCTCCTGGAAAGAGTTATTTGACTTCAATTATTGTGTCGTTTTCAACGCTTGCGCCAATCCAGCCTGTTGGAGAAGAATCGTCTCTCATTGGATAGGGTGGAAATTTCTTTTCAAAGACTCCATCGTCGACAAAAACGAACGCCTTTTGTTTATATCTATCCCCATAGTAAAGAAACAATCCTTCCACGTCCATTGAAAAAATCACATAAACTTTCCAGCCATGGATGTCTCCGTTTATGAGAAATTGTGGGACTACTTCAATCTTCGCTGCAACCCCTTTCTTTCCTATCAATCCTTTCCACCTGCGAACACGTGGATCTCTAAGCATCTCTGATATCCTCTCTTCTATGAGGTTCCTGAATTCATCAAGATTGCTTTCGCCATAATGCCGGTCGCAATGGGATTTGAGCTCATCGTATGTCTTAAACAGGAATTCCTTTCCATAACAATCCTTCTTTCTCGGGTGCAATTCCTCACAGCAAATATTCCCATCGGGGGAGAGGCAATGGAGGGAAATTTCAACTCCTAATTCATCGGATATTTTTGCAAATAGACGAAGTCCCTTTAATGGAGCAAGATTTTCAAACTTTATCATGGTCTCCGCTTAAAGACAGTTATCGCAGAGAAAATACTTCTTTGTGTAATGCTCCTCCTCGCAGTCTTCATCATAACATTTCGAGCCATCCTTGTGAACATCAATAATCAGGAAATCACCGTGAGAGGTCCTTGCACCGCATTTCTTGCATGTTTGAACTGGATCTTTCTTTGCACATCCGGAACAGAAAACTTCACCCTCAATCTCAACCTCTCCAGGTCCACCACATATCTCACACATCCCCTTTGTTCCACTTACCTCTTTGAGAACCGCAATTGTCTCCTCATCCTTCCAGCCACCAAGATTTGAAAGAACATAGGCAGCCTGAACGCGGAGCGCGTCCTCATCGGTAAGGAAAAGACCGGCTTTCGCATACGTTCTCGCATAAGGATTTGGACAATTAGAAATTACTTTTTCAAATGCTCTTTTTAGCTTTTCTACTTCCATCTTAACCTCCTTTCTTTTATTTTTTGTTTAGAACTGACTCAATGATTTTCAAAGCTTTGGCTTTAAGTTCGGGAATTTCCTTGAAATCCTCTAAGAGATCAACCAATTTTAGCAGTAAATTTGAAGGGTGATAATTCAGGGTAATGCTTTGATTGCATTCTGTGCAATGCCACTTGGTAACCCATGTGTTTTTTGATGGTAAAACTTCATCCAATTTGTAAATTGCGTTATTGGTGCATGAACAATAAATTGGGAACATGTGCTTCTCAACGAGTTTTTTCATGTGCTTCAAGTTTTGTTTGTTCATTTTTTCGCCTCCTTTTGATTTTGAATTTTTTTACATGTTTGAGCTCAAATATTGTAATTTCCCCACTGCAATGAATATTTTTGATTACATCTTTCATTCTGCACTTTAATTTCTTTGAGTCTACTTTTGACAGAAAACCAATTTCAAATGAGTTTTTGGTGATACGGCAATCGGTGGGTAAATACTGTTTTTTAGATGTAAACAAATATCTAACGCTCCATTTTATGAAAGCCGGTTTTCGCGATTTAATCCAAATGCATGTTTTCATTTAATTTAATTTTCTCAAAATTGTATTGTTCTTCAAGCGGGGAAGAATAAAGATTATTCTCTTCCCCGCTTGAAGCGGAAAGGAGGTGTCGCAGAGGCAATGAAGATCAAAATATTTTTAACATAATCTCCCTCTTCCAATCAAGCTTCCATTTTCCTTTTAACAAAATAAATTGATTTTTTGCGAAAGGTTTTTTATAATAAGGAACATGAATGATTTAATTTCTTTATTGAAAACATCATATTTGCATGCTGACATTTCCACTTTGCCCGATACCGAGCTTCAGAGCTTGTATTCCAAACTTGTCAAGGCGTCTCAGCTTACTCCCAATAATGTCTTAGTTTCAAAGATGCTTGATAAAGTAAATATGGAAATTGCAAAAAGGGTGCCTCAAGATAATTCTTCTGAAGGAGGAGTACTTTGATTGATCTTTTTGAATCATTTTTCACTGAAGGGAAAACGATTTATTGGAGCATTAATGGTGATGACACCAATGATGGATTGAGTAGACAATCTCCCAAGCAGAGCTGGAGCGGTATTTCGGAAATTCTGGAAAATGGAGATACTGTTGTAATTCTTGATGAAATTTTTGAAGATTTTGAAGTTGCTAACAAGTATGTGAAATTTAAAGGCGGATCGTCAAAAGCCTCCATTTATGGAAGAATTACTTTGACTGGACAGAGCAAGTGTTTTTTTGAGCATTTAGTTCTAGGTTCGCCCATTACCGTTGATAATATAGCTGTGATACTTGAAAATGTATTTGCTGGTGGGGATAAACAGTTAGTAAGCATTTGGGGAATTGCCGATTGGACTTCGGGTTTCATTGGCATTGGGCCCGAGCAGGAACCTGTTACCATTGAGAACTATTCCGCTTTCGTTAGTGAAGATGCCTTTCAAGGAAGTTACCGCATTGTAGTTAAAGGGAACATAAACGAGGATCCTTGGACAAGAATTCGTCGGTTCACGGTAGCTAATTCAATGCCTATGTTTAAGACTTACGAAATTGTTAATTTTGAGACACAAGCGGAAACTACAATCTTAACTCTTAAAAGCCCCTTAATCTCTCCAATAACTACCGATGAAAAAATATATTTAAATTGCGTGTCCATAGACACGTCTTTATTAAACAAAATGCATCTCAAAGGCGAGCCAATCTATGAGTTGGGAATTCATGGAAAACCACAAATTGATATAAATGCAGTATCCTTTTTTGAGCCCATAGTCGGTTTCAAAAACTGCACAATCTATTCGGATACATTTTTGGGCTTGACCTCGCCCGAATATAATTTGGCAGTTCCAGCAGCTGTGTTCAATCAATGTCGTATTCTACTTTCACTACCTGCAATTCCGTTGCTGTTAAATGATTTTGATCGCAATGGACTTTCTGCTCTGTTTAGCCAATGCATATTTTTTGTTTTTCCATTTTCGTTAATGGGTTTAAGTTATGGTAATAGATATTGCGCATTGACGAAATTAGGTGGAGTTACTCGTTCAACTTTTATCTTTCTAAACTATTCTTCTTATTTGAGAAATAAGTCGTGGTTGGAATCTTATGAAATAAGTAACGAGGACATATTTAAAGCTAAAGATGCGGGAAAATTCGCAATGTTCTTTAGGGAAAACTTGTACGTTCAAGTAAAGAAATCAGAATTTTTTAAGGACGAATTTGAAATTATAGAGTTTGATACCGTTCCTAACAAGCATCCGCGAGGTGATGTATTTGAATACGCAAAAGACGAACATCCTCTATCAAGCCCAATGGAAGTTCATTGTTTCATCAGCAAAAAAGAAAAAATTGAATCGCAAACAATGACTCCTGGAGTCCTTATAGGAGATGGTGAAACAACTGAATTTGAAATTAATGTTCCTACTTTGATTTCTGCTCCTTTGGAATCTATCGAAGTTTGGGCAGATCTGAATGGTGAAGGCGTTCTCAAAAAATTAAATGTGATTGATGTGACTGAAGATTGGAAAACACCATATTTGGTGGAACAAGCTGAGAATGTTAGTTCCCCTGTTACTTTGGGAGAAGCGGCTTTTGGCGAAATCTTTATTTTTGATGGCGAGCAAATTCACCAATTCCATCGGAGACCTAATGAGATTTTGTATCGATGTGATTTTTCATTTTTTAGATTTCCTTTGATTCCATACAGGTCTATTGAATTTCCTTCCGTTGAAACTCTAGCGGGGGGCAATCCAATAAAAGTTGGAGATTATTACTATTATTTTCTTTTAAATATGTCTCCAGAAGGAGCAGGTTTATTTAAATACACAATAAATTGCACAACTCCTTCAATTGGCGCTGATTTAATTGCTGGTTTTGCTGGAAACAAAATGAAGTTTTCGGTTGGGTGTCCTGTTTTTCTTAAGAATGGAAAAGTGATCTCAGGTGCAATACCAAATTTCACCAACCATTCAATCATCCTTTTTGCTCATGATGTTGAAACAGGTGATTTATCTTTTGAAGAATTGAAACTGCCAGGAAAATATTTCTGGATACCAGTAATGATTAACGAGAAAGAACTTTATTGTGTGAGATTGATATATCCAACTGATATTTTCAGTGCAATTACAGGAAAGTTAGATATCAAAACGCAAACCTTTATACCTTTGCTTCATGGACCATATACGATTTCGCAACTGGAAAATCGCTACCTTGCATTAGGATATGATATTGATTTAGACGCAATCGTTTTAAGACGTTCCTTTAATGGAGAATCCTGGAATAGAAAGTTCATTATTTGGAACAAATCCAGTAGAAATATGTTCTGGATATGCCCGGCGAAGGAAAAAGCATATCTTTTCATATACACCCAAGATGATCTTCTCGGATTTGAGTATACAAAAGAACGAATTGCATTCCCTGCCGACGAAGTGAAAGTTGATCGCAATAGAATGAAATTCATTTTTGAAGCTCCTCCAGTAGAAGGAACAAAAATTTATTACAATATTAAACCAATTTCAGGCAAATTGATAATAGGACTAATCTAGTCGCTTTCGGCAAAAAGAGCATTGTTTTCGGAAATTAGTATGTAATAGTCGCCATTCCCTTTTCCTTTGCGTTCTACTGCAAGACTTCCACAATATTCGCCATTTGGCGAAGTCCAAAGATTAACAGAATAATCATATCTTCCGTCTTTATAGCTGTTGAATTTTTCCTTTTTATCAATAGCTTGTCTAATTTCTGCGATTTCGTGTTCGGTCCATCCACAGGATGTTAATGTTAGAGTTTTATATTCTTCAATGCGGGGAAGTCCAAACTCGGGAGCATGGTACCAACATTCGTGACGCGATTGAAAGTTTTGTCTGCGAAATCTTTCAATATTTTCGGGAGTAACTTTTTTCAATTCTTCTCTAATGCTTTGCCAAAGATTTGGATGGGAATATTTCTCAAAATAATTTTTATATCTAATTACATCGTTTACGTAGCATTCGGCAGGAGAACTGAAAACGTTTTCGTTAATCATGAATGCAACTATTCTTTTGTCTTTGTAAATTAAATTGGTAATTTTATATCCCCAGCTCCGTTTTCCTTTGACAAAGATAAACAATGTTTTGTCGTCTATTTTCTCAAACCGTGCTTCTTCTACTTCGCCAGTTTCATAAACTATTTTTCCCTTCAATCTTTTGTTTAAGGGAAGCTCTGCAAAAGATATTGTTAGCATCGTTCGCCTCCTTTTTAGTTGTTCATTTGAAATCTTCAATGGCATTTAAATTTTTGAAAATAGCGCCTTTTGAAATAATAAATCTGCATCTGTACAAGGACAAACCAAGTTCAAGGATATCTTTCCAGTTGGGTTCGGGTTCTTTGAAATTAACTTCGGCGACAACTGCAAAATTGACTTTATCTTTTTTGTAAGCGCCATAGCAACACTGAATGATCATCTTCTTTGGCGTGATAATATATAGCCATTCTGGATTCCAATTGTAAGGAGTTTTTCTGAATTGTCTGCTAGTTATTAAGTGCTCTTTGGATGGTGTAATTCCATCTCTTTCGGCAAAATATCCGTGGCAGAAACATTGAGGTTTTCTTATTGATGCATTGATAGTTTCTTGGTCTTCAAGGCTTTTTTCTACACATGGCGCGGGAAAAATGTGAAACCATCCTGCAGGATGCTCTTCAATTGCATAGCGACAAAATTTATTAACGCTTTTGAATTCATTAACAATCATGTTCCATATTGTTTTGCCAAGCACGCTTGGATACCCATCCCAATGATGATAAACACCAATCCATTCGTCGTTTTTCAGTTTTTTTGCTATTATTGCCCTTGTTGCCACTTCAGCCTCCCGTAAAAAACGGCTCCAAAATGCTTTATTTTTGCCCAAAATAAGGCTTTTTTTGAAGACCCCGTATTCCATCCTTACCCCCTTTGAGATCGCCTTTCTCCTGGACCTTCTTTTCATGAATTTTGGTCCTTTTTTAATGGAAAATAGTGAGATTAACTAAATTAACTTAATGTTAAACTTCAAGTTTTATGTGCTAACTCAACGTAATGATGTCAAAAATTCACAAAATTTTGTTTCCGAAATTATCAATTTTTGAGAGGTTGAGATTTTTGCTTTCTTCGGGGAACTTTTGTTGCAGCCAGTTGAGAAGTTCAAGTCTTTTTTTGTTGCTTCGACGACCGATTTTGCCTCTTTTTAGATTGCGCTGACGTGCAACTTTAGCAACATACCACAGGGAGCCATGATTGTATCGTGTGCGTAACATTTCTACAATCCAAAGGATGGGAACTTGATTCTTCAATAATTCTATAACAAATTTTTCCATTTCTTTTTTAAGTTCATAGGGGATCTTTTTGCACTGCGCAATGTGTCCACCGAATGCTCCATAAGATTTTGATGAAGGAAGGCAGACAAATCTCTTCTTACAATATGGGCAAATCTTGACCATTTGACTTTATTTTAGATTTTATGTAAATAAGAATCAATGCGCAAGATTTACTACATATATATTCCAGTTTCGCTTCTCGTAATCGTCTATCTTGTATGGTTGCATTTTCAATCAAAACCTTTGCCACCAAGTAAACCAATTACCGAATACGTTTATGTTGAAGTACCAAAGGAAATCGTGAAGATCAAAAAAGTTCCTATAAAAGTTGAATATGTAAAGGAAATTCCGAAGGAAACAATCAAGGAAGTTTTACCATCCTGGCTTCAAGGAGCAACCGATCAGATTATTTTAGCAGCTGGTAATGTTAAGCCTCATTGCGGACAAACGAGAATAATGTGCATATTAAATTCATCTTCGGGAGAAGGTTTTTTATTGCAAAAAGCATTAGAATGCAAGCGTGAACCTTTCATACAATTCAAAAAAGATTTAATCCTGTCGGGAGGATGGGATTTTATAAATAATAAACCAATCGGAAATTTACAATTTACCTTTTTAAAAGTTTCAAAAATTGATGTATCAATTCAAGCTGGATTCATTCAGAATCCTTTTGTCGGATTATCCCTCGGACTCAGATTTTAACGTGTTATAAACAATCAATTTCTTAATGTTTTTTGCAATTGCAGAGATATCTAAATTGAATAAATCTTCCTGTTTCCTCGAAATGGCAATGATTTCGAGTCTCTTTTTGTCTTCATTAAAAGCGAAATCAAGCTCGACTTTGAATTTTTTTCCAAGCTGGTCCAAATCCTTATTGCTCAATGGAACGTCTTTTGCAATTTTACAAATAAACACGCCAAAAAGTTTGCCTTCTTCATCCTGATACAGTTCCGCTGCTTTTTTTACTTTTGCCATGTGAACCTCCTCATTTTAAAAAGTTTTTCTTTTCAAGTAATTCTGCAAGTTTTTCACAAAATTCCTTTACGATTGGCTCAAATTTTTCAACATCCTCATCAACCGATGCAATAATTCGCTCGGATGTCAGTAGATATTTTGGAATTCTAAATGTTCTTATCTGCGTAGCAATGTAATTTCCTCCCTCTTCATATCCAATCGAAAACTGTCCACTTAGGACTAATTGGTCAACAGCGGGATCCATTTCAATAACAATGTTGTGAAACTTCATTAAGTCACATTCCAATATTATTTTTTGTTTTAACTTCATTTTTACCTCCTTTTAGAAATAATTCTTCAAAACATTCTTTACAAATCCAAAACGGAGCATCACAAGTATTGAAAATAATGACATTCTTTGTTTTTTCATCTACAACATATTCAAAGTTAAATCTTCTTTTTCTGTATTGTCTAATCTTGCCCTCAAAATAATGCCCACAATCCAAACCACAAAAAGTGCAATCGTCGCTTGCCATCAGGTCTTTTCTTATCTTCATTTTGTTCTCTTATAACTGAATCTTTATTTAAATGCAACCTAAATGTTAAAATTGAGTTATGATAAGAATAGTTCGTCTGGAAACCTTACCTTCACAGATAAGAGACGAGCTTGCAAAGCAAATTGTGCGACTTGCGGCATCAGAAGCGAGACTTTTAAACTTAACTTCTCCTAAAATGTGGAGATTGTTTTTGCGTGGTCTGTACAAACAACACACGTTTGTTCTTTTGAAAGATGGCAAAGTAATTGGTTTTGTGAACTATGGATATAACACCTTAAACTTTCCGGAATTATCATATATACGTGCTATTGCTGTAGTTAAAAATGAGCGAAATAATGGTTATGGGAAAAAATTGCTGAGACTTGCAATAGCAAATCTTTCCTCTCCAATATGGATCGTTACACGGCTGGAGAATATAAAAATGCAGAGTCTTTTAAGAAAATTGGGATTTCAATTCTGGTTTAGGGATAAAGACAATTTAGCGTTTATTCGTTTCGATTGATGCACTATATGCTATAGCCAGAGCATCGTAACAATGTTCCATTTCTTTGCCAAAATGGGAAAAATCAATTCCTAGTTTTTTATATACAGCAATTGCAACTTCCGATTTTGTAGCGGTTCCCTTGCCAGTAAGAATCTTCTTCGCTCTGGATGGTGGAATTGTCATGTATTCACAACCCTTTTCCTCAAAAACTAATTTTAGAATTGACACAACTTCTGCAATCTCCACAAGGTGACCGGGAGATTGATACGAATAGCCTTCAATTGCGAATTTACAATCTCTCGAGCGATCCAGGAATTCATTAACTACTTTGCTACATGCAAGGTGAAGGTCTCTTATCGACGAATAAAAATTTACATTTACTACTTTTTTGAAGAATCTCTTTGAAATTTTTGCATCTTTATGACAAATGAAGACAACTTCAATGTTGGGAAATGAAACAAAGGTAATAATATTTTTGCCTGGATCAATGCCAACTATCATTGTTTTTTAGTTTGTCTGAAATTACTTTTAAATTGTCTTTAACTACTGTTTCTTCAACCAGTTTTGCGCCTTTTTTCCCAATCCAAATTAAAACTGGAGCCATTTCCAGCTCCGGAGACGCTCTTGAGCAAAAGACTATAGCTAATTTATTCTCGCCTGGAATAGACGTAATCCATGCTATATCGGAATAGTTTAAATCTTTTAAAAGAAAATCAATAAGATACAATTTGACACGATATACGCTTTCTGAGCCATCAAAAGATTTGCAAATAACCGTTCCTTCTGGATTTTCATTTGAATTATACAGTTGAATTGTTGTTTCGATAATATTTCTTATTTCAGTTTCCGTCCACATCCATCACCTCCTCTAGCGGTATTACCGTGCCAAATGGCACGTCTTTTTTGTCTGAGGTTGCAATCCATAATACCGGAATTGTTGGAGCGACTTCGCCAAAATCCGCTTCGAGGTCGCTTACAAATACCACGGCGTGCGCTTCAGCATGACGTTTCACAATTTCAGGAAGACTCTTGAATACTGTTCCTCCTCGGCCACGTATTTTGATATTTCTGAAGTCAGGTTTCTCATTTTCCAGCTTCTCATAAAAGGTTTTTTGTGCGTCCATTTGATAATGATGTACAACAAAATTGGGAAATGAATCAAGAATGTCTGCAAGCAAACCGTATGCGAAAGCCAATTCTTTCTCTTCCATACTTCCTGAGGTGTCTACAATGAATATTATATTTAGCTGTTTATCCCTGAAGAAATTGTGCAACATACCTGTAAAATTGCTTCTTTTGGTCCATGTCAGCATTGCATTTCTTTGAATAATAAAATCGCAAAATTCTCCTAGAATCGCTTCAACGTTAATCCTTGGTCTGAGAATTTCTTTTAGCAGTTCTTCAAGCATACCCGGACAGGTTCCTTGCTGTTTTAAACGTTGCGAAAATTGCACAAGTGCAATAAATGTTCCCGAACATGCTTGAGAATTAGAATCGCTTGATAAATTTGGCACTTCTAAATGGTCCTTTGGAGTAAAGATGTTATTTCCATTTAGGACTAAAAACACTCTTCCCTGCGAATCAACCACTACAAAAGAATTTCCCATTTGTTTCGTTTTATATTTTCTTTTCAACTTTTCATAAACTTCTTCGACCGAACAATTATCATAGCTGCGATCATGCACTTCTGGATATAATTCAAAAGGTTCAATTTCCGATTTTCCATCTCTTTGGAATGCTGGCAATTCGGAAAATTTCACACAGATTTTGTCTACCACAATGTCCATAGCCATTGCCCATAATGGATCCATAAAAATCTTTTTCAATTTTGAACGAAATCCATGAAATAGTGCTATGTGAAGCAGTTCATGCAATAAAAGATATGCAACTTTCGCTTTGGCACGCTGTTTTTCAAATTTATTTATATACTCGGGATTGCATTCAACAACCATTTGTCCATGTTCAAGATGCACGGAAGCAATTGGAGGTGCAAAAGTTCCCGAAATAATTGCATCTAAAGCTAAATCTTCTTTTGAATACAGTTTAATGATCATTCCTGCAATATCTCCAGCGAATTCGGGCAAAAGACGAATCAATGAAGTTTTTGCTATACTTATTATCTTCATGTTTTTATGTCTAACAGTTCAAGCACATCTTTCAACTTTTTATTATCAATTATATGCCAGAACTTTTCCATGGGCAGCTTTCTGTAAACGAGAATACTCAGTCCGAACACCATCAGTTCTTTTGGTGGGATTGTGGTTTTTTCATCCCATTTCGTCCATGCTATTTTATGCATTACATCTACTGCGTTTTTTAAGGCTTTAATGTCATTCAGAGGGGCATTCTGAGCAATTGCAGATACAGCGATGACTGCTTGTCTGGAATTGGCTATATTTGGCACAATTCCCTTTGTATAAACTGCATTCAAATCCAGCATCATCTTTAGAGCATCATTCTGTATGAAAGCTTCAAATTGTGTGCCTGCACTGATCCCCACAGTAGAAGAAAATACGGCAAGACGTACTTCGGGATTTAGTTTCATTGCATGCCCAAGATCTCTGCTAAGCATTTCCCAAGCACGTGGACATGGAAAAGGCATTTCTGGATTTAATTTTGCATAGTCATAATTTGCAAAGTAAGAAGGATAGAGCTTCAGGAAGCTGATAATTTCCGATGCTATATTATTTGGAACAGCAAAGTTCTTTACCCAAGTATCGAAATCGGGATGAACATGGATAATTCTGAATCTGCTTCTCAAAGGTTCGGACAGCTGATGAACAAATGCGAAAGTCTTTTTGGAATTGCCTGCGGCAACAATCATATAGTTTTCGCCTAACTTATGCGGTCCAATTGTTCTTGTGTAAACTAGCTGTAATGCTGCATTCAGAACTTCTTTAGTTGCACAATTCAGCTCATCCAGAAAAAGAATGCCTCTTTCAACATTGTTGGTTGGAAACAAATCTTCGGACGGTTTAAACCATTCAACCTGTTTTTTCTCAAAAATAGGAACTGCAAAACCTCTTAAATCGGAAGGATCTATTATCAAATGGAGAGGCGCTATTACCAATTTTGCATTAAATTCGTCGGCAAGTTGCTGAACAATTGCAGTTTTACCAACGCCTGGAGGACCATAAATGAAGCAAGCAGCTTTGCTAATTCCTTTCCAGAAATTAACCATATTGAATCTTAACCATTCCTTTGCTATCGCTATATTTACGCTATATTCCTGGGCTGTTTCAGTCATTCTTTTCCTCCTTTAGTAGTTTTAGTTGTAAGTGTTTTTTTCTTTGATAGATTAATCTTTCTCGGTGCCAGAAAGACATTTTCTTTGTTGCTTCATCAAAATGCCTTCTTGAATAATAGCCTTTGTTTTGTTTCCAATTGTATTCTGGATAAAATGGATGTAATAGTTCCATGAATTTATCTCTAAATATTTTCGCAAGAATTGATGCGGCGGAAACTTCACGTATAAATTCATCTGCTTTTGGCATTGCTATGATTTCCAAAGATTTGATCTCATCGTAAATTGCTGAATCATGTTTCTTGAAATAATCTTTAGGATTATTTTTTCCGTCAATAATAATTCTTTCATTTGGCTTCACGTTTAACTCTTTTAATGCGAGATATGCACCAAGCATTACCGCATCAACCAAACTGCGATGCAGAACAAATTGTGGAAATAAAATGATGATAGAATAATCAATTTGAGCTTCAATTAACTGTTTTCCTATTTCTAAACGTTCTTGAGGTTTCAATTGTTTTGAATCTTTAACTTCAATCTTTCCAGGAATTGGTCCTCTAGTCGCTCCAATGACAATAGGACCGGCGATTGCGGAAAGTCCTACCTCGTCTATTCCGACCATTGAGTTTTATCCTCCTTTTTCTACTTAAAATTTTTCCGTATTTAATCTGCTGATTGTTTTGAAATGAATTATTTATTTGTTCTGTGCCAGAATCCGGAAATCTGTGATCAAACCATTCCTTGAGAATGTTCCATGATGATACAAGATCAGCTTTTATTTTTTCTCGATTAAATTCTTTCTCAAGCCAATCTATAAAATCATCAAAAAGTTGCACAATTCCATGATAAAAATGCTTTATTTTGGTGATGATTTTCTTTTTATCCATCTCAGCACCACATACGCGGTGATAGCGCATCCTGCAATAACCATAATAACTCTTACAAATTTAAACGCAATTGCAGATAAAAATAAAATTACTGCAATGATTAACCATTTTGTAGTATCACTCATAGCTAACCTCCTTTTTTCTCTTATAACTAAAGCATAGGCGATTTTAGGATTCCCGAATCGCTCTCCGAAGAATCACCACGTAAGGTACCGTATAAGAGGCTGCCGATAACAGAAAAGCTGGAATTCCCTTTAGTGGAGAGAATCCCAGCCTTTTCATAATAGGAAACGCTCTTAAAGAAGCCATATATTCCTCGAGCAAAGTAGGGGTCATAAGTATAGGTAGATATTTTTCATATTCTTCCTTTCCTGTAATTTTTAGGACTGGATAACCGATTATTCCCGCATGAAATAATAGAGGAAAAGGAATATGTTTTTCAATTGGACGAAGGAAACTTCGAGCATGCCCAAATTCGTGAGCAGCTACAAATGCAGTAAAAGGTCCTCTGATGCGGGGAATTTCAATTATATGTCGTGTTGGGTCATAGGCCGCTTCAAGCGGTTCCTTTACATATACTATCTTTGGCCACTTGGCAAGCCTGCGTTCTCTTAGTAATCTTGCAGCTAAACTTAATCGCATGAGTAAAATACCACTGCACTAAGAACACAAGTGTATAATTTTGAAGAAGTTTTTGTTGTTGCGATTTTATAAAAACGTTGCTTGGGAAGCTTTCGGTTGTTAATCCTAAATATTTCATTTAGGCAATATTTCAATCGACGAAAGCACTCTTTACTATTCATTGCACCTTCCACTTCCACGATATAACCATGTTGTTTTGGACTTTCCGCGAGCATAATTCCCGCTGAGATATAAAAAGGATTTTTGGTGGGTTTTTCAATGTGCTTACTCAATACGCAAAATAGAATCTCCCCACCAGGCAAAGCGTTAAGTTCGTCAATATTTCCGCGCTTACAATCAGCAGGCAAAATACTCGAAACGGGAACAAGATTAAATTTATTTATCTTTGCGTTTTTTAGAGCTAATTCAAATGCAATTAAAGGTTCTTTTGATCTGCCTATTCCCGAAGATAAGATATATTTCACCTCAACGTCTTCGTAATTTTGTCAATAATTCATTCAATTTTGCCAATGCAGAATATATAGCAGAATATGCATATGGAGAACTTAGAGCTCCTGCAACCGCACCTAGAATCAGAGGGAGCTTTCTATAACGAAATACTAAAGTTGGAGCCCTTCCAATACCAGCTCGAATAGGAACAACTTGAGGAGACATTAATCCTCGAGCAATCAATGCTCCAAGTCCCGCTCGCGTGCCAATATGGAACGCAGGATATATATATGCAATTAAAGGCTGTCTAGGAGCTTCATCTTTATCTTTAGCTCTTCCTTCTTTAATAGATGATTCCTTTGCATGGGCAGAAGATTTACCTTCAGAAGATTTGTCTTTAGAAGGTTCCTTTTTAAAGAATTCTGCCAAATATTTTCTAACGGATGGTACTGCTAAAGTTCCTGCAAGTCCTCCAACAATTAACGGCCAATAAGGATAGCGCAATATTGGCTGGGCTCCCCGAAGCATTTGCCAACGTGTTGGCATCAGAACTTGTGGACCCACCAATCCCCGCATTGCCAAAGCGCCCGCAACTGGATAAGCATAGGGAAGATATGTATGGAACGTTCTCAGGCCACTTATAATCTTCTGAAGTACTTCTACCCAATCTGGTGTTTTTTGCGCTTGAGCTATTTTTAATAAGTGAGTCATATCAAACCTCCCTATTTATTTTGGTCTGAACCAAGGATAATACAATCCACCAAGAATCAAAGCTGCTTGCACCTCAGGAAGAAGCAAAGCGCCTAAAGTTGCACCTAAGAGCATAGGTAACTTTCTATAACGAAGTCTTATAGGCTCAAATCTTCCTCTAGGAATAACTACAGTAGGACGAGTAAATCCTCTTGCAATTAAAGCTCCCATAGTAGGATATGCTATTATGCGAAGCATGTCCCGAGCTGCTTCGCTGGAGGCAGGCATGCTAGATCCTTTCCAAAGAATTCCTCTTCTTTCTAAAATTTCTCCTAGTCCTCTTACACGCGTGCCCAATCCATAGATACCACGGCCAAGAAGTCTCAAAACTTTTTGCTTAAAAGTGGGAGGAGGGGGAGGAGGAGCTGGAGTCATATATCCTTCTACTGGAGTAAAAGGCCCTCCTGCCAAAAATTCCAACTCTTTAAGTGTTTCTTCAGAGGGTAATGGAGCAGCTCCAGGTGGCAAAGCTATTTCTGCAGGAGGTGGGGGAGGAGGTGGAGGAGGTTCTACCGCTGCAGGAGGTGGAGGAGGCGCTACAGCCGCAGGAGGAGGCTCTACCACTGCAGGAGGTGGAGGAGGAGGCGCTACAACTGCAGGAGGCGGAGGAGGCGCTACAGCCGCAGGAGGAGGCTCTACCACTGCAGGAGGTGGAGGCGGAGGCGACGGTGCTGCTTCTGGCGGAGTTGGACGTTCGAAAAGCCCTTTTACTAATCTTTTAATTCCGGGAACAACTCCAGGAACAAACAAAGTTCCGAGAGCTCCTCCAACTAGAAGAGGCCAGATTGGATATCTCAACGTGGGGCGCATTCCACGTAGTAATTGCAAACGTGTTGGCATTACTAGCCTGGGACCAACCAAGCCTCTTAGCGCTAAAGCACCTATGGCAGGACTGAAATATGGAAGGGCTTGATAAAATTCCCGCAAAAAAGGAGGAGGTGTAGGAGGAATAGGAGGAGGTGGAGGTGGCGGTTTTTTCTTCTTACCAAAAATGAATTCCCACACGTTTTCAAGGAATCCTATTTTCGTTACATCCATCTTGCACCTCCGTTAAATTATCTGTTTAAATATTATCAGAATGTACCATTTTTAATCAATTTTTAACATTGCTTTATTGATTTCACAAAAATATGTTAAAATAAATAACGACAAAATTGGAGGTTAGAATAATGGTGGAGAAAGCAATCAAATTATTGAAAAAGATGGCCCTGGAAAAAATGGCACAACGTGAACGTGGAGATTCTACGCCTGAACTGGTAGATCATGTTGCTGCCAGAATTATGAAAGAACATCCTGAATTTACCAGAGAGCAAGCTTATGCAATTGCCGTCAGACATCTCCAAAGGCATGGGTATTTAAAGCCTGGAACAATGCAACTCACGGAAAAGGGGCGAAGGCAGTCTCAAAAACATTATCGACATCCTCGCGCTTTGGAGTGGCGCACTAGAGGATATTAAAATTATGACATTTTTAGTTCTAGGAAGCGGAGCTGATATACAATTGCTGAAACAATTAAGAGATGAAGGAAACAAAGTTTACTATTGGCTTCCTCAGAAATTTTGGTCGGAATGGGATGAATTGTTTAAAGAATGGGAGGTTAATTGGATAAAAGAATCCGAATTAAGAATTCCACATGACGTTGATATTGTCGTATACACTTTTGTTGGAGCTAGAGAACTAGCTGATAAAGTTTCCAAAAATTATCCTTTCTTTGGAGCGGACAGCCGCATGCAAGAATTAGAGCTAAATCGTGAGCTGGGCAAAAAAGTGATGCAAAAATTAGGAATAAAAATTCCTCGACGTTTCTCAAGCAACATAGATGTTGCAATAGAAACAATAAAACGAAACAAAAAGCCTATGGTTGTAAAGCCTTATAATAATCTCCCAGTATACACAACGGCTGTTCCATTTACCTATGAGGATTCAATTGTTATCTTAGAAAAAATTAAAAAGCATTTTCCAAATGCAACTGTACTTTGTGAAGAAAAAATAAACGGAGTTGAAGTTGGAATTGAAACATTTTTTGATGGAGAAGATTTTCTCTACCCAATTAACGTCAGTTTCGAGCATAAACCCGCCTATGAGCTGGATCAGGGGCCTTTGACTGGCGAAACTGGAACTTTAATGTTTTATGAAAACAGTCCATTATTCTATGAAACTCTGAATAGAGCTAAAGAATTGTTCAGGAGACTAAATTATCATGGAGATATTTGCATTGGGCTGATTGTAGATATGGAGACGAAGATTCCTTACGGATTGGAATGGACTTGTCGTATGGGATATCCTGAGATTCTGATTCAAATCAACGCTCTTAAGATAGAATTGGGACAGCTTATTTATAACACAGTATTTCCACAGCCCCAAAAAGAAATGCCGGTAGATGATATTTTTCTCACAGGCGTCGCTTTAATGGGGGGAGGTTCTCCCTTTGAAATGACTTATAAGCAATATGGGCGTGGATTTATGATTCATGGATTGGATGAACTTGAGGATGGTATACCAGTCATTAGTAGAACAATGATAGCTTCTGCTTCTTATAAAAATGGTAAATTCTTCACAGGCGAATATGATGATCGTCCATTGGTTATAATTGGCAAAGGATATACTGCTTATGAAAGTATTATAGATGCCTATAGGTTCATGCGTCACGTTAAATGCATGAATGCTTTTTATAGAACCGACATTGGAGTCAAATATGTCACACACGATTCAAAGTTCCTCTACGAATGTGCGTACATAAACAGAGATCACTTTGTAAGGAGTTATTTGCCCGAGTTTGATCCAAGATTAACTCTATTGAAAACAAAAATTATGGAAATAAAAAAAGAAGGAGGCTTGAAAGAATGGTTAATTGGAAATGCTCTATTCCGATCTTAAATTTTCTTTGTAAATTCTACCGTTATTATATCTGGATAGAGGGATTCAAACGCTGGAATTTACAATGGAAACTCTAATTTATAAAACAACTCCTATCGTGTTTTTCAACGAACATGCGGTCAAAAATGTAGTAAGTGTAACTGTAACTTATCAGATTAATCGTTTCGCTCGAGCAATTATAGCTTTACCTGCAGTATCCGCACTACTTGATCTACCATTTTTGACACATATTCGTGTTGGGGCCAAAATTGAAACAGGAAAAGGTTCCTGGGACATCTGGCTCGTTGATGGATTTCCCGAACAAATTGTCAAACGAGATCCGTATGTTTTCATAACAATAGTAGATAAACATTACATTTTAGACACTATTCCTTTAATAGGATTAGAAGATCCTATGCGAGCTGCAGTCATGAGTTCTATTTATGGAGATGGAATAATTAACATTGCATTACCTGGTGCTTCTTCCATAAACCAATGGCTTAATTGCTCCGACTGGGTATCTTCACAAGACATGACAGTACAATTTAAAGAATTGGTCGAAGAACGCATAACCAACTATCTTTCTGATTTTATTAAAACACATCAAATATATGGCCTTTACCCTTTCATAGATCCAGCAATTGATAGAAATTTTTTGGATGCTCAATTATCTCTAAATGTGATAAATAGGCTCAATGTTTTCTCGGGGGATTCAGTCTGGACTCTTATACGACAGGTTATTACAACTCTGACGGGTTATCAGTTTATACCTATTCCAATCAAGATGTTAGGAATAGAAGAAAGCGCAAAAGGAATGTCTGCTGTAATTTATTGCTCACTGATAACCTTTCCAGTTACCACAGGAGCAACTCCAAAAACGCAAGTTGTCCCTCTTCATTTTTACAACTATTCTTTTTCTGCAGATAAAACTCGTAATGTTACAAGAATGGTTCTATATAATTTTGTAGGAATGCCTTTACCCTCTACATCGGAAGATATATCATCGGGAACTGAATCATCAGGATGGTTTCTATTAGTGCCTAGAGAGCTTCACAACGGATTCAAAGGGGAAGTTCAAGCGTCAAGAGAAGAACAAATATGTGTTCCAATTATATACAAAACAATGACATATGAAGAAGTTTGCGATGGGATTATCACGGACATATCGTCAATAGATCTCCCACTATACAACGTCTATCAGGTTCACTCCAGTGAAAGTCCTTTGAAAGGACAGGATCTGGAAAAAACAATGCAATTATGTCTGGACAAGGCCGAGTTAGAGTTTAAACTTAAGAAACTCCAGTTTCGGACATTAACGTTGCGAGGTATTTTTTCTCCTTTTCTGGTTTGTGGAATGCCTCTAATTGCAGTAGAAAAAAGACAACCTTTAAGTTTCTTTCAGGGAATTCCTTTTCAAATTATTCATGAAATTAGTGATAGAGGTGCAGTTTCAACAATTGATTGTGGCTATGCTTACTATTGGGAAGAGTTTTCCGAGAAAACTTCACGAGGACTTCCTGGACGGTTTGCGGTTTTCCCTTGGGGAAATCTGTCAACAGATGAAAAATTGATATTACCACGTACTACAGTGAAAAGCTGGAATGATTTTGTAAAGACTATTTTAGGCACAGATTGCTTGTCAAAAAATGTAAAGGAAGTAATTGAATATTTAAAAAGCATTTTAAGCATTTCGCTTGAAGGTTTTTTTGGCAGATGCGCAAACTTCGCAAAGACGATAGGAATCGCAGATAGGCATAAATTTAGCGAATCACAAGTAAAAATTGTTGATGTACCATTAAATGCAAAACCGAGACAAGAGCTGGTCAAAAATATTGTGAACTTATTGAATGCAGCGGAGATTATAGAACTAAAATGACATTGCCGAAACAGGAAAAAGAATTATTGCTATGGAAAGAATGGCGTCGTACAGGAGACGAAGAAAAACTGGAAGAGTTGATGAACAGCTTACGTCCTCTCATAATGACTGCAGTGAACAAATGGAAAGGAAATCTTCCTCAAGATATTTTAACTTTTCAAGCAGAAAATTTAGCACTAAAAGCATTACATACTTACGATCCAAAGAAAAAAGTTGCTCTTTCTACGCATGTTATGAATAATTTGTTGCCATTGTCTCGTTTTGTATATACACATCAGAACATTGGAAGAATTCCTTCAGAAGTGCGTATTGCAAAAATAAATACACTAAAAACGGCAATTGAGGAGTTTCAGGCTAAATATGGTAGATATCCAAATGCCGAAGAACTTTCTGATACCCTAGGCATGTCCCCCAAGCAAATTCAGAAGTTTTTCAAAGAATTGCATCCCGACTTATTGGAATCCTATGCGATTGCCCCTATTGCTGTAAAAATGGATCCTCAAACTGAGATGATTGTAGATCAATTCTACTCGTCATTGTCGCCAATTGATAAGTTCATTTTTGAGCATTCCGTGGGCTATAAAAACAAGAAAAAGTTAACTATACGGGAAATTGCCACTAAATTAAATAAAAGTACCTATGAAGTTCTACAACGAAGAGAGGAAATAGCTCGCAAACTTTCAGAATTTATAGAACAGTATGAAAAAGCTGGGATTTCATTTGAAAGAAAACGAATATCCGCTTCAATTGAATCGCTACTGGAGGAAGAATGAGCCCAATACCGCCAATTTGTGAACAACTACGTTTTCTGAACCTAAAACAACAGCTTGATGCAATGATCAAAACTCTAGCTAAATTTAGCTTAAAAGGACTATTAACTTTCCCTAAAATTGCGGCATCTTACGCAATACTGTTTTTGAGAACACAAATTGAAAAATTTCTGGCTCCAATAGAACAACTAATGGGAAGCCTAATGGCAGCTGGAGCTGCTTTTGCTACCGATTATATTGCAATGGCCATGAAACTACTTAAACCTGGATATTCCCCAGCAACGATGTTCGCTTTGATGACAGCTTTTACCATAGAAGATCAAAAACTAATAGAGCGTACAGAAATATTTAGAAATAATGTATACAGACTCGCTGCAACTGTTGATAAATTATTAATCTTCTTTGTACGAATCTTTCCGAGAATAGACCCTTATCGTGAGTTATTCGTATACGAATTATTGCAGCGTGCTGTAGACAATTTACAATTGGCTATCAATGAGTTCGATAAAGCAAAGACATTAACACAATATCAATTCGGAGTCTCTTACAAAGAAACTGCACGTAGTTATTTATTATTAGCTCTTCAAGAAATCTATAAGTTTAGTCCTGAATTAATGCAAGAGTTTATGTATTTTCCGGGATATCCTTCTGAAAGTCTAGATAAAAAAGCCAAAGAAATTAGTAATAAACTGAAGAATAGATATAAATTGTTCATAGAAGAATGTAAAAAAAGAATTAAAAATCTACCAAAATTTTCTGAGGAGGAGATTTCACAAGATTTCGCTAGTGCAATGGATATAGCCAGAGAATTGGGTTCCTTACAGGCAAAATCAATCGAATATGGATTTAGAATCTCAGTCAGTCTTGTAACACTTACGGCTCTGTATGACTTATTTGTTCGAATGGAAGACCGCTGGATGCAAATTCTCGTTAAAAGCACAAGCAAGGTTGAAAAAGCTGAATGTGTAACCGCAAAAAAACTGATAGAATCCGTTCTTCCCGCTGGAAATATTTTTGCTGGAAAAGTAAAAGAAGCTGGTGTCCTGATGGGAGCTTTGATGTCATCGGGACAATATTTCATTAATAAAGGCGCTGGATTTGCGGTAATTTCTGCTCTTTTAACGCTGACAGCTTCAGCCGGAATTGCAAATTCTATAGCTTTTGATCAATATGTAATGGAAATTTTTAGCCCTAAATCTTTTGCCGATTCACTTGATAGAATATCTTCTATGCTTGCGGGAATTGTTAATGGAATTTTGAATGCATTGGCTTCTGTATTTGAATCTACGCCTAAGCCATATCAAATTATACAGGATTTATCTTTGGCTTATACCCAACTGCTTGATGCTGCAAAGGAAATAGATTATTATATAGAGAGGATGTATTTGCTAATAGCCATAAAGAATGAATATCTTCGCGACTTTTCAACAATAACAAACTACACTGGTAGATTTACAGATTTAATAAATATAATGAAAGCAGCAGGTATGGCTATGGCTGCGCTTGCACTGAGTTTTCAAATAGGAAATTGTATATTAAATGCGGAAAAGGAAGCTGAAAGGAGTCGGAAAGCAGATGAAAGGGCTAGAAATCTCCTCCAGAAATATAAATTTTCACTTTTAAAAGAGAATTCTACTTCCAGACCGGCATATACAGAAATTTTCAATAAGGAGTTGGAAAGCCTTGTTTCGTCCAGATAAAAGCATAGATTTAAGGTTCTTTCGTGTGGATCCGGATGGCAAGGTCACATTGAGTTTAGAAAATAAACTATCTTGGGAAATTGGCAATTGTATAAATGATTTTCTATTTTGCCTTCTCACAGAAGTTGGCAGTAACATTTTCATGCCAAATTTTGGAGTAAGATTTTTGACTAACGTTTCCACGAATCCTGCGGAGGTGTATTCGGAAATTTCAAACATCATTAAAAATGTTGAAACACAAGTAAAATTGAATCAAAAAGAAAATGGTGTTACCGATCCTGCAGAAAGGCTTGAAGCTGTTAATATCCTCGATATTCAAATTAAGGAAGAATCCGTAGAAGTCACTTTGCAGGTGGTTGCAGAGAGCAAAGCTTCTGTTATAATTAAACTATAATGGCTATTACAAAAAGAATAGAAGATTTAGTGCTAGAATTTATCAAAGCCGATCCTAATCTTGCAAATATAAAACTTATTCCTGGAAGTCCTTTATATGAGCTTGTCGTGCGAACCTTTGCAATTGCCGTATCGGGATTTGAAACCGAGCTAAAGGAAATGGACAAACACGTATCACTTGCTAATCTGGACGCTCTTACTCTTGAAGATTTAGAGAACATAGCTTCGAATTTTCTAGTTCCTATACAGCGAGGTAGCCGTACAATTGTTACCTTGCGAATTCTATTTGAAAATCCAACTGCTGTAGTTATTACAAACGAAACTCCATTTTATTATCAGAATTATGTTTTTTATCCGACCATGACATATTCATATTCTTCTTCTGAAATGGCTGCAAATGAATATATGGGATACTATTACATAGACATAGATGTAATTTCCAATACGGAAGGAGTATCAGTTCCAGTGAATGTTTCTTTTAGTTCTAATATTCCATATTACATCGATATAATTGCCATACACGTTGTATCAGGAACCCCTCCAGATGACGCAAAAACTGCAATAGAAAAAATCCGTATGGCACTCAATACAAGAGAATTGGTAACAAAAGATTCATTACAACTACATTTTCTGAATCGTGGTTGGCATTGTAAGCGTTTCTTGGCTTTAGGAGCTGCCGACATGGAGGTTGGACGTCAATACGTTTACAATAGTCGTACGGGACATGCAGTTGACATTTATTGCGAACTGGAAAGTCCAGCAATTGAAACCATAACAACCAATAGAAAATTTCCGGTCTTGGCTACTTCAGATAATGATGATTGGTTTGAAGCATCTAATCTTATTTATTTTTTAGATTTGGGATATTCTGATGATGAAGCTTTATTACTTTATCCCCCTTCAAAAAATACATATTCCCGGATTGATACTTCCCAAGCTACTATAAGCATTGGCACTACTCAGTTGACTGAAAGTGATTTGGGTTCATACTATGGAGAAGGCTTTTTCGGAGCAGGTCCTTATGGTGTTGGAACCGACTTCCGAGCATTCTTGCGTGAAGTAGAAGCGAATTTTTCCAACAGTGTAAGACAACATAAACGTTTATATATCAATTCAAAACGCATAGTGATTGGCGAAGTTCAAATTTCAAATCTAATTAATAAACTAACATACATCGATATTCAGGAAAATCTGGATAAAAACGAAGCATTAGCCGCCGATTTTTTAGTGCGAGAATTCTTTATAGGCAAAGTTTATTTAAAATTACGTCTGAAATACACAGGATTTAGATTGGATATACCAGCAATAAAAAAAGTGATCATTGATTACATAAACACACGTGAAGGCGTAAACGGAGTAGACATATCGGGCATAGTAAGTGAGATTGAAAAAAGATTTCCAGCTATAGCAGTCGAACTTCCTCCAGAAGAATTCTACATGATATACACACTTCCCGACGGAAGAGAAGTTATGATAAAAGATCCATCGTTGCTTCTTCCCAAAAGTGATCCTGTACTGAGAGTTTCTGCCCGCATTTATCGGTACATTGCTGATGAAAGTAGCATATCAATTGTATACTGATGCCAAAAGAAATTCATTATAAAATTCTTAACTCACTTGGAACCTTTTTTACGAGGCTTGAAAATAAAGATTTAGTGTTACGTCTTATTCAATCAAAAACCGAACTGATAAATGAAGTTTATCAAAGAATGCTTAATCTTTATTACGGACATTTTATAAACAAAGCCGATTATTTCAGACGATATGGCTTTGCGAAATTAGAACTAAAATATGCAAAAACTGAAGCGGGATATGCTTACTATAAACTAGCAGAAGATCCTTTAGATGAAGCAAATCAGGTAATTTACATTGCAAATTTATATACCTCAATTGACGTTGCAGAAGCCAAAGAAATAAAAGATTTCTCTTTGATAGAAGAAGATTCTCTTAAGTATTTGAAAATTAATATTAACGAATTGGAGACTCCTCCACCAGAGACACTTGTGCTATACACTACTATGCATGGAATGTCGGAAGATTATCTTTATGAATCTTTTGCAAAATTTTTAGGTATATCTAAAGAAAAAGATTCTTTAAGATATTTGGTGAAATTGCAGTGTTTGTGGAACAGTTTGATTCTTCAAAAAAATTTGAAAATGCTTGAAAGCGTTATTGCTGCATTATGTAACCTTCCTATTGCATTCGATAATGGCCAAGTTATTGCAATTTCAAACGATCGGAAAGAATTGACAATTAAATACGATTCATTAGGAACAATAACGCACAAAGCGGAACCAAATGTTCTATTTAAGCCTTATTTGCCAAACGATCCTATTAGTAAATTTGAAAATTTAGCATCCAATCTTAAAATTTATGATTTTCGCACTAATTTGGAAGCTTTTGCTCGCAATATTGAAATAAGAAAAGCGATGTCTCCAGGTTTGCCCGTTAGAACATTTTATATGGTCAAAAAAGATCCAAACGAAATAGAACATTATTATGTGTTTAATAATTTTGATGCACAAATAGGCAACGATGTAATTATTAATCTTCATACTAGACGAGTTATAAATCTCGTCGATCTTTCTTTTGTTTTTCCAACAGACCCGGAAGGCTTCCCCATATTGCGTTCAGGAAATTTTGCCGAATTGAACAATCCTTTGCCACTTTCTAACTTTCAGAAAGTTGATGTATACGTAATTCCTTCTGAAGAACAATTTGTAAAAATATGTTTACGCGGTGCTATTTTAGTACTAGTTTATTACGTGACTTTAGGCGAATTTATGAAGGACTTATTTGACTTTTTAACTCGAATAACTCCTTTATATACGAATCTGATCATGTATTTTATATCAGTGGATAAGATAGATAGTATTTTTATCCAAGACGAGAAAAGAAAAGGAACACTAATTCTCGATCTCACCGATCGTATGTATTCGCCTTTAAGGATTCGTGAATATGGCGCAGAAACTTTCGTAATTGATGATTGGTTAATTTATAGGCAGGCATGAAGTTGATTTCAGTTTATTACTTCGGTATTATATAGGAGATGATTTTACGAATTTTCAAAGATGGAAAACTTATCGCTGAGAATAAGAATACAGTTGTTCTTCAAGGCGTTGAATTAATTTATTATGCTTTATCTGGTCAAATTTTGAGTTCCATCATATTAAATTACGCTGAACTGAGACTTGGAGATGCTCAACCTGAACACGTCGGACTTGTCTATGGCACGGTTACAGGAGTGATCAAGTCTACAACTAATCAAATAACCTATGATTATTTCCAAAACATTCAGGACAAATATGGAGAAATAAAAACAACTATAACGTTTGTCGTACAGGGAACCGAAAGTGTCCAATTTAATAAAGTTTTGCTTTGCCATAGAGAAAGTCCTGCAGATATTCGTTTGTTTGCATACACATTTTTTCCAGAAACACAACAAATAGCCCCTGGAACTTACATTTTTGAATGGACTTTTAGATTCAATCTGTAAACTTGATTTATACATCTGAATATTTTTATAATCTATAGCGATGGCAAACTATACGCCCAAAGCAGGATTAGCAAAACCTATTCCTCTATCTGCCGAAGACAAGAACAGATGGGGAGAACTTTTAAACCAGAATTTTGATATTCTTGACCGGTTCTGTGGAGAAATCATTGAGGGAAGGGGCATAAATGCTGCTTCTTTGAATCAGAGATTCATGGCTATAGAAAATGCATTGGAAGAGGCTGCTTCTCCATATCCTAGTCTGGATATGCGCCTTGATGCCTTAGAAACTGCATTAATAGGGGATCCAAACGACGAGAAAATATTACAAGATTTACAGGGCAAATTGGCAAGTATCGTTGCTTCAAAACTCCCGAAAAATGTTATTTTTTCAAGTTCTCAGATATGGTATTCATATTCACAAAATCAATTTACGCTTTGTCCTACAGCAGAAACAACATACATAATTTATATCAATGGCAAAGGATATGTAAAAAAATGGAGTTCAACTCTCGTATTATCTAATCCAGGCATCAATAAAGTAATTTGTTTTGATTACGTTAATGAGCAACTAATTGCCCTAGACCATCAGAATGTTGCTGCAGATGTAAGAAGCATAAGTGAATACGATCCTATGGCGCATTTGCCACTCGGACGAATAAACAATGTAAATGAATTTATCCCATTTACTTTCAAAGGATACCATAAATATGTATCCATCAGTGCAATTTCACTTCCAAATTCCGGAAGCATTTTAATTCCTCATAATTTGGGCAGCATTCCGAAATGTTATGGTTATTTAGTTCTTTATGATTCTGGAAACAATATCATATGTCATGTACAATTACCATTTGCATACACTTTCGTTTCAGATTCAACAATCAATTTTTATTATTGTCGCTTGACTGCAGTTACTTCAATGGATTTAAGAGTTCAATATAATCTTGCAGCGAATAAAGATATTTATGGAATAGATGTAAATCCATCCACTGCAAAAATAATAGTGATATCAGAAATTAATTCAGCGGAACCTGCACCATAAATGGATTTCAAAAAGTATATAGCTGATAGAGACTTTTACTCAGCTGAAACTGCAAATTATCCACAATATCTTTTGATTGGAGATGGTCTGCTTTCTATACCATTGATAATTGTAGATAGAAATAATCTCTATGTATATATATCGCCATTTGAATTCATTCAGAATGGTACAATCTGCAAGATGCTTAAAATGCAAAAAGTAAAATGCAGTCAATTGGAAACAGGAAAAACTTATTATCTCTGCGTGGACGTGAATACCACTTCAGATAACAATCCTCCCAGATTCTATGTTCTAGAGAGAATATTGCCAGGTTTATTACTAATTGCAGAATTGGTAATTTTAGAAACTGATGTTAAAATCAATTATCCACAGATTGTTCATTATAAAGGATTACGGGAAAGCACAAAGGAAGCATTTGATACGGAAGTTCAAGTTCAAGGATATCTTTACTATGATAAAGATAATAATGTTATAATTGGCGAAGATGTAACTTTAAGATATGGAATCGATGTTTTTAAATTCGAAAGAATTCATTTTAAACCAATTCTTTTTCCAGAAATTCCAGCAGATATAATTCCAAACCATTTAATTATATGGGACAGGGAATTTTGTCAGATTCCTTGGTCGGCATTTTTAGCAAATAATATAACACAGGAATATAACTACGTTTCGAGTTTTTGCGACAGCACAACCGTTATCCTTCCAGCCTATAATAGAATACTTCATTTTCACTGCGCGCAAGAGTTATACAATCCTCATTACGCTAGTATCTCATTATGGTCGGAAACGCTTTCGTATCCACCTCATTCACATGAATTTCAACTATTTGCAGAGACATCTATAAAACTCAAAAGCAGAGATAATATTGTTGTTGGAGTTTCGACTACTACCGCTGTACATGGAGGATTTATTTTCAGAAGATTTATAGTAGAAAGTCCAACTTCAGTTTCAATTAATTATGATACTTATTATTTTGCTGAAGATAGTTCCAATATTAGATATAATTTTGCAATTGACGACACAAAACTTTATTTAATCTTTAGAAGAACTGTAGGATTAACACCATATGTAGAAATTTTAAAATGGGATTACATGCAATTTGGAGCTAAAACTGTTAAATCTTACCCTGGAATGGAAGCTACAGACGTTTATATTTGGTATGATCAAGAGCTATTGCATTGCTTTGTTTATAATGAATCTGATCAAACACTCATGCATTTCATTTTATCTGCTTCAAGCCTTGCAGAAATAAAACCACCCTCTGTATTCATTCAACCTTGTTATAGACCTTTTCCAATAGTGCACAAAGGAAGATTTATGCTTGCATATCAAACCTCTGCGGATTCACCTTTGTACTTCTTTGACGGATCTCGTATTCGTACAATAGACGAAACTCCAGGAAATTTTCAATTTGGATTTCAAGAAGGGATATTACTTGTATGTAATCCTTCTACTGGAAAAATTTATAAAGTCTATTTGGACAAGATAATTGAATTTCCTGCTCCTAGTGGACAAGAGCACTTGTTGAGAATTTCGGCACTAGGAGCTGTATGGGATACTGCCAGAGATACTTCGACCACTCCACATAAAACGCGCTTAGTTCTAATTTCTGAAAAAAACTTAGAAATACCAAATTATTTGCCTGTTATTGGAGCAGTTCATGCAAGCCAAAATAATCCAGCTTTCCTCCCAAATAAACCAATGGGGCATGTTGTCATTGGCGATCCGGCTTTGCTACATGAAGCCGAATTGAATATAGATAAATTATACGAATATATCACACAAAATGCAGATGGTTCATATACAGAAGTTGAAATTAGAGGTAAATTAAGAGTAAGACCAGGAACTGTTTTTCCTAGACTAAAACTTTCTGGTGGTGAATTAATAACTGATAGATTGCGTACGACTTCTGTAATCTCAAATACACAATATAGCTCAGATGATCAGAAAACTTTTCAATTGCTAAACACTACTTTACAGGCGCATGGTATCTGTCCAGGGACTATAATACAAAGAGAGAATTTCACACAACGAGTAGTAACTATAGATATAACAAATAGAAGATTTACACTTGATGCTCCATTAGGAGGGAGTTCTTCTTCGCCTTTGAATGTTCGAAATGATATTGTCTTAGAAAATATGACGATTCGGCATCCGCAATCTACAGGAGTCGTTACAGGAGATAATTTAAAAATAAAGAATAGTGAATTTTTGAATGATTTAATTGTGTCCGGAGGAATGATATATGCTACAAACAGTAATTTTAAATATGTAAGCGCAAGCAACTCTCATGTAGGATTTTATGCCTGTAATTTAGAAAATATACAGCTTTTAGGAACGATTCCTTCATATTACATTATGCAATCTTTTGTAGGCACTTCATTAACTAATACAATCAGAGGTTCTACAAAAATTGAAAATTTTAACTATCCAAATAATAGATTTGTCTGGCTAGGTGGCGACACACCATTACAAATATACACTTCAGGCACAGATAATGTTACATCAATATCCAGCTATACTCACGCGTCTACCACGACCGCTTGCGGCACTTACAGTAAAGTTTATTCTGAACGCGTAGCAATAGGGAACACACTTGAAATTACCGCTTCTAGAATTCCTCCAAGCACTGCTTACGGAATATATATGAATATTGATGCTCCATATGCATATGGACTTCATCTTTCAAGTAGTCCAAATGATCAAACCACAGGCCTTTTTATTCGAAGCAATACAGGAGCTATAATTTCTGGAATAACTCAAGGCATCTATGCATATGGATCTTCCTATGGAGGACGTTTTGTAGCGCCTAATACAGGTCTCTATGTTTCTGGACTAATAGCAATAGAAACGAATGCAACTGGAACTTCTGCTAAAGGAGTATCAATTTCAGTCACAGGAAATAGTAGCTATGGAATTTATGCCAATGTTAGTGGAGCTGGAACTAGAGGAATCCACGCAAGTGCTATAGGAAGCGATGCTTATGGAGCTGTGCTTTATGGACAATATGCCGGAGTTTATGCGAGTGGAAGTTCTTATGGAGGGATTATGGTGGGAAATCCTGGAATTTATGCATCAGGATCAGTTGGAATCGCAGCAGTTGCAACTGGAGATTCTGCTAAAGGATTATCAATTTCAGTCACAGGAAATAGTAGCCATGGAGTTTATGTAAATGTTAGCGGTACTGCAGCTAGAGGAATTCAAACAAGTGCTACGGGATCCACTGCTTATGGAGCTGTACACTATGGACAATATGCCGGAGTTTATGGAAGTGGAGGTTCTTATGGAATCATAGCAAGAGGGAGTACTGGAATTGAGGTATCAGGATCCATTGGAATATATGGAAGAGGCAGCACTGGAATTTATGCATCAGGAGCTACTGGAGTTTATGGAACAGGACCTGTAGGAATTTGTGCGACAGGATCTACTGGAGTCTATGCATTAGGATTTCCTGCAATTGCAACTAAAGGGTCAGTAAAAATCAATGAAGGAAGTTTGGTCGTTGAAGAAGATATCGATTGCCAGCGTCATTTGACCATATGGGGAAGAACACAAATAATACACACTTCTGCAGAAGTTACTATTCCTTATACATTAGGCAGCGGGGCCGCTAGATTAACTACGCGGCTTACTCGAGGGGTTGAAATTCTTATGACCAATTCAGATGCATCCACGTCTCACTACACCATTCTTTATACAGATGCTACTGCAGGGGGAATGCACTATGGATTATATTGTGACCATAGTACCATTAGAATATATCCCACTTCGGAAGCTAGTATTACATCTTGGACTGGAGCAGCAGATGGAACTATATGTATTGATACTGCAGGACACTTATATTATAAATCAAATGGAACATGGTATCGAGTTAAAACTTAACAAGTTTGACATTATTTAAAGCTTATGTTAACATTCATAAAAAACGGAGGTAAAACTATGTATTTAGTAATCAACAAAGGAATTCTTCCAAAAAAGATACGAGACATAGAACTTTTACCGGGCCAAAGTTTACAAATGGAAACGCTTCTACCAGAAATTGAAACTCTTGCAAGATACGATCCTACAATTGTAATTGTTGATCTTTCCAAAACGATAATCCTATCCGCTCCAAAACCAGAAACAACAATAACAGATACTTTAACAATGAAGCCAGCTCCTGAAGAGTCAAAGCAGGAAGAATCTTCAGAAAATGTTAAATCTGAAGAGCTCCAAAAAGAAATAGAAGGTGTCGTGGAAAAAGCTGCAAAGGAGCCAGAGGCAGAAAACGTAATTGACATACCCATAACTACTACTAAACGGGGACGTCGGCCTAAAAGATAATGGGATACCCCACTATGGCAGATGCAATCAATGCTGTACGCGCTTTCATAATGGATTTTGCCGAAAAAAATGAACTGCTGGACGATCAATTAGAATTTGACGATTCCGCAATAGCCAATGCAATTAACCGCGTAATAGAAGATTTTAATCTCACTCCCCCTTTAATTATTAAAGTCAGTCTCCAAGATTTTCCAAACAATCAAGTTTTGCTTGAAGCTACAGTAGGCTTCCTATTACGTGGTAAAGCTCAATTCTTTGAAAGGAACAGATTGTCCTATACTGATGCAAGAGGCGTTTCCATGCATCGCTTTGATAAGGCACCTTCGTATATGCAACTTGCTGAAGCTTACATTGCTGCCTATTCGAACTGGAGAGATCGCTATAAAATAACAAAAAATCTTGAAGATTCTTATATATAAACTTTGAAATTTACTGAAGTAAGAGCATTTCCACGGCCGGACTTAACATATTACCTAACGTGGAAAATTTCAGAAAATCTATCTAATGTAAGTTTTACAATTTATCGGTCGGAAAATCCAAAGATGGACGAAGATGTTTATACCGTTGCAACTGTAGTTGATCAGTACTATTATTTGGACGATGAAAGTTATAGATTTCATCGGAACTATAAACTCTATTATCGTATTAAAGCTATCCTTGGCAACAATGAAGTTTGGAGTGACGTATTTTATAGTGATTATACTATCTCCCCAGAAGTTAAGTTTATTTATAAAGAAGATAGTTTCTTTTTAAGAAAGTATATTGATGATCCAATCCAAATATTTCTAAAAAAATGGAGCGGTCCTACATGTTCTAACTGCTACGATTTAATTAAAGAACGTCAGATAAGGCAGTCTTGTTCAAATTGTTACGGCACGGGAATTCAAGGAGGCTATTATGGACCTTTTCATTCCTACTGGCAACGAGGATTGCGTCCGGAAGCAATATTGCTTGCTCCAGAAACCAAACTCCGAATAGTCGCAGGAAATGCCGCATGGACTCTTAATTTTCCTCCAATCTCTCCCGATGACATTATATATTGTGTGCGAGAAGGACTAATATATAAAGCCAATCGTATTACAAAACCTGCATTTAAGGGCTATCCAGTGAGGCAACATCTTGAAGAATTGGTTGCTCTTCCTTTGGATAGTCCCGAATATTTGCTTGTTCGAAAGTGATTATTCGCAGTTAATTACAAAAAAACTTGCTTCAGGATCAATTCTAGGCATTCTAAAATAGTGAATTGACCAATTTTTAGAACTATACTCTTCTACAAGATTCAGAATCACACCAGGATCACAGACATGAACAGATTTATCATCAATTCCCCGTCGTTTGAAGAAGTTAACATCCCAAATATCAAAAATGATGTATTTCGCAGGTATACTCAAGAGTTTTTGAATGAACAATCTTTCCTTTTCTTCCATAGATATACCCAAGCGAGAGAATTGTAATTCAGCAATCACTCCTAAAGCACATACTAATTTGGCTGGAAGATATGGAGTTAGAAGTGATCTTAAGTTAGGACTAAATAGACTTGCATATATGGCATTAGGATATTTAGCAAAAAGTTTTGGAAACAGCGTAGGTGAAGGTTCTACTGGCACATAATTCACGCGTTTACCTTGTTGTAAAAGATAATCATTAAGAGTTCCAACTCCTGCGCCTATATCTATCACAATATCGCCAGTATTTACGTATTTACTGACGATAGCGAATCTCGCATATTGTTGTTTTTGTGAGTCCCAACCGACCTGTGCGTATTCCATATGTATAATATATCATAACTTTGCAATTTAAATCACAAAAGTGATAAAATCTATGATGATGGAAGTCTGGACAATGATAACTCCAATAGCAATTATTCCTTTTATTGGATTAGCTATTTGGGCAGTGAAGTTGTTGATTGATAGAAGCCTGTCAAAGTTCGCAAAAGATACTGAGAAGAAAATAGAAAATCTAAGTATTTATATGGATAAACGATTTGAGGAAATTGTGAAGGAAATGACTCAAATATGGGATCGGCTGGAAAAGCATGCAGAAAAACTTGGAGACTTGAAATCAGACATAAACTCTATAAAAACATTTAATGAAATATTAAAGGAGGCTTTAAATAAAGTTGAAGAGAAATTGTCAAAAAAATAGTAATAAAAAAATTAAAAGAAACAGCCTCGCCGAGCTTCAAATAGAACTGCAGACTATTCGTTTAGCTCTGGATTTTCAGCAAAAGATAATATCCCATCTTGAGAAACTATTTGACAAAGAAAAATTGTATGATAAAGTTATATAAAAAATGGAGGTCTGACAATGGATTTCGGAATAATTGACTTTTATGATGATTTAACAAACACTTATCTTTCGCCCTTTCTCAAAGTAGCAGATTTGCCTTCAAAAGATAAAAGCAAATTAAAAGACTCTGATTTTGCCCTAATTATCAGAGATAGCCATGGCAACGTTCAAAGATACTACCCAATCGCCACTGAAATAGATACTCAGCTTTCATTGGATTATTTTGCAAAAACTGGTCATAAGCTGCCTCCAAGAGCGCGTCAGGTTGCTGCATATTATCTCAAAAAATATGCTGAAACTTTTGGACTTCCTGTACCTAAGTATATAGAAAATGTTCTTGAAGGAATCACTGTAGTCGCTTCCAATGTAGTTGATCTCTCCGAAGTTCCCGAAGAAGAAACAGAAGAAGTAGATTATCTTCTTCCCGATGCGAAACTATTTCCTGTAAAAAGTGATAAAGATTTGCAAAAATATATACAAAGATATAGTGAAATCTTTAAAAATTTAGACGAAGACCAAAAAAAGGAATTTTCCTTCAATCTTGTGCGATTATCTTCTGTTTATAAAATACCCGATTTGCCAAAAGAGATTTATGAATATGCAAGGAAATATTCAGATAAAAAAATATCAGAACGGCTTTCCGAAATAGAAACAGAAAAAGAAGCATATTTGAAACAAAGTGCAAAGTCCAAAGAGGTATGGGAAAATCTAACTCCAGAGCAGAGATTTCGTTTAGCTAAAATGCTAAAGGAAGCTCAAATGAAAAAACCATTCGTTTCTCCAGCAATTGCCGATGCCTATACTAACTTTGATATCACTCCCTATACTGCACTCAATCTACAAAAGCGTTATGAGATGCTTAAACATTATCAATTCAATCTGGAGAAATATGCCGAAATGCGAGATGAAATTCAATCAATTGCAGAAGGACTCAGGATTGCGCGTGCCACCAAGCAGACTACAACTGAATTACTTCTAAAATTTGCTCATATACTGAAAAAATTTGACGAAAAATATGGACTTGATAAGTATTACGGAAAAGAAATAGACGATTATTACATTACTTTCAGCAAATATCCAATGGTCGTTTCGGTGTTTTCTAAATCAAAAGTAGATATGCTGGATTCGCTTGAAAAAATCGCTGAAGAACGATCCATGGTTCCAATTCTTGAAATGCCGCAAGTGTTAGCTATGGAAAAACTCAGCAGTCTGCCCATCGGCGTGTATAGAAAATTCTTTAGAGAACCTCTGGCCACACAACTTAAAATGGAACCTCTTCTTATGATAAAAATTGCAACCACAATAGATCATCCATATTTTCCTCTGATAAGCAGGTTTTTCAGAATTATAAAATCCATGCTATAAATGTCCATTGAAAAATTGCTGGAAAAACCAGATCTTACTCCCATTGCACTCAACGAAATTCTAAATCGTGTTTACAATACCGAATGGATTATAACGCCTATTCATCCTTTGATTTTGCATATAGAACGCATATTTAATATTAAACTTCCTCAAGAAAACATAGACAAAATTGGAGCTATAAAGGTATTGCTTAACAATGATAGCTTTTGGGATCACTGGCATATATTTGAAAAGGTTGGAGTTGCATTCAACGATCATATAGTCCGCACGGATATAATGCAGCCTCTTCAAGCATGCGAAGCAATATATACGTTTAAAACGTCCAGGTATTTCCGAAAAGAAAAATTTTCCGATGAAGTTATAGTTTATGCATATTTCTGTTGCCTTGAAGACAATTGTATTCTTCCCGATTTAGAATTCATAGAAATGGTTCCCGAAAAGATGTATGCTCCTTTTAGCAATATTCTTAATGAGCTAAAAAAGCATGTAAAACACTTGCAAAAACTGGCGGATGTTAATAAACTACCAGAAGAAATGCGAGCTCAGGCAATTGAATACTTGAAAGTGCAGACCTATTTAGCTCTAAAAGAAAACGCTACAAAGGAGCAAATAAATGCCATCAATACCTGAAAAAACCTTCTTCAAGTATCCCGACAAATTCTTTGAGCCGCTCAATTTGCAATTGCCTACAATTCATAACGTTCTAGCTTGGTGCGAATTCTTTACCTTGACGGATAGCTTTGTTAACAGTATTATTACTAAACTTGCAACTTACGTAATAACAAATATCGTCACCGAACCGAAAGATACACCTACATCAAGAAAGCTGATAGACCTTTTTGAAAAAATAAATATTTATGAGTTATTGGCACAATTTAATTTCACATTACTTACTTATGGGAATGCTTTTGTAAGCATTTTAAAGAGCTTTAATAGACAACTTCAATGCACAAAATGTGGACAAACATATAAGATTAATGCAGTCAAGCAGCTATCCATTCAAAATTACCAAATCGTAGGTAGATGTAATAATTGCAATTTACGTCGCACTTTTAAAGTAATTGACACTCCTGTTGATGACGTGGAAGAAGTAATCATAAAATTTTGGGAACCCAAAAATATCATAATAGATTCCGACGTTCTCACCAATAAACACAGATATATTTATGTAATCCCAAAGGAAATTAGAGATAAAATTAAGAAAATTGAACGCACGCCGACAAGATACGTTCCTGAAGTCGCTCACTATGAGGAAGCACAAAAATTTCTTTCAACACTCCCAACAGAATTTTTAACTGCATTAAAAGCACAAAAAGCGTTAGTTTTTTCTCCACATGACATTTTCCACGCTAGACGTCCTGGATATTATCCTCTTTGGAATTCTGCTTGGGGAATTCCATTGGCATTTCCAGTATTAAGAGATTTATATACTTATTACCTCTTAAGACAAATTCAAGATTACCTTGTGAGAGAACGTGGAATGCCTCTTCGATTCATATTTCCGCAGCAAGCCCCACAAGTTGCATCTATCATAGATGTGGCAAAATTTAACAAGATGATTGTTGAAGCCTTCCGCGCCTGGGAGGAAACTGGAGAAGAAAGAATAAGAGGAATTCCCGTTCCAATTGGATATCAGACAGTTGGAGGCGAAGGATTAGGATTCAACCTAGAAGAGCTTCTAAGTATGATGCAAAGAAGAATTGCTATTGGGATGCAGGTTCCTCTTGAGTTTGTGTTTGGAGGATTAACATGGTGCGTGAATCCTGATACTTATATTTTTACCAATAAAGGAATGTTGCAATTGAAGGATCTCAAAGCAGGAGATTTCACAAACATTGCAACACACAATGGACATGCGCCAATAAAATATGTTCACTTTCCTGGAAATAAAGAACAACTCAGAATTAAAACTAAACTTGGAATTGACTTACAATGTTCTCCCGACCATCATATTTTTGTCATTAAAAACAATTCTATAGTTGAAAAACGAGCAGCTGAAATCAAATATGGAGATTATGTTGCAATAAAAGCTGCAGATATCTGGTCGGATACTATTCCTCAAATAAACTTTGCAGATTCAAATGAAAAGGTATCATTTCCACGTGAATTAAGTCTGGAATTAGCTCGCCTGCTTGGTTATGTGATTTCTAAGGGAGAAATAATAAAAGGAAAGATTATATGTAAATTTTCAAAAAGGAAACACGTTAAAGACTTTGTAAAATGTTGCAACAAGATATTCAACTATCATCCTCTCCAAAAAATGTATCAGCTCGAATTAGAACCTCCTATTTCAGAATTCTTAATTTATCTTTGTGGCAATTTAAATCCAGAAACCAAACAGGTACCTACGGTAATAAAAAGAGCTCCAAAAGAATTCGTTATTGAATTTTTGGATGCTTTGCTTGCAGAAAGTAAAAAAAGATCTTCTGTCATTTACAGAACTAAATCCAAAATTCTCGCAAAAGAAATACAATTATTGCTGTTGAACGCAGGAATCATTTCATATCTTCATTCGGGTAGAATCTATAAACTCCAAATCAAAAACAAACTCCGTCCTAGAAATAATTCCAAGTTAACAAAAAAATATATCAAAGCCAAAGTTATTGATGTTTCTAAAGAGCCTTCTGTTGAAATGATGGACTTGACTGTTTTGAGAGATCATACCTATATTGCAAATGGAATTATTACTCACAATTCAGGCTCTAACGTATCATTAAGAATGCTAGAAAACAATCTTCGTTTCTTAATCAATGCAGACAATTTATTCCTAAACTATATCAAAAACCGCATAGCTGATTTGTATGAATTGCCCGATCTAAAAGAAATTAATCTAAGGCTTGCTTCAATTCGGATGGCCGATGATATAGCCAGGCAACGTCTGTTAATTGAACTTCTTGAAAAAGATCTTGTATCGGAAGTGACCGTACTGCAGGAGCTAGGACTTGACTTTGAAAAAGAATCTGAGAATATAGAAAAAGGTATTAAAAAACGGGGCCATAGAATGAAATTGAATATGATTGAACAAGCAAAAGCCCAGCGTGAAGCACAAAAAGAACTAGCTAAACTGGAATTAGAAGTACAGCGTATGCAGCAGGCAATGTTAAAAGCAGTTGGAATCACTTGGCAGGAATTCACTCAATTGCCTCCAGAATATCAGATGCTTGTGCAGCGTTTGATCACACTTCCTCCACCCGAACGTAATGCAATGATAGATTTTCTAAAACGCAATGCTCCAGTCTTGATGCGTACTCTTGAAAAAATTATTAGAAAACTTGAAACTGCAATGGAATCTCCTCCTGAGGTGCCTCCACAAGAAGCTCCTTCACCTAGTGTTCCTACGGAAGGCACTCCAGCGGAAGCACCATTACCTGAGAAACTGCCACCAAGAAGGACGGAGAAACCGGTATGAAGTCAAAAAACCGTCCAGATATATATAAAGACATATATGTTGATTCCTTATTGAAAAAGCTGGAAACCAAAGAGATCAAAGTCCACGTTAGACAATTTAACATGAACAATGAGGAAGACCGAATGGAATATGAAAAATTGCGAGAACAACTTTTAAATCCTGACACCAATATACATTTAAATGAAAGACAGTTCTTCTATGATAAAAATGGCAATGCGTATATTTTTGTAGAATGGATGGAATTTATTGATAAGGGAGGTAAAGATGGCGCAGATAATTGAAATAGAGGTTCCCTTTTTAATCTCAGTCAACAAAATAGTTAAAGAACAACCTACAGCTGACACAAGCGTAACCTACGTATTAACCCCAAAAACGCAGCTGCTGAACGCAATAAACATCTATGAGATTGATCTTGTAGCAAGTGGTTCGGTGGACGTTTCTGTCGCTATCCAACATGGCAACACTTTATATCAAATTTACAATTCTTCTGGTTCACAAACCTCTTTTCGCATTCAATTAAAAGCTCCTCTTTTTCAGGACGAAACAATGAGAATAGCTATAACTGCAGCGACAAGTTTCACTTCTAAAATAAGAATCATAACAAATTCATTTGTAATATAAGGAGGTGAAAATGACTGAAATCAATCTGAAAGACGAAATGAACCTTGACACCTTATTGATCAAAGGACGAGTTGAAAAAGAATACTGGATAATTCCAGGCAAATATCGTGTGACTTTTCGGTCACTTCTGGTAAATGAAAGTAAAGAACTTAGACAACAAATACTGCAGGGAAATCTCAGCGATTTGGACGTTATGGTGTTATATCTAAAAAAACAAATAGTTGAAATCAATGGAATTGCTTGTACCGAAAAAGAAGTAGAGGAAAAAATAAACAATATGGCCTCTCCACTGTTAGATAAAATTCTTCAAGCGTTCACTAAATTCAATGAAGAAATAAATAACATGTTCGTTGACGAAGATAAAAAAAAATCTGGGAAGACTACAGCTCAATAGATGATTTAATAATTAACTTCTTTTTCCGGATAATTAACAAAGAAGAAGGGATGCTCGATAAAATTGCGCTCAAAAAAATTATTTTATATCTAAAACTAATCTGGTTTTCTTCTTTAGCGGTGCTTGCAGCAGAAGGCGAATACAAAAGCAAAAATTATACACGTTTGAAGTATCTATTGTTCCCGCTTGAAAAACCTTATATAGAGAAAATAGAAAAAGAATACTTCTTCTGGGAAAAATTCTTTGGAGAAAGATTTAAAAAGCCGTAAGAATGTGATAGAATTTTCTTATGCCTAATGGAAGATTCAATTTAGGCGAAGGTTTTGGAGAATCCCTCAATGTAAAACTTGATATTGACACTCAAGAAGCTTTAGCGAAATTAGAACAATTCAAAGAATATGCAAAACAAATACTGAGTCAAGCGCAAGTTCCTTCAAGATTAGTTCCTACTCCTTTTCCTGAAGCTATTCCATCTGCAATTCCTAGAATCACTACATATCCTGAACTTCAAGGACTTATACCAACGGAAAGAGCTTATCCTAATCTTGTTGGTTTGCAAAAAGAAAGACAACCAATAGATATTAATCTTTTAGCGGCATATCAGCAACAAATGATGACAATGCAATTTCAACAAAGAATGGCAACTTTTTATTATCAATATACACAAGCTATGCCAAGTCCGATAGCAGCTCCGGTATTATATCAGCCAATGATGCCTTCTCCTTATATGCCTCAAATACTAACACCTGCTTTTCCTGCACAATATCAAGTTGCAAGAAGAGCAATGGAATGGATCCAACCACAAACTGCTGCCGAGCTTGAACGAGTTGCTCGTTTAACTACAGAAATATTCCAAAGAGCCTATACAGCCGCAGGCTTAACCCGAGGCGATATAGCTCGTCTGCGAAGAGAGGCCGATATAATACATCAAACCCTTCTAGAAGTTTATGGATGGCAACAAGCATCTCGGATAGCATACGAGACGGGTTATCAAGCAGCTCTATTTGTAACCGGTGGTGGTTTAGTAGCAAGGGCAATAGGAGGAACAGCATTTGGAGTAATGGGAGCTGAAATGGCAGGAATAGATGTGTATGAAAGATTACTTCATTATACAGGAGGAACTTTTGCTGAGAGAGCTGCTCGTGGAGTCATTCCGGGAGATACAGCCGCAGATCGAAGACGCCGAGAACGTTTGGTAAAAGCGGTAGAATTTGAACGATTTATGGCCGAGCAACTTAGACAAGTGGCACCTACAGTTGTGCAGCCTTTTGCAGGCATATATAGACCTCTTTTTGGATTTGGATTAACTCCCGAAGAAATGGCAGGATGGATGGAACTTTATACTATACTTACAAGAGAAAAAACATTGAAAAAACTTTCCCAAGTTACAGGAAGACCAGTTGCAGAAATTAGAAGTGCATATGGTTTGACTCCGCCAGGAGTTATTGAACAATATTTAGTGTCAAAAGAACAAAAGTTTAAAGCCCCATGGTCAAAAAGTACACGAGAAGAACATGAAGAATTTATCTTTGACAAAATAGCTTCAGCAGCAGCCACTCTAGGACAATTAGGAATGTTACAGAGTTTTGATAGAGATGTATATCTAACTTTAAGAGCATCTTATAATGCCGAATTTGCAAGATATATGATGCAATTTCGTGAATTAGGTGCGAATTTAGAAGACAGTTATAGGCTAGCTAAAGAAGAAATAATGAACCAACATGATTTCACTTTGCGTGCTCTTACGCTTATGCCTACACGTGTGGGAATTCGTCCTTTAGAACAAGTCGTACAGTATCCAATGGAAGCATATCGGATGTTGAGACAAATGGAAGCAAGACGACAATTGGCTCCAATGGCTCTAGCTCCTGCATATGAAGCATTACTTCCTTATGTAGCAGTACCATGGGTATCTGGACCGGAAGTCTATTTAAGTGCAGCAAAGCTTATGCAAAGTTATTTAAACACCTTTGATTTAATTCGGATGATGCGTCCTGGCGTTATAGAAGCATTTGGAGGAGCCGCTAACGCAATGATGGCTTTGCTCCAAACACAATCGCAGTATCTTCAGCATCCATTTGGGCAGCTGACCTCTTTAGCTTTCGCTGCCGGATTGCGTGCCGGGCCAACTCAACAGATAACAATGCCACAAGTATTTCACTATGCCGCTCGTGCAATTGCCACTCCACAAGATTATCTACGATACATTGCAAGAACACCTGAAATTAGAGCTAATTTATTTAGAGATGAACAGTTACTATCCTTTATGAAACCACAAATGCAGTTCATGGCCAGAGCGTTAGGCATATCCACTACTGACGAGGAAGCAATGAAAGGAATGATGATGCACTTTTTTGGATTTACCTCGCAGCAATCGGAATTAATGTATTCATATTTATTCAAGTATGGTATAGGTTCGGATTCAAGAGAATCACTTGCATTATTGCAGCAAGGAAATGTGCTTAAGAAGCTAAAAGCATTAACAGGAACTACGGATCTTTTCATCAATCGTGAAACTTTCGCAAAAAACTGGGAATTAATTCAAAAATTAAGCAGAGCACAAAGTTATGATTTGACCTCCTATGGCATTTATACCGAAGAATTATTGAGAAGACGAATTGCCGCAATTGCGGGAAGAGAAGTTCCTGAATTGCCAGAGATATTGATAAAAATTCTAAAAAGATATCCTGGTGAAGAAAGATTTGAAGCAATAAAAACCGAACTTGAAAAATATCAGAATTTAATATCAGCCGAAAAACGTGAAGAACTACTCAAGCTATTGGTTCCACTTGTTCGTCCGGGAGAAGCTCCTCGTCTATCAGACTTTCAAGACAAACAGCTAAAAGAAGCAAAAGAAAAAACTAAAATGACTACGGAAGATTGGCTTGAAAAAATCTATGGAGTATTGGAAGATTTGGTCAATAGTATAAAAGGAGGACAGACAAGATGGCAACCAATGTAACGAATTATACTAACTCTCCCACACCTCCTCCCCCGGCTTTTCCAGAATCTCCTCCTTCACAAGTTTCTCCAATAGAAGTATCCGAACAACCTACTTCTATAGATATATCACAAAGATTTTTTTGTGCCTATCCAAAAGAATCACAGCCTTTGGCTAAATTAGTACTAATAGAAGGCGACAAGCACACAACTCTACAAATCAAAATACTGCGTCTGTCAGATACAATTCAAGAAAATGTAACAATCATTGATACAAAAACGAAACGAGTTGTCGCCTGCGGATATGCGCGTTCACGTCCCCTCAGCATTGAAGGAATATTAATTCAGGCATATAATATGCAAGGAGAGCCAGTCAAAGATTTTGAAACATTCTTAGCAATATATAAAACAAAAATTCAAATATCTTCAAGAATAGCAAATCCTTCAATAAGATGCGAATTAATAATTGGAGGGCGAAGATATACGGATTTTCTTCCTGTTTCCTTTGGATATAGCACTTCCTCGGCTTCGGAAGGGTATTATGCAGTCTCAATTCTTGGATACATTAGAGAAATTCCAACTGCTACCTAAATAATAAATCCGCTGGAGTTATGTTGATTGCATGTTTTGCAAACACATCGATAAATTTAGACTTGTTTTTTACATCAACTTTCATTGATTTTAGAATCTTTAACATCTCTATTGCCCAACAATAAGGACGTATTTCTTTAGGACAATACTGACAATACCAATGCGGGAATTCCAAGATTAGGAATTCTTCTCCATCAAAGTTCTTCAAATAATCAAGAACAAGTACATACGATCTCAATCTCGATTCAAGTTCTTGTTCAATTTCTGGAAATGGCAATGCTTGCACCTCCAATTGTTTAACCTGATATGCATCCATATAAACAATTCTTAATTTTGTATCAATGCCCAGCTGTTTCTTTGCCATGTACCTATAGAAGTTTAGCTGCCATTTGTGATTTGAATAAGGCGTTGATGGAACTTGTAATGTAGATTTATAGTCCACAATTAACTGTTGATCTGGATAATACTCATCACAAACTCCCACTAACTTGAACTTATGTTTTTTGAATTTAAATGTAATTTGAAATGGATATTCAGCCAATACATTGGGCACCTTTTCCATCTCCAGCATGCGATGAAATACTTTTCCTCGCACCCGCCATAATAAGTCATCTATACTCTCTGTATATGGATATAGTTTCTTTAAGACGGCACTTCGGATGCAACTGGTCAAATCGGTTACATGTATTTCCGACGGATCAGCATTTAAAGACAAATCTTTAAGCATAGTGCTGAGCAATGCTAACGTATAATCGCATTTTTTTATTCCTAAATTTTCACACTCAATACAGGATTCAATTCTTGGTTCAATGTATCCTTTGGAACATTTTAATCTGGTTAGAGGCATTTTATTAGCTCCTCAAGGATGTTTTTTTCATAATCTAAACACTCCGATCGTCTTTGAGATCGATAAAGTACATTTCCATGTCTGTCTACGAGCTCCCATAGCATCAGGTTAGAATTAAATTGAGTGTCAGTTAAACGCTTTATTTCGCAGGCATCAATTTCCAAATGTCTGAATAAATCAAATAAATCGTCAAAATAAGGAAAAATCAATTTGCCATTTTGTATTTTAATTACATACTTCATTTTTGTTTCTGAGAAAATGATTCAGTATACATTTGCAATTCATCTTCTTTTTTTCTTTTCTCTTCAACCTCGCCAATCACATCCAATAAATCTCCTAAAATGACCTCACACTGCCCTCTAAATTCCTGTGCATCTAGATATATTTTTCCATTCAATATTTTTAGTACTACTTTCATTTTGTTACCTCCAGAAGAATTGCGTCACCTTCCTTTTTCAGATTAGTAAGCATAAACCCTTTCGTAGACAACATATCCGCTACCCATAGAGCATAAGCCTCATTATAATATGAATCAAATTCCTTCTCCGAGTACCATGAAACTTTATAGATATCTCCAATTCTAAATACTTCACAATCTCCGATAATCAATTTGTTCGGAGTTTTCTCATATCTTAAATTGTATTTAGTCGCAATTTTCTCAAAATAACCATTTTCAATCAAATCATGAAGCTTGTCTTTCATTTTTAGTACTACATAAAAACTCATCGTCACCTCCTATTTAATTTTTCTTTGAAAAGCTAGTTCTTCCGCTTCAAATGAACCAGCAGGAACTATTTTATTTTCTCGAGCCCAGAAACGCAGATTCTCCACGTATTGACGATTTGTGTCATAAAATGCTGCCAGTGATTCTGCAGCTTTTTCAAAGTGTTTTAATTGCCATTCTCCATCCTCAACTGCAAGAAACAGAGATTCTTTTATGGCTTGTTCAATTTCCGCTCCTGTGAAATGTCTTTTGTAGCAAATTTCAACAATTCTGGTCAAAGTTTCCGAATCAACATTGAGATTCCGTTTTGCTAGATGAATTCTTACAATTTGTTTAACATCCTCTTTAGAAGGGAAATCAACAAAGAATATTTCATCAAATCTTCCTTTTCTTAACAAATGCGGAGGCAATGCAGAGATATCATTTGCCGTTGCAGCAATACAAATTTGACTCTTATGCTGGCTCATCCAAGTAAGTAATGAGCCTATGATTCTTAAAGTGACTTCGTGTTTATCACTCCCTCCTAAGGATTTATCAATTTCGTCAATCTGAACCACTGCACGATTGATAGTTTCAAGAAGCTTCAAAGTGTTACGCATTCTCTCTTCGGATTCGCCCACATATTTCTGAAATATCGCTGATATATCCATCAAAATCAAAGGTAGATTCCACATTGACGCAATCGCTTGTGTAATCAGGGTTTTTCCTGTTCCGGGAATCCCTACAAGTAATATTCCTCTAGGAGTCTCAAGAGAAAATTTCCGTGCAATTTCAACGTCAAATGCATATTTACGCAGTCTTGCCCAATTCTTAACATTATTCAATCCTCCCACTTGAGAAATATCTGGCGGTTCCACCAGAGAAAGAACTTCGGTTTCTTTGAGAAGCTCTTCTTTAAATTTCTTCATAATATCATAATCAATCGACCGCTTAACAAGCAGACTATAAAATGCCGCCTTTTCCACTTGAGGAATGGTCATTCCTAACAAAATCTCGGTAATCTCTTTAGGAATAAACGTGTTGACCTTATCATCTACACTTTGAACTACTCTCCTCAAAGTTTCAAATATTTCCTTGCGATTTGGTAGTGGATCTTCTAAATAGGCTATATAAGGCTCAATTTCAGGAGGAATATTTTTGGTTGTTTCAATAAATATAAAGCTCATTCCGTTGCTGATAAGGTAATACTGAGCAAGCAAGATACATTGCGTTAAAACTGGAGGTTGGTTTAAAAAATCTTTAAAATTGAAAAATACAATTACCGGCGGAAGATTTCCACGATTCTGATAGATTTGATTATTCAATTCCGTCCAGGACAATGGAAGTCTTTTTATTACTTTTTTATTTGCAATTGTTAAAAGCTCATTTGTTGTCCATACTCCGCAAGAATCAATTGTTTGCAATACTTTATCCAATGTATTTCCAATGTCTCTGGTATGAATCCAAATCAAAGGCTGTTTGATTTTTAAGTATGCCTCTAGCTTGTCTTTCATGAACCCTCCTTAGACAAAAAAAGAAGTTCAATTTGCAAAATCTACATCTATATCAATGTCATCATCGGGCAAAATATCATCTAAATCGGAAGGATCAATATCAATAAAATCATCTGGAGGCAATGGTTCATCCGGAGGAAAAATATCAAATGGGAAAGGAAAATCGGTCTTCAATCTATAAGTCAAGATCATCATCTTCAAATAAATCTTCCTCCTCAATCACTGGATTCTGCTTTGAACGCTCTCGTTTCTTTTTAGGTTCCTCTACTACACGATCCTCTTTGCGAGGGCGTCCTCTTTTTCTTTTTACTTCTTTAGTTTCGGTAGAAACTATGGAAAAATCAACTTTTCTACGAATTCTATTTAAATCCATTTCAAGTGCATTCAATTTATTAATAATTTCGGAAGAGACACTATGGGCGAAACGTTTGCTATAGTTGTCAATTAGATTTTTAATGTGCAGTATATGTTCGGTAATTCTTTTAATTGATTTTTCCTTTTCCGGATTGACTCTCTTTATATCCTGTTCAATTTTAGCAAGGTTGAACTTCAGTGTTTCAGATAGTTCATATAACAAAGTCTGAATTGTTTCATTCTCCAGTGCAACCGCAATTGTATACAATTTCCCCACCTGTGTCATATCAAACCATGCCGATAATGAATTAATGAAGTCTTCATGCTCTAAAGGCACAAAATAGATTCCTCCGCTGGGTCTTACACGAAATCCTTCATGGCTTTCAATCCATCTAACACAATAATTTAAAACCTTAAACGTGTCTAAATTCTTCTCCCAATATTCATATCTTGACTGTAAAGTTGAATCTTTAAATTGTTTTGTAATTTTTTCATCCTTGACAGTAATGATCACTCTTGAAGTTTCAAGCAATCTATCTTTATCCGCCTCCAATACGTCATAAAGTGCAATCCATGTTTCATCAGCAGTTTCTTTTTTAATCTTTCTCAGTTTAAATTCCGATGCCAATTTCGTGAGGATATAATTCATTCCATTAGGTCTAAATAACCACGGCAATCCACACTTTTCTGCTGCTTCTTTTGCAAATGCATACTCAATGGATGTTTTTGTAAAATGCCAGTAAATCATTTTTCCTGCAATTGGAAACTTCACCTCTGGCATCTTAACCTCCTTTTTCATTCTTATAACTAATTTTTTCTCATTTTTCAACAGTTAGCCCCGCGTCTTTAAAAGTGGTAAAAAGTTTCTCTAATTTTTCCAGATTTAATTGATCGGGTATGTATGAGGGAACATTTGGATTGTCAAATGTTTGAAATTCCTTTACTAAAGAATCAAAAAGAATATCAACAAAAGCATCGAAATTAAAGTGTGAAGCAGCATCATAAATGGTCAAACATATACTATTAATCAATTTTGTAGGTATTCTATCTATTGTTTTCCTAAAATGAAAAGGTATAAACCTATATGTGGCATGTATTATGCGATTGATCAATCTGAAAAATACAGGAAAAGGTACACTAGAAACCAGAATGTCTATATGAAACAACAAATCCTTCCCACGTTTTAGTGCTTCTATTCGATAATATTGAGTCGTTGCGGATTTTAGAACTAATTCCTTTGCTTCAACAATTTTACCTGTAGCGATTGCTTCAGCATCTTTTAAAGCTTCTTCAAATTTTTCCTTTTCCACAAAGACAATTTTATATCAAAAAAATTTTAAATCAAGGCACCTGCGGATAAATGGGTTTAATTGACTCAATTGACATAGCAACCGAATCCATCATCATCAAAGCGCCTGCTCCTACTGTCATCGCCTTTGTAGAAACTATACAATTTTCCAAAAAATATCCACCTATGCTCACATTTGGACCGTTTTTAAATCTGAAAAATACACACACTCCAATTGGATTTGTAGATTCTTCATCGGAGAAACCAAGAATGAAAGCCGCGTCTCCTGCTTCATTAAACATATATCTATTGCCTTGCTTGGACAAACGTAATGCTACTCCAGATTCTTTCCATCTCTTGGCCGCTTCGTCATTGGCAGAATACAACCTATAAAGAAGATCTGGTCCTTGGAAATAAATTGAATCTATCGTTGCCGCATGTCGTGTCTGCCCAACAATATAATAAGCAAGTGAGCTTCCAATCTCATAAATTGTCTGAACTGCTTGAGCTGAGTTAAAAGTGAATCGTTCAGCAAGTCCTACAAATACGACATTAATTGGGGCAGATGATTTATATTCTTTGGTGTTGGCCGAACAAATCAATACATTATCAGAAGACAAAAACATAGAAGGATCTATATCTTTATCAACATGTTGCTCATCTGGTTTCCAGTATTCCAACTGAGCTATAGTATCAGGCATGATTCACCTCCTATGAAATATTCAATTTAAATGTTAATCTAAGCAATGGCTTAGGATATTCAAGACTAACGGTTATAATTAATCCTTCTCCGGACGGATCTACTTCTATAGACTGTACAGATCCCTGCAACAATACAGGTCCATACCTTGGAATTGAAGTTCCTGTAAGATAATTGAACAATGCATCCAAACTTATCTTTACTGCTACTTTGGCCCCTTCAGCATCTCCTGCAATATTATATCCTTCTTTCAAAAGACTTGTTGCCACATCCCAAATCATCCGAGCGGTAAAATCAACGCTTTTTGCTATCGAAAGATTCCGCGTTAAAGTGGAAGATACATCAGTAGTTAAGCAATTACGAATGTAAGGGATCGTGCCTTTATAATCTTGAATCAAAATGCTCCAGCCAGCTCCAGCAAGCTCACTTAATTCGGAATCAAAGAAAAGATCCCAAGTTCGGTCAACTCTATAAACTCCAGGAATGGATTTCAGGTTAAAATGAACCTGAGCGGGATAGGCTGCTATCATTCCCGCATATGCGGCACACACATAATATATGGGAATTCGCTTATAATTTCCAGCACTATCCACTGTATAGCAATTGCCAAGTAATCCTGATGCATACACTGTTCCAAAGCTTTCCCCATAACTAACAAGATTTTCTTTTATCTGAGCTTTAACAGCTTTAAACGAACGCTCAACATTAAAATCAACAAGCTTTATATCGTTTACTTTTTCAGCTACAGTGATATTTACATTATCTACTGCAACTACTGTGAGTATTATTGGATTTCCGGATATATCAATAGTATTATTACTTCCATCAATATATTTCAGAATCTTGATAGTATCTCCTACTTGTACAATTATAGGAATATCTGCAACTGCAATTCGACTGTTTGTTACCTGAACTTCTTCATCAGTAAGAGTTGCCACCGGGAAATAATCAGGAATTTCCTCTCCAAACAAAGTTCTCTTGAACAACGCCTTTTGAGGAACATTCAAATTGTTAACGGCATTGACTACAGCCTGCACAATAGTTCTATCCTTGGTAAGTGGAATTATGGAATAACTATTGCGCTCAAGCGCAACATCATTATTAATCCGATTCACATAATCGCTCGCACTCTGATTGACTATAGGATACACATAAATAGGAGCCAATGATGCATACCTTACCCACTCAATCGCATAAGTAATCGGATTATCCTCATCAGCTTCAGGCTTATTGTTATACTCATTGTAAAAAGCAATATGATCGGTTACAACTATTGGTAATTCACCAAAACTTTTCTGCAAATATCTTGAATTTACTTTAATCTCAAGTTTACCAAAATCCTGCATATTTTGATTAGCACTAGTCTGAGAAACTGAAGTAATTGTGTCTCCACTGGCATCAGGAGGAAGAGCAATTCTGATTTGACAGGTCAAAGTGCCTCCAGAAACAGATCTGGAAACATAGTACACAGTGCCTATATAAGTTCCCGCATTTCCTACACAAGTAACCTGCTCTCCTATGAAACCATCCAAAACGATATCGCTGGATGTAATGGCTATTGAATAAGGATAATTGTATTCAGTATCAGCTCCTACTGACCAGTTCCCATTTATATTCCATGCTATTCGCCTTCTAGGATAAAATATAACAGATTTTGTCTCGCTATCAATCTCTGGATAAAGTATGGACAAATGTCCTCCAACATTAGCAAGATTTGAATTAACAGGAGCGGTAACTTCTAGTTGTACGTTTGTTGCTCCAGAAGCAAGCGAAATCGTATAATTCACTATTTTAAATGGCTTCGGATAAAGCGGAGAATGAACAGAAATATAATCATTCTGAGAAATATAAAGAGGACATCCTGTAGTAGGAATACTCATTATAATTTTATCTTCATTCTTATTTACGGATACTCCCACTTCTTGAACGTAATACTTATACTCTTTGAAGTAATCAACTTTATTTGTAAGATCCCTGATAATCACATTGGATTCAACATAATCATAATCAATGTCTTCCACCAATGAATTATACCCCGAATAAATCAAGGAAAAGCTATTCCCTGTCTCTTTATTCCAAAGACCACCAGTAAGAGGCTTGAACAACTTGTAAAGCTGCCCTATAAGCGTAGGAATAAACATTGTAGGAACTATTGCCGGAGCAACCTTTTGGTAATATATGTATATTTCTGCCCGCGGTTTCTCTATAGGGTAAGCCATTTTAACCTCCCTCTATAATTTCTTCTATAAGTAGATTGCCATTCGGCTCTATCCATCGTTCAAGAGATTTAATATATATTTTCTTCAATTTCTTCATGAATTCATCCTTCGTTTCTATAGATAATCTTAACGCATAAGATACCTGCAAGTCAACCGATACGGAAGACCTGATTATAGTGGTTCCTGCAAGTTCCATTGGCTCCTCGGGTCCAATATTAAAAACCTGTACATTCTGATATCCTGCAGCATTCAATACGTCTGAAAACGAAATTATAATACCAGTAATTTCATTTGCCAAAGCTTCAGCAGTTAAACCATCAGAAGCAATACAGTTTATTCGTAATCTGGATATTACTTGTATTGCTTTTTCCTGTTTGCCAGTTTTCATTAAATCATACTCTTTTAAATTATGAGGAAAAGTGCCTGGTGCCAAGCTTGTTTGAAATCGCTGAACCACTATGCAGGGAAGCTTTTCCAAATCCTTATCCGACAAAGCATATGCATCGGTTATAATAATCTTACGTTCTTTAGCATCCGGAGACCACTTATAGACAGGATGAAACAAAAAATACGTTTTCAAAAATAAAATCAGTCCATCTCTTGCTGCATATAAAATGTTTCCTTTCATCTTCCTCTAATCATTTTTTCAATTCTAGCAAATATGTTACGAATTTGTAATGAATCTTTCAATTTAGAAATAGCAGTTTCAATATAACGCTGTGCAGGAATTCCTTTGTGGCGCCATTTTCCTTCCCTTAGTGACTTATCCGAAACAGTTCTAAAAATAACTCTTCCCTCTTTAGTCCTAATTGGAACGACTTTGCCTCTTAAATAATCCATCACATGAGGACGAACCCCTCTGTCTAGAAAAGTAAATGCAGGATGATCGCTGACGACAATAACACGATCTCCACCAAAATTTATCAATCTCAAACTTAAAGCGATTCTTAAACGTCCTATGAAAGATTTAGGATATTCAAATAATGCTGGATTAAATAAATTCACTCGTAAAAATTCCAAAATTTGTCTTCCTAATTCCAGATTCAAAAGATAACCCCGATACACAGTAGAATGCTTTTCAACCAAAGGCATTACAAAAACTTTAGATCAAAGTCTACCTATTTCCGAACGTACTATGTATCTTAAATGTTGAGGATCTACATAGCCTTTTTTAATTTTATGCAATCTAGCTCGGCTCAAAGCTCTTCGTAAAGCTCGTGTTGTCTGTGCACGTAACACTGCTCCATAAAGTGCTCCTCCCGCTGCTCCTAATATAGCAGGAACAATGAACAACAACGGTGCATATCTTCCCAGTAGTCTTCTTCGTGTCAAATATCTTGCAATTTCATGTGCAGATAATCCCGCAAATCCCAAAAGGGCTCCCAAAGTTCCATATTTAGAAGCATAATAAGCTTCTGGAGACAAAGCTCTAGCTATAGGAATAGGTTGTTCTAAATCAAAAAATTGGGGGGCTCTACGCCCCCCAAGCTTTATCAGATGATAGGGAAACCCAAGAATTAGAGTCCTCCATCCGGATAAGGCCACTTCAGCAGATTATCTAGTCTGAGCTTCCTATTTGCCGAATCCCAAATATTGTCATTTCCCGCATTAGCAAGCACCACTATACCATTAGGATTACCAATTCCAAGAGCAACATATTCAAATACCTGCCAAGTGAAAGTCTTTGCCTTGTTCTCTATAAAGAACTGAGCATCTTCCACAATAGTGAACTGTCCTAGCCATTCGGGAGAAGCAAAGATGCATATAACTCCAGGAGAAAGTAGCGTCGATTTACGAGTAATCAGGAAGTTATAACCAAACAGCTGAGTCTGCTGCCATCCCTGAGAAAGAATTGTCATAGCAAGAGTATCACGATTAACCATTGCCTGAGCAAGACACTTATCAAAATCCGCCTGATGCATTAGAATTGTATGAACTACACCTGTACGTTCGCTCTTGTTGAATTGACTGATTCCTTCAGAAAGAATAGCTTCAAAACTTATCCAAGCCGACACTCCAACTGCTCTTCCCTGAGCGTCAGCACTAGAATAAGCGAGCATGAGCAACCTTCTCGTTTCCATCGCCTCGATATCACGAATAACATTGGTCTCCAGCCACTGAGTAATTGAATAAGGATAAGCAGCTGCTTCGGCTTTGTTTACTTCTATTTCATCAGTTGCAATCTGAATAATAGGAACTCCAACTGTTTCCCCTCTGATCTGTTTTTTAAGAACTTCTCCTTTAGGCGTAAGAACATATGCAAATTCGGAAAAAGCTTCAGGCTCAAGCTCCATCAGATCATACATTTCCTGAGTTTCAGGATCTCTGTGAAGGTCTTTCCACGCTTTATGAATAGGCGGGAGAATAAGCCTAGCGGGACCAACTTCACGCAGTCTCAACCTGATAATAGCACTAAAATTTTCAGCAATTTTATCAAGCCGTCTGTTTAACGCCGATACAAAATCTGCCATTTTATATATTCCGCTAGCCATTGTTATCACCTCCTAAAATTTAATAACAACTTCATTTCCGATTTTATCAATAATCTTTCCCGCTTTGTAGTCTCCAATCGCATCAATTCCAGTCGCAAAGAACTTGTAAAGAGCAGTTGCTCCCGCTTGTCCTGCAGGAACGCCTATAAGAACGGCCTTTCCTGGGGCAACTTCGCTTGCATTCGCAAAATAACTTATATCCACTCCAATAATTACAGGTGTAAGCGAAACTGCAATTTTCTTAAGAGAGCGTACACTCTTGAACTTCGAAGTAATCCCAGGATAAACGAAACCAACCTCTACGTCTTTAGGTACAAATACTGCGGCGGTTCCTTGAACTTCCCAACCTTTCCAACCGTTCTCCGTCTGAACTACAGGATAGCATTCTTTTAGTTCTAGTTCATCTTTGTCAAAGCCTTCAGCCAAAGGAACCTCTGTCTGAAAAATGCTTGCTTTTACACTAGCTTTAAAAGACATGGCACTCACCTCCTGTAATTAGTCTTCTAATGCGTCGGCAATTAATCTGTCAATATCATTTGTCTCGCCGACGATCGAAGAAACTCCTTTAAAAAGAGGACGTGTTGCACTTTCAACTTTTGTTCTTATTTCTTCAAATTCTTTATCTCCAACTTTTGTAAGTTCCTCTATTCTGGTAAAAATTTTGTCTTCGGTGATTATTCCTTTCTCATACATTTGTTTTACTAATTCAGTTGCCTCCTTAAACCTGTTCAGAGCTTTTGCTTCCTTAAGCAATACTTCAACTTGTTTGGATAATTGAGTAAGCTTTATCGTTGCAACCTTCAAAAGTGTTTCAACCTGTTCTTTATTCAGCTTCATTTATTACTATAATAACAAAACAGCAATGGTCTGCTCAATTTTCATTGACCGTACAATGCTCTCCACCAATCATAACGTCCCATAAGCATCTTTGCCGCACGAAGCTCGGGAGGACCATAAAGCCATGTCTGAACCTTTTCAGGATGAGTTAATCCGTAGATACCCGCGCCAAAAGCCCCTATACTGATCCATGGATGCCTGAGAAAGAATTCAAATAAAGCTTCTTTGATCAAAGCATTCCTAATATAACGTCTCAGTATCATTTCTTCAAACAAATCTCCTTTAGTTTCTCAATTATCAAATCATTTATTTCTAAATTAAAATCCTCTGATGATTTCAGCATAAAAGCCACCTTTAAAAGCTCGTTTTTCAAATTCGCCACATCAATTTCAGAAATTTGTTTTAATAAAAGTTTCTTTTTATCAATAGCATTGACATCATCCCATATTGAAGTAGATCGCTCTGATAATTTAGAAAGCAACGTCTCAAATACACTCATTTAAAATCCTCCAAGCATGCCAGGAGGCACCATTGCAGGTCCACCTTCAAAAATTATTCGTCTAGTCCCTCTACCTATACCTCTTAGTCCCCAACCTAGCCCCAAAGGTCCCGTGACACTTAACATTGTCAAAGGAAACATCATAGGTTGTTTCTTCATAGCCTGGAGAAACGTTCCTCTAAAAGTTGGACTAACTTTCGCTGGAGGAACAACCGGTTCTCTAGCTCTAAGTGCAAATACCTCTCTTAAAGGACCTTCTACTTGACGAGCCAATTCCCCATAACGTGCTTTTTCTGCAGTCCTAACAGCTTGCAAAAATTCAGGCCTTTTCATTCCTCTTGCTGCAGCAAGCAACGTTTCTTCTGTCATTCCAGCTCCCCAAGGTTCAAATTGCCTAACTAATCGTCTTACTGTATATGCTCTAGTTCCTGGAATCCATCGCTCAATTCCATGCGCTACTCCTCGCAATCCCGTCCATAGAGTTCGAGCTCCACGAGCTGCCTGAGGCAACCACCCAAGAAAAGATGCCATTGCTACCTTAGAGAATTCAGGATATAAAACATAGAGTTCAGGACATAAAATGAATGGAATAAGAGCTGCCTCTTTTGGTAACTGCCCAAAAAACCTTCTCCACAAATAACGATAATACTTTACTGGAGGAATTATTCCTATAAAAGGCGGAAATGTCAAAGCATGTTTATAAAAATGCATCCGTTATCTTTGAAATGCAAAACAAAATGTTATTCCGAAGTGACTATCTGGAGAAGCTTCTTTAAATGAGGTTTCTTATCCATTGCCTGCTTTAAGGATTCCAAAACCTGAGTTGCCCTACGGTCAGCTCTACTGCGTGCCCTTTTCTTCCTTCCTGCAGTTTTTTCAAAAGAAGGGTACCAAACAGGATAACTATAATAATAAGGCATTACTGGAGAATAGAAACTATTCAAAAGAGCATCTTTCCAGAGTTCCTCTTCGAGTGCAGCATTTAATGCTTCCTCGGCAAGAGCTTCCTTTAAAAGTTCCTCTTCGTAAGCCTGAGCCAAAAGCTCATCTATTAAAGAATCTCCAAAAAGGTCATCATAAAACATTGTTACACCTCCCTAATTTTATTTTAATAGTACCAGGGCCAGTAATAAGGATAAAAGTAAGGATAGTAATACCATGCGGCTTTAGCCAGTTCTTCAGGAGAAATCTCTTCTTCCTCCTCCTCTTCTTCTTCCTCAGGAACTTCAACACCTTCTTCGGCAAGTGCTTCTTCAACAGGAGTTGTAATTGCAGCTTCCAGTTCAGCTACTGCATCACTAATTGCCTTAGCAATCTCTTCTGCTTCCTGACTTGATGTAGCTGCCAGCTGCTGTTTAGCTGCCTCTTCGGATTTAATTGCTTTTGAAACTACAGTCTCGGGAGCAGTCACTGCGGCCTTAGCAGCCTCTATAGCAACATCTTTAGGAATTCCTTCTGCCATCAAGCCATTTGCCACTTCAACAATCTTCCTTGCCACTTCTTTCTCTGGGCTGATCTCAACCTTACCCTGTGCCTGTCCAGTCTGAGCAGTCACATCCTGTGGAGTCCCAATCTGACCGATAAGTGTCTGAAGTTCCTCTTCGGAAAGAGCCTGTTGATCAGTTGCCTGAAGAGGATTTGGAACCGGCTCTTTTGAAACATCGGTAGGAAGCGAAGCTTCAGGTGCAGCCTCTGGTGCAACTTCACCAGATTTTGAAAGCAGTGAGAAAATCCTTGCCGAATCTTTAGGACTAATTCCAGCTTCCTTCAGAACTTTCAGAAATCCACGCGCAAAAGCCTCTCCTCTCTTTTCGGATTCAAGCTCCTGTTTTACTTTTGCAGTCTGAATTTGAGTCAGCTCGGCAGCCAGTTTCTCAAGATCATCCTCTTCAGAAGACCCATAGATTGCTTCAGCTACTAAATCTTCTATTCTATTTCTTGCCATCTTGTCACCTCCAAAATATTTATTTCTTCAATAATTTTCACAAAAATGTGCATGCTAAATCAAATTTTTTCATTAAATCTAAAACTTCCTGATCGGTAAATCCAGCAACTTTAAAAATGTAAATATATCTTAACAATTTATCATCAGGAGACTTTGTATCAGGAGGCATGCATATAGAATGACAAAATAGAGCTATTTTATTAAAATGCTCCTGAGGAGGATATCCAGCATATCCCAAAATAAACTGGCGGTATTCCTTACTTTTGGAAACTGGAATATTAATAACGGGATTTTTAAAAGCCATCCGATTGCGCAAAAAAGCAGGTTCAGATCCTCTTTTCAGCAACAATTCGCTGCATAGATCTTTGATTTTGCGAATGGTCATGCTATTAAGTACTACGTGCTGGCTACCGATTTTGTTTAATTCAAAATATTCTTTTTCAGTTATTGGAATTAGAAGTGAGGTTAGAATTGGCAATAAAGTCTGTTTACCAACAAGATGCGCTATCTTAACCAACAAATCAAAGCTATCACGAGTTATAGAATTTGGAATTATTGTTTTTTTCACTGTTTCAAATAGAGGTTGCAGCCGTAAAGGAACGGAAGTAGCTTTAGTCTCCGAGATTGAAATGCCGCCTTTGGGAGATATCATGGACGCTACTTTTAAAAGCACACGAGAACTTTCATCAGCAGGAGAGGTCACCAATGAAATATCCTTGAATACAGGATAGTAATTGATCATGTAAATATATTCTCCACTATTTTTATCCAGCTGGGTCACTTTATCTGGAATATGTTCACAAGGTTTTTCTCTAGGACTAAATCTAACGCCCGGGAAGGCCTTTTTTTCTATTTCATCTGGATGCATCGAAAGAAGGACTCTTTGCTCGGGCGCACATATAGAACATGCATCAAACTTTACTGAAGTCCCCATACTTGTAGGAATTGTTCCTCCCTCCTTCAGAATCTCCAGAAAAGGTGCTATTGCTTGTTTATCTGCATCTACAATCACAAAAACTCGTTTGATATCGTCCACCCACAAAGCCATTGCAACTTTACCCAATTTTGTTGATTCATGACGAATGTGCATAGGATACAAAGCGCCATATTTTTCATAGGTTTTATAACCATATTCAAGATTGTACAAAGGAGGATTTGGATTTAACATAATTTCACTGAAATAATCCCCTCGCTTATTAAATCCCCAGTATTCGCCTGCTCCAAGCGCGTTTATTAGTAATCTAACATCTGTACTAGCTAGTGGCTTTAAAGATAACGACTTCTCAAAAATACGCTCGACATCTGCAGATTTTACAACAGTCGCCGATTTGTAAATTAAATCCAAATCAAGTGCACTTTCAATTCCGCTTAATATTTCTTTTTGCATCATGAGGAAATAATTTCCGGTAATTCCAAAATTCTTTTTGTCAAATGCTCGGCAGCAAGACGTGTAGCAACCGGTTTAACAACCTGTTCGGGTTTAGCCATCACCTTAGAAGCAAAAACTGGATCAATCCCTCCCATTGCCAGCGTACTTTTCAGCGTAGATCTCAAAACTTCCGGTTCCAAAAACAGATCAGGATTGAGCTTCAACAAAGTGTAAGCATAAGCGTGCACTTTTGCTCTCGGATACTGTTGAAGTTCTGGAGTATCATCTATAAGCAATTCAACCAAAGCTCGCGCTCGTGCAGTTAACTCCTGCATTCTCCGTTTTGCAATCATATTTTCAAGAGCATGAGCAACTGGAGGAATTGCCGCTGCAATTAACCCTCCGACTATCCATGGAAGAACACGACGTCCAGGACTTGAAGCCTTTGTAATAAGAGAAATATTATATACTCGTTTTACAGGAATAGGAATCATTTTACCTACCAGTTTCTCTGCTAATGTCTCTTTCACCCAATTCATGTTTTAAGGCCATATCTTTGGTACATATAAAGCACCGCTTGGAATAGTCTCCCAAGGAAGTTTCTTTCGTTGTTTCGCAGTTACCCATGTAGAATGAATCTGTTGAGGCGTTGTTCTAAGCCATTCGTAACCCGTCCAAGCTAAAAACGGATACATAAGAAATTTACCCCAGAGACCTGCATATTTATTTAAAAGCATGCGTCTAAGCACTAATCTTTCAAGAGGACTATAAAATATCATTTCATTCCTCCTACTGATACAAAATTCCTATTTTCATTATGATTGCTAAATATCTCAAGAACGTCCTTATATTTATTCAAATGAGAAAAATCATAATAGTTCGACAATTTCTCCATTACGTTCAAAAATTTAGGAATAAACTGTGTTGCAACGGGCGAGGATTTTAAATCTTCCCACGTCTTAGCCTGATCAATCAAATTTAGAACAGCTACTTTGTCAAAAGGAATCTGCTCAAGAGTGGAAACTATTCTCAAAAGATTTTTGCTAGTTCTAATTTTTTTGCGAATTGTATTGCCAAATTCAACAGGAATATTTCCAGCCAGATTTTTCATTATATAAGGATCTGTGGTCCCCTTTAATGATAAAAATTGCTTTAAATAATCTTTAAAAATCTCAACTGCATTTATATCAGGAATTGAATACAAAAAATCCCCTATTTTCTCTGGAGAAACATTCTTTGTAAAGGTAAGCTGACATAAAGACTTTATAGTTTCATCATGCAAATTCTGCTGCTTAGTTTTCAAATCAGTAATTATAGCTTGTAAAGTCTTATAAGCCTCTTTAACAAAACGTCTCAATGTAGATTTTATCTCATCAACATTTTCACGAGGTTCATACTTCTTCAATTTCTCTTTAGCCTCTGCTCCCATCTTCCGCAAATACCGATCAAATTCGGCTTCGCGAATCTTCTCATGTGGTAACTTTCTGAAAGCCTCCAATCTTTTAGCTCTACGTTCAACGTTCTTATCTAAATACTTAGCCACTTTATTCAAATCTGCCAAAATAAATCTAGGCGTGGGAGTCTCCTTCAAAAGAGTTAGATAAATTCGCTTATTCACTTCCTGAATTGCATATTTTATTAAAGCCTCAGAAGGCTGACATAACTTTACCCATGCCGCGATAGTTATGTTTGGATCAATATTTTTTTGGAGATACAGATCAACTGCTTTTTTTACTATGTCTAGCTGTTTCTTCATTGTTTTAATTATAGTTTAGAGCAACGATTTTTGTCAAAAATTTTAAGCGCTAAACCATGTTCGAATGGTATCTAATGCAAGCACACAATAACAAAGAGAATGCAAAAAATCATCAGGATGTTCTGCATCATGTACATAAACCAAGGTTTCCTCCTGCCCGCTTCTACGCATTTCCGCACGCACATTCAGAATATCTTCAAAAAAAGGCATCATCAATCTGCTTTTCGGAAAATTCACTTGTTTGTTTTTTAACTTCATAAATAGATTAGATATAATCCAGCTTCTGTTAACATGAAACTGAGCTTCCTTTTCCACCCATCTAACTGGAGTTTTCTCAACAGTATATAGACATGAAACAACTGTAGCCTGATCTCTTAATGCATTTCTTAACATATCAGTTAATCCAAAACCAAATCCATAGTCACAAACTACAAATTTCACATGATAGGAATAACATAATTTCGTCAGGGCATCAATCTGTGCCAGAGGTTCGCTAACTTTTAAACGATTTACATAATCAATGTAATAACGACTTCCCTCCCAATGACCAATCGTGATCACTGTAAAAGAGCGCTGTCCCGATCCCCAATCAATACCTGCGCAATATGTTGGCATTGTATAGCTTGGAATTACCTCGGTAAATTCTCTATCCGAACAACATTGCAGCAACTCATCCAACGTAATAGGCATTTCTGCATATTCATAAGGAAGAGCTAAAACTTCATTATAAAAAAGCCAGATTGGCATTCTTTCATATTTGTCCAAGATCTCTTTAAAGGTCATCCAAGGAACCATTAGCTGCGTAACTCTCAGTCCAAAATAATCACTATTCGGATCGCCAAACATCACTAATTTACCATTCCTCATGTTTATAGATTTTCCACATTTAGAACAAATATAACCATCTTTTCCAATAATCTTTTCATCCTGATAATTCCAGTGTCCACAATGCTCGCACTTAATCACATATTCTACTTGTGTAGATCTTCGCCATAAACGTTCAAGCTCATTTGCAGAAGTCTTTGCCGTTCCTGCATAAATGCGAAATTTATATTTACTATGAGATAAAGTTTCCTCAACGACAAGCATGTCATCGGGATCCAAATTCTGTGTTTCATCAAAACAAATGCGATCAACATTTAAACCTCTAATTGTCTCAGCCGAATGATACATCGAACGAAAGAACAATCCCGAATGATTTCTCAAAGTCTTATCATAAACTCGCTTTATCAAATCAGTTCCCGTATAAAAATATTTACGAATAAACGGAGAAGCAACCAATATCGGCTGAACTCTTAAACTGGAAAAAAATGATACCTGCTTGGAAGTATAGCTAACATATAAGCAGTTAAAAAAGGGATAAGAAATTGCATCCAAAACCATAATATTTGCCAACGAAGTGCTCTTTTCAGTCTGTCGTCCTGCTTTTAAAACAACATTTCTATTTGTATCATAAAGAGGAATTAGATATTCTCTGCCTTCAAAGCTGAAAGGTTTATTCTGATGATATAAAAGCATTTCAGCTAAAACGGAACGAGTTCCTTCTATTTTCATTCCTTTTTCGGACTAATTGTAATCAAATATTCTTTGGGAATTTGTTTTATTTCTAAAAATTCCTCTTCGGTTACTTTTTCTTCACGCAACTTCAAAGCTTCAAGGCAACTCCTCGAAAGCCGAACTGCATCCCGAAGGTTCCCATCTTCAATACATCTCATAAAAGTGTAATACTGAACAGTAGTCAAGGAATCAACAATTTCCTCCTTTGTTTTTGGATAAATTTTTCCCAGTAACCAAAACGCCTCAGATTTATTCTTTTCCAATGCCTTTTGGATAACCCGAGCGGCATGTGGATTGGAATGGTTCAATAATTTCACATAATAATACCAGTCTCGCCAAGTGAAATTATTTGTGTTGAAGAAATAATAAATGAACATAGACAACACATTTTTATCTATATCATAGCCAATGTATTTAGCTAACTTATCAAGCTCATTAAACATTATACAAAGTTCAATTATCAAACGAACAGTCACATTTTTGTGTAATTCACAAGCATCTTCAAATACTTCATTTTCCTTATGTTTCAGAAACACATCTGCGAACTCAACGCACTTTTTATCTACTAAGATTTTATATTTAGTCCTAATATCCAAACGCGTCTTTGGAGACTTACTTCCAAATAGACTGCTTCTTAACTTCAAATACTGGTCTTCGGTAATCAAAGGAACATCATAAGTAATAAGAAATTCCTGAAAACTATCATAAGTATTCGCATAAACAACGCTTCCAATGAGAAACTTTGCAAAAGGTACCTTTACCGCCATTGAAAAAATGATATTTAATTTGGAAAAATTTGTCAATCATTTTGACTTGAAGCTACAATATCATTTAAAATTTATAAAAAATGAATGTACTGTTACAAAATATAGCCAAAACTACAGAAGCCGAACTTGAACTGCCTAGAGATCAAATAGATGCATGGGCGGCCATCATTTTAGACTATTTTAGCCGAAAATACCCTGAGCTTTCCCGATATCCTGCAACAATAGTATTTTACAACATAAACGCAGAAAAAGGAATGGCTCTTGGAACCATAGATGTGGTTAATGAAAACAATTTAATACAAATTCCTGTACTTATTAAAAAATTTATCCTCTTGCCTCTTGATCTCTTCATTCACCATGGCAATGTTTATCCATTAGATCCTGCTTTAGCAATAAAAATTCTTGAAGGAATAAAGATATTCGAAGGACTTACCGCAATTCCTCGTCCGAGAGATGAAGCAGCGTACAGCTTGGAAAAAACAAGATTTCTCAATAAGTACGCATGGTCATACACGCGAACACAACTTGCAAATTTAAGAAAATTATTTGATGCACATAAAAAAGAATACACAGAGCTTTACAATACCTATGACCATTTCAAAAAAATCGCCGACTTTATCAACACATATGAACCGCCTCCATCAAAAATAGATGTTATAAATAGTGACTTAAGAATAGACAGAGACATTATACAGATCAAACAAACCGAAGACCCTTTATTGTTTAAAGTAAGATTAAACAGCAGTCATGTATGGCATCCCACTGAAACAATCGTAGATATTGAAGGAATCAAAAAAATAGCCGACCGAATAGGGCTACCTCCCGAATTCATTGAATTTGTAAAAAAGCATAATTCGGTAACATTGAATCTAAACAAATTTGCAATTGAAAAAGCAGCTGTACAAAAAGAAATTGAATTCACCCCCGCACTACAAGCTGGAGACTATGTTACGTATCTATTTGACAAAAATGCATTTATACAAGGAGCCATTCGAGAAAAAATAAATCCTCCAGGATGGTTATTTATAAATGGTAAATATTATGCAGAAACCGATAAAATGCATCCCTTCATGATCTGTGGAACAACGAGGCTAAAATCTTTTTCACAATCTCCCATAACTTCCGATGCTTTCGGATACTTTATAGATGACAAAATTGCAGTAGGACCATTCTACATTTTAGCAATATCTTTTGAATCTCCGAGAGAATCACCAGATATCTCCCAAATTGCATTACGTCCTACAACTATTCATGCTCGCACTCCAGACAATAAACTGGTAAAAATCATTCTAAATAGTGGAGTAAATCGCATTATAATAACAAAAGATTCGGATATCCCATCAGGCTTAACTATAGAAATTTCTAAACATCAAAAACCCTGCTCAACAATCTATTTACCGTCAGACTTCATATTCGTCGAGACAAAATATCGTATAAATATTCCTGTTAAAGATCAAATTGATCAAATACTTTCAATATGCACAATAAAGAGCATCACCATAAAATTCAATCCAGTTAGCCAAAAATTTGAATTACTTGGAAACAACCTACCTAGAATACTTAAATCCGCTAGTGTATCAAAAATAGGAGAACCCATAACATTTGACTTGCAAAACTTGAATTTTGAAGATGCATTATTTATTCTTTCAACTAAATATTTGCCAAAAGAAGCATCAAATATTCTTAAACAAGCTATTCTTCGCGGAAAAATAACACTGGAAGACTTTTCATTACCTATAAATCTCTCAGAAATACAGCAAAAATCAAAAGAACTTGCACACAAATACGCAAACAAATTCAGTGTATTACAATTACCATGGGAAATAATTAAAGCCGCTGCAGAAACCGACGAAGAGTCACTGGACGCAGTTTTCAGTCTAGGACTAGCAAATCCAGAGAATTTTATATCTATCTTCCAGGATATACCAATTTATGAACAATTGGTGTCACGTCTTGCAAAATTACTACTATTTGCAAGATTGGGAGCAATAAATCTCAATCCACACAATTTAAAAATGCTCATTGAATATTTGCAAGATGTAATCCGAAGATTAAAACAACTAAAATTCGACCTCATGAGCATTAGCCAATAAGTTCATAGCTGCAGCAATATCAAGCATTTTTCCACAAAACAAAGCAACCCATAATGCAGGTGGAATTTTAGTCATATCTAAACCAGCTTCTTTAATAAGAGACTTCAACACATCAAGAATACGTTGAACAACTTCTTCAAAAGATTCATTTTCTTGTACATTCACTATTTCTTGAAATGCTGCAGATATTAACTGATATAGAGTTAAAACTGTATTAAATTGGACATAAGGAATACCTTCGGCTTCCAGCATTTCTTTTACTTTTTCTGGACTTTGTTCAACGAGTAACCTTGACAAAAACGCTGCATCTATCATGGCTAACTCCCAAAAATTGTATTAGACAAAATATTAGACAATGAAGGCGGAGGCGCGGAAGGAACGCCACTTGGAGCGCCAGGAGCGGAACATACATGGGTATGAGTTGCTAGCCAAGTAATAAGATTGGTTAGAAATGTCTGCAGCTGCAATCCCAACACGAAAGGTTCCGTTCCTTGATTCAACTTTATCAAAGTTGATTGTATTTCCAAAAGTTGAGCCATTGGAAGAATATTTATTTTGCAAGAGTCGCCAATGTTAATCTTCCACATGCCTAATTTAGAAACTTCCAATTCCAAAAACGGCAACGTCCCTCCTGGTCCTCCATAAATATAAGCTTGCAACAGATTTCCTATAGGAGCATCTGCCAGATCGCTGAGATTGAAACTTATTGTATGCCCAAAATTAGGATCATATGTCCAAGAAAATTGGCTATCTCTTTGCAAATGCTGAAATTTCAAATTAGCAAATTCGGCATAAATTTGTCCCTGTGGCAACGTAGGAGAAGCTGCTTCTACAGAAAATAACGATGGATAAGAATAGATATCTATCGTTCCACTTGCAGAAACTTTAATAAATCCGCGATTCATATTAACAATAACAATGTCTCCTGGCGAAGATTTCGCATACTTAATCAACCACTGAACATCCATATTGAAAAAACCACGAGAAGGAGCAAGAGGAACTTCACGACTGCATAAAGGTAATAGTACATATTCATTCCGACTATCATCATACAAAACATATACATGATCTCCATTGCGATAGTGATAAAAAATTCCAGTAATCAAATGATTCCCCCTTGCAGGAAAAGCATATTTCGACACAGAAACCAATCCACGTTTTAAAAGCAGCACCAATGTTCGTTCGGCAGAAAATTCCTTTATGATTCCTTCAAAAATTTCCATTTTCTACCATAATAAAAAACATAAAATCAAAAATCAAACTTTTTTCATTTCAAGTCCATAAACATACCGGGGAATAGGATTCCAACCTGCAATGTCTGATGTCCATGCGCGCAATACGCCCTCAGCGAGCGTATTTTTAATATCGCGATAGGCCATCCTTGCCATCCAATCGTCTCGCAACAACGGAATCTGATTTATACCTTTTAAAACTGGCATATACTCAGCTGGACGAGAAAAAACTTCAACCATTCTTATTCCTTTCTTACGTAATTTTGCTATATCCTCAGTAGTCAATTTCCTGCCCTTTTCAAATCCATCAATAGATTTAGCAAGTTTTCGATTCTCAGCATCTTCTATTGCAACTTCCAATGTGGAGGGTAAAGCAGCATTTTCTGCCTTAATTTTATTAATCAAAACATAGTCTCCAATTTTGTAAGAAGTATCTCCCGGATTAGTTATAATCACCGTGTCAAACAGAATCTTTGAAATCAGCTCAAACATGCGTTTATCCAATTTCATACCATTTGAAAGATAAAAATTGTCCAGTAATTTCACAACCTCTGTACGCGCCTCATCTAGACCTTTTAAAGAATAAATATCTTTAGGATGAGGATAACCTGTGGTTAAGGCATCTCCAACTTTAACTTCAGCTCCCACTTCAACTTTAGGTTCCACCCAAGGCGAAGTAACATGGGGCACTCCTGAAACAATAATTGAATATCCTCCCTGTGGACGTTTTGTTATTTTTTCAACTTTACCATTAACAGTTGAAAGCGTCGCACGATTATACATAATATTTCGCATTTCCAATACGTTTCTTAAGTCATCAAAAGTAGCGCCCATATCCTTTACCACACCGCCCGTATGTACACTGCTCAAAGACATCTGAGTCATAGGTTCTGTTAAATATTGTGCTGCTTTAATCCCTACATATTCACCAATCTCAGGAAATTTATTTTTATCCGTATAGCCATAACAATAAGCACAAACACCCGTAGGGGCTTCACAGGTCAAAGGAGATCGCACTTTTATTTTAGTTATATTTTTCTTCAACAATTGATCCACAATATCAGCAGTTATAACCTGATTCCGCCGAACAATCTTGTTAGCGTCTTCAGCGGCCAAACGATTGAGAACATTAGCATCTGTCACATCCATTACAACACCTTGTTTGGTATCACAATCCTTCATAGTGACAACATAATCGGCAGCCGCTGCAACTAACTCCTTGGTTACTTCTCCTGGCTTACCAGTTTGAACATATTTTTCTATCATTCCACGACGAGCACCATAAGCCGAAAGCAAATAATCTTCAACATTCATTCCTTCTGTATATCCCCGAGTAATCAATCGTGGAAGAGGACGATCATAAACATCGGCAACTTGCAATGGCGAAACTAACATTTGAAGCAATTGAGTTTCATTCCCACGAGTGCCCGATTCAAAAAGCTGAACGAATGTATTATTTTTCAAGCGCTTAACTTTGTCTATAAGTTCTTTTCTCAATTCAGAAATCCTTTCATTAATCGCTTTTTCCGACTTATTCCTCAATTTTTCACTTTCTTCTTGTAAATTATGCGGAAGAGGCTTCAAATCTTCCCATTTGATAGAACATCCTTCATAATAAGCAAATTCTCTTCCCAAAACATCAAGCTTATGTGCCAAATCTACTGCTAATCTAGGATCTTCTTGATGGATCTTCTTCAAAATTTCCTCCAATTTTTTCTTAGTAATAACCAAATCATCAGCCTTATATTTCGTCGGAAGCAAATCGTTAACCATAGCCCGCCCAAGCGTTGTTGTCTGATTATTAATTTGAATAATGGAATTAGCTCTAATTTCATTCCTCAAATAAGCCTGATACGCCTCCCGAATAGATGCAAACTTTTTGTCTGTTTTTTCTCCCTCCCGAGTAGCTGTATAGAGTCCCCAAAGGGCTTCCATACGAGGCAATAACAAAATTAAATCCTTCTTTGCTTCATGTAAAAAATGTTTTGAAGGAAACATTTGATACGCTTCTTCTACAGCTTCTTTGGTAACAGGCACATGAACGGCCATAGTATCACCGTCAAAATCAGCTCCAAAGCCCTGAGTAACCAAAGGACTTATATGCAGAGCTTTGCCGGGCACTAATTTAACTTTAAAAGCCATAATGTTATACTTATGAAGCGAAGGCGCCCTATTTAACAATACAGGTCTCTCTTGAATAACTAAATCACGTGCTCTCTTGGCAATGTCCGTACGATTAATAAAATGATTCATCGCTTCAACTGGACTATAACCAAAGGACCTCAATTTAGAAAGAATAAATGGCTGAAATATTGTCCATGACATCTCCTCAGGAATACCTACTTCATCAGGATGAAGTGTCTGATCGGGAATTATCACCGATCTTCCAACCAAATTCTGCTGTCTTCCAAGTAATTTAGATTGATAAAAACCTTCTTTCGGAGCATCCCCTGCAATATATTTCAAAATACCTTGAGGGCGTCTTCTCGCATAATAGCCTGTTGTAGGATCCATCAATCCTTGCAGAATCTTTATATTCTCATAAATCTTAGCTGCACGGGTAGCCAATCTCCTTTGACTCATACCAAGATTGCGCCCCTCTACATAGGAATCAACTGCTAGCTTTAAATCCCTATACAGCAAATTGAAATCGGAAGTGAAAATTTCATTTTTTGGTGAAAGATAAAGTGGGCGCATTTTTGGCGGTAAAACAGGAAACTTATCAATCACCAAATCCTCAATCCTAATCTTAGCCTTTTTCAATGCTTCTATAAATCTCACAATACGATTCGCATTTCGCAGTGCGTTCAGATCGGTCGATTTATTTAGAATTTCCTGATTTGTTTTCAGAATTTCATTTAAATCTAATTTATTCCATGCGTCTATTATTGCGTCCACTCCAGTCTTGCCATTCAATTCTCGTTTAAACGTCATAACATCTTCCAAATCTTCAACCTTCATGTTCAAAACTGCAGCAACCCCATTCAAAACTAATGGATTTATTATGGGAAATGGAAGCTTAATATATCCCCACTTCTCTCCCTTTAATCCCCCAAGCTTTTCTGGATCAAATAATCCCCCTTTCTCTTCTTTTAATGTTCCTGCTATAACCATGCGAGCATTTTCAATCTCACGTCCATCCACAAGTTCTTCTATCTCTTTATTTGTAAGAGGCAAAAGTCTAAATTTTGTGCCTTCCTTATGAATATTTATTCCAAGGGACTGAAGCAAAGCCTTAAATTTCAAAAACACAAATGGAGCTTTAGGAGGCGGAAGCAACTGATTATTCTCTATTGCCATCCAAAAATCTGGATTATATTCTGCCTTCCATATTGCAGCATCATATAAATTTGCATTAGCATTATGTCCCAAAAGCGAATACACAGTTAACAAGTCCAACGCTTGTGATGGATGTTCACCACCTTTTGCAGGAGACAAATCCCAGTCATATGAACCATAGATATAACGAGCTGTCATTTTATCTTCAACCTGATGCTCCAACTTCAGAAAATATTGTTTACCTGTAAAAACATTATCTATCCATTTACCAGTTGCAGGATCATAAATTCTATCAGTGGCACTCAGATTCAAATCTTTAAGCTGTTTATCTAGGAGATCGTATACATTTTCCCCAAATGAAGGAGCAACAAATGGACGTTTGGTTTTTTCAGCAATCTTGGAAGCCACCGCCTCATACAATTGGGAAGGATTGACTCGTCCAATAATGTTCACTGGGTTTATCAAAACTTCAAATGGTCGCCCTTGCGAATCCCTTGGCATCTCTTCATCTGGAATGATTGCTGTAATAATTCCTTTTGCATAATGACGATTAGTTATTTTATCTCCAACCATTGCAGGTTCCTCACTCAAAACAGAAATAGAAATAAGATCGGGAGTTTTCACAACTTCCACAACTTTACCAGAAGCCGCTCGATCCCAAACTAAAGGGAAAGGATCCCATTCTCTGATATATTTTCTGCTTAATTTTCCAATATAAGTATCTGTTGAAGTGGGAACATGTTTTATCAATCCTGCAACAAGAATGTCATTTTCATTAACAATTAATCCTTCTTTAATGACTCCATCATCATCAAGCTTTTCAAACTTATCGGAAGGCAGCAAATGTGGAAATAACGAACGAAATTTCAATTTGTCAATAATAACATCGGCGCGTTTCTCAAATTTCAAAACAAACAATTGAGTTGAAGTGAGTTTTTTTGCGGCAGATTCTGAAATAACGATGCCATCCTCATAATTCAACCCTTTGTATGGAATAAAAGCTGTATATAAATTAACTCCAAGAGATAAAACACCATCTTTTGTGAAATTACTGTCAGCAATCAAATCACCTTTATTAACGCGATCTCCTTCTTTTACTTTAGGAGTAAAAGTAAAAAAAGCACGATTGTTCAAGGGAAGGTACTTCGCCAATGTAATTCTATGAGTTTTACCTTTATCATCAACAATGTTAATAAATTCATCAGTTACTTTAGAAACTTTGCCACTAATTGGAGCACGAATTGAATAGCTTTCACCGATAATTTTTTCAAAAGGCATTTCAGAAAGACCTGACTGAACTAATGGAGGTTCGGGATTTTTTAGTGCTAATGCCTGAGTTAATACATTTGCAGACCGCGCCGCACGAGCAGGCGAAATGGAAGGCAAAAAGGGTATCAAATTCGTTGTAACGGTAAAGAACATTAAATTGTTGGGTAAAGCATACATAACCTTATCAGCTGACATCTTTGCTATATTTCCTTGGTAAAGAACGGATACATTTTTAGGATCAACAAATCTTATTTTTCCCTTTTCAATTATAATTTCATCGGGCAACGCAATCGGAGTATTAAAGAATTCATACGCTTCCAGATATTCAGTTTTTCCTGTTTTTACATTTAAAACTTCCTTTTGTAATTTGCGATTACCACGTCTTGTGCCCAAAGTTGTAAATAGAGCTATTCCGACTTTAGCGCCTTCAGGAGTTCTCAAAGGATCTATTATGCCAAAATGGGAAGGATTAACACTTCTTGCCCACTGAGTTACCGCATATTCGCTTTTTATACCTCCTTCTCCAAAAATAGTGGCACGATTTATATTATCAAGAATTGCCACTGGATTAGTCTGCTTCAATGAAGCGGTTAAATCCATATCAAAAATCTTATCAATTTCTCTTTGTAACAAATAGTTTATTCCTAATTCAGGAATTGATTTACCGCTTAACAAAGCACGTCTAATTTTCCGAAGAATATTGTTTTGAACAGTTTCATCACTAAAATGTTCTTTCAAAATGTCTTCGGAAGAAAAAAAATCCTTAAAATATAAGGCGTCTCTATCATCTGGAAAAATCTCTCCTGCGCGTAGCTTATAGAATTTCTTAATTGATTCCAAAAAAACCTCTTTAGTTAAAACCGTAGCTTCTATACCTAAAAGCGTCTTCAATACCTGAGGGTCAAAACGATAACCCGTTGTCAAAGCAGACTTCAGAGCGCTTTTGGCATTTTCAATTCCTCTATCATCATAATAAGTCTCATACCACGATTCCAACGCTCTATAATCTTCAATCTTATTTTTCTCAAATAGTTCATCACTTGGAAAAACTTTGCGCAATTCTTCATCGGAAATTCCCAACACTTTTGCAACAGTATATACAGGAATTCTCGGACCTTTGGTAAATTTGATAAACAAGACATCATCAGCTTCGAATAAACGAAATCCCCATTTCGCCAAATTAAACTGGACTTCTGGTTCACCATTTTCTTTAATACGCGCATAAATCCCAGGCTTCAACCGCAACTGATTCATTATCTGATATTCGGTTCCTTTGTAAATGAAAGATTCTCGAGGAGTTTTGATTGGAAGATTTAATAATAAAACTTTTGAAGTCTGAACTTTTTTATTATTTTTGTAAAGATCAAATATTCCATAAACAGGTATAGTTAAAGATTGATCAGCAAGCTTAATTTTCTTCTGTAAAGAATAATCAACGGCTCTTTCCTTTGCTTCTTCTTCATCATATATGATTTTGTTTAATTCTAAACGATAATCTCCAGCACTAACTGGAAAGAGCCGTTGAATCTCGTTCAGAATAACGAACATTCATTAGAGAGGTGCTAGAACAGACCTCCTAATAACCCAAGTCTCTCACGAAGGAGTGCAATAAGCTCCTCTAATTGTTCGGGAGTTAAACTCTCCAAAAGAGCTCTCAAGTCCAATCCTATCGGGCTTCCAGTCAATTCCTCTAAAGCTGCAATCTTAAGAAGTTCATCGAAGAAAGCTTCCTTCTCAAGTTCGTCCAGCAATGCTTCCTTTTCGAGTTCATCAAGAAGAATTTCCGTTAGGAGATCATCTGAAAACATGAATGGATCATAAAACATTTTCTCACCTCCATCTTTTTTTCTAAATCATCGTATCAAGCCGCCCAAATATCTTCCTCCATAATATCCGCCAAGGCCCCCGCCAATTCCTCCAAGAATAGAGAAAAGAATAGGAAGAGCAATCGCTTGCGGAGGAACTCTACCAAATAGTCTACTAAAGAGCGGTATTCTCGACATCATATATCTACGCGTCAATAATCCAGCGGCCAAGGCTCCTCCGAATCCACCTAGTCCGGCAGTAGCTAGACCAACACGTCTAGCTACTTCATCACGAGCGGCTTCTTTCAACAAAAATAACATTCAGGTTACACTATCCGCCTCGCGCCCAGGTAACCACCAACTCCAAGTCCACCACCGATTATCAGTGCGGCAAGTAGAGGCAGAATTGATCTAGCCAGTCCTATTCTGGGCCTTCCAAGAAGCCTTGCTCTAGGAGTGAGCAGTCTCTGTGCAAGAAGTCCCGCGCCAAGTCCGCCTCCAAGACCAGCAACTCCACCAGCTACATAGGGAAGATAAGGTCTAAGCCTCCGCATTATATCTCTTCTTGTTGCTTCTTTAAGAAGCAAATCGTCCAGCAGACTGTCATAAAAAAGCTCTTCAAGTGGATCGTACAGTACCATGGCTTTTACCTCCCTTTAGTTTTTGTATTTTTAATTGCCAGATAGAATTTACAATATAAGACGCACTCAATTTCTCTTGCATTGGTAAAGTTGTTATTAACATGACTAACATTTTAACACCTTTTTAAAAGCATATTCCTTTTTCTTCTTTCAAGTCAACTTTCCTTAAAAATTCGTCCAAGACGTATAACAGGCAAATAAGCCAATCCACCAGTAGCTAATCCTGTTATCAATCTATGCCAAGGAGTAACACGCTGAAATCTTCCTAAAAAGCCCAAAGATCTTAAAATATTTGGAGCCAACATTGCTCCTACAATTCCAGCGCCCAACCCAATAGGAGCAGCCATTTGAAAGAGTGCACGAGATAATTCTTCCCTTACCCTCTCCTTAGCTGCCTCTTTCAATATTAAATACTCTAAATAGCTCATTTTTTAGGAAGAGTACGTTTACGCAGATCTTCTCTCGTCAATCTTCTACCAATGCGTTCCTCACGCTGCTCTCTCAACTCAGGATACCTTGCATATACAGCTCGTCTAACGCGTTCACGCTCTTCAGGAGTTCCAAACTGTGCCACCCTTGCTAATGCGTTGCGTGCATGTGCGATATCATGAATAGGATACTTCCGTTCCTCTGGAATTGCAAAAGCTGAATCGGGCAACCGTTGTCTCTGTCTATATGTAAGTTTAGCAGCTTCTTTGATTATCTGTATTGCTATAGCATCTTTCCAATCAAACATGGCTACCTCCATTCATCTTAATCTCTTTTTCTTCTAAAGTAGTATAGCATAAATGGCAATGCAAATGCACCTATGAGTGCTCCCGTTCGGGCATAACGAGCTGCTCTTTCTGCTGCTTCAACATGCCAGGGCCTCATTACTTCAATATAGCGTGCTCCAAAAAATCTAGCTGGAGACATCCCTTTAGGAAGTTTAAATCCCAAAGTAGAAACCGTATAAGGAGTCAATCTGTAAATTTCAGGAATAAGCGGTGGTGCGAAAGCTCTTCCAATCATATATCCAAGACCGCCTCCTATAGCAGCTTGAAAAGGATGCAAACGAAGTCCTTCCTCAGGAGTCCATGTTAGAGCTAATTTAAGTAATCTATACATAAAATCCTCTCAAACTTCTACGAATTAAATAAGGTCTTCCAAGCAAACTCAAAACCATTTCTCTTTTCGGCATAGCAGGCAGTATTCTTAATCCCAGTTTCGTTAAACGCAATGGAGATTGCCTTAGTGATCTTAAGAATCGAATTTCTTCTGCAACTTCACGTGCTCTCTGACGGGCAGGTTCGGTTTGTATTCGTGCGGAAGCTGCCGCAAGAGTTGCGCCTCCAAGTCCTCCCAAAAGCGTAGATAATGCTCTAATCAGCGGCGCACGTTTACCTGTTGCAAGATGAGTTGCAAGATATAAAGCAGAGGCTGCACCTGTTATTCCTCCAATGATTGGTTGCATTAACTGAGTCATCAAAAGCGTTTGTTTTGCATGAGATAATAATTTCTCCCGTGCTTCTATTTCCTGCTGAATTATTGCATCCAGAATTTCCTCAGGAGTTAATGTTCTTCTTCTACGCATTTATCTTAGCCTCTCTTCCAATGGAATATATCCCCACAAGTAAGGAGAAACTATGCGCCATCTCGTGTAGAAATCACGTAATCTGTCATATATTGCCTTTAGTGCAGTTAGTCCTAAAAATGCGCCAACTCCATATCCAATTGATCTCCAAGGAGTCATTCGAGGCATTTGTTTCAGCATCATTTGCCTCATAATTGCCGCGCCGCCCAATCCTCCCAAAAGCGCCGGAACGCCAGCAAACAACGATAACTTTACCGCGGGAGGCAACCTTTGCCACCAATCGGGTACTTTAGAACCTGGAGGTGCTGGTGAAGGAGGAGTTGTCGGCACACCAGAAGGAGGAGTTGCCGGCACATCAGAAGGAGAAGTTGTGCTCGTGGCGGCTACTTTAAATAAAACATTATAAACCCTTTCGTCCATTTCGTTCATTCTATCAAACTCAATAGAAATAAGTCAATAAAGGCTGAATGTTTTTTCGTATAACTGGGACATCTTGATAGAGGATGGTCTTAGCAAGTCGCTGTCCATAATGAGACGCTAGATATTCCTCTATAAATCTAGGAATATTAGGAAACTTCCAAATTGCAAGTGCTATCAATGCGTACAACAAAGGATTCTTTTGAAATGCTTCACGATATTTCCACAGAAATCCGCCTGCAAGAAGTGGTGACAAAGCCACTAATGGAAAAGTATATTCAGATAGTGTGGTTAAAAATGGAAATCGTTTAAAAACTTCTAGATGACCAATTTCATGAAACAAGGCCGGTAAATCAGCAGCCGTGGGTAAATAAACTCGAGCAGCTGTAGGACTCATTTCAACCGATTCAACTGGAGATCTGATTATCTTAACATCCTCATAGCCCAATCCCCGTAAATATTCCATCAATACTTGTTTCAGCTTCTCTCGGCTAATCTTTTCCTGTAAAGCAGATATTTTCAACAATAAATTCATTTTGAAAATTTTAACATGAACTAATCGGCCAATTCCAACACATCCAGCACAATATTCATCAGATCCTCACATTCCAGAGAAGTACGCACATCAGAGTTGAACTCATAATTAGTTATAATCGAATTCCCCTTTTTGAGCCATTCAACTTTATTCTTCTCGCTTTCTTTAATTTTGTTATAGATTTCCTTCATCGGAACTTGTCCACTGTATTTTTTATGAACAATAACTCCTGCCATCTGCGACACTGGAGATTTAAAAATATAGAGTCCTACAAATGGAACACTCGTAAAAATCTGCTTTGACACATTATAATCGGTCTGATTGATCGCAATAAAGAAATTCTTGCAATAAATAAATCGTATATTACGAGTTAGAATCTTAGACCTAAAACTGTCAAGCTCATGGAACACTTTCGCATATTCAGGAGACAGACTCTCAAGCAACAAGTCGCACATTGTGTTCAGAAAATCTGGCTCTTCAAGAATCTTGAGTGCAATCTGGCTAAAGATTTCAAATAATTTCTCGGGTGGAAGATCACTTGAACGCAAACTATAAACCACATGTGCAAGTGAACCTGGGCGTGTATCATTAGGACTAAATTGTCGTTTTGCAACCTTGGTACAATACTCAATAAGTAACATAAGATTTTTAGAAACAGGAATTTTAAAATCATCAGGACGCTTGAGAATTTCACGAACAAAAAGCTTACTTATTGATTGCCCCGGGGGTAGCTTTTGAGAAGACAATGCCGATGAAAAACCAATATAAAACGGCGCTTGCTTCGGAGATTCGGAAAATTGAATCTTAACTGGTTCTTTGAAATTGGAAGCTAAAAAAAGAAAACAAAGCTCATCAAGATTTAAGAATTTCGGTGCAACTATCGTTTTTGTTTCAAAAAACTTTTCAAACATCTCTTCAACCTCCTTAAATTTTAAAAACAATTATATCAAATGGAAAGCTAAAAAAAAGCAGAGGGGGCTTCCTGCCCCCTCACCTTACTTTAGCTTTTGAAGCGCATTCCTACTTTCCGCATCGAGTTTTTCCGACAACTTCATTCGATTTTTATTCTGTTTTGCTAATTCAACCGCACGCAAATAAGCTTGAACTATTTGCCTGTATTCCGGATACCGCTTCCCAACCAGTGTCACCATCTCCAGACGAAGCTGTTCCTCAAGCTGAGGCTTCTCTCCGCTTTTCCTAACGTGCTTCCACTCTGTCGACTCCGGAAGAGCGCGTACAAGAGTGAAAAGCTCTTTGAGAATTTGAATCGGATCTCCAGCAATGCCATTTAACTTCAATATGGCCCCAAATACTTTATGGAATTTGGACATATTCTCACCTCCTTTCATTCTTTTTTTCCTTATAACTAAACCAATCCCTGATTTTTTGAATGTTCTCCCGCTTATAGAAATTTACTCTATTAAAGTTCCAATGCGTTGGGGAAACCGTAGGTCTTCCAATTGGATAGAAATTATTTCCAGTTTATAGCCAAAAATGCGGATGTAGCCATGCGGTTTTTCGGACACTATACGGAGTCCGATAGGGCATATATCCTTGCTCTATTTCTCTAAGTTTACGCCTTTGTTCTTCCTGCAAACGACGTAGATGGCGCATTCCATATGCAAGCCCATATCCCCCTCCCATCAGCCCTATCATCGGCAAAAAATATCGCCAATATGCAAGCTTTCTTAATGGATAACGTAACATACGAGGTCTCAATCTCAATGTCCTCGATAAAGGAACAAATGCCAACCGAGGTCTTAATCTAAGTCTCAATAATTTCGGAAGAACGATCATTACAGTTGCCTCCTTTGTTTGTTATTTAGTTTACCATAAAAAACCATGCTAATCAAAAAACCTTGACAAAAAATTTTTCTAAATTAAAATAGAAATAAAATGAAGTTCAAGGAAAAGCTCCTTGAACAACTGCACAAGCACGCTTCCTCAAATCCCTATAACCGATTGGTTTATGAAATGTTTATCAGTTTATTCAAAGATCTAGAAGGCTCTCCCGAGCACATGATAGATGCAATTCAATATATATTTTCAACTTACTTTTATGACAATTCGGAAAATCCGTTATCGTTGGAAAAAATCTGTCTTGAATTGGATTTAAATATCAAAAATCTGAGACAAGCATTTTTACAATATTTATATGAATTATCAAATGTAAAACCAGTACTTTTCAATTTTATAACCAATTCACTCTGACTCTGTCTTCAGATTTTTAAACAAATTTTCGCTTATCTTTTTACCTTGCATAATTTCAGTGCATTTAGTTCTAAAATAATCAAGATGCTTTTCTATGTAATCGATCATGTCAAATTTGCGATAAGTCTGCCCCTGATGGGCAATCCATGCACCTTTATGCTCAATGAGGCCTTTCATTTCAAAAAAAGTGAAAATATCATATGCGAGATCAATTCCCCTTCCCAGAACTAATTTGACAAGCCCTTCTCGTTGGGGCAATCCTGCTTTATTTTTTGTAACCTTTGCCGAAAGAATCTTTACACCCTTATCCTCATCTTCAAGACGAAGTTCAATGTTCAATGTGCTATAATGCATAAGCGCATTTCCTCCAGTAATATAAGTTTTACCTTTCAAGTATGGATTCTTAACGTCAACTAAATGCCTTATCTGATTTATAACTATGCAGATTGCATTATTCTGTATAACTTCGTGCAAAAGCATGGGTAATAATCGGGTTAATTCTCTTGCATGCTCACCAATTGCCGCTTTACGCTCTTCTTCTTCACATTCAGCAACATTTCCTGGCAACAATGCCGAAATGGAATCAATTATCACAAATTTAGTTCCTTTCCGAACTGCTAATGCAACTGCACGCATAACTTTGTGCATATGCACATCACGAATTACAAATACTTTCTTAGGATCCACTCCCAACGCTTTGACATATTCGGAAGTTAATGAACCTTCACTATCCACTACCAAACATTGTAAATTTTTACGCTGCGCTTCCTGCATTATCCAGTAGGACAACGTAGATTTGCCAATTGAAGGCGGACCATAAAACTGAGTAATTGCCCCAAAAGGAATTCCTCCATCGGTAATGTAATCAAGAACAAATGAATTCGCATGTAATTTCTCAAATTTCAATCCATCAAGATGTTTTAAATCAATATCACAAAATTTCTTTAAAATACCTCTTAAATCCTCAGCTTCCTGTTTCTCTTGTTTTTCCTGCTTCATCTTTCCTACCTCTCATCGCAACAGATCAATTTTACGATTTTGATAGAAATAGTCAAGAAAATCTATACGATTCTTAAGAAACTTAACAAGTTTAGAATCAAGCATTCTTTTATTTGTAAGATCAACATATTCTACTTTTGAAAGAGTGCCAAGACGATGAGACCTAT
>JAWBPV010000003.1:0-87483 GCA_039000425.1 Candidatus Aenigmatarchaeota archaeon
CCATCTGAGAAAGTTCTGCTCAAGATCTGCTCAATCCATTTTATTTCAGTTTTGTTTGCTGTTTTAATAATTGGTTTCACAATTTTGGTTTCCTGCTTCTTGATATATTCACTGTAAACATAATAAAGTAGCTCCTCAGGGATTTGCCAATGCTCTATTTTATCAGGCAAAACAACATCTTTTGCTCCAACTTTTGGTTGCGATTTAGGTAATTCAAACAAGAGGGATTTGTAATAGTTCGTCTCTTCATGCTTTGCTCCTTCCATTCTGATTAAATGCCTTTCTGCTTTCATCAAGGCTAAATCAAAGCTTGCATTTTCAACAGGTTTAACTTGATCAACTATGAACTGAAAGATGGCAAGCCTTAACTCCCTCAAGAATTGTTTCAAATCTTCGATGGAAATGATTGCTTTTCCCTTAGTTTTGAAATAATCTTTCCAAATCTCTGTTGGACATTCTACTGTTTTATCAAAGAAAACATGATAGTGAAGGAAATTACCTGAAGTAAACCTAAGGAATGGTATGCCGAATTTGTTTAAAACCTCTTCTAAATTCACAGCTAATTGATAGCAAGAATCCCAAGATTTTGCATCAATATCAAAAACAAACTCATTCGCGCATAAGGATCTTCTGATAGGATTTTGTAATTCCTTCAAAGGAAGCCATGTTTGATTTCCATATTCTTGACCTACCAAATCAGGATCTTCCCTTAGCAATGTGTTTATCCATCCCTGATTTAGGGAATGAGTTATGGTTAAAATCCTCATTCTTCCCACCTGCAATTGCTACACAGATGATTGCCCTTTGAGTCTATCCATTCAACAAAGGCATTCTCACCACAATAAGAGCATTTGCCGTAATAGCCTTCAGGAAGTCTCAGGAAAGATATACCCCCCTTCTCGGAAGTAGTCACGTAGTCACCTGTAGTAACCTTTTTTTCCTGTTTTTCAGGGTTACTACGGGTTACTAGGTTACTACTTGGGAAACAAGGGGTATCTTTTTCAGCATCACTACTTATCACTACATCACCACTTTGGGGAAGGTGTGACATGTGTGACAAGTGTGACAAGTTTTCTACCTGCCTACAGTTATCTACTCTTTCAAAATCGCTTGATTTGCTATCATTTTCACCTATTTTTTCAATATCCCCCTCTCTATGGCATGTAGATAACATGTCACACATGTCACACTTGTCACTCACCTCAAAACCTATTTTTTTGGATAGGGTTGTGAATTCTTCCCAAGTTATTTCCCTTTTTCTTTTCTTTCCTGTTCTTCCTGATTTTCTTATTCCCAATCTCTTAAGAATTAGGCCAAGTTTTTGTGTTGTGTATTTCCTCAAAAATTCTTTCTCCTCCATTTCCTTTAAGTCTTCCACTATTATTGATTTTAGCTTTTCCTTCAACTCGTTTGTAGTAAATTCAATAAAATTTACAGTTTCTCTTTCAATTGAAACTCTCTCCTCAAACAATGCGTTAATTGCCTGCAGGATGAGTTTTTCCTCTTTATAAACTTCTTCTTCCTTCTCTTCAACTGTTTTAAGTGCGTATTCTTCTATCCTTTTGAACAAATCTTCGTCTATAAGCTTGGCAATCAACAAAATTGAAAGCCAAATTTCACTGTATGGTGATGGAATGTTTATTTCAATTTCTTGTAACATTCTAAAAATTTGGGGTGCCAATAAGTACATCAACAAATACATTTTTTCTCTTTCAGGTCGGAATAACTCAAAGAAGTAAGCATCATAGTTAAAGATGGGCGGAAACTTTTTGGTTGACCTCTCACACTTTAGTTCAATGAACCTCCGCTGTAATTGGGGTTCATTTATTGGCTCGGTTGTTGTAATTAAAACGGGGGTAAAAATGGAGAACATGTCAAGCAAGAAAACCTTTCTAAACGGCGTTAATCTCGGAATTTTAATCCCTGATTTATAAACATGCTTTAAGATGCTTTGTATCACTTCCCTCCTTCTTCGCATGATCTCATCCCAATCATCTAACAAAAGCGTAGGTTTAAAGCCATCAATAATTCGCGGGAGATTCGCGTCTGTAGGATCAGCGATGCTCATTCCCTTCTTCGAAATAAAACAAAGTGCAGTGCCAAATTTACTTTTTCCGCATCCACTAACACCAATCAGAACCAACAACGGAATGGTTCCCAATATTTCGGCCCAATACGTGGATAAAGCCCAACATAATCCTATATCAAGAAGGAGTTCATCTTGTTCAATATGCAATTTTAATTTTTCTTTGAGGACATGGTAAATATTTCTTAACTCCTCTACGGGGTCATTTGGCAAATCTTTCTTCTTCGTGATTTTTTCTACAACCTCTAGGGGTAATTGAGTAGGCAAGCCTGAAACACCGATTGTTTTTCTTTCGAATTGTGCTATAGTTTCCCCCAAGTCTATGTACTTTAATTCATTTAGGGGCCTCACCTCTGTTTTTTCAATACATCCATCCTTATATTCCACTTCAAAAATAAATGGCAAAATTTTTTCTTTCCTTTTTGCATTCTTTCTTTTTTTCTTTACAATAGCAAACGCGTAGAAAAGTTGTCCAAATTTAAAACTCTCATTGGTGGGAATAAAATAACCTGCATGATGCAACTTTATTCCATCGGATTTCGTCAAGTAGTAAATTGCTTTAGGCGTTTCTACTTTCACTCCCAACTCTTCGTTTTCAACTAGCAATTCTTGCTTGATTAGCTTGCCCTCTTCTTTAATTTCTTCTAAACTTACCTCCCTTTCTGTTTCAAAGTCTGATTCATAATTAGGGGGGTTTCTAAAATTTAAATTCTTGTTTCTACTATCTTTTTTTGGGGTCTTCATTTTTTTCGCCTTCAATTTCGTTAATCCAACTTTTTAGGAGGATTTTCAATTCTTCCACACTTTCCACCTATATAAACTCTTCTGCGGTTGCATCAACTATATCTCGATTTCTGAATTTTTGCAAAAACTCCAAAACTGCATGTCGAACTAACTCAGATCTGCTGAGTCCGTGAGATCTGCAGATCTTGTCCACTTCTCTTAATAACTCCTCACTTAGCACGATTTGTTTAATTACTAAAGTTCTTCTCACCATTTTTTCACCCATAATTAAATTAGGCGTTTTTATTTAAATAGACTATTTTGGGGACCATTTTTTCCTTTAAAATCTTCAATTTTTAAGATATTGAAGAAAGAAAAGTGGATAGGTAATATTTAAATACTTGTTGGTTAATAATTGTATATTATGAGAACCATTTACGGACCAAAAATAGTGAGTTTGGATCCTTTGGAAGAAGGAATAATGAACATTCTCCTAGACGGAAAAGAAAGAACTATCAACGCATTGCACAAAGAAGTTTTAAAATTGAACATAAGCAAATCGAGAAAAACCTTCTTTAAAAGGTTAAAATCACTTGAAGAGAAAGGGTTAATTGTTTTTGAGAAGAGCCCTAAACATAAAAGAGCAAAAATAGTTAGACCTGTGTCTTTAATCAGAGAAGTTATTAAGAAAGTTTCGGGATTCAAGTATGAGGCTTACAATTATATGACTTTAGCTTATTTGGAACTGTCAAAAGAAAAAGATAAACACAAGATTTTTGAGAAATTGAAACAATATCAAAATGAGATTAATCAAGCATTTGTGAGAGAATTACTGAACATTGAAACAGATTACAGAAATGAAGTGAAACAATTTTTATTCAATTTCTTGGTTAGATCGTTGATAGTAATTACGAAAATTTGGCTAGAATTTAAAGAGCAATTTATTTCACTTGAAGAAGAATTGAAGATACTCAAAGAAGAGAAAGAAAAAGCTAGGAAAAAATATTCGATAGAAGAACTGCTAGAAAGCAAAGCAAAATTCGAAAAACTTAGAGATAAAATGTTTAGAAAGTTTGAGAATTTGTGGGAAAAATTTTGGTTTGAGTTGGTTTTTGGAAAAAGAGAATTAAAGCATGGATTGAGTGCGCCAGCCGGGATTTGAACCCGGGTCTCGAGCTTGGAAGGCTCGGGTCTTAACCAGGCTGGACCACTGGCGCAGGAATAATTTATTCAAGTAATTTCTAAGCTACGTTTTATCAACCATATCTCTTCTTCACTTTTCTCTTTTTCTTCAACTCCCTCTTCCATTTTTTCCTCTTTTGGTATATTATCCTTTATCTTCCTAGCTATTTCATCCATCTCTTCAGGAGAAATATTTTTAACAGCAAGCCAATTTATTATTCCTTCATGTCCGTCATCTTTGAATCTTGGGATTATCCAAATATGGGCATGCTCTACTTCAAAACCTAAAGTAGCGTAGGATACAGATATAGGATTTAAAGCAGAAATTATGCCGAGTGTTACTTTTTTCACTATTCCCCACATTTGCTCGAAGTTCGGTACATCGTAAACCCAGCGGTAATGTTTTTTTGGAATTAAAAGTGTGTGTCCTGGGTTCAAAGGTCTTATATCCAAAAATGCCATGAAATTTTCGTCCTCGTAAACTACCCTTGCATGAATTTTCTTCTCAACTATTTGACAAAAAACACATTGTTTTTCCATCATTTATCAATTGTTTTTAAATTTTTAAAATCATTTCGAATTGTTTTTGAAAATACATCGCGTCGAAGAAACTTTTAACTTCTGCCAAATTTTTGAACTTGTATCCTTTTTCTATTCTTGGTGGAAATAGTTTGTAAATAGAACTTGATACAACACATGCTACATCCGATTTTCTTAAAGCTTCTTCATCATATTTCGTATCACCAATTCCGATCACTTTCTTACGAGTTTTGGACTTTATATCTTCGACAAATTTATCTTTTTCTTGTGTTGTGATTATTTTTTCTTTTTCCGGTCTTAATTCTTCTGGAAAACTGTCCATGAAACCTTGAGCTATTGTTTTTTCAGCTTTAGTTAATAAGTAAACATCATAACCATCCTCTTTTAAAATTTTCAACAGATTCATCACAGTTGTTTTATGGGTAGAAGACTGGGCTTCAGATATTTTTCTTCCAAGCTTGTACAGCTCATGGGGTTTTAATTCACTTTCATACATTTTTTTACACTCTTTTATCAATTCTTCAAAAAAACATGTTTCTCTTTTCCTTATCTTATTTGAAAAAGCTTTCACAAAACTTTTCAAAATAGATTTTATCGTTAAAAGTGGGTTATAACTTAGGAGGTAAAAAGTTATGTGTTTTTCCATTAAAACTCCTTCTAGATCTAACCAAACGCAAGTATCTTCGGGATTTATCATCGGTAGTCTTTTCAATTCCATAATTTTTCTTGAATTGTAAAGGAATTTAAACCTTTTTATTTATTTCAATCAAAACATTATAAATTCAGAAAGTGGGAAAATGCCGGAAGTAAGAAGACCGAGAAAGGGGAGTCAAGCTTTTTATCCGAGGAAAAGAGCTAAGAGGATTTATCCCTCAATATCAACCTACCCAGAAACAGATAAGCCAAAACTATTGGATTTTGCCGGTTACAAAGCTGGTATGACTCAAGTTGTTTTGATAGATAACGTTAAGTCTTCACCTACTTTTGGACAAGAAGTTGTTGTTCCTGCAACTGTGATAGAATGTCCTCCTATGAGGGTTGTTGGCATAAGATTCTACGAACAAACTACTAAAGGACTTAAAGTTTTAACAGAAGTTTGGACTAAAAATTTACCCAAACACATCGAAAGAAAAGTTAAGGTTAAACCTAGTGAAGAAAAGTTGAGTGAAGTAGAGAAGAATTTGGATAAAGTCGTGAAAATAAGATTAATCGTTGCGACACAACCAACTCTTTCTGGCTTAGGGAAGAAGAAACCCGAAATTTTTGAGATGGAAGTTGGGGGTAAAGACATAAAAGAGAAAATAGAATTCGCAAAAAAACTACTTGGAAAGGATGTTAGAGCTTCTGATGTTTTCAGACAAGGTGAATTTGTTGATGTAATAGCTGTAACTAAAGGGAAAGGTACTGCTGGGCCTGTTAAGAGATTTGGTGTTTTCATACAATCTAGGAAAGCGAAGGAGAAGAGGAGGCATGTTGGAACGCTTGGTCAAGAACAGCCCGGCAAAGTAAGACACACCGTACCCATGGCCGGACAACTTGGTTTTCAAACAAGGACCGAACTCAATAAAAGGATATTGAAAATCGGGGAGAAAGGAGAAGAAGTTACACCAAAATCAGGGTTTAAAAGGTATGGAATAGTTAAAAGCGATTATGTGCTTGTTGAAGGTTCAGTTCCTGGACCAAAGAAGAGGTTGATAAGATTAAGATCAGCTATAAGACCGCCAAAAGCTAGGTTTATCTTACCTGAGATAAAGGAAGTGATTAAATGAAAGCCGATGTTTTTGACTTGGAAGGAAAAATGGTAGGGGAAATAGAACTACCTAAAATTTTTGAAGAGCCTTTGAGGGAAGATTTGATAAGAAGAGCTTTTTTGGTAATTCAGGCCAACAAACGCCAGGCTTACGGAACTGATGTTCTAGCTGGTAAAAGGACTTCTGCTCATTACCATGGATACAGAAGACATAGATGGAGTATGATGTCTAGGGAGATGGCAAGGATGCCACGCCTCCATGGAAAAATTCCTCTACAACAAATGTTCAGGGCAAGATTTGCGCCTCAAACTGTAAAAGGAAGGGAAGCCCATCCACCAAAAGTTGAGAAAATATGGAAACAGAAGATAAATGAAAAGGAGAGAAAAAAAGCTATCAAATCTGCGATCGCAGCAACTGCTAAGAAAGATTTAGTTCTTAAAAGAGGACATAAAGTTGAAGGAATAAATAAACTTCCGATAGTAGTTGAGGATGTAATCGAAAAAGTGAAAAAAGCTAAAGAACTGGAGAATTTCTTGAAGAAAATTGGTTTGGAAAAAGAATTGGAAAGGATAAAGGAAAAGAAATTGAAAAGGAAGAAGTATAAGAGAAAAGTTGGGCCTCTCGTAATTGTTGCTAAAGATGAAGGGATAAAGAAAGTTGCAAAAAACCTTGGTTTGGATGCTTGTTTAGTTGACAATTTGAACATCGAGCTTCTTGCACCTGGAGGAATGCCGGGCAGACTAACTATTTGGTCAAAGAGTGCGATAGAAAAATTGGGTAGATGAATATGGATCCTTTCAAAGTGTTAAAATATCCTTACACAACAGAGAAATCTGTGAGTATGATAGAAAAAGAGAATAAAATAGTTTTCATAGTGGATAGAAAAGCTAATAAAAAACAGATAAAAGAAGCTTTTGAAAAGCTGTTTCAGGTTAAAGTGGAGAGAGTTAACGTTATGATCGACTTCAAGGGAAGGAAGAAAGCGTTTATAAAGCTTAAACCGGAATATAATGCTAGGGATGTTGCAGTGAAGTTGGGGATAATATGAGTTGGGAATGCTATCGCAATTACGGAAGAATGATCGCTGGATATGAAATCCTTGAGATGTTGAGAAAAGAAGGTATTAAAATTAGTGAGTGGATTTACAAAATCATAAATGAAATCCTCAACGAATACAACTTTTTAATAAAATTTCCAGATGTTGATGAAATCAACGAGATTTATTCAAGAGTGAAGAGGAAGATAACAGAAAGATACATAAAAGCTTATAGACTTGAAAAAACTTACGAGAAAATAAAAGATTTCTTGAGAGAAAACATAAAAATTTAAGTAGAGTGAGTAATTAGTAAAGTGGGAAAATGGGGAAGAGGATAATAGCTCAAGCTAGAGGTAAAGGTGGACCACGCTACAGAGCACCTAGCCATAGATATTTGGGTAGAGTTGAATATCTTCCAACGATGGGCATAACCGGGAAAGTTAAGGATATACTACACGATCCTGGAAGAAGTGCTCCTGTTGCTATAATAAGGTTTGAAGATGGTAAGGAAGTCTTACACGTTGCACCAGAAGGCTTGAAAGTTGGCGATACTATTTATTATGGTGGGGTTCCATCTATTGGAAATGTTTTGCCTTTATCTCAAATACCTGAAGGAACTAAAGTTTTTTGTATAGAAAATTATCCTGGTTCTGGACCAAAATTATGTAGGTCTAGTGGGACTTATGGCATAGTTATGGGAAAAAGTGGAGATAAAGTTAAAGTTCAACTCCCTTCAGGTAAAATAATAGAGCTTCTTGGGGAATGTAGAGCTACCATAGGAGTTCCTGCTGGAAGTGGAAGGGTTGAAAAGCCTTGGGTAAAAGCGGGTAAAAAATTGCATGCTATGATGGCTAGAGGCAAGCTTTTCCCGAGAACTGCAGGAGTTGCTATGACACCAACCGATCATCCTTACGGAGGAAAAAGGAAAAGACCAAGACCATCAAGAGCTGTTAAACACTCAACACCTCCAGGAGCAAAAGTTGGAGCTATTAGCCCGAAAAGAATGGGAAGGAGGAAAGGTTGATGGCAAAAGTATTCACTTTCCGCGGAAAAACTTTGGAAGAACTGATGCAAATGAGTGTGGAGGAATTTGCAAAACTGTTAACTTCAAAAGAGAGGAGGAGTTTGAAAAGGGGTTTGAGAGAGAATCAGAAGAAGTTGTTGGAAGAAATAAAGAAAAATCCTGATAAATTCCATAAAACTCATCTCAGGGATATGATAATACTACCACAAATGGTTGGAGCGAAGATAGGTGTTTACAACGGAAAAGAGTGGGTAAGTGTTTACATAACACCTGAAATGATAGGTCATAGACTTGGAGAATTCTCGATTCCGATAAAACGAGTTAAACACTCAGCCCCAGGTATAGGAGCTACACGTGGTTCAAAGTTCTATGCAGCAAAACCAACGTGATGAGATGAAAATAGCTAAAGCCAAAATATCAAACGCGAGGATATCTCTAAAACATTCCCTCGTTCTTTGTAAGCATTTGAAAGGGAAAAAATTGGAGAAAGCGAAGAAATTTTTGCAAGATCTGGTAGAAGAAAAAACTGATATAGAAGGTAAACATTACACCAAAACTTCCAAAATTTTCTTGGAATTGTTGAAAAGTGTTGAAGCAAACGCTACACAAAAAGGATTGAACGCGGAAAAACTTTTTATAAAAAATTTAAAAGTTGATAAGGGACTTAGATTTTACAGACCAAGGAGCTTGTGGCATTTGAGAAGACAGAGGGCAAAATCTGTTCATGTGAGTGTGGAAGTGGAAGAAAGGTGATAACATGGGTGTGGAAAAGTTTTTCGTGAAAGAAGGTATAAAAGAATCTGAAGTCGAGTATTACTTAGCGAAAAAATTTGAAAAAGCTGGATTTAGTAGATGTGTTATACAAAGGACACCTCTTGGTACAAGAATAATAGTTTACGTTCACAAACCTGGTATTGCGATAGGTAGATCTGGTAAAAAAATAGATGAGATAGCTGAAGAAATGAAGAAGAAGTTTGGGTTTGAAAATCCTTTGATCGATGTTAAGGAAGTCGAAAATCCTTTCCTTGATGCTAATATAGTAGCTAAGAGAATAGCTGATGCTATAGAGAGAGGTATAAACTACAAGAAAGTTGCTAATTACTATTTAGACAAAATAATGGAAGCTGGAGCAATAGGGGCACAAATAAAAACAGGTGGGAAATTAGCCGGAAAAGAAAGGTCTAGGTTTCAAAAATTCAAGAGAGGTTTTGTTGCTTTTTCTGGTGACTATGCTGAAACTTATGTTGAAACTGGCTACGCCCAAGCCCAGATTAAGCCGGGTATAGTTGGTGTTGAAGTGAAGATAATGAAAGAACTGCCGAGAGAATTCGTTTTTGAAAAAGGTTTGAAGAAAGAGGAAATCGATGGTTAAATCAATTTTTAATTAGTTTAATAATTATCACTCGAGAAAAACAAAAAAGATTTAAAGGTTTGAAGTTAAAAATTAAAAAGAAAGGGAGAAGTTTTGAAAGCTGTTAAACAATTGAGAGAACTGAAAGATGAAGATTTGAACAAAAAACTTTCTGAATTAAAGCTTGAACTTCTTAAAGAAATGGGAAATGTGAAGATGGGTAGGCCTGTGAAAAATCCTGGTAAGATCAAGCAATTGAGAAAAAATATAGCAAGGATTTTAACCATAAAAAATGAAAGAAAAAGAGAGGGAAAGAAGTAAAAATGGCTGAGATTTGTCCGACTTGCGGAGCTAAATCATCTTTCGGAATTTGTTCTAAATGTGGGTTGCCAGTGGATATTTGTACTTGTAAGATTATAGAAAGGGAGGAAGAAAAAATAAAGGTATACGTGGAGAAAAGAAAATTTGGAAAACCAATAACTATAATAGAAGGTATAAAAGACAATATCAAGGAAACTCTTTCTCAGTTAAGACAAAAATTGGCTTGTGGTGGTACTTTTAAAAATGGTCATATAGAACTCCAAGGAGACCATAGGTCTAGGATAAAAGAGTTGCTCTTGAAATTGGGTTATCAAGCTGAAAAAATAGAAATAATCTAGAAACAATTATGCCGATAACACCTAAAAACCTAGTTAGACATGAACTGATAGGTTTGGAAGTTGAAATAGTCAAATCTACAGATCCAACTCACCAAGGTTTGAAAGGTTTAGTTGTGGATGAAACTTACAACACTGTCAAAATTGAAGTGAAGAACAAAGAAAAAGTTATACCAAAAGAGAATTCTGTTTTTGTATTTACTCTACCTTCTGGTGTGAAAGTTGAAGTGGATGGTAAGTTACTTAAAGGTAGGCCCGAAGATAGGATAAAGAAACGCTTTCCAAAATGGTGATTATTTATAAAAGTTTTTTCAATATTAAAGAATTAAGTCAGTATAACGAGTGGGAATATGACCAAGAAAAAAGGTGTTAAAGATATAGGAATAGACGTCACTCCACCTGAGAGAGTGTGCGATGACGAAAAATGTCCATTCCATGGACATTTAAAGGTACGTGGAAAAATTCTGCAAGGTGTCGTGGTCTCGGCTAAATCACCAAAAACTGTCGTGGTGAGGAGAGATTATCTACACTACATACCAAAATATGAAAGGTATGAGAGAAGAAGGTCTAGGATAGCAGCCTACAATCCTGAATGTATAAACGCAAAAGAGGGCGATTTCGTTAAAATAGCTGAATGTAGACCGATAAGCAAAACTAAAGCTTTCGTTGTGATTGAAGTTGTGAAAAAAGGTGAGGTTGGTGAAGGCGGTTAGAGCAAGTGTAACAAAAGCTCTAAACGTTGGTAGTTATGTGAATTGTGCAGACAACACCGGTGCTAAAATTTTACAAATAATTTCGGTTCTTGGTTACAAGGGTGTGAGGAGGAGGAAACCTAAAGCTGGAGTAGGTGACGTAGTAAAATGTTCGGTGAAGAAAGGAGATGTGAAGATGAGGAAACAAATAGTAACGGCTGTGATAATAAGACAGAAAGCAGAATACAGAAGGCCAAACGGCTTAAGGGTGAAATTTGAAGATAATGCTGCAGTAATAGTTGATGACAATTTTGAACCAAAAGGAACGGAAATTAAGGGGCCTGTGGCAAAAGAGGCAGTTGAAAGATTTTCTTCAATAGGAAAAATAGCTAGTATGGTGGTTTGAATGAAGAGACCGAGGTCAAAGAAAGCTAGGAAGCAAAGAAAATTTTTGTTTTCAGCACCTTTACACGTTAGAAGAAAAATGATTTCAGCCCATTTATCGAAAGAATTGAGAGAAAAATATAAGAGAAGAAGCTTTCCTTTGAGGAAGGGGGATGAAGTTGAAATCATGAAAGGTGAATTTAAGGGGAAGAGGGGAAAAGTATCTAGGGTTGATTTGAAGAAATATAAAGTTTACATAGAAGGTATAACGAGGAAAAAAACTACTGGAGCAGAAGTTCAAGTTCCAATCCATCCATCAAACTTAAAGATAATAAACTTGAATTTAGACGATAAAAAAAGGGTTGAAGCTTTGGAAAGAAAAATAAGGTGATGAAATGGGTAAGTTGAAAAGGCTACTGGCACCAGAATTTTGGAAAATAGCTAAGAAGAAAACTACTTGGAGCATAACACCAAAACCAGGACCACACAAGAAGTTTGAATGTATACCATTAGGCATAATAGTTAGGGATATCCTGAAGTTAGCGGAAACCGGAAAAGAAGCCAAAGCTATCATCAAAAGAAAGGAAATAATGGTCGATGGTAAACCAAGGAAAGATCACGCTTTCCCTGTTGGATTGATGGATGTCGTTTCAATACCAAAGCTGAATAAACATTACAGGATAGTCCCTTTCGAGAAAGGTTTAAAAGTTATAGAAATTGGTGAAGATGAAGCTAATTTGAAGCTGGTGAAGATAAGGAATAAAAAAATCGTTAAAAAGGGTAAGATCCAGTTGAACTTGCACGATGGGAAAAATTTGTTGGTTGAAAAAGATAATTACAAAACAGGTGATTCTTTGTTGTTAGAACTTCCTTCCTTGAAAATAGTTCAACACCTTAAACTCGAGAAAGGTGTTGTTGGTGTCGTGTTAAAAGGTAAGAAAGCGGGAAAAATAGCAAGAGTTTTGGAGGTAAAGATACCTAGGGGTAGAGAAAAGAGGAAAATAGTGTGTGAATCTGATAAAGAAAAATTTGAAGTACTGTTCGATCATTTCTTCGTAGTAGGTAAAGATACTCCTTTGATAAAAGTGATTCCATGAACGTGATGAAAAGGATTGAATTGGAAAAAGTCGTGTTGAATGTAGGTTGTGGGGGTGATCTAGAAAAAATAGAGAAGGCCAAGAAATTGTTAGAGATTTTAACCGGAGGAAAACCTGTTGTGACGAAGTCGAAGAGAAGGAGTACTTTCGGAATAGCCAAAGGAAAGCCTGTTGGTGTTATGATAACGCTAAGGGGTGAGAAAGCTGATGATTTTTTGAGAAGAGCGCTTCACGCTGTTGACGGGAAGTTGAAAATTTCTCAATTCGATGAAGAAGGAAATTTCAGTTTTGGTGTTAAAGAGTACATAGACATACAAGGAACTAAGTACTCACATGAAATAGGAATGCTTGGACTTGATGTTTGTGTCTCTTTGAAAAGACCAGGATACAGGATAAAATATAGGAGAATACAAAAAAGAAAAATACCGAAAAAACATAAAATTAGTAAAGAAGAGGCTGTTGAATGGGTGAAAAAAAATTATGGGGTGGAGATAGTTGAATGAAGAATTGTTTTATGAAATAGATGAGGAACTTTTGGTCAAACTGAGTGGTGTTATACTCAGGAAAGCTGAGTTCGAAAACGATTTCGAAAAAGTTTACACTAGAATTTTCGAACACATGGTAAAGATGGAAATATTCGGTTTTAGGGACATAGTTGAAATATTTGGAAACTTGGGTGGATGAATGCCTAAGAAGTACGGAAGGGCTACTAGAGTTTGTAGGAAGTGTGGAAGGGCTGGTGTTGGGATAATAAGTAAATATGGTCTTTATTATTGCAGACAATGTTTCAGGGAAGAAGCGAAAAAAATAGGTTTCAAGAAATATTCTTAAGTGAGATGTAATGCTTGAATTGCTTTCTTTTTACATATCTTTAATTTTTTCTTCTATAGCTGCTGCTTTCGACGTTAAGATAACGCCTACAGAAATACCGGATGAAATACCACATGCTATGATAGCCATAGCCTTGATACTAGCCTTTATCAAATGTTTGTTTGATTTGAGCTTAGTAGCTTTACTCGAAAGTTTGCTTTACGGTCTAGCTCTACTAGCTTTTGGTTTTTTGATGTATAAAATTGGGCAATGGGGAGGGGGTGATGCTAAGTTATTGGCAGCTATAGGCTTTTTCTCACCTTTGATATCACCTTTAGTAAAAAACCTTCATTTTCCTTTCGCTTTAAGTTATTTGTTGAATGTATTCGTTGTTGGTGCTGCTTACATGATAGCTTACGCTATAATCTTGGGTTTTATCAACAAGAGTATATTCAATAATTTCAAGAAAAACTTGAAATCTAGCTCAAGGCTTTTATTGTTTTCCCTTTCACTTCTATTCCTCGTCTTCTCTTTTTCCAATTTATTCCTCTTTTCGTTCTTCAGCTTTCCAATAAACTTAAACTCGATATTTTTGAATTCTCTACTTTTGGTCATCGTGACCACGAGCTTAATCTTATTATGGTTCTTCGTAAAAACTGTTGAAGAAGTAGCTTTCAAGAGGAAGATTCCTGTATCAAAGCTTAAAGTTGGTGATGTTTTGATGGAAAGCAAAGTTTGGGAAGGTATAACTGAAGAAGAACTGAAAAAAATTAAGAAATCTGGAAAGAAGTTCGTTTGGATAAAAGAGGGTGTGAGGTTTGCACCAACTTTTCCTCTAGCTCTTTTATCCACAGTTCTTTTTGGAGACTTGATATTTCACATATTCAGTTTTTTCACTTGATTTTTTCCAATTTTTTAATTCCACCCATGTAAGGCCTTAACACTTCAGGTATGATCACGCTACCGTCTTCTTGCTGGTATTGTTCTATTATGGCGAGCATGGTTCTACTTGTAGCTAAAGCTGTGTTGTTGAGTGTATGCACAAAACCGATAGGTGGCTTGCCAGGCTTTTCCCTATATCTTATGTTAAGCCTTCTTGCTTGGTAATCGGTACAATTCGAATTGCTACCAGTTTCCCTGAATTTTCCATCGGCCATCCAACATTCTATGTCATACTTTTTAGCTGCTATAGCTCCTATGTCTCCTGTGCAAATATTAACAACACGATAATGCAACCCTAACTTCTGATAAAGCTCTTCAGAATTTCTCTGTAACTCTTCAAATATTTCCCAACTCTGCTCAGGTAAGCAGAAAACAAATTGCTCAACTTTGTTGAATTGATGCATCCTGAACAAGCCCTTCGTGTACTTACCATGAGTTCCAATTTCTTTCCTGAAGCAAGGTGAAACTCCACACAGTTTTAAAGGTAGTTCATCTTTGTTGAAAACTTCTCCCATGTACATTGCTCCTAAAGGATGCTCTGCAGTAGCTATTAGATACAAAGGCTCCCCTTCTATTTTGTAAGTCATAGTTTCGAAATCTTTGAAGTCTATCATACCTTCATAAGCTTTCCTGTTTATCATGAAAGGAGGTTCTATCAATATGAAACCTTTTTTCCTCAATTCATCTATTGCAAACCTTTGAATTGCCAAATCGAGTAAAACCAATTCTTCTTTAAGATAAAAGAAACCTGAACATGCTGCCCTTACCGCCCTTTCTTGATCTATCAACCCTAAATTTTTCAATATTTCTAGATGATCTTTTGGTTTGAAGTTAAATTTAGGTGGAGAACCCCATCTCCTTATTTCAACGTTGTCATTTTCGTCTTTACCGTAAGGAACGCTTTCATGCAAAATGTTTGGAATGCTGAGCAAGTAATTCCTAACTTTTTCTTTAAGTTCTTTTGCTTTCGCTTCAACCACTTTCATCTCACTTAAAACTGTTTCCGCTTCTTTCACCAAATCTCCGTAATCTTTACCTTCTTTCTTCAACAGAGCAATCTTTTTACTCAATTCGTTTCTTTTTTGCCTTAATTTATTCAACTTTGTTTGGGCTTCCCTCCATTGCTTGTCGTGGTTTATTAGTTCTTCAAGAATCTTCAGTTTCTCCGGATCTTGTCTTCTTTCCAAATTTTTCCTCACAAGCTCAGGATTTTCCCTTACGAGCTTTATGTCTATCATTTTCTCCCTTATTTTATTTTTGATTTGATAATAAATTCAATCTATTTAAAAAACAACTTATTTTTCCTCACATTTTCTTATTTCTTGAATTCAAAAAATAATTTATGAAGTTAAGGAGAGAGCTCGGTTTAATAGAAGTGGTTTTTTATGGAATAAGCGTCATAGTTGGGGCTGGAATTTTCGTTTTGATAGGAGAAGGAGCTAAGCTAGCAGGAAACTCGCTTTGGGTTTCTTTCTTAATAGCAGCTTTAATTTCTATCTTCACTGGATTCAGCTACGCTGAACTTTCAGCCATGTATCCTAAATCTGGGGCAGAGTTCGTATACGTGAAAAAAGCTTATGGGAGTGATTTCTGGGCTTTCTTGATAGGTTGGCTTTTGATATTCGCGTTAACATCGGGTATGGCAGCTGTATCCCTTGGATTTTCTGGATACTTAACGAATTTACTTGGAATCGAAAATGATGTGATGAGAATATCGATTTCAATTTCCTTGTTGGTATTTTTATCTCTCATAAACTTTTACGGGATAAAAGAAACTTCAAGGGTTAACATGATTCTAATTTCTGTAGTTTTTGTTAGCTTAATCTTCATAATTTTTTCCGGCTTATCGAAAACAAACAATTTCTCCAGATTTTTCGAAGCTCCTCACGGCTTGTCAGGTGTTTTTTCAGCAGTAACGCTTGTGTTCTTCGCTTACCTTGGTTTTGAGAACGTGGCATACTTAGCTGAAGAAACGAAAAAACCTTCTCACAACATTCCGATGGCTTTAATTCTTTCCATCATAATAACAGCGATGCTTTACTCTCTAGTTTCTATATCAGCCTTAAACTTAGCTGATTGGAAAGAGTTAGCTAGGTCTAGTGCTCCTTTAGCATTTGCAATCTCAAAAGTTTTCGGTGAGATGGCTTTCCTCTTCATATCGATTGCTGCACTCGTTGCCACATCTAGTACGTGCTTAGGGCTTTCAGTTGCCAGTTCAAGACTTATCTATGGTATGGCGAAAGAAAATTCTTTGCCCAGGTTCATATCAGCAATACATTCCAAGAGAAGAACTCCGTATTTAGCCATAGCTATATCAACAATTCTAGCAGTTTATTTCATTTTCTCCGGAAAAATAGATAGAGTAGCTAAGTTGACTAGCCTCAACTCTTTACTAGCTTTCACTGCTGTAAACCTTTCTTTGATATATTTGAGATATACAAAACCTGAAATGGAAAGACCTTTTAAATCACCCATAAACATAGGCAATTTTCCAATAACAGCTTTCCTCGGAGCTGTTTCTTGTATTAGTTTGTTAGGCTTCTTTGATGCAGACTTGCTTTCATTAACGTTTTCAATTTTAGTTATAGGATGGTTGTTGTTCTTTATCAAGAAACAAATACTCAAAGGTTAAATAGGAGAAAACAGAAAAATAAAAGAGATTTCATGTTCCAGTTAAGTTTCCTAGGGGCTATGCAAACTGTTGGTGCTTCCGGAATTCTAGTCGATACGAGGAAGGAGAAGATCTTGTTGGATTATGGGACGAAAATAAGAGAAGTCCCACCAACTTTTCCCATTCCAGTTCAAGGTAGACCAGACGCTATATTGCTATCCCACGCACATTTAGATCATTCAGGTGCTATTGCTATTTTTTCGGCCAATGGTCAACATTGTCCGATTTACTCGATAAACGTAACTAAACCTTTAACTGAACTCTTGTTGATGGATTCTTTGAAAGTAAGTCATGAAGAAGGTGTGGCTTTGCCATTTAAGAGAAAAAATGTGGGGGAAAGTATGAGGAATTTCGTCTCCATACCTTACAGACACAACTTCAAGTTAAAGTCAGTTGAATTTGAATTCCTAGATGCAGGTCACATCCCTGGCAGTGCGATGATTTTGTTGAATATCAAAGATAAAAAACTCCTCTACACTGGTGATTTAAAAGCAACTGATACGAGGCTACTTAAAAAAGCTGATTTGAACTTACAAGAAGTTCATTACTTGATAACAGAGAGTACTTATTCTGATAGAGAACATCCTGAGAGGAAAGAACAAGAAAAAGAATTGATAAGGATAATAGAGGAAACTTTGGCTTTAGATGGGCATTGTATAATAGCTGGTTTCGCTGTTGGTAGAATCCAAGAGATTTTATTAGTGCTGCATAAACATGGAATCGATTATCCTATTTTCCTGGATGGTATGGCAAAAAAGGCGACGACGATAATAAACCAATACAATCAACTTCTTAAAGAGCCTGAAAGTTTGGATAAAGCGTTAGAGAAAGTTGAGTATGTTAATTCCAGAAAGGATAGGAAAAGAGCGTTGAGGAAGCCTTCTGTGATCTTAACAACGAGTGGGATGTTAACAGGAGGTCCAGTTGTTTGGTACATCAAGAAGCTTTACGCCGATAAGAAGTCTAGCCTGGTACTTACGGGTTGGCAACTTGAAGATACACCTGGAAAAATATTACTCGAAACAGGAAGATTTATAACCAAGGAATTGGATTTAGAAGTTAAGATGTCTGTAAAGAGGTTAGATTTTTCAGCGCATGCAGGAAGAAGTGAGCTTTTTGAGCTCGTGGATAAACTAAACCCAGAAAAAGTTTTTTGTATTCACGGCGACCATACCGAAGAATTTGCCAATGAACTGAAAGAAAAGGGTTTCGATGCCGTTGCTCCTCTTGCCAACAACAGGATCTTTAATCTTGGTTAAGATTTTGTAATGTTTTAGTAAAATATTTAAGAGTACTTACAGTCAAATAATCAAAAAAACCTACTTCGTATCCCATTCCTTTAAGAGCTTTTCCTATGTCTTCAACTGTCTTTGGTTTATTATCGTAGAAAATTACGTAATCTCCTTCTTTCACGAGAAATTTGACTCCCATCAAGTCGATGTAAACATCATTCCTAACCCTTCCACCTCTAATACCTTTTCTCCTAACAACTTCAATTAAACAATCCAAATAAGACCTTTCTACTTCATCCTTTGGTCGAATTACGATGGCCATATTTTAAAACACAAGTTTGGTATATTTAAATTTTTCGCTACTATAGAATAGTAACATTTAAATATTAGTTCCTATATAGTAACTACTGTAAGGTGACATAATGAAAAATGAGGTGCGTGAAGTTAGAAAATATGTTGTAAAAATTTCACAACATGAAGATTTGTTGAAAAAATATTCTCCAGAAAAATATTCTGAATTCGTCAAAATCGCTAAAAAATATTCCAATCATCACTTTTACGAAAAAGAAAAGTGGCAAGTAAAAAGAGATCTTCAAATGATTATCTCAATATTAAATCAACTTCAGGAGTTGGGTTCTTATGATGAATGAAGAAATTTCCATGTGTTACGAGAATTATCAGAAATGGAAAAGATTAGCTTTAACCACAACCAGCCAACAAGAAAGCAAGAAGTTCATGGAGAAAGCATTCTTCTGGCTGGAACTTCAAACAGCCTTCATAACACTTTTCGCTGCTGAACAAATGAGAGGAAAAGATCCGTTATTCAAGAGGAAAATCTTATTGGCAAAAGCCAACCTATCAAAGAAGTTAGCGGAATATGCTGAAAAAATTTTAAATGAGATGGATGAAAAATGGAAGGATTAGGTTAAACTTTTTCTTGATGAATTCTAAATTTTAATTGATGAAGAAAAAGGGGAAGAAAAAATCGGGAAAACTCGAGAAAAAAGTTATCTTCTTACTCGTTGATGGGCTTCCAGATTTTCCGGAACCAAGAACTCCTCTATCTTCAGCTCATAAACCAAACCTAGATTTTTTAGCTAGAACTGGGATGTGTGGGGAAATTTTACCTTTAGATAAAAAATTTTGGAATGAAGCAGCTAGGTCTAGCGTAAGTCATCTATCCACATTCTCTCTTTTAGGATACGAAATAAAACCTAAAGAGATGAAGAGAGGACCTATAGAAGCTGTTGGTGCCGATATACCTTACCAACAAGGTTGGCTTGCGCTGAGATGTAATTTTGCAACAGTTGACAATGAATTAAGAGTTCTCGATAGAAGAGTTGGTAGAAATTTCGAGGGTTTAGATGAAATAGCGAGGTATGTTAATGAACATGTTAAGCTTGAAGTCGATCATATCTTCATAAGAACTTATGGCCATAGGGCTGTGTTAATATTGAAAGAAAAGTTGAGTGATAAGATAAGCGATAGCGATCCGTATTTTGATTGGGAAATCGTGAAGAAAGTTGAACCTTTATCCCCTGAAGCTGAAATATCTGCGAGAATTGTTCAAGAATTCATAGATAAAGCGAGACAAGTAATCGAATACCATCCTGCGAACGAGAGGAGGATTAAGCATGGCTTACCTCCAGCCAACTACATACTAACAAGAGAAGCGGGAAACATCTTACCAAACCTTAAAAATTTTCTCAAGAAGTACAACATAACTAAAGGAGTTTGCATCGCTGAAAATGGTGTGGTGAAAGGTTGTTGTCTTCTATGTGGTTTGGACGCGATCACGATACCAGAACTAAACCTGGAACAAACTCTTAGATTTATTTTCGATAGCGTGGAAAATGCTTTAGGGGAATATGACTTCATTTTAGCTCATGTTAAGGGTCCTGACGAGCCTGCCCACGATGGTGATTTTTTCAGGAAGCAGAAAGTTATAGAGAGGATAGATGATCACCTTGCAAGATTTAGGGATTTCAACGGAATTTTGATAGTAACTTCCGATCACATAACTTCTTGTAAAACTAGAAAGCATGAATTCGGACCAGTACCTATTTTAATCCATGGAAAAGGTAAGGACGAAGTGCAAAAGTTTGATGAGATTTCTGTGAAAAAAGGTAAGCTTAAGCTGATAAATGGAAAGAAGCTTTGGGAGATCGTTTTCGGTAGATAATCATTTTTTTGTCGCAAAAGTGGATTTGAAGTTCACGATTTAAATAGAGATGAATTTTTAATCAATTTAATTCCTAGAAACAAATTTTAATTAATGAAAGTGAAAAACTTGAGAATAAGACAAATTCTAGCCACAAATTCTAAAAAAACAATTGAAGTTGAGATAGAAACTGAAAAAGGTAAAGTTTTCTCTTCAGTACCAATTGGAACTAGCAGGGGAAAGCATGAAGTCGTTTATTTACCTGTCGAAGAATGTGTAACTAAATTCCACTTGATAAGGAAAGCTTTCATGAACGAAGATTTCAAAGAGTTGGAAGATGTTGATAATTTATTGAGGGCGATCGATAAAACACCAGAATTCAAAGAAATTGGTGGAAATCTTGCTCTAGCTATTTCTTCAGCTTTCCTAAAATCTTTTTCCCTGAATGAAGGTTTAGATGTTTTTGAATATCTCTCTAATTTAACTAGAAGTGAACTGAAAATACCAAAACCTGTTTGTAACGTTGTCGGTGGTTGGAAAGATAACGAAAGCGATATTCAAGAATTTTTACTGTTGCCTTTACATCAATCTTCATTCTTCGATTCTTTATCCAAGATTTCAGAAGCTTACGTTGAAATCGGAAGGATACTTAAAAAAGTTGATCCGAGTTTTGTTTACGGAAGGAACTGGGAATCAGGCTGGATAACAAGTTTGAATTTCATTGAAGTGTTGAATATATTGAAGAAAATTGCCAACAAGTTTTTGTTGAGAATAGGTATGGATCTGGCGGCATCACAGCTTTGGGATGGTAATCAGTATTACGTTTACCCACGTTCGAACAAAATCTTGAGTAAAATGGAGCAACTCAAGTTCATGGAAGATTTAGCTAAAGGATATCCTATAAGTTATTTGGAAGACCCTTTCATGGAGGATGATTTCGTTTCTTTTTCCATGTTGACTCGAAGCTTACCGAATAAATTGATAGTTGGTGATGACCTTTACTCGACAAACCTTAAAAGGTTGAAAGATGGTGTTGAGATTAAAGCTACAAATGCCATAATAATCAAGCCTAGTCAAGTTGGAACGATAAGTGATGTTATAGAAGTTGTGAAACTGGCAAAGGAGAATAAAATGGTGACTATAATGTCTCACAGGTCTGGTGAAACTGAAGATAGTTTAATATCACATCTTGCAGTTGGTTTGGGTTGTGATTACGTGAAATTCGGGATTTCTGGGGATAGGATAAGTAAGTTGAACGAGATGATCAGAATAGAAGAGAAGATGAACAATTTCTGAAAAATTTTTATTTATTGAAAACAAATTTAGAAGAATGTCGAAAAAATACTCTTACTTCAAAAGCAAGTTGAATCAAAGTTTTAGGAACCATGTTGATAAACTCAAGAAGTGGAAGTATAAGAATCTTACAGCTTTCGGTTTGAGCATCTTATTGGCCTATTTCGTCGTTAAATCTGAAGTTGGTTATTGGATCGAAGAGAACCTTGGATATTTGGGATATTTCTCAGCATTTATAGCTGGTATGTTATTCAGTTTTTCTTTAACCACTCCTCCAGCCACAGCTCTCATATTTTCTCTTGGTAGACAATTCAACCCTTTTTTAATCGCCTTGATAGGTGCATCGGGTTCTGTTTTGAGCGATTACCTTATCTTCAAGTTCTTCAGGGATAGACTGATGGATGAAATAAAATTGTTACATGAAGAAGTTAATAATTTCTTGGCTAATAAACATTTATCAAGAAAAGTACCAAAAGAACTCAGGTTTAGGTTATGGTTATGGCAAAAAACTGCACACTCAAAATTCAAGTGGTTTGTTCCGGTCATAGCCGGATTCATCATAGCTTCTCCTTTACCAGATGAAATAGGTGTTGCCCTTGTTGGTGCTGCTAAAATGAACACGAGGAAATTCATCCCCTTTTCTTATCTCCTCAATTTCCTAGGAATCATCACGATAGCAGGTTTTGGTAAAGGTACAAGTTAATTTATTTTTCTCCAGAATTTTTATTATGATCCTAATAGACGGTTCAGAAGGGTGGGGTCAAGTTTTAAGGACATCAATAGCTTTATCAGCATTAACCCTTCAACCTGTGAAGATAATAAACATAAGGGCTTCGCGACCGAAACCTGGTTTAATGCCTCAGCACTTGACAGGTGTGAAAATAGCTGCAGAATTCTGTGATGCTGAAGTTTCAGGTTTAAGATACGGGTCGATGCAACTTGAATTCAAACCGAAAAAATTTGATGTTAGGGATAAAAAAATAGATATAGGAACTGCGGGTAGCATTTCACTCCTTCTTCAAACACTTGCACCGATGTTACTATTCGCCGAAAAGAAAGTTACTTTGGAAATAACAGGAGGTACCGCTGGCTTAGGTTCACCAACAATAGAATTCTTGAAGTACGTAACTTTTCCCATATTGAATAAGCTCGGTGCTCCTCTACCTGAAGTAGAGATATTGAAACAAGGTTTTTATCCGAAAGGTGGGGGTAAAGTAAGGGTAACTTTTCAACCTGTGAAAACGTTGTCATCCATCAAATTAACAGAACCTGGAAAATTGTTGAAGATCGAAGGAATTTCGATAGCTGGTAGCCTTCCTGATGAAGTGGCTTTAAGACAAGCCAAAACTGCTGAAGAAGTTTTAAAAAGAATAACATCGGAAATTCAAATTCAACATTATTCAACGCAAACTTACTCAAAAGGGACTTCGATAACAATTTGGGCTGAAACTGAAAATTCAATCCTCGGTGCTGATAATGTGGGTAAGAAAGGGGTAAGGGCAGAAGAAATAGGAAGAGAAGTAGCAGAAGATTTGATCAAATCTATCCAATCCAGAGCTGCCCTAGATAAATTCATGGCAGATCAAATACTGGTATTCTTAGCTCTAGCCAATGGTAAGTCTTCTATCAAGGTTGAGGAAATAACTCAACACTGCATTTCAAACATATCGGTTTGTGAGAAAATACTTGGTTGTGAGTTTTCAGTTAACGAAAAAGAAAAGATGATAGAAGTCGAGGGGATTTCTTTCACTAGATAATTACAAAAATTTCATCCGATCTTTACTGTTTGAATTGGCATATGAGTTGGTGTTTAGCTAGATCTTTGTAAATAGGTCTTTTGCAGAACTTGCATATACCTTCAGGCTTTGGCAGTTCGTCTACTGCCATTTCATCGCCCCTCTTTTTATTCTATCTCTATCTCTTTTCCAACTTTCTTGACTTTCTTCGGTAATCTAATAGTTAATATACCATTCTTCATTTCAGCTTTTGCTTTCTCGTAATCCACTTGTAAAGGCAATGTCAAGAATCTCCTCATAGCCCCCATCCTTCTCTCAACTCTGAAGAACCTTTCACCCTTTTCCACTTCTTTCTCTTTCTTTTGGGCAACTATCTCCAACGTATTTTCTGTAGCTTTTATCGAAACATCACTCTTCTCGAAACCTGGCAGTTCTGCCCTCACTATCAGTTCTTCATCGGTCTCGCTTAAATCAACAGGAAAACTTCTGAAAGCTTCTAATTCTTCTTCCATTGGTAGCATCCTTCTCATCAAGTAATCAATCCTTCTCTTCAATCTTTCGAATTCTTCCCAAGTTTCGTCCCAAATCATAATTTCACCTATTTAGATTATTTAAACTCTAAAAATATTTTTACACAACTTATATAAAAATTTTTCGGTCTATCCCTTCTCTACCAAACCCTTCAATTTCAAGAGTTTTTTTAAAACCTCAGACTTCTCTTCTTCCCAACTCTTTTTCTTGGATTTAATCCTCATCCTAACGTAAACATAATCTTTATCACTTTGTTCATTGAAGTAAGGACCTTCAACTAGATCGTATCCTTTCAAGATATCTTTTATTTTTTTCTCCAACTTATCTATATTCCAACCTTTCTTCATCTTCAATGGAAACTCAACCCTTAGTGAATAGACAAAATTTTCATGATCAGATGTATCAAGAATTGCAGAATTCAACAACATTAAATTTGGTACTTTCAATATTTTACCTTCTTCAGTTTTCAAAACGGAAAAAAACCAATCTATCTCTATTATTTCTCCTTTGTATCCCACGTCTGAGCTTTCAACAGAGAAGAACTTATGTGCAGGGAAAGAAAGAATCGTGTAGGGTATAGATGTGCTCAAAATCCTTATATTTTTTCCAACTTCTATGTATCTTGTGAACATTATCAAAACACCTGCGAAGAAGTTTCCCAGCACTGGTTGAAGTGTTAAGCCTAAAACTAAACCACTTACAGTTCCTATGGCTAAAAGTGCTGAAGAAAATTCCTTGAAGAAAGTCAAGGAAAGGAGAACCGTAATTAAATAACCCACTATCTTCACTTGATTACCAATTTGCCTCGCTCTTGGTATATCCAATTTTTGAACGTAGTTGCCTAAGCTTCTGAAGAACATAAAAGATAGGGAAAAGAAAATGATCAAATTTATCAAAATTTCAAGCTGAGCTGGAAGTTGAAGAATTTTAAAGCCTTTTACAAAAAACAAGAAAAAGAATAGGAGAAAAGCGGTTAGAAAGATGAGAATCATGTTTTCCTTTATTTTTTCCATATCAACCAAACCTTTCCAGAACTTTCCCTTTAATCCTTGCTTCTCCTCCAGTTGGTTCTGCTAATATTTCTCCACATCTTAAGCATTTTACAACTGTAGAAGCCTTGTTGAATATCACTTGCTCATTCTTACATTTCAGACAGAGAACTCTCAAGAACTTGCTTTTTGGTAAAACTACCAAGTCCTTCGAGCTCATTTCTTCACCAGCTCAAGTTTTTTAGTTCTCCATCCTTCTCCCCTGGTATGCATCTTACCACAAACTTTACACTTAAACCTCAAATCAACTTTTTTGGTCAATTTTTCCCTACCTTTTGGATTTTCTTTTGGAAAGCTACCATAACCTTTCATCTTCCTCTTGAAAATCCTTTGACCATGACTCATGCTACCTCTTGGTCTCCTCTTCGCTATTTCCACTTCATGCTCTGTATGTTTCTTACAGTAGGGACAATAAGTCCTAACAACTTTAGGAAATTTCATAAAATTTTTAACTCCTTCTATCAATTTAAACTTTTTTCAAACACTAACCTTGAACTCTTCGGCCAACCCCTTTTCTATCAAAATCCTTGCGTTTTCTTCTGGTATCTTCGCTATATCACCCTTTCCGAAAGGACCATAGGTGTTCATGTCCACGCCTACGAACTCGGGAACAGGTTCTTTGAAAATAATCAAGAGGATTTTTTTCTCCTCGGTTTTTTCCAACAAATCTCTCAATATTTTTTCCCTCCTCTCTTTTATCAAAATTTTTACTTTCTCGAAAAATTCTTCTTCTTCTTTCGTTAAATTTTCAACACTCAAGTTAACCCTAGCACAATTTATTGCTTGTGTTACTATTTTCCTCTCCCTTCTGTTGAATATATCTTCAACCAACCTCTCTATATTCTTCACTTCGACCGAAATCTTCTTATCATCCATTTTCTCGAGAATCTTCCTCTTCTGTTGCAAATAATTCTTGACGTTTTGATAAAAATTTTCCGGAAGTTTAGAAAGTTTTGGTGAACTCTCTTCTTCTCTTTGAATTTTCCTTATCAGCTCAAAAGTTATAGTTTCTTCTACCATACTCCCATTTTAAAATTATGCAAGAATATATAAACTTTAAACTTTCTTCCTCTTCTTTTTCCTCTTCTTTGCCTTAAGTTTCTTCAAAGGATAATTAACAGGATTTTTCACGACTATTTTATCTCCATCCGTACAAATTTCATCTGGTTCACATAACCCAATATCTCTGTAAAAATTCTCGTTATCACAATTTGGTGGGAGTAAATTTCTCTCTTGTCTGAAGTGCCATCTCAGCTGAGTTCTCACGTAAGTATTCCTTAAAGGTAATACGTTCTTTGAGTTCCACTCCATCACTTTACTCTCTATCTTATCCAGAGTCCAACCCATGTTCCTCAAGAAATTAATCAAAATGAACAAGCTCCTTTTCCTCCCATCGCTTAAACCATGAAGTATTTTTTTCACACAAGGTGGGAAGAATTCTTCAGGAACAACTTTAACTCTCCTCTTCTTAATAACTATTTTCGGTATTTCCTCCTCTTTTTCAACTAAATGCTTTGCACTCCAATCCAGTGCTTCTATCACTAGAGCTTCAGCATCATGTAAAACACTCTTCGGGACCAGAAATTTCTCTTCCACTTTAGCTTTTTCTGGTAAAGCTTCTTGAATATCGAATTTATCCACCCTTTCAGGTTTTATCGGTAAGCTTACGTTCAAAGTTTTTTCATGTAAGCTGTAAGGAAGTCTGAAGAGATGTCTTGAACCAAAAACATCTATCGTTATAACTTTGAAAGGATCTATTTCGTTGTTTTCAGTTATTTCCTTAACACCCTTACCCACTTTACTAGCTATTTCTTCTGGTTTGAACAAACGAGAAATTTCCTCTTTCACGTTATCTTTGATGTACCACTTCACATACTCTATTATCTTGTGAAGTAGTTCTGGGTACTGAACTGAAGTTGGTTGGGCGTTTATCTTTTCTGGTAAAGACTCGAAGGGTATTCCAATATGGAAAGAAGAACCACCAGTAAATTTCACGCTATAACTAACAACACCATGATCTTTCAAAGCTTCTATGATTTGTTTAACAGCTATTTTCGCAATCTCAAAATCATCTACATCTACATCGAACAAAACATCCCAACCAATCCTAACAGCATCCAGCTGACTTCTATTCAAACCTACATCCAGCTTCATCGGTTGTTGCCATCTCTCCAACGATCCGTGAAAAGCTATAGCACCTTTGGCCACAGATTGTAGGATATCTTGAATGTATTGAAGCATATCCGGCCTTCTACCGAAAATACCATCTTTGTAAACTGCTACAACTTCCCTATTCTTCGCAACTTCTAATATAGCTTTTAAAACACTTTCCCTAGAATACCAATTCCAAACTCTTTGAAATTCCGTCATATCGATCATGAGAAGCTAAAGCTTCTCAACAAATAATTCTAAAAATAAATTTTTATTTCTTCTTTATCTCTTTCCTCAAACTTTCCAATTTTATCTTGAATTTACATTTTTCACACTCGACATTCAAAGGCATCTTGAATTCTTGTTTTTTCTTCTGAATATAACCACATTCTGGACAAGTTAAATCTATTTCAGCTTCATTTTCACCTTTCAAAACTATGACCCTTATCCTACCTTTAACTTCACCGGAAGAATTCTTGAGATCCCTTGTGGTTATGTACCTTATTTCCATAACATCACAAAGGCCTTCTCTTCGGTCTCAAAGCTTTAGAACCACATCTCCTACATTTAACTTTACCTTCCCTAACTTTAGCAGGATCTGCCCTTATCTTAGCTTTACAAACCCTGCAAACAAAAACTCTGGAAAAAAGTCTACTCATGGCTTCTGGGAATACTTTCTTCACCATGAAATCTCTTTTAGTTTTATTTCTATAAAAATTTAAGCTTCAACTTTTTAAGCAAGTTTTATTTAAATTTTTTTATGGTTGGGATCCAAGTTGAAATTTCACATGCTGAAGTACCTGAAAAGTTTGAGATTGAAGAAGAAGTGAAAAAATTTTTAGAGAAATTCGGAAAAAGGTGGAAAATAACAAGATTCAAGTTAGATGTTGATGTCCACAGTCCTGCTGGAAGGAAAAAGTATTCGATGCATGCAAAAGTATTTGCGAGCGATAAAATTTTCTTTGCAAATGCGAGTGGTTGGGATATACCGACGACTCTTGATTTGTTATTCGAGAGATTAAGCAAGAGAATAGGTAAAAACTTGAAAAGGATCAAAGAGAAATCTACAAGAGGAATAAAAGTATAAATACATTGAACACCTACTTTCTTACTTGAACGATATGCTAAAACCTGAAATAAGGATATTGGGCTTCGATGATGGTGCTTTTACGCCCAGAAGTGGGGAATTGGTACCGGTGATAGGTGTAATATTTCGTGGTGGAAAGTTCTTAGACGGCTTACTCAAAACTGAAGTTAAAGTTGATGGAAACGATGCTACAGAAAAAATAATTCAACTCATAAATTCTTCACGTCATAAACAACAGTTGAAAATCGTGATGTTCGATGGTATAACGATGGCTGGATTCAACATGATTGACATAAAAGAAATTTTTGAAAAGAGTAAACTTCCAGTGATAGTTATAAACAGGAAAATTCCAGATATAGCCAAGGTGAAAAATGCGTTGAAGAGATTCGAAGATTTTGATAAAAGATGGGAAGCTGTAAAAAATGCAGGTCCCATAAAAGAGTGTTTCGTAAAAGACTTTAAGAAAATCTATTATCAGAATGTTGGAATTGAAGATGGTGTTGCGAGAGAGGTGATAAAGCTTAGTTGTACGAGAAGCTACATACCCGAACCTCTCAGGATAGCACATATAATAGCTACAGGTATAGTGAAAGGTGAGAGTAGTGGAAGAGCTTAAGAGAAAATGGAAAAGAATTGAGAAAAAATACGGGATTTTCATATACATAGCTCTATCGCTCCTCTTGCTACAGTTTTTTTCCGTTACCAGTATTACAGCTTATGTTTTAATAATCGTTGGGATCCTCCTCCTCTACCTTTTCAAGCAAGAATCCGTGTTACCTTACATAATAGGTGGTGCTTTTGCAGCCCTTTTCACAAAAGCTTTACTGAGTTTAGCTCTCGCTACAGAATATCCAGCAGTTTCAGTTCTCTCTTCTTCCATGCGCCACGACGAATTCACTGAAATCAACCATTACAAGTGGTTGGAAGAAAACTTGGGATACAACAGAAGTTTCGTAGATTCTTGGCCTATAAAAAATGGGTTCGATGTGGGTGATTTGCCTATCGTTCAAGGCAGTGAAAAGTATGAAGTCGGGGATGTTGTAGTTTATGAAGTTCCAGGACAAAACATTCCTGTGATCCATAGGATAATAAAGATAAACGATGATGGAACTTACATGACAAAAGGTGATCATAATCCGGCTCTACTTCCTTTTGAGTATTCCGTTAAAAAAGAACAAATAAAAGGAAAGGTAATCTTTATTATTCCAAAATTAGGATATTTTAAAGTTATATTTCACTGGATATTCGGAGGAATTTGATGTTTTGCCCAAAGTGTGGAAATTTGATGGTAGCAGACAAAAAGAAAAAAGGTTACTTAGTGTGCAGAAAGTGTAGCACAAGAGTAAAATCTAAGGAAAAAGTCGAGATAGTCGGAAAAATTGTGGAAAAGAAAAGAGAAGTGATAGTCATGGGCAAAGATGATGTTGTCAGTGAATTACCGACCACGAAGATAATGTGCCCAAAGTGTGAGAATATGGAAGCATACTGGTGGATGCAACAAACTAGAGCTGCGGATGAGCCACCAACGATGTTTTACAAATGCAAGAAATGTGGCTACAGTTGGCGTTCTTACGGATGAAGATAAAATATTTATCTATCATTCTTTTAATTTAAAGACGTGACAGAACATTACCAACCTAGAAAAATTTCTTCGATATCGAAAACAGATTCAAGAATAGCTCTGATAGGAAAGGTAGTGGAAGTTTTTGAAAATTCTTTTTTGTTAGAAGATGAAACAGGAAGGATAGAAATTTTTTCAAACGAAGGTGTGAAAAAAGATGATTTGGTGAGAGTTTTTTGTTCTCAATTGAACGGCACGCTTAAATGTGAATTTGTGCAAAATTTAAAAGGATTTGATTTAAATTTATTTAAGAAGGTAGAAGAATTATATAAGAAGGAGGGTTTGTATGTTTAAAGCAACTATTAAAGATGTGAACCTTCTCACCACAGCGATATCAACCATAGCTGAATTGATAGATGAAGGTGTTTTCAAGATATCCAAAGATGGTATAAGCTTGTTGGCTTCGGATAGAGCAATGGTTGCTGCAGTAGACTTCAAGATATCATCTTCAGCTTTTGAGAAGTATGAAGTTGATGAAGAACAATCAATCGGACTTGACATCTCAAACTTTTTATCCGTATTGAAGAGGGCTAGTTCAAAGGATAGAGCAACTTTTGTTTTACAAGATTCTAAGTTGGAAATAATATTGGAGAATTCTAGCAAAAGAAGGTTCGTTTTACCTTTGCTTGAGATAAGTCAAGAAGAAGTACCAAGAATAGATCAATTGGAATTCACGACAAGAGCTGAAGTTAGCTCAGACGTGCTCGAATCTGGTATAGAAGATGCCGGTGTTGTTGCCGATTCTGTTGTTTTCGAAGCTTCACCTTCTAGATTCGTTATGAGGGCTGAAGGAGACATAAGCTCAACCCAGCTTGAATTGGAAAAAGGGAATGCTTCTTTACTTGATTTAAAGGTAAGTGGTAGTGTAAAGGCAAGATATCCCCTTGATTACTTGGAAAAAATGTTGAAAGCTGCGAAGCTTTGTGATAGAGTTAAACTTGAATGGTCTCAAGACTATCCCATAAAATTAAGCTTTAAAGTTGAAGATAAGTTGAATCTCGATTTCGTTTTGGCTCCTAGAGTTGAAGAAGAATGAATTCAGAGTTGGTTTGATGTTTGATAAGAAAAAATGTCCTAGTTGTGGAAAAAAAGTTAAAGGAGAATGGGAGTTTTGCCCTTTTTGTGGTGAAGAATTAAGAGAAAGGGAATTATTCACACCTTTCGGAAGTTTGTTGGAAGAAGTGGAAAAGGAATTCGAGAAGATGGACAAAATATTCAAGCCGCTGAGTTTGTCGAGTTTGAAGATGAAGCCTGTGAGGTCTGGTGGTATAAGCATAGTGATAAGGAGTGGTAGTGGGATGGAACCAAAAGTCGAAATCAAGACTTCTGGTGAATACAAGAAACTCGAGCCTGAGTTAAAGAGAAAATTCGGTTTAAAACCTACTGTCGAAGAAGTTGAAGAAGAGGAAACAAAAAAAGTTCAAAGGATTACTGAAGAGGCCGAAACTGAGGTAAAAACTGTTGGAAACAAACAAATAATATCCATTAAATTGCCAGACGTTAAAAGTGAAGAAGATATAAACATAAAGAAACTTGAACAAAGTTTGGAAGTTAGAGCTTTTGGTAAAGATAAAGCATATTTCACTCTTATTCCAATACAAAAAAATGCTTCAATTACAAACAAAAAATTTAAAAATGGTGTTCTAGAAATAGAGATTGAAAGGTGATTTCAATGGCAGAGATTCGGGAGATATCTGAATCTCTGCGTGATTGGGAAAGAATCGCTGCACATTCTCACATTCAAGGTCTGGGTTTGGATGGCTTAAAAGCGAAACTAGTAGCTGATGGGATGGTAGGTCAAGTTGAAGCTAGGGAAGCAGCAGGCTTGATAGTAAGACTGATAAAAGAAGGTAAATTCGCTGGTAGAGCTATACTCTTAGCAGGTCCTCCCGGCACAGGGAAGACAGCGCTAGCTACAGCGATAGCAAAAGAACTTGGTAGAGATGTTCCGTTCGTTCATTTAGCCGCAAGTGAAATTTTTTCAACTGAAATGAAAAAAACCGAATTCTTAACTCAAGCCTTGAGGAAAGCTATTGGAGCAAGGATTCATGAAGTCAGGAAGATTTACGAAGGTGAAGTAAAAGAAATTTCTATAGAAAAAGCTCAACATCCGTACAATCCTTACCAACAAATTCCTGTTGGTGCAACCATAAAAATAGCCACTAAAGATGAAAGTAAGAAGCTTACTATGGATCAAAGTTTTGCGATTCAATTAATACAACAAAATGTTGAAACGGGAGATGTTATACAAATAGATGTTGAAGGCGGGAGGCTCGTTAAGGTTGGAATGAGTGAAGATGCTGCAAAAGAGAAGAAAGTTGACTTGACAACTGTAAAACCAGTACCAGTACCTAGAGGAAAAGTTTTGAAAGAAAAAGAGTTCGTTTATCCCGTAACTTTACATGCTTTGGATGTTGCCAATGCAAGGTCTGGGACAGACATCTTCAGTTTCTTTTTCGGTGGAAGGGAATCAAAAGAAATCGAACCAGAAGTGAGGAAAGAAGTTGATGAGTATATAAAATCTTTAGTACAAGAAGGAAGGTGTGAATTGTTACCTGGAGTTGTGTTTATAGATGAATGCAGCATGTTAGACATAGAAACTTTTGCGTTTCTGAACCGAGCTTTGGAACAAGAGTTAGCGCCAATAATAATATTCGCCACGAACAGGGGATTTTCTACCATAAGAGGCACCGATATCAAAGCTCCACATGGTATGCCTTTAGATTTAATCGATAGGTTGTTGATAATAAACACCAAGCCTTACAGTAAAGATGAAATAAGGAAGATAATCGAAATAAGGGCAAAATCTGAAAAGATAAAGATATCGGAAGAAGCTTTGGAATATCTAACTGAAATTGGTTTGGCCAGCAGCTTGAGGTATGCTATTCAACTTATAGCTCCAGCTTTTGAAGTCGCGAAAGATAAAAAGGAGGGAGAAATAAAGAAAGAGCATGTTGTTTATGTGGAAAAACTTTTTGCTGATGTGAAGAGAAGCGTTGAATATTTGAGAGAATATGAGAAACAATTTTTGGCTTAAGTTTTTTGTTTTAACAGGAAAATATACTTCATAGGCATGAAAGCTTCTAAATCGCTCTGATATCCACAACTAGTACACTTGTATCCAATTATTATTTCTTTGTTCATAAGATTCTTCACCTTTACAGGCTCTATACCACTCTCACAAATCGGACACTTCTCGATTTTCGGTAATTTCAAAGTTTTCTTCGTTTTAGCCTTAACCTCGACTTCCGGAATTTTCAAAGCTATCCTTTTAACTCTTATCGGTGATAAGGTGTAATCTTTATTCTCTTTTTTCAATTTTCTCAAAACAAGTTCAGCTAACTCTTCTTGAGACTCAACTTTAAGCCTTTTCCTCAAGACATCTCTTATCGCTTCAATAACTTTGCTTTCTTCAGCAATTCTTCTATCTTTCATGCTCACCCTTTAAAAATTCTATCACAGCATTTTCAATAGAAAATTCTTTATGAATATTGTTTGTTGAAAAAAGGAAGTGTTCAACATCTTCCATGTATTTTCCATTCTTTTTTTTAAGATCAACCACCCATTCTTCAAAATCTTGAAAATCTTTGTGGGCAGACATTATCAAACATGTTTTTCCCATACCTTCACCCTCTGCTATTAAAAAAATTTCAGGCATTTTCTTCAAGTTTGGAATTATTTTCTTCTTGACTTGATCTATTCTTGATAAATCGGTTATGTTAAACAGAGTTAAAACTATTAAACTTAAACCCAACTTCTGGAAATCCACCAAAGGTTTGTAACCTTTGATGTATCCACTTTTCTCCAGTTTTTGTCTTATTCTTGTAACCGTTGGTTGAGTTATCCCCAAAATTTTAGCTATATGCTTGTCTGGCATCCTCGCATTCTTTATCAAATTCATAAAAACTTGTTTTTCTCTCTTCTTCAACACGAGAAAATAGTGTTTTTTCCTGTATTTAAATTTTTCTATAACGTAGAAATTTTTATAAAATATGCATTTTTCTCCAAATTCTATTGATAAAATTTTTATAGTCGGGATTTTTACTCCATCACGATGGAAACGGTAATATGTAAAATATGTCTCGAACCTCTTTTCAACCCTATTTGTGTGAATTGTTTAGGATCGTCTGTAGAGAAATGGATAAAAACAAGAATTCCAAAAATTTTAGGAAAGTTTAAAGAATTCGATGAAAAATTGAAAAAGATCTTCGAATCTTTTCAAGAAGTTCAAAGATGTATTAAATGTGGTGGTAAATTGGAAACGATAATTTGTCCTTATTGTTATTCCAAGGAAGTTTACGGATTTTTATCTTTGGAAAATGAAAAATTGGGAAAGAACTTTATTCGTGAATTCAATTTTGATTTTCTTGAAGTTGGTCATGAAGAAGAAACAATACTCACAAGAAATTTACTGCCAGTAGTTATAACTGATAAACGAGAATTGTTCGATACGAATATGTGTGAAATTTGTGGGAATCAATCAGATGATCTTAAAGAAGTTGAAGGAAATTTCATTTGTGAAGATTGCAAAGATGAAAATTATGGATGAAAAATGTCCAAAATGTGGGTCAACGAAGTTGAGGTTGATACAAGCAAGCTATCCACAAGCTTATGAATGTGAAAAATGTAAACACGTATTTCTCAAAAGCCCAAGAGCATTGATAGATGAATGATATCAGGAATTAAATATTAAAAAATTTATCTTAAGTTTAGTGCCCAGGTCGCCTAATCTGGTATGGCGCCAGCCTGGAGAGCTGGTGGGCTTTTGCCCTTGTGGGTTCAAATCCCACCCTGGGCGTGAATTTTCGATTTCCCAGTCCTTAAGTGTAGTTGATGATGGAATATACTAACAGGAAGTAAGTATCATTTTTATGTTCATCACTTCAGTATTCTAACATAGAATCCTTTACTTTTTCTATTAATAAAATCTCTTATCTTCTGTTTGAACTTATCATCAAGCTCAGAAACTCTTTTAGTTCCTTTTTCGAATAATACTTTTGGATCTACGTATCTTACTTTTGATTTTAAATAAAAGTCATAATCTTTTGGATCTTCTACTACTTTTAGGTTTGAAATAATTTTTAATAAATCGTTAATTCCTTTGTGATGTGCTCTAACAAGTTTATTGTATACTATTGGTTCCTCTGAAAATAAATCTTCTTCTTTAAGAACATTCTCCTCTAAACCCAATTTTACTATTTCTGAGACTAGTTTAAAAAGTGTTGCTTGAAGTGGGTTACAATACATATCCCCTATTTCTAAGAATATTTCACCAAAAGTCTTAGCAACCCTGAAATTTGAAAAAACTATTTCACCCTCATGAACTACGAGTGAATCGATTATGTTTTTAGCTTTACTTTTTTCTAAACCTAAGCAACAAACAGAGTCTCTAAGAGAATAGTCTATGCGATCTGCACAGATATCAGGTATTTCGTTATCCATTAAATTGAAGTTTCCATCCAAAATTTCTTCAGGTTTCACTTTATATTTATTTAAAATGTCAGAAATCTCTGAATTTAACATGATTTTTTCATGAAAAATTTCATGAAAATCTTGTTCCAACTCTCTTCCGTAAATAAAATCAATGCAATGAGAAAAAACTGGATGAGAAATATCATGCAATAAACCAGCTACTTGCTCTAATTTTGAAGCACCAATTTTCCTTAGTAAAGTATAAACACCTATCGAATGTTCGTATCTTGTGACTTTAAATTTTGCGTAAGGGTGTTTAGGACTGAGAAAAAATGCATAACCGCTTTGAGTTATCCCTTTAAGTCTTTGAAAAGGTCTAGAATTTATAAGTTCGACTATTAATGGATCGTCTATCTTTAAACTACCATAAACCTTATCTTCAATTATCATTTCTATGTCAACATTTAATTTCATCTTAAAATATAAGAAGATGTTTCAAGCAAGATGTCAAGCGGTCGTAAATTACATGAACAACAAAATATTCAATAGTATTTAAAAAACTCCAATTTTAAACAAAACAGTTCAAACTGGTTCATCCCATACCTCTGCATGTTCATTTCCGACAACAAGATTTTTAAAAATAAAAATTTTTTTCCTAAATTAATTTTATGGATTGGTCGAGATATGGTGAAATAATCAAACAACAATTTTTCTTTGGAAAAGTTTATCCCTTTCCTGAGGAAAGAGATGAAGTATATTTATTTGCTTCTAAAGATTTCTTTTCCAAGATTGGAATAGGTTATAAAATAATAGAGGTAGAATTCATGCCTCTGTTGAAAGAAGGAAAATGGTATAAATGCTATTTATGTAGATCCGAAATGCCACACCAGCTCTTTTTGAGTTATGACGAATTAGCTGGTCTGCAATTACAAAACATTTTTTATGCATCCTCAAATTGGTATTCCGAGTTTTCACTTTTTCCTTCTCCCATGAATTTGATTTTGAAAATACCGGCCGAATACCTATTAACTTCCAAATTTAAAAGTTAAGGAAAAAAATTGAAAATGTAAAATGAATTTGTGTATCAAATTTGAGTTGCTTGTATACTTTTTGGTTTAGTTTTGTTTCTGGAACGTTTGGCAAACCTTAAATCTTTATACAAGAAAACCAACATTTTCCTTTTTATGTATAGTTTTACATAAATGAAACCAAGGGAAAATGAAACCTACAGTGGAATTAAAAAATGTAAGTAAAATTTACAAGATGGATGAAGTTGAAGTCGTTGCTTTGAAAGATGTGAATCTGAAGATAATGGAAAAGGAGTTTGTTGCTATTATAGGACCATCTGGCTCAGGAAAATCCACTCTTCTTCATTTGATAGGTCTGTTAGATAAACCAACTTCTGGAAAGGTTTTTTTAGATGGTATCGACACTTCCAAGCTGAAAGATAAGCAGCTAGCGAGATTAAGAGGAGAAAAAATAGGTTTCGTTTTCCAATTTTTCAACTTGTATCCGACTCTAACTGCTTTGGAAAACGTTGAACTACCCATGATTATCGCTGAAAAAAATAAAAAGGAAAGTGAAAAACGTGCAATCGAGCTGCTGAAAAAAGTTGGTTTAGAGAAAAGAGCAGATCATCTACCTTCTCAATTGTCTGGAGGAGAAAGACAAAGGGTTGCGATAGCGAGAGCCTTAGCGAATGATCCTGCTTTAATTTTGGCTGATGAGCCAACTGGAAACTTAGATTCGAAAAGTGGAGAAGAAATCATGAAGATATTCGACAAACTAAAAGAAGATGGCAAGACTATCGTTATGGTTACGCATGAAATGAACATAGCAAGATATGCTGAAAGGATAATTTATTTAAAAGATGGTAGAATAATTAAGGTAGAATAATTAAAGGAGGTTGATATGAAGGGGAAAATTTTATCAGCGATTTTGACTTTAATTTTCCTTTCAACTTTTGAAATTGTCCTTGCTGCCGACCCGATAATCCAAGCGAGTTTTTCCGTTTATCCTAATGTTGTTTATCCTGGAAATGATGGCTATATCCAAATGACTTTGAAGAACACCGGAAATGCTATCGCTACTCAAGTTAAAATTTCAAGAGTTTCTTCTGATGCACCGATAAAAATCTCTGGTGATTGGATATCTGAGCTCGGTGGTTTAGGAATAGGTGACACTGCTATAGCGACATTTAAATTTTCAGTTTTAAACACAGCTTCTCCTGGCCTGTACAACGTGAAATTTCAAATAGATTATTGTCAAGATTCTGTTTGTAGAACGATCACGCCGAATGTGATAATAAGTATTCAATCCCCATCAACAATTCAACTACTTTCCATCTCACCATCTTCTCTCAAACCAGGAGAAAGGACGAACTTGACTTTCACTTTAGCAAACACGGGTAACTTGCAAATAAACAATTTGATCTTCACTTGGTCGGCTTCAAATTACATCTTGCCGGTTGGCTATGACAATAGAGCAGTGATCTCAACTTTACCTCCAAATTCTTTCTATGAAATCACGAGAGAAGTTGCTGTAAGCTCAAGCGCAACTCCAGGCATTTATCCAATAGCTATAACATTCCAATATACCGACAAATCGGGAGCAAACCAAACGATAACTTCAACGGCAGGAATAGAGATAAGTGGTGAAACTGATTTTGAAGTTAACGTTCAAGAAGCTTCTTCCTCTTCTGTAACTCTTACCATTGCGAACACCGGGATGAATCCAGCTTATTCCGTTCTCGTGAAAATACCTAGGCAAGAAGGTTTTGCTGTTGTAGGAGCGTCTTCAAGCATGGTAGGTAATTTAAACCCAGGCGACTACACCTTTGCAACTTTCCAGATGATGAGCTTGCCTGATGTGAACAAGACGAAGAATCTTTTGGTCGAAATTTCCTACACGGATGCCATTGGTATGAGGAGGGTTTTACAAAAAGAAGTTAGCGGGAATGAGCTGAGAATTTTTGGCAACAAAACAATCCCTATTGCAAGAACACAATCCACGAGATCACCTTTGATGAACAACAGCACCCTCTACATCATAATTGGCATGGCTGGGATAATTCTTGTTATAGTTTTTCTAAATTTTTTTGTCTTCAAAAAATTCAAGAATTTTAAAAGGAAGTAAAAATGAGGGTTAGCGATGCCGTAAGCTTTTCCGTAAGGAATCTTTCTCAAAGAGGATTGAGGAGTTGGCTCACCATTTTAGGAATAGTGATAGGGATAGCTGCGGTGATAAGCATACTTTCCGTTGGCGAAGGTATGAGGGAAAGTATTTATTCTCAGCTAAGCAGCTTGGGTGGAGACTTGATAACAATTTCACCTGGAGCGACAAGGGCAAGAGGGGAATTTGCTGATGTAAGAACGTTTCTTCAAGCAAGGTTTGGTGGAGCTCTAGCAAAACTGAATGATAAGGACATTCAAATCATCAAGTCGATTCCTGAGGTGAAATACGTAAGTGGAATGATTTCTGGAAGAGCTGAACTGAGCTACTTAGGAGAAAAAACTTATGTTTTAGTTCAAGGTGTAAACCCAACTGTTTGGAAAGATATCGTGAACCTTGAATTAGAAGAAGGGAGAAATTTGATGCCTGGAGATGTGGATGTTGTGGTGATTGGAAACTATGTTGCTAACAGAATGTTCAAGAACCCAATCCCACTTAACTCCAGAATAAGCGTTGGTGGAAGATCTTTCAGGGTTGTTGGAATTCTGAAAGCTTCTACTGGCGTTGGAGGAATGATAGGTATTGACAACTCAATTTATATACCCTTAACTTCAGCCAAAACTCTTCTGAATATAACCTCAAATGAATACAACTCAATTCTCGTTAAGGTTAGTGATGTTGAAGTTGTGGATGAAGTTGAAGCAAAAATCGATAGACTTTTGATGCTCTCAAGAAAAGTGACAGAAGAAACGAAAGACTACACTATAACTTCTGTCAAAAGCATTCAAGAAAGAGTGTTGAGTGTTATGGGAACTTTGAATTTCTTTTTAGCTGGAATAGCAGCAATTTCTCTGATAGTCGGAGCTGTAGGAATTGCCAATACGATGTTCATGTCCGTGATGGAAAGAACAAGGCAGATAGGTACGCTTAAAGCTTTAGGTGCAACTGATGGTGAAGTCATGCTTCTATTTTTGATAGAGTCTGGCTTGATAGGTTTAGTTGGAGGTCTCATAGGAATCTTCTTCGGTCTCATAGCTTCTGGTATTATATCAGAAATTGGAATAAGGATGGTGGGGATGACTGGTGTATCAAGAACAGTCGTTCACATTTCACCTCAGCTCGCTCTTTTCACCATTAGCTTCTCAGTTTTAATAGGAGTTCTTTCTGGTCTTTTACCGGCAAGGAGAGCTGCAAAGCTTCAGCCGGTTGAAGCTTTAAGATATGAGTAGGTATTTGTTAGGATCTGACTAGAAGAAAAAATTTATCTTCTTTCTTCCTCACAATTTCCCATCTGGAGTCGACGGTAAAGTCAACCTTCAAAAAATAGAAGAGTAAAAAACTCATTTTTATTCCAAAACCTAACAATTAATTATGGCACTGGAAGGAATTTTTGCCTTGATGGCCAAGCTACCTTTTTATCACCAAATTTCTTCCATAGTCGGTGAACCTTTCTTGAGGATTTCAATTTTCACGTTTGCCCTTTTCATCTTCGGTGTGATCATGTGGAAATTTTACTCCACGCTTGCAAGGAGAGATTTGTTCAAAATAAACTTAAGTACTTACATGAGTAAGTGGGAGAGAGTAGGAGAAGCTTTTGCTTTTTTCTTCAAATATACTTTTATCTTCCCTATTTACACTTTCTTCTGGTTTTTGATCTTTTCAATCTTTCTCATATTCCTTTCAGAATCTTTAAGCGTAGAAGAAATTTTCTTCGTATCGATATCGGTAATCTCTTTCACCAGGATTGCCGCCTATTACAAGGAAGATTTGGCTAAGGATGTGGCAACCATAATCCCGACAACTTTTCTCCTCATCTTCTTAATAAACCCGACTTTCTTCTCACCTGAGCTACTCCTTGAAAGATGGGAAGGTTTGCTCTCATCTTTCCCAGGAGTTTTGTTCTACCTTCTTTTTACAATTTGTCTTGAATGGGTATTGAGAATTATTTATTTGTTGAAATTGATAGCTTTCAAAGAAGAAAAAGATTTGAACGATTGATGTTTTTTGTTAATTTTCATTCAATCTAAAAATTTAAAAATTTAAATCTTCCTCTAAATATCATGTTTTTGAACGAACAAGTAGCACAAGAATGTGTGAAAGAAGGTATTCTGGTTATTACCAAAACTTTGGGTAAGAACTTGGGAGAAATTAGTATAGTCTCTGTACCTTATATCATGACTCTTCTAGATAAAATTTTACACTTCAGGATAGATGAATTCACGTATAATCTTCTTGTGAAGGAATCTGAGATGGAGGATGAGTTAAAAAAATTGAATGAATTTAGGGAGAGTATGAAAAGAAAAGGAGTATTCTTCGATCTTTCGATAGAGCTTGTTGAAGACGAAGTAGAAATCATCGGAATGAAAACTCTAGACGTAAAAATTGCATTTAAAAAGTCTTACGAATATAAACATTTAGTAGATGGAGGTTTCTTACCTATTTTACCTCCAACCCAACTGATAAAATGGTGTAGAGAAAAAGAAGAAATAAGTCCCGAAGATCGGGACTTAATAGATTTAATGTGTAATGACTTAGATCCATTCTATAGAGAAGTTTTTTATTTTCCTGTCAATGATTACTTGAGAAATGGTAGATTTAATTTAGAAATGAAGAAAGCCCCTGCTGGTATGGAAGGTGAATTTTTATTTCTAGATAAACTCTTAACTTATGAAAAATGGTTAGGTCGAGATGTGTTAAGTGTAGTTAAGAGTATAGCTATACATGAATTGTTGCATAAAGAGGAAAAAATGGAAAAATTTTTAAATAGTCATTTCCCTTGCTTACCATCAACTTCTCACTATAATGAAAAAAATGAAGTTATAACAGAGTTAAGTACCATTTTAGTGCTACATTTGAACAAAATGAACGAGGAGATAAATATCCTGAAAAGATGCAGAAAGCTGGAATATCTCCACGCCTTGGAGCCCAGAAAAAGTAGTGTAGAATATTATTTAAAAGCCCATGATTTTTACGAGAAGAATTGGCATCTACTTTAGAATTTTTCTCTCCATCTCAACAAATCCTCTATGCATTTTTTCTATTTCCTTTAAACTTTTTTCAATTCTTTCATGAGATATCTTGAGTTCTTCGGGAACTGGTAACTTCTCTTTAACATAATAATCATACAAAGCCTCGTGCAAAGCATCCAAAGCCAAAATTGAACAATGAATTTTTATTGACGGTAAAGGTTTGCCGAGCTTTTTTATCAGATCTTCTTTTTTTATCTTTATCACTTCTTCCAAAGTTTTTCCTTTAACCATTGTTGTGAGCATGCTACTGTTAGCAATTGCAACAATACAGCCAAAAGTCTCAAACTTTATGTCTTTGACTATTTTTTCACCTTTTTTATTTTTTCCAATTTTCAAGTAAAGTTTCATAACGTCACCACATATCAAGTTTCCAGCTTCACCTATAGCATCGGGAGTTTTAATTCTGCCCATGTTTCTTGGTTTTTTGAAGTGTTCAATTATTTGTTTGGAATAAGGCAAAGATTGTTTCATCTCACCACTTTTCTTTATAAGGTGAAATTTCTCTCAACTTTGCAACAATACCAGGCAAAACTTCAAGCACATAATCAATTTCTTCTTTTTTTGTCCATCTTCCCAAGCTTAATCTCAAGCTTCCATGAGCTTCGTGTGGTTTCAAGCCAATAGCCAGCAAAACATGGCTTGGCTCTAAAGATTCTGAAGAACATGCCGAACCGGTTGAAGCTGCTATACCTTTCATATCAAGGTAAGTGACTAAGCTCTCGCCTTCTATGAAATCAAATCTGAAGTTTGTGTTGTTCGGCAATCTTTTAATCGGATGGCCGTTCAAGTAAGATTTTTCTATCTCTAGAACCCCTTTAATCAGTTTATCTCTAAACTTTTTCAACTTCGTAGATTCAGCTTTCATCTCTTTCTTTGCAATTTCAGCAGCAACACCAAAACCAACTATACCAGCAACATTTACAGTGCTGGAACGAAAGCCAAACTCATGACCACCTCCATGTAACAAAGGCTCAATCTTCACGTTATCAGCAATAAACAAAGCTCCCACACCTTTTGGTCCATACATCTTATGAGCGCTAGCCGTGAGCAAATCGATGTTCATTTTTTCTACATCGACTGGAATTTTTCCGTAGCTTTGGGCAGCATCTGTGTGGAAATAAACTCCTCTTCGCCTGCAAATCCTACCTATTTCTTCTATTGGCTCTATAGTTCCAATTTCGTTGTTTGCGTGCATGATCGAAACCAAGATAGTGTCTTTTCTTATCTCTTCTTCCACTTTTCCAGGATCAACTAAACCATATCTGTCCACAGGCAAGTAACTAACTTGAAAACCTTGAGTTTCAAGCCAACGAGCAGCTTCAAGAACGCAATGGTGCTCTATGGAAGAAACAATTATGTGTTTCCCCTTGTCGCGATTGGCAAAAGCTATTCCCTTCAAAGCAAGATTGTTAGCTTCGGTTGCACTGCTTGTGAAAATCACTTTGCCATCCTCAGCGTTCATGAGCTTAGCAACTTTTTCCCTCGCATCTTCCAGGGCTCTCTTTGCTTCTTGTCCAAAAGAATGTAAACTCATCGTGTTTCCAAATTTTTTTGAAAAGTATGGCAACATGGCCCTTAAAACTCTTGGGTCTACAGGAGTGGTTGATGCGTAATCCATGTAAATTCTCTTCATCTTACAACCTCTGAACGCTTTTTCTCCTGAAACCTTTCTTGTAAACTCTCCTGTACTTCTTCTTTTTTTCAGGAAAATCTATTTCCTCCAAATCATAGCTCATAAAATCACCTCATCTCCTTTTTACAATATTCACAAACGATTTTTTGAAAGTCTGACCTCTTGAAAGATTTTTTCAGAATCACCCTAACGATTTCGTCAGAAATTTTCTTCACTACTTCACTCCTTTCCAACTTTCTTATTTCTTGCGTATATTTTCCCGTCAAATACTTGCTTATAGCAGCTTGAGTTAAACCAAGCTTCATCGCAATATCTTCTTGCTTCATCCCATTAGCATAAAGTTGTTTTGTAGTCCTCACTCTAACAGCCGGAATTATCTGTTTTACAATCATCTCACAAAACACAGACATAATATTCCTTTATAACTTGGTTGTATTTATAGCTTTCGAAGGAGATTTATAAAAATAAGAGAAAAATTAAATGATGCGCCAGTAGTCTAGCCTGGTAGGACACGAGCTTCCCAAGCTATGTTGACTTGAATGGGACCCGGGTTCAAATCCCGGCTGGCGCATATGAAAATTTTAATTAAAACCAGGTTTGGCACTATAGAAGCTGAAATAGATGAAACGAAAAATCCAAAGACAGCCAGAGCCATAATTCAAGCTTTGCCGATAGAAAGTAAAGCTAAATTATGGGGTAAAGAAATTTACTTTGAAATTCCGGTAAGAATCGAGAAGGAAAACTCGCAAGAAAAGGTTGAAGTTGGTGACCTAGCTTATTGGGTTGAAGGTTCCTGCTTCTGTATTTTCTTCGGTAAAACTCCTGCTTCAAAAAATGAAAAACCTAGAGCTTATTCTCCTGTAAACGTTTTTGGTAGAATAACAACTGAAAATTTTATCGAAGTACTTGAGAGGGTGAAACATGGAGAAAAAATAAGAGTTGAAAAAGCTTAAAAACTATTAATCAAAAATTAAGAGAGTGGTCAAATGAAGCCGACTGGACCCACAAATCCATACTTACAGCAACTGATAGAAGAATTGAAACGAAAATCGAGAGAGCTCAATGCCCCGATTTGGTATGCCGTAGCTGAAAAACTGGAAAGACCGAGGAGGAAAAAAGTTGAAGTGAATGTTTATGAAATAGATAGAAATTGTTCAGAAGGAGAAACTGTCGTGGTTCCTGGAGTAGTTTTGAGTAATGGCAAGATAACAAAACCTGTTAAAGTCGCGGCATGGAGATTTTCATCAAAGGCTGAAGAAAAGATTAAAAAAGTTGGTGGTAGAACGATGAAAATAGAAGATCTGTTGAAAGAAAATCCAAAAGGAAGTGGAGTTAGGATTTTGGTGTAGTTATGATAATATACGATGCTGAGAATCAAATTTTGGGAAGACTTTGCTCAAGAATAGCAAAAGATTTGTTGAATGGGGAGAAGGTTTTCGTTGTTAATTGTGAAAAAGCTGTGGTTTCCGGGAATCCGAAGTACATCGTAAAAAAATATTTAGAAAAGATTTGGAGAGGCGACGTTAAGCACGGACCTTTCTTTCCCAAAACTCCTGACGGGATTTTCAGAAGAACTGTGAGAGGTATGCTACCTTGGAAGAAAGCGAAGGGAAGAAAAGCCTACAAAAACCTCAAAGTTTTTGTAGGTTTGCCGGAAGAATTTAGAAATAAAGAATTTAAGAAAATAGAAGAGGCTGATGCTTCCAAGCTTAAAACAAAATTTTTAACTTTAGAACAGATTTCTCTAGCTATTGGTGCTAAGAAGAGATGGTAAAAATTTTTCTTAGCACTTCCAAAATAGAATTATGAAGTTACCGTTGATCCTCATAAATTTCAAGTGTTATATTTCTGGGAGAAAAGCTTACAAGCTCGCAAAAATTTGTGAAAAAATTTCTAAAAAATCTGGTGTGAATTTTGCGGTCGCACCTCAGTTTACAGACATACCACGAATAGCGAAAAATCTGAAAATAACAGTTTTTGCTCAACACTTGGATGCTGTTGAAGAAGGCCCTTTCACAGGACACATAAGTGCTAAAGCTATCAAACAAGCTGGTGCCAAAGGTGTTATTTTAAATCATTCTGAAAAAAAGCTTGATTTTAAAGAAATTAAAAAATGTGTGGAAGTTGCTAAGGAAAATAGGCTTGTTACAGTTTGTTGTGCTGAAAGCTTGGAAGAAGGGAAGAAAATAGCAAGATTAAAGCCTGAGTTTTTAGCTTACGAAGATCCTGTTTTGATCGGAACCGGAAGAGCAATTTCCAGGATAAAGCCTGATAGCGTGAAGAAATTTGTGGAAGTTATAAGGAGTGTTGAACCTGAAGTGAAAGTTTTATGTGGAGCTGGAATTTCTTCTGGCTTGGATGTCAAAAAAGCTTTTGAGCTAGGTACTGTTGGCGTGTTAGTTTCTTCAAGTGTCGTTAAAGCAAGTAACCATGAAAAAATTTTGGAAGAATTTGCAAAAAATATTGAATAAAAATATATTAAAAATCTCAATTTAATAATATGAAGCTGAAAGACAAGGTTGCAATAGTTACTGGTGCCGGTCAAGGTATAGGAAGGGAAATAGCTTTGTGTTTTGCAAAAGAGGGAGCAAAAGTTGTTGTCACGGACATAACAGGAAAAGAGGTAGAAGTAGCTAAAGAGATAGAAAGTTTGGGAGGTGAGGCTTTAGCCTTAAAAGTTGATGTTTCTAGCAGGGAAGATGCGGAAAAAATGGCTCAAGAAGTTTTAAATAAATTCGGTAGAATTGATATTCTAGTCAACAACGCTGGTATATTTCCCTTCAAACCTTTTGTTGAGATGGAAGAGAAAGATTGGGATAAAGTTTTGAACGTGAACTTGAAAGGAACTTACAATTGTACTAAAGCTGTTGTTCCTATCATGGTTCAACAAAGATATGGTAAGATAATAAACATCTCCTCGATAGCAGGAAGTGTTATAGGCTTTCAGCAACTTGTTCACTACTCTGCAAGCAAGGCGGGAATGGTAGGCTTCACCCGTGCTTTAGCTCTAGAGCTCGCTCCCTTTGGCATAAACGTTAATGCCATAGCTCCTGGCCCGATAGAGACACCTGGGACCCAAGCTTTAGGAACAGAAATGTACGAGCAGCTGAAAAAAGCAATTCCAATAGGGAGATGGGGTAAGCCAATAGACATAGCGAATGTAGCAGTTTTCCTGGCGAGCGATGATTCAAGTTTTATAACAGGCCAATGTATAGTTGCGGATGGTGGCTACACACTTCAATGATATTTCATAAGAGACTTACGTTGAAGGTATTCGTGAGCCAAAAGGGCAGTTTTAACACTTTCTCCTGTAGCTATTATTATCTATTTCTATTTAACATCAGTAACATTACCTGCAGCAAATAAGCACTCACGCTTGCAATTTTGATCAACATTTTCTTTCGTTTGTTGAATTTCAAGTTTTTTGCCAACTTGAAATTCAAGCTTGGGTTAAAGTCAATAACCACTACCTTCAACAAATAGTTAAAACTTTTTCGTTGGTAGATAACAACTTCTATAGCTTCTACTCTCTTCTTCCTTTTATTACTTTAACTCGGACTTGTTGAAGAGTTTAACAAAAACAAGCTTTTTCCTCGATTAAATTTATTTAATCCCTACAACAAATTTAATTTAAAGAGGCACATGATAAGGGTTGTTGTAAATGGTGTTGGCACAATTGGGAAAAGAGTTGCTCATGCTATTAAGCTTCAAGATGATATGAAGCTTGTTGGTATAGCAGATGTTGCTCCTACAAGCTGGTTGAGAACTGTTCTTGAACCTAAAGGGCCTCTGTACAAAACCGATTTGTATGCTTCTAATCAAGAAGGTATGAAAGCTTTGACTGAAGGTGGAATGTACGTTAAAGGATTACTTGAAGATTTGCTGGCTTCCGGAGAAGTTGATGTTATTTGTGATTGCACGCCAGCAAAAATTGGTGAGAAGAATAAGCCTTTGTACCAAAAGTATAAAGTTAAAATGGTGTTTCAAGGTGGGGAGAGAGCAGAAGTTGCCGATGTAAGTTTTGTTGCAATAGCAAATTATGAAAAGGCTTTGAATAAAAATTCTGTCAGGGTTGTAAGTTGCAACACAACTTCTCTAGCAAGAACGCTTTTCACGATAGACCAAAAATTCGGAGTTGAAGAAGTTTTCGTAGCTCTTGTGAGAAGGGCAACAGATCCTTGGGATGAAAAATCCGGACCGATAAATGCTATCGTTCCAGAAACCCACGTTCCTTCGCATCAAGGTCCTGACTTACAAACTGTCCTACCTCAAATAAACATTAAAACCATGGCAGTTAAGGTTCCTTCGACTTTAGCTCATGTCCACATGATAACAGGTAAGTTAAAGAAGCAATCGAGCATAGAAGAATTTAAAAAAGCTTTTGAAGAAGGGTCTAGGATGATATTGCTAAAAGCTTCCCATGGTTATACAGCAACTTCTGAAATAATAGAAAGATATAGAGATCTTTGTAGACCAAGGTATGATATGTATGAAGTTGCGATTTTGGACGAATCCATTACAGTAGAAAAAAACAGATTTTATTGGATCCATGTTGTGCATTCAGAAGCAATTGTAATTCCTGAAACAATAGATGCGATTAGAGCCATAACTGGAATTGAAACCGATAAATTTAAATCGATAGAAAAGACGAATAGAGCTTTGGGAATTGAAAAGTGAACTCATGAAAGAATTTTTTACGTTAGAAGATTTTAACTTAGAAGGAAAAACTGTCCTTTTAAGAGTAGATCTGAATGCCCCCTACAACAAAGAAGAAAAAAAGATAGAAGATTGTGAAAGGATAAGAGAGCATGCAAAAACAATTCAATTTCTTTTGGACAAAAAGTCAAAAGTTGTTATTCTCGCTCACCAAGGTAGGAAGGGGGATGAAGATTTCACAAGTTTGGAAGAACATGCAAAGCTTTTGAGTAAACATTTGGGTAGAGAAGTAAAATTTGTTGATGATGTTGTTGGGAGAAAAGCTTTGAATGAAATAAAGAATTTGAAAGAAGGTGAAGCTTTGCTCCTCGACAACGTGAGGTTTTTAGACGAGGAAACTCAAGAGAAAAGTATAGAAGAACATTCCGAGAGCAAACTTGTGCAAACCCTATCTAAACTTGCTGATGTATTCGTGCTAGATGCCTTTTCCGTTTCCCATAGATCTCATGCTTCAATCGTAGGGTTTGCGCCTTTGTTGCCAACGGTTGCTGGAAAAATCATGGAAAAAGAAATAACCTGTGTGGAAAAAGTGCACAGTGGAGCAAGTGTTTTCATCCTTGGTGGAGCAAAGCCTGATGATTGTTTAAAAATAATGGAGCACTTCCTTGAAAAAAAGCCTGAATGTATCGAAAAAGTTTTAACTTGTGGTATTGTGGGTGAAATTTTTTTAGCAACTAAATATGAATTGGGAAAAGTCACGGAAAAATTTTTTGAAGAAAAGGGTTTTTCAGGATTGATACCTAAAGCGAGGGAAATTTTAAAAAGACGTGGAGAAAAAATAGAAGTTCCTGTAGATGTGGCTGTAGAAGAAAATGGGAAAAGAAAAGAATTAAGGGTGGAAGAACTCCCTTGTGATAATATGATCCTTGACATAGGAAAAGAAACTATTAAAAATTACGTTGAATTTATAAGTAAGGCTAAAAACATAGTCGTGAAAGGTCCTGCAGGAGTTTACGAGAAAGATGGATTTGAAATTGGAACTAGAGAAATTCTTAAAGCTATAGCTAACTCAAAATCCTTCAGTTTGATCGGAGGCGGAGACACAAGCTTGGCGATAGAAAAGCTTGGTATCGAAAAAGAGAAATTTTCTTACATAAGCTTAGGTGGAGGAGCTTTAATAACTTATCTCTCTGGTAGTCCTATGCCAGGAATAGAAGCTTTAAAATTCTCTTACGAAAAGTTCAAAGGAAAAATAAAAAGGGGAAACTTCAAATAATTATTATGTTCGACGCTGTTTGTATTGGTCATATAGTTTACGATACAAGATCTTTCGTTGAAGAATTCTCCAAGCCGGATAAGATGAGTTTTGTAAAAGGGACCATAACTCACAGTATAGGTGGTTCTGCCACAAATGTAGCTTGCAATTTATCGAAGCTTGGAATGAAACCGGCTTTAATAGGAAAGATAGGTTACGATGATCATGGTCAATACCTTCTGGAACAATTGAAATTGTACGGAGTTGAGTCAAAGTACGTTAAAATAACAACAGAAAAACCAACAGGTGTTTGTATGATAATAGTTGATAAAAGAGGTGAACCGTTGATGTTTGAAATGGTTGGAGCTAACGAACCTCTTCTAAAAACAGATATATCAAAAGAAGCTATAGAGGATTCGGCCCATCTCCACATGAGTGGAACTACTTTGGAAACACTTAGCTATGTAGCAAAAATTGGTAAGAAAATGAATAAAACTGTTTCGTTCGATCCTGGTAGGTCTAAATCCCAAGAAGGTTTTAAAAAACTTTATCCAGTACTCAAGAATGTCGATGTTTTGATCGTCAACAAAGTCGAGATAATGAGGATAGCCGAAATTTGGGATTTTAAAAAAGCTTTGAATTTTCTCAGGAAGAAATTGAAGAAGTTGACGATAATCGTGAAGTGTGGGAAAGAAAACACTCTTGTTTTTTCCAGGAATGGTAATTTTTCTGTTTCCACCGTTAAAGTGAAAGTAGTTGATACTATAGGTGCTGGAGATGCTTTCACGGCAGGCTTTCTACACAAATTCTTGAAAGGAAATGATATCGAAGAATGTGTTAAGTTTGCGAATGCTTGTGGTGCGTTGAAAGTAACAAGAGAAGGTGCTACTGGTCTCCCTTTCAAAGATGAAGTTTATTCATTCTACAAAAAAGTTTCAAAGGAAATTATCGTGAAGGCGATTCAGTGGTATTAGATAAACTGTGCTCAAACGGGTTTTTCCATATAGTCGCACTAGACCACAGAGAATCTTTGAGAAGAATGATAAAGCCTGAAAATCCTGAAGCTGTTACTAGAAAAGATATGGAAATCGTGAAATTAAGATTGGCTAAAATCTTTTGTGAAGAAGCTTCTGGAATATTGTTAGATCCAATTTATGGAAAACCTGCGATTAGAGTTGTGAAAAGGAAATGTGGGCTTATCCTTGCTTTAGAAGAAAGTGGTTATGAAGATGGGGAATATGGTAGACTAACTAAATTGATAAAAGGATTTGGACCACGTGAAGCTGTAAAACTCGGGGCGGATGCTGCTAAACTATTAATCTACTTCAACCCAAAAGCCAAAACAGCCAAAAAACAAAAAGAATTGGTGAAAGAAGTTGCAAGAGAGTGTGAAGATGTTGGATTGCCTTTGATATGTGAATTCCTTGTTTATCCACTGGATGAAAAAAATTTTGAAGAAGAGAAATCGGAACTGATAATTAAATCTGTTAAACAAATATCTAGGCTTGGAATTCAATTGTTGAAAGTTGAGTTTCCTGGTAAAATTGGGGAAAATAGAGAAATACTTGAAAAGAGGTGTGAGAAAATAACTGAGAGTAGCGAAGTTCCATGGGTTTTATTGAGCAGAGGCGTTGATTTTGAAGAATTCAAAGAACAGCTAAAGATATCGATAAATTGTGGGGCTTCCGGTTTCATGGTTGGAAGAGCTCTTTGGCAAGATTATTTCAAACCTGGAATTGGAAAAAGGGAATTCTTGAGAGTTGAATGTTTGAGAAGGTTGAATGAATTGAAAAAAATAGCCAGTTAAATTTTTCCTAATCTCATGAAGATTTTAGCTTTCAAATCGCTCAAGATCTTCATGAAATTGGCAAAACCCTCTTCTGGTGTGTTGAAATAACTGAAATATTTGTGAACGTCGCCATCAGACCACATCTTGTTGCACATGTGGTGGTAATGATCGCTTGTTTGTAACAATCTCCAAACCCTTTTCAACTCACCATCTTCCAAATTTTTCAAAAAGTTCCCCAAATTCTTTATTTCTTCGAAACACACTTGTTGCATCTTGTTACCCAGCCATGCCGAAACATCTCTTTCCATGTCAGCCCAAGAAACTGTGGAAAATTCGAAAACGTCTATTTCGCCAACAGGCTCAAGTACTTCTATCACTTCACTTGGTGTTGCAAATTCAAGGTTATCGTACTTTAATATCTCAAAAGGTAAAGATTTTAAAAACCAGAATATACCGGATTCTGCCCACTGGTGCTCACCAAAAGTTTCAAAATCCATGAACAAGTTTATACATTGTCCTGGAGTTGCGTTTAGCCAAGCCGCGTATTTGTCTGCTGTCAAAGGCCATTGGTCCCAGTTCATAGCTGAAAATCTATAGCCGATATCGTCACTCAGCCTGTAATTTCTGAGTAAAATCCTTATCCTCTCGTTCCAGTTCTTATCATCAGGAAAACAGTATTTTCTCACGTAAACGTAATTAGGAGATCTCCAACCCAAAATCCTCTCTGCACCTTCCGTGAATATAGCTTTGAAACCAAGATCTTCTACTATCCTTCCTATGACATTGTTGTAAATCATTTCGGTATTAACAAAAACCCTTGGCTTGAAGTTGAAATAATCTTTCATAGCTTGCGTGTGCAATCTTACTTGCTCTACAAACTCTTCTTTCGTTTCGAAAAGACTTGCCAATGAATGGAAGTAAGTCTCTCCTATCAGCTCCACATTTTTCGTTTTGATGAGTTGTTTGAAATTTTCCAACACATCTTTCCCATATTTCTCACAAAATTCCAGAAATATTCCACTCATCGCAAAGCTCACTTTGAACTTCCTTTTCTCATGTTTAAATTTATCCATGAGCTCTAGTAAAATGTTGGTAGCGGGTAAGTAGCATCTGTCCCTAACTTTCTCGAAAACCATTTTGTTCAAACCAAAGTTGAAATAACTGCTCACATCTTGAGATAAACCATCGGAGTGAAAGTGTGATAGTCTGAAAGGCTGATGTACTTGAAAATTGAAAGTTATGAAAACCATAGTTTATATTATTTTTTTATACCCTATATAAATTTAATGAAAAAATTGAAAGTTGAAAAATTTGCAAACAAGTGCTATATCCTCTCGGGGAAAAAAGCTTTTTTTCACAGATTTTGTGATTCTGGATTCAGAACCAAGTGGACTGGATTTTGGTCTGGATCAAAAAAATTCTTAGATTACTTCGCTTTCAAGGTTGATGAAGAATGGCTTTCCCCGATGAATTGTTATGAGATGAATTATGATGGCTCAACTTTCACCCATTTTTATTCCTTGAATGGGATCAAAGTTAGCGAAACAGTTTTTGTACCAGAAGAAGCAAAAGCTCTCAAGTGTTTTCTTAAATTCAAGGGTGAGGAAGAAAAAGAAATGAACATTTTTGCTGAGATTGGTGTGAATATAAGGGATAGGGAGGAAAATTGGCATGATAGGAAGTATTGGTCGAGGAAACATGACAACATGTTATTCGTAACTTCTGAGAAAGGTTGTGTGGCTCTCTGGTTTTCAAGACCTTTTGATGTTAGCGGGCAAGAAATTTACAAGGATCATTTTCCAGGAGAACTACAGAGATGTTACATCCCTGGAAAAATTTCATTAAAAATTAAAATCGGAAGAACGGAAGAGGAAATTCTGATGATCTTGGCTTGTGGAAAAAATGAAAACGAAGCTGTTCTCAACCTAGGTTTAGCTAGGTCTTCGATAGAAGGTAAGAAAAGAAGTTTACCACCAGCTTCTTTCTTCAAGAGTAATGTTAATTGGTTGAATGAACTGTTCAAGAGAAGTGTCGTTGGTTTGGAAAAATTGAAAGTTGAATCTGATGTGGGATTTGGTTATGTAGCTGGACTTCCTTGGTTCACACAATTTTGGGGCAGGGATTTGGGTTGGTGTATTCCTGCTATAGTTGATTACGGCAATTTCGAGGATGCCAAGAAATGCTTGGAAACCTTGATGAAGTTTCAATCGAATGATGGAGAAATTCCGAATTTCATTTCACTGGATGGAAAAACCAGCTTTGGCTCTATAGATGCCACACCTCTTTGGATAATAGCTTTAACATATTACGTGGAAAATTCGGGGGATGTGGATTTCTTGAAGAACAGCAAGAAGAATTTGTTGAGAGCTGTTGGATGGTGCTTCAGTAAGAGTGAAAACGGTCTTCTAGAAGCTGATAAGAGATCTACATGGATGGACACTCTGGATAGAGATGGTAAACCTTTGGAAGTGCAAGCGATATGGTATGCTTCCCTTCTTTCCTTGAGAAAACTTTGTAACATCTTTAACGAAGATATAATAGATTTATCCGAGATAAAAGAAGTGGAAGAAAAGATTGAAGAATTTTGGAATCCTGATCGTAAATTCTACTTCGATAGGATAAAGTGGAAATTCAAAGATGAAAAAAGAACTGTTAACGCCATATTTCCCCTTCTTTTCAAAGTATCGAGAAATCCTTTGAAAGTTTTGGAAAAAATAGAGAGTGATGAGTTCACTTCATCGTTCGGTGTGAGAAGCTTGTCTAAAGAAGATCCAGAGTTCAACTCTTCAGCCTACCATAAAGGTAGTGTTTGGAGTTGGATAACCGGCTTAGTTGCTTGTATCGAATTCGAGTACGCAAGACCTGAAAAAGGTTTGAAATACCTGGAAATATTGAACAAAATGTTCGATAAGAATTGTTTGGATTCTCTTGACGAAGCTTGGGATTCTGAAAACGGAAATTCTATTCTCTTGAAGGAACATTTTTACGAACCGGCTGGCTTTTTCCAAGCTTGGGGTTTCGCTTCTATCGTTAGATGCATCGATGAGTTTATGCTTGGAATAAAAATCGATGCACTTGACAAAAAAATATTCATTTCACCTTCGATGTTGGATGGTATGAAAGTTATCAGGAAGAAAAGGATTGGAAATGATATAGTTGAGATGAAAATCGAAAGAAATGGAAATGATTTGAAAGTTGATTTGAAGAGTAGGGCTGGAAAAAATTACAAAATCGTTAAAATTCCGAAGATTTGATCGATTAAAACGAATAATCTTGAAGAAATTTTCGCATATCGTTTGGACTCCTTAAAATTTTCCTCAAGCGGGATGGCTTTTTTTCAGCTATCTCCACAACATCAAATTTTTTCATATCTTCTATAAGCACCAGAGAAGTTTCGGGATATTTCTTATTCTCTTTGAACACGAGCTTTCCATTTTCATGAAAAACATGGAAAGGGAAGCCTTTTTTCTTTACCACATCATAATCATGACCGGCATCTTCAGGTACAAAATTCAAAACAACACAATCTTTATTCCCTGAAATTAGCCTGTGCATGTAAGAAGGATGGATGAAGAAAGAGTAACCTTCCTTCAACTTTACCAAATAGCTCTTGAAATTTCGTTTGTTTGACAACAAGAGATAACAATAATTCTTCAAAACTTTGTACACTTCACCCAAATTTTCTTCATGGATATGGCCATAAGTACAGAATGCTTCACCGTTCTTCTTCGTTGAAAAAACACCACTCTTCAAAAAAGTTATGTCAATCATCAATCCATATTTTTTCAAAAACCTTTCAGCATCTTTATTGAACTTCCATAAGTTGAATACTTCATAAATTGTGATATCACCTTTTTCCCTCAACAATTTCCTAGCATTATCTACATCGAGTATAACTTCATCATTTACGAGCTCGGATAACTTCCTCACGTTACTTTCAACTTCAAGATCAAATCTCAACCTTAAATTTTTTCCAGATCCTTCAATTTTAAAACCGAATTCCATATAAAATTATTCCAATTTCTAAATAAAATTATGGATGTTTTCTACGTTCCCTGGCTGCACATGCATCAACCTTTGGTTTGGGTTGATGATAGAATAGTGTCGAACCTTGAAAAAATGTTGAAGTCGAAAGATACAAGGGAAAAATGGGATGCAAAACTCATGTTAAGAGCTTACAAAAATCCTGCTAAGTTTATATCCATCCTTGCAAGGGAAGGGTTTAAGCCTAAAATAATGCTGGATTTTTCCGGTGTGCTTTTGGAATCGCTATTAGAACTTGAGGAAAAGAAAGTGTTGGATGAGATAACAATAGATGGTGAGAATGTAGGGAGTATAATTCAAGCCTACAAAAGAGTTTTGAAAGAATTTCCAGGATGTGTGGAATTTGCTGGTACAGCTTACTCACATTGTTATTTTCCCTCTACCCCAAAAGAAGATTGGAAAATTCAAGTAGAAAGTTGGAGAGAGACTTTCGAAAAAATTTTCGGAATGAATGAATTGAAAAAAGTCAAAGGATTTTGGCTTCCAGAAATGGGAGTACCTGGAAGGGAAGAAGATTTGAGAGAATTGATAAAATGTTTGAAAGAATATTATGAATGGATTATATTACCGGTACAGAGCGTTGAAAAATACGAGAAATTGCCCTACAAAAAAATTATCGAGATGGTTTGTAAACCTCATAAGTTAAGAGCTGGTGACGAAGAAATTATAGCGATATTCAGAGTACCTACTTATTTCATAGATCAACAAGCAGGTTGTGAATCAGATTTACTTTACGAAAAGTGTTTAGAAGTAAAGAGGATTTTTTCTGAAAAAGAAAAACCAGCATTGATAGTGACTGCAAGCGATGGAGAAAATGGTAACGTAATGATGAATGAATTCTTTCCGAAAACTTACTTACCATTCTTCAAAGAAAAAATTGGTAAAGGAGTTTATTCTCTCACAGTCACGGAATTTCTTGAAAAATTCTACGATGGAGGGAAAGATGTTAAAGAAGAGGTGAAGTTAAAAGATTTGGGGGCTTCTTGGTTGAATGGACATGAGAGTTGGATGGGTGGATCGAGAAGACTGGAAGCTGTTAAAAAAATCTTCGAGCTGAGTAGAAAATTCCATCAACTCGATCCTGAATTGAAATTAAAGGTTAAAAAATGGTTTTTAGTTGCTGAAACGAGTTGTTACGTTTATTGGGGGATAGATTACTGGTTTGAACAAGGAAAGAGATTTGCTCATTACGTGGAAGAAAAAATGAAGTGAGATGAATTTAAAAATTTAGCCCCGATAGAAAAAATTTTTCTAAAAAATAATAAATTTATAAACAAGTAGGAAGAAAATTTAAATAGCTATGGTGTTGATATGAGGATAGGGTTTTTTTGTTGGGAATCATTACATTCAATTCCTGTCGGTGGTTTGGGTGTTGCTGTTACGGAATTGGCAGCAGCTCTGGAGAGGAAAGGAAATGAAGTTCATGTCTTCACGAGGATAGGACCGAATCAAAAAGTTTATGAAGTTATAGATGGTGTACACTACCATAGATGTCCTTTCAATTTTTCCCCAAATTTCTTTTATGAAATGACGAACAACATGTGTAAATCTATGGCTCATCATTTCTTCGAAACTGAAAACGTTTCCGGTCATTTCGATGTGATCCATGGACATGATTGGCACGTGGTTAACGCTTTAGACGAAATAAAAAAAGCGAGGAATAAAAGGGTTGTGTTCACAATTCATTCAACCCAGTTTGGAAGAGATGGGAACCATTTCCACGATGGTGTTGCAAAAGATATAACGAATTTAGAATGGTACGGTACTTACATAGCAGAAAGGGTTACAGTTTGTTCTAACGTTATGAAAGAAGAGGTGAAAAGGATTTACCGTGTCCCAGAGGACAAGATAAGGGTTATACCCAATGGAATTTGGGCAAAAAATTTCGACGGTTTTGTAGATGCTTGGAAAGATGTGAAACAATATCTTGGAATTGGTGTCTACGACCCGATGATAACTTTTGTTGGAAGGATGACCGTGCAGAAAGGTCCTGATATGCTGGTTGAAAGTATTCCCGACGTGCTCAAAGATTTTCCAAACGCTAAATTTGTTTTCGTAGGTGATGGCTACATGAAATCTCAACTTGAGAACAGGGTAAGGGAGCTCGGTGTTTGGCATGCTGTTAGATTTACCGGATACGTGCCTGATGAATGGAAGACGAAAATAATGAAAGCTTCTGAGTGTATAGTAGTACCTAGCAGGAATGAACCTTTCGGTATAGTTGTTTTAGAGGCTTGGGCTTGTTACAAGCCTGTAATAGCTACCCACGGTACAGGAGCAGGTGAATTGGTGTGGCATGATGTCACAGGCTACAGAGTTTATCAAGCACCTAATTCGATCGCTTGGGGGATAAAGGAGATATTGAGAAATCCTGAACATGCTAGATGGATGGGAAAGAACGGAAGATATGCCGCTGAAAACACTTTCACATGGAATAAAGCTGCCGAACAACTTTTGAACGTTTATAACGAAATAGTGAGGTGATTTCATGAAATGTTGGTTTTGTGATAGAGATGCACGAGGTGTATGCATAGTATGTGGAAGAGCTGTTTGCCATGAGCACGCAACCATACTCGACCAATTCACCCATGCGAAAAGTGATACGTGTAGTGGATATGCAAGTTATGAAAAGGGTTTCAACGTTTTGAAGTGTAGGGAGTGTAAACTTGAATGGGAGAGTTGGGAACAGGGAAAAAGGGTGATAAAGTAGTTTGATTAAAAGCTCTTCAAAAATCCTTTGACCACATTTTCACTAACAAACCTTTCTCTACCGAAATTCGTGGTATACAAAGCTCCACAAGCATTCGCAAATCTTGCACATTCTTCTAGTGTAAATCCTGAAAGGTATGCCCTCAAAAAACCAGCGTTGAAACAATCACCAGCTCCGGTTGTTTGTAAAGCTTTGACTTTAAAAGCTTTTTCATGTAAAATTTCTTTATACCTACCAACAAAACATCCTTTTTTCCCACATTTCAGCGCAACTACTTCAGGCCCTTTTTCAAGTAGCTTCTTGACAATTCTCTCCGGATCTTCAACTTTGCTCATGGCCTTACCTTCTTCGTAATCTGGAAAGAAAAAGTTGGTCAAACGTAGCACTTTTTCCAGATCTTTAACCCTTTCTTTACTCCACCCTTTGGGATCCCAGTTCGGATCTAAACTTGTTTTCATCCCCTTCTTCCTAGCATATTTGAAGATCTCGAAAACATCTTTCCTCAAATTATCCAGTAAATTAAAACCACCTATATGTAGAACTTCACCTTCTATTTCATCCAACTCAAAATCTTCTCTACAGAGATTTGCATTACTTCCAACAAAACTTATCATAGCCCTTTTCATATCTTCAAAGTTTAACGAAATTGTTATACCTGCTCTTTCACCTTCAACTCTTCTTATCCTACTTTCAACACCAATGCTTCGAATTTCTTTTATCAAGAAGTTGGAAATGAAATCGTAACCCAGACGTCCTATGAACTTCGTCTTCAATCCAATTTTTGATGAAGCACAAGCAAATATAGCTGAGGAACCTCCTAACTGGACGATTAAACTTGGTAGCGTGAGTTGTTTTTCTTTTTTTGGGTAAGATTTTAAAGGAAACGTCACGATGTCGAGATTTATGTCTCCTATAACTGTTAAATCGAACTTCATATAGTTTTATTATAAAGAACACAATTTAATTTTATGGGTGAAACAAAGCCGAGGATAATGTTAGTTTCTGCTGAGTTGAAGAGTTTCAAATCAAGAGCAGGGGGTCTCGGTCCTGCCGTTGAAGAACTTGCTTATTCTTTAGCAAAACTTGGAATTGAAGTTAGCGTCGTTAGTTTGCTTTATAAATACAGAAGAAATGAAAAAGATGAAGTAGAAGAAATAGACTACAGCGATTTGAATTTAGTGGATTTAACAACTTTAAGTTTTTGGGTCAAGAACGAAAAAATCAGTGCTAAAGTCAAGAAAATCGAAAAGAGAGGTGTTGTTTTTTATTTCCTTGAAAATGAAAGGTTTGCATCCCTCCTTTACGAGGGTGATGCGCTTGAAAGAGCGGTATTCTTCGCCAGGGGTACTTTAGAGTTAGTCAAATTTTTGGGTGGTGTTGACTTGATCCATATAAACGATGCCCACCCAGGTTTAATACCTATTTTCTTCAGGGCAGAAGCGAGATATTTCGAAGATCAAAATCTTAAGAAAATCAAGTTTGTCTACACGATCCACAATGCAGGTAAAGCTTACCAACAGATTTTCGATGGTGAGAGATTTTGGGAATTGGGAATTGGGGAAGAATGGAGGGAAAAAGTAATACATGAAGGTAAGATAAATTTAACTTACACTGCTTTACTCCTTTCTGAAATGTGTAACACTGTGAGCCCTGACTACGCTGAAAGTCTTTTGAGGGGAAATGAAGGTTTATCCGAAATTTTCAAGGAGAAAAAACTATTCGGCATAACTAATGGCATAGATGTGGATTACTGGAGGATGCAAGAATTCAAGGATGTTAAAAATTCAAGAGAATTGGTGAAGAAAAAGAAGAAAGCGAAATTGGAGCTGTTGAAAGAAATAGAAAGGATGAAAGGGGAAAAACTTTCGGAAGAAAAGTTAACTATCATCATACCCAGAAGGTTTGCAGACCAAAAAGGTTTCGACGTTTTTCTACCTTATTGTGATTTAATCGTTAAAGATAGGAGTGAAGGTGGTATAGGTGCGCAGATCATAATCCTTGGAAGGGCTGCACTAGGTGATCCTATTGGTAGGAAATGGATTGAAATGTGTAGGAAGTGGGATGAAGAATTGGAAGAAAACTTTGTTTTCGTCTATGGTTTCAACGAAGAACTTGCTAAGAAGATGTACTGGGGAGGTGACCTTCTACTTTATCCTTCTTTACCAGAAAAGGAACCTTGTGGTACTGGCTACATGATGGCTGCTGTTAACGGAACTTTAACTCTTGGAACCGATACCGGTGGCATGGTCGAAAAAATAGAAGATTTCAAAAATGGTTTTAAAGTCGAAAAAAATAGATACGGGCAAGAAGCTTTTTTTGAAAAGCTCAAGGTTATATCTGAAATTTTTTACGAGAAGAAGAAAGAATGGGAAAGAATGATGTGGAACGCTTTCAACACAGATTTTGATATGGATAAAGTTGCTGAAGAATATTTAACAAAATTATATCTTCCTGCGTTAAAAAAATAAATATGAAGATAGCTTTTTTTTCTTGGGAATATCCTCCCTTCCTTGTTGGGGGATTGGGTGTTTATTCTCAAAATCTCACCAAAAGGTTTGTGGATAAAGGCAACGAAGTTTCTGTTTTCACCATCAACTTCGGTTCCAGAGAATTTGAAGAAGTGGATAACATTAAAATCTACAGATTTTCGCTACCTGAAACTTCAAAGTCAATTTCGATTTTCGCAAATCAAGATATATTGAGTTGGGGGGAGAACATAAAACTTTTTTCAGACATATACTCTTACAACTTACTCTCGGCCAAAAAATTCCTAGAAATTCATGAAAAAGAAAAGTTTGATGTAGTGGCAGTACATGATTGGCTTTCCGCTTTTTCTGGATTAATCTTGAAGAAAGAAAGAATACCAGTTGTTTTTCACTTACATTCTGTAGAAGAAGTGAGGAGTTCTCCAGGCTCTGATACCTTGAAAAAATTGGAAAGGGAAATGGCTTCCGAAGCTGATAAAGTCGTGACCGTTTCTGAATCCATGAGAGATTTCGTTTCTATGATAGGTTATGAGAAGGAAAAGATTTCAGTTTGCTACAATGGCACAGACCCTGAGATCATGAATCCGAAAAAAGTTGATTTCGAATTGGTGGAAAGGTTGAAGAGTGAGTATGGAATAAACGAAGAGAAAGTGGTGTTCTTCATAGGAAGGTTGGTTTGGTTCAAAGGTATTTACAATTTAGTAAAAGCTTTTCAGCTGGTTTTGAAAGAATTTCCAAGAACTAAGCTTTTGATGGTTGGGATTGGTGATAATGAAAATCTGAAGAATTTTGTCAGATCTCTTGGTTTAGAAGAGAGTGTGATAATCGTTAACAGATGGTTGAATGATAAGGAAAAAGTTTCTCATTTCGCTTTAGCTGATGTCTGTGTTTTTCCGAGCATAAACGAACCTTTTGGTATAGTGGCGTCCGAAGCCATGGCGATGGAAAAGCCTGTCGTTGTTGGTGCCTCTGGTGTTTCCGGACTGAAAGAACAAGTTGTCCCATCTGGGGAAAAAAGAACTGGTGTACATGTGAACGGGAATATTCCAGAAGATATAGCATGGGGAATAAAAGAAGTTCTCTCCAATCAACAGCAAGCAAAAAAATGGGGAAAGAATGGTAGGAAGCTTGTGCTAGAAAAATTCAATTTTGACTTGACCGCTGAAAAAACTTTATCAATTTATGAGAGTTTGGTGAAGTAATAATTATGGCAAGGATAATCGGGATAGTTTCGGGTAAAGGTGGTGTTGGTAAAACTACTTTAACAGCAAACTTGGCTATAGCCATAAGCAAACTTGGGAAAAGCGTTACCGTAGTAGATTGTAACCTAACAACATCGCATCTTGGATTTTTATTCGATTTCCACTTTTATCCAAGAAGCTTGAATGATGTGCTAGCTGGAAAGAGCTCTCTAGAAGAAGCGATTTTCTTCAAAGAAGGTATAGGAATATTACCAGCGAGTTTAAAAGTTGAAGATCTTGTAGATATTAACCCTGAAAGATTGAAAGAAATCGTCGAAAGAATACAAGCTGACTTTGTGTTGTTGGATTCTGCACCAGGACTGGGGAGGGAGGCGCTAAGTGTTTTGAAATCGGCTCAAGAAATAATTTTCGTCGCTACTCCTCATTTGAATTCTATCGTGGATGTGATGAAATGTGAAAAAATAGTGAAAAGTTTACAGTTGAGTTCTTTGGGCATCGTTTTGAACATGGTCAAAGGATACTCTCATGAATTGAGTAAAAGAGATGTAGAGAGGATTACAAACCTTCCAGTTATAGCGGAAATTCCTTACGACGAAGAAGTAAGCTTTGCACTCTCTTTAGGAAAGCCTGTAGTTTTGTTCAACCCCTACACACCTTCAAGCGTTGCTTTCAAGAAATTAGCAGAAGAGCTTACTGGTGAATCTCTCCGTGAAAAGAAACCAACTTTCTTTTCCAAATTTTTCATCAACCTGAAGAAAAAGTTCTTTTTCAAGCCCAAACTTAAGGCTGAGTTGATAGAAAAGATTTAAAAAGAAAGAAAGAGAAATTCAGATTCAGAACATGAAGAAAGAGAAACAAAAACCCATCTTCACGGTAGGAAAAAGGAAGAAAGCCGTAGCTAGGGCTAAAGTAGTTCCAGGTACGGGTAAAGTTATAATAAATTCAAAACCACTTGAAATCTGGGGAAATGAGTTTTTGAGGTTAAGGATAAAAGAACCGTTGCTATTGGCAGAAGATCTGGGCGCAAAACTGGATTTTTACGTTAACGTTAAAGGTGGTGGCACGACAGGCCAAACTGAAGCCGTAAGGATGGCTATAGCAAGAGGTCTAGTTGAATTTTCAAAAGATAAGAAGCTGATGGAAAAATTTTTGAATTACGATAGGAATTTGCTCGTTTTTGATTTCAGGAGAACTGAGCCTCATCATGGTAGCGGGAGGGGAGCAAGCAAGCGCGGAAGTCGTCGCCACAAGCAGCGCAGCAAGCGATGAATTTTTTCATAAAAATTTACTGAAAAAGTGGTTAGAAAATTTTATATAAGTTTGAAATTGTAAGAATTGACATGAACATAGACGTGTTTGAAATTATAGAAGGAAGCTTACTTGGAGACGGAAGCATAAAGATTGATAATTATAAATATGGAAGATATTTTTGCTATAAACTAACAGCCAAAGATAGAAAGTTTGTAGAATGGGTTAAATTAATTTTCCAAAAATTTGGAATTACCAATTGTTGGATAACATGTGATAACAAAATTTTAAATACAAGCTCATTGTACTTCTATATTAACAATTCTCCATATTCTGAAAAACTAATTTCTTTCAGAGAAAAATGGTATAAAAAGATTAACGATAAAACAATTAAAACTATTCCGAGAGACTTAGAATTAACCCCCATGAATTTACTTTTTTGGTATTTAGGAGATGGAAGTCTAATTAGGAGAAAAAACGACAAAAATAGAGTTCCATTCATAGTCTTAGCAACTAATTCATTTTCAAAAGAAGATGTTGAACTCTTAATCAAAAAATTAAAACAACTGAATCTCAATTTCTATCCAATTAGATGCAAAAGTGGTTTTACTGGTAAAGAGTGTGGTTATTGTTTATACTCCAATACACAGATGGTACACATTTTAGATTTTTCAAATTAATTGGCTTTGAATGTCCAAAAGAAATTGCAAATTGTTCAACAGGAAGAAAAGGAAGATATGGAAAAGAAAAATTTTTTAAAGACAAGTGGCCAGCTGAGGAAGATTGGATAAAAATTTTATCGAATGTAAAAGAAATAGGACCAATCTTAAGGAGAAGAAGATTAAAGCTTGGTTTATCACAAAATCAATTGGCAAGGAAAGTTGGAATTAGAAGAGAAAATATCAGAGATGTGGAATTGGGCAAATGGAATTTCAATGTCAAAAATTTCAGAAAAGTTTTGAAAGTTTTAAATTTAAGTGTAGTTGAATTACTTGAAGGGTTAAATACAATTTAATATTTCAACCTGGATTGAATAAAAACAAAAATCACAATAGCAGCCACTTGCACAAAAATCACAAAAGCTACTAGCCAGCAAAAAACATGCTCATATAAAAACCCAACAATTGAGCTACCTAAGAAAGCCGAAAAGCCATAAGCAGCGTTGAAAATTCCGTAAGCAGTTCCTCTCTTGTTACCAGGAGTTATATCAGCTATAGCAGCCCTCATTATAGTTTCATGAGCTCCTAAAACTGCTCCCCATGTTAACACTCCAATTAAAACTGAATAAAAATTTGGCAAAAACACAAGCAAAGGAATTGCTAAGCTCAATAAAGGAATTGTTGCCAACATCAACAAACCAGCCTTTTTGTTCTTCTTTTTTGTTTTCAAAACATCATACATTTTCCCAACAAACAAAGCAAAAAATGCATCGACGATCATAGCTCCTGCATAAAGCAATGGTATTTGTGAATCTGGAAGAATGTTAGCAACCTTAAAATGGTATCCTAAAAACACAAAGTTTAGGAAGCCAAAAGTCGTTAAGAAAGTAAAAAGCAAATAATACCAAAAAATGGCAGGAAGTTTACCTTTCTCTTTTCTTGCTTTCTTCTCAAATTTTTGATTTTTATTCAAGAAGTAAGCTACAAACAAGAAGACCATGAGAAAAATAAAAGGTAGCCAGAGCACAGAATAGGCATACTGGTATTCTGCAGTAGTTTTTGAACTGACGCTTAAACCAAGAATGAATGCAATCAAGATTGGCCCCAATAATGCACCAATTTGATCGAGAAATTCGTGAACAGCAAATCCCCAGCCTGTGCCAACTTTCTTTGCAGCTTGCGACATCAAAGCATCTCTTGCGGGATTTCTTATGGACTTGCCTATTCTTTCAATGAGGATTAAGAGTGCTGCCAACTGCCAAAATTTTGATAAAGCTAAAAGTGGCACACTTGCAAGCAAAGCATAGCCTAAAATCGTGAAAAGCCAATAGGCTTTTGTTTTATCAGAAAAGTAGCCCGAGAGTAATCTTAAACCATAACCAAAAAATTCCCCCAAGCCTGCTATCAAACCAACAGCAAAAGCACTCGCTCCCAAAATTTGTAAATATTGACCATTAATGCTTCTTGCAGCTTCATAAACTATATCTCCAAACAAACTTACTATTCCCAAGATCAATATGAACTTTAAAGCTCTCGTCTTTAAATTTTCAGACATCAGCTCTTATGTTAAATTATCACTTACCATTTTAATAAAAAAACGAAATAATTTATTGATAGGATGAAAAAATCGACCGAAAATATTTTTAGACCAAATGATATCAGAGGTGTATACGGCAAAGACTTGACTGAAGAAGTGGCGGAAAAGATCGGAAAAGCTTTTGGCACTATTTTGGGAATGGGGAAGAGTGTAGTTGTGGGTAGGGACGTGAGGTTGAGTAGTAAGAGTTTGAGGGACTCTTTGGTCGAAGGACTGACTTCTGTTGGTTGTGATGTTGTAGATATAGGAATGGTACCTACACCAACTTTCTACTTCTCCCTTTATTCTTTCGGATTCGACGGCGGTATAATGATAACTGCTTCACATAATCCGCCAGAATGGAACGGTTTCCACGTTTACGAAAAAATGGAATCTATAACTGTTGGGGAAAAAATAGAAGAGATGAAGAAAATCATTTCAGAAGAAAAATTCGCTAAAGCCAAAGCTGAAGGAAAAATTTCAAAACTTGACATCTTGAAAGAATATATCAATTTCCTTTCTTCAAATTTTGAAATTCGTGGAAAATTTAAAATAGTTGTTGATTGTTCTAACGGTTGTGCTGCCATATTAATAAAAAAACTCCTCAAAAAACTTGGTCAAAAAGTTTTCCTACTGAATCATAAAATCGATGGCAATTTTCCCGCCCATGGACCAGAAGTGAAAGAAGAGAATTCTGCAAGATTGAAAGGAGAAATCAAAAGAGTTGGGGCGGATTTAGGAGTTGGTTATGATGGTGATGCCGATAGGGTAATTTTCTTCGATGAAAAAAGTAGAATGCTTCATGGAGATAGAGCAGCTCTGCTTTTCTTGGAAGATTTGTTCGAGAGAAAAAGAAATCCGAGGATTTTGAACGAAGTGAGTTGTTCTTCTGCTATAGAAGAATACATAAAGAGAAGGGGTGGACTTTTGAAAACGAGTAGGAGGGGACATGCTTTCATTCAAATCCTAATGAGGAAAGAGGATATGGACTTCGGTTTTGAGAGCAGTTCACATTTCTACTTCAAAGAACTCAAAGGTTTCGACGATGCTTTTTTCGCTACTTTGAAAGCTTGTGAGATAATCCATAAAACAGGGAAAAAATTTTCTGAAATTGTCGATGTAGTTCCGTGGTATCCTCGTAAAGAAAAAGCTGTAAAATGTAAAGATGAATTCAAACTAAAAGTTGTGGAAAATGTTAAAAAAGAAATAGTTAAAGAAAAATTGAAGTTTGATGGAAAGGATGGTGTGAAAGTTTTCTTGAAGGATGGTTGGTTTTTGATAAGAGCTTCTATCACAGAACCTTTAATAAGGATTAGCGCCGAAGCCAAAGATGGTAAAAAACTTGAAAAAATATTCAAATTCGCTGAAAATTTGTTGAAAAGAGGAATGTATAAATATAAGCTTGAACAAAAATAAAAGAGAGTTTATGATAATCCCGGTAAGATGCTTCACTTGTGGAAAGCCGATAGGCCATTTGTGGGAAGAATTTAAGAAAAGGAGAGAAGGCGGGGAAGATCCTGGAAAAATTTTAGATGAACTAGGTTTGAAAAGGTATTGTTGTAGACAAGTCTTTTTAGGCCATGTTGATCTGTTGAAAGAAGTTGATAAATTCAAACCATAAACTTTTTAATGATGAAACAGAAAATTATATTTACATACCGGTGGTAAAATTCTTGAAGATGATAGGATGATATGGCCAATTGACAGATTAACAAGGTTCGAATTCGCGAGGATATTGGGAGCGAGAGCTTTGCAGATTTCATTAGGTGCACCTGTTTTAGTCAAAACGAATGCTATTGATCCGATAGAAATAGCTAAAGCTGAGTTTAAGGAGAAGATTGTACCGATAACTGTTAAGAGAAAATTGCCGAGCGGAGATGAAATGGTGATAGACATAAAAAAAGCTATGGAGAATTGGATAATAGATCACAAAGGAAATATTTAGAAATAGGAAGTAAGCCTCATGTTTTTTTCTTGTACTTTAAGCTTGAAGAATGGTAAAAGTGGTTTAATCCTTTGCATGAAAAAAGTTTTATAAGCATCTGTATTTATCCTACTCTCAGGTATATCTGAAAAATCTATTCCTTTTTCCGTTATGAAGAAATCTATGAAACCTTTCGGGTATTCACCATGGATTTTTCTATATTCTTGGAAAGCTTTCTCCATGATTTTCAATTTCACGGTTTCTTTCTTGTATTCGTATGGTTTTTTATGTAACCTACCACTGAACTTGTACCATCTCAACGGATATCTCAACTCTCCTATATTCTCCATCTCCCTTTCAAATTCTGAACGCGCTTCTTCAACACCGTATTTCACGAGAATATTCAAAACATTCTTGAAAGCTTCCCTCACAACCATCGGATCAGTCCTGCTAGTCCCCCTGAAACCTATTTTCACAATTCTCCCACTTTCGGTAGCTATAGCTTGATTTTTGTTCAATGGTATGAAAATGTCTTTGTGTTTATTGTAAGCCGCTAATAAGAATTCATATTTTTCATCCAATTTTTCTATAAATTCTTTTGTTTCTTGCTCTGTGCCTGAAACAAAAATCCTCGATTCAAAAGGTGAAAAGTAAATTATTTCACAACCCCCAAATTTTTCTTCTTTTAATCCTGAATAAAGTTTATTCAAGTTTGTTAAGATTTTGCTAGAAATGTTCTCATCCGTGAAGATCTTCCTACCGAAAAGCAAGTATGCGCTAGCACAATTCATGATGAAAGAGAATGGATCGAATATTATGTTTTTTCCACTAACTTCGTCAACACCATAAACTTCTAAACCACCCTTCAACCCAATCAATCTTTTTAACACTAACGGTACATAATCACCAAACATTTCTTCATTTTTCAAAACTATTTCTGGGACAAATCCGTAAAAAGGATAAATCCACCTTCCTTCATACCTCTCGCCGAATCTTTCAGTTAGTATTTTCTTGTTGGATTTTATTATCCTTTCCTTCTTCTTTTTAAGTGAAGTGTAAGAGTTGGTGATCTTGGGGAAGACCTTGTTCGAAACCAGTTCTGAAGTAAAAATAGCTTCACCTATCTCTTCGGGAACTTTCATGAAAGTTGTTTCCAGATCTATGCAATACAACATTGGCAATATGATAAAACCACAATCGAACAAAAGAAATTCAGCTAGTTTCAAGTGAGCAAGTGCATCTTGAGAATTGTGGACAACTGTCTCCAATATTTCTTTTTTCAACCTCTCCAAATCTGTTTTCTCACTTATTTTTCCATATATCTTGAACTTTTCATAATCCGTTTTCTGTACAGTTTCTTTATCGCCTAAAAAGAACTCCAAATTTTCTTCTAAACTCCTTTTTTCTGGATGAGAGAATTTACAAGCGTAAAGCGAATCCACAGAAGGCAGGATTCCCTCCGAAGTTATGACGTCAAGTGGTTTAACTGGTCTGTAATGTATTTTCACACCGAATTTATCAACCGGTCTTTTTTTAGTTGAAGGGAATATATTATAATCTTTATGTTTTTCTAATATCGAAGAACCGTGAATTATTTCTAAATCGCCTTTCTTCCTTTCCTCATAAATTTTCTCTACAAATTTTCTTTGATCAGGAACTACTTCAATTTCTACACCATACGGCTTCAACAATCTCTCAAATTCCTTCTCAAGCGCTTTGTTTGGATTTACTATAAAAGTTTTTGAAAAGTTATCCGTTGTCCTAGCTGTGCCAAGTACCAACTTGTCTCCATAACTCTCATAATCTACCGTGAACAAAACTAGATTTTTCCTCAATTCCATGACTTTTTCTTTTACATCTTCTTTATTCTTCGGGAATTCTTGGGTTAAATCGACCAAATTTAAAACACCATCCCTTTCCTCATAATTCAACTCTGTTTTCAAGAAATAGCCGAATTTTTTCGAAAAGTTGTAATCTTCCATTTTTGACAAGAAGTGATCTTGTTCTTTGAAACTTGAAATTTTATCTTCAATACCAACAACGCCTTGAAAAGTTTTGAGCCTTAACTCTAAATTTTCCATTTCACATTCTTCATTTAAAGTTAGTGAAATCAAAGTGACTTTTTTCGGGTTCAAACTATCGTAAATCACATCATCTAAGATCTTAACTTCAAAATCTCCCAATTCTTTTATCCTTTCCAAGACTTCTTCCTTCTTTTCAGGATACACGAAAACTCTGAGTTTTTTCTCGATTTTTTCTTCAACGAGAATTGGTTCATTTTCATGCTTGAAGTAATAAAAAGCTTTGTTACCCCTTCTAACAAAACCTATTGGTCCGATTGCTTTTACATTTTTCATAATTCTACAGCAAGGTTTTAAATATTTAAACTCTTCTTGGATTTTTATGAAAGTACTGCATTTCACTTCGAGTAGGAGATTTATAAGAAACTTGATGGAAGTTGATAAGAATTACACCGTTTCGCTGGTGGAAGATGCCTTTTACAGGAATTACGAAAGGGAGCTCGCTTTGACTACTTTGAAATTCTTGGAGGAAGAATTGTACCCAAGAAAAGAAAAAGTTGAATTCCTGAGAGATTTGAGGAAAAATTTGGATAAATTCGAGTACCCGGATAAAATTTTTGTAGTCTACACAGAACCTTATTTTCCTTACAATTTTTACTTCAGAAAAGAAGGAGATAGGATAGTTCAAAGGGAAAATTTACTCGGAATCCCTTTAAAAAGTATTGAACTCATACCAAAAACTTCAAGGGATTTGTATTCAAAAGTTAACCCAGCTATCGATATAATATCGAAGATAATAAACTCTTACAAGTTTAGGGACAAATCCTTGAGTTTCTTGAGTATGATAACTTTGGTCACACCAATAGGTTTTGTTCCTTTCAATCCAATAAACTTAGAACCTTTCATAAACTTCAACAGCTTTTCAGTTCCTGATATCACAGATTATCAAGTTGTAGAAAGGTTAACGAGATTTTTAAGATTGCGTTCTGAATTAATGGGTAAAAAGCCTCCCAAGGATTCGGACTTAGAAAAAAAAGCTTTCGATTTTTATTATAAGGGTAAGGAAAGGGAGATGAGTTGGGGTGAAGTCGAGAAGATTTGTATTAAGCTCAATAATCAACATTTCATAAATGAAGCGAAAAAATTCATAGAGAAGAATTTGAAACAAAAACCGATTCTTTTCCTCACAGGTAAAAGTTTTTCCAAAAATCTGAGGAAAGTTCTAGAACATTACAGAATTTACGATCCTGAACTTGATGTAGTTAAAGAATTCTTGAACAACAACTTTGGAGATAAAGAGTATATGAGCTGGGGTCTAGGTACTTCAAGACTTATAGGTAGGTACATAACCGATTCAAGAGGTGTGAGAAAATTTTTACCGGGGAAGTTGGAAAAAATTATAAAAGATAAGTTTGGTTTTGAGAAATTCGATTTAGTTTACAATTCTTCCCTTCTTGAAGAACCTTTAAGGGAAAGGAAGTTACAAAAATTTTTCGACATTTGGTTTGATGAAGATCATGAAAAGATTTATTGTAAACCTGTGGAATGTAGAAGGGGTGGGATATTTTTAGATTTCAACGATGAAAGTTTGTGTACGTTAGAGAGATATGAAAAATGGAAAAAAGGAGTGAAAGAAGAAAATTGGAAAAATTTGGAGAATTTTGTGAAATTGACCAACAAAATACAACAATGGACAGGAATAATACAAGCGATTCAGATGAAGATAGAGGAAGAAATGTATCCTTTTGAAAAGATTAGGGAAAGGTCTTTACATGAAAGTTGTGACTACCATTTCAGCGATTTCGGAAGGACACCTGTAGAAAATGTTTTGAGAGATTTGGGTTTTAGGGAGGAAATTGAGAGAGAAGTGGTAACAACGGCTCAGGGGATAAGAGCCACACTTCAAGAACTTTCTGAAATTGGTAACCTTATACATGACGTGAGAAGATCCTGTAGTTTGAGTAAACATGATTTCAAAAAATTCACAGAAGTTCCACTATCGCTAAAACTTGAATCTCCAGAATACGGAGATTTCAGGATAGAAGGAAGGGCTGATATAGTTTTGGTTACAGAAGGGGGAAAAGTTCATGTTTGTGATACTAAGCTCGGTGCACCGTTTTCTCCACCGGTTGGACATGTTTATCAAGTTCTAGCAGCAAGTCTTGCTCTCCATCAAGATTATGGCTTTAATTTTGATACGGGGAGCAATTACTATCACACAAACGTTTTCAAAGAAGGGATGATTTTCATCCATTATTTTCCCGAAGAGAGAGTAAAGATTCTATCAAGCGACATGATACAAGAAGTTCATGATTACTTACAGATGAAAGATAATCCAAAAACTATACCCAGATATTTCAAAAAATATCAACAAAAAATGAAAGATCCTGAAAAGATGAAGAGGATGGTGGAAGATAAACTTGGCTTAAAAATCTAACATCACATCCTTTCCAAAGGTTCGATACCTATCAGTTTAAGTGCATTTCCCAAAACAACTTTTGTAGCTTTAACTAAAGTTAGCCTGAAGTTCTTCCTTTCCTCTGAACCAGCTTTCAAGACAGGATTAGTTTCATAAAATTTGTCGAAAAGTGTGGCAAGCTCAAAAGCATAATTGCATATGTAATGTGGTTTTAAATCTTCACCAGCTTTTTCAACCACATCATCAAACTTCATCAAACACTTCACCAATTCCTTCTCACCTTCACTTAATTCTTTAAAAGAAAATCTAGCTTTCCATTTTCCGGCTTTCCTCAATATACCAGCACATCTCGTGTGTGCGTATTGTAAATAAGGTCCTGTATCACCTTCAAATTTCAACATCTTATTCCAATCAAAAGTTATGTTTTTTTCTGGTTCTATCTTAACGATAGCATACTTCAAAGCCCCTATCCCTATTTCTCTCGCTAATTTCCTTTTCTTTCTCTCACCCATCCCTAAATTCCTTTTCTTAACTTCCTCATAAGCTAACTCACATATTTTCTCCACAACTTCATCGAGCATGACAGCTTTTCCTTCCCTTGAAGACATCTTTCCTTCAGGCAACTTCACGAGCTCAAAGGAAAAATGTTTACACCCTTTAACCCATTCGTATCCAAACATCTCTAAAATTTTGAAAAGTTGTTTGAAATGTAGGGTTTGTTCTGAAGAAACAACCCAAATGTGCTTGTCTAGCTTGTACTTCTTAAATCTTTGAACCGTCATTCCAAGGTCGCTGGTTATGTACAAACCTGTGGAATCGGATCTAAGTAGGATTGTATCCGGCAAACCGAATTTTTCCAATCTCGACAGAACAGCACCATCTTCGGTTTTTATCATTATCCCCTTTTTCACACCTTCTTCAACCATTTTTTTCCCAAATTCCCTGAAATCGCTCTCGTAGAAGTAAACATCAAACTTTATTCCAAGCTTCCTGTAAGTTTCTTCAAAACCTTTCACACACCATCTCACGATTTTCTTCCAAATTTTAACCAATTTTTCATCTTTCCCTTCTTCAATTTTCCTCAATATTTCCCTAGCTTTTTCTTCCAAGGTTATGTCCTTCTTCGCTTCTTCATGAAACTTCACGTACAGCTTCCACAACCAAAAATCTGGCTTTCCGATCGGCTTCTCACCATTAGCCCACAGCACGTAAGCTGTTAGAAGCTTAGCAACTTGAAGTCCTGTATCGTTCATCAAATTAGCTTTTATAACTTTGTAGCCCGAGTACTCAAGTATCCTTGATAAAGAATCTCCGAGAAAAGTACCCCTAGCATGACCTATGTGCATCGAATGCACCGGATTGGGTTGAGAAAATTCCACCATAATCCTCCCTTTTTTCCTAATTTTTTTCCCTTTCAAAATTTCTTTTAAAACTATTTCTGAAACTTTGCTCCAATCGAAGAAAAAATTCACATAACCATTTCTCTGCTCAACTTTTTTCACAAAATAACTTTTTTGAGATTTAATCTTCTCCACAATTCCATTCGCTATTTCAATAGGACTTCTCTTCTCTTTTTTTGCCAGCTCGAAGCAAGGAAAAGCCAAGTCTCCAAATTCTTTTTCTTTGGGAATTTCAAGCTTAGCTTCTTTTATACCAGCCTTTTCGAGTAATTTTAAAACTTCTTCTTCAAGCATATAATCAAAATATCTTGTTTTGTACAAAAATATATAGGCTGATTTAATTCCTGCATGGAGCATTTATCCTGTGAATTTTTAGAACTATGTGGAAAAACATTTTGAGTCTACTCCAATTAAATTCAAGTTTTAAAGTATTCGAATTCACTTCAAAAACTCTTCAAGAATAAGAATTTAAATTTAAACACGAATTTTTAAATTTGGTGAGGAAATGGAAAGAATAAAAACTGGAATTAAGGGTTTTGATGAACTCATAGAAGGAGGTTTCCCGAAAGGTTCGATAGTTTTAATCACCGGAGTGCCTGGGAGTGGAAAAACGATTTTTTGCCTTCAAACGGCGAGGAATCTGGCCAGTGATGGAAAAAAGGTTTTGTACATAACCATAGATGGAGAACTTCCAGAGAATCTTGAAGAACAGTGTGAATTACTTGGAATTAGCGTTAAACCTTTAATTAAAAAGAAGCGATTGATTTTTGTAGAATTGAAAAGTATGCGTGATTTCAAAGATTCTATTAAAAAGTACGTCAAGCAAGGCTTTTCGTGTGTAATTTTGGATTCTTTATCCGGAGCTCTACCAAGATTTTATGGGCCAGAAGAAATTTCTAAGTACTTGTTATTCAAGGAAGTAACGATAATGGGTGTTTTCGACCCAAATTTTGCCCTAAGAAGTATGATCTCAGATATCTTCGAGTTTTTAAGGAGTTTGAAGTTAGATTTGAGTTTAGTGGTTACCGATAGGGTAGAGGGAGAAACTGGTTTATCAAGAGATAGCATAAGCGAATTTATTGCGGATGGTATAGTCGACTTCGAAACTCTAGGAATAGGTGGGGCTTTTAACAGAAGCTTGAGGATTTTGAAATTAAGGAAGAGTAAACATTATTGTGAACCAGTAACTTTTGAAATAGGGAAAGGTGGGATAAAAATAACTGGAAGAAAAATCGAAGAAATCGCTAAAGAATTTTAAAAAACGGGGATTCTTTAAATGAGCCGATTATTAGAAAAGTTTAACGAAGATTGGGTAAACGGTTTGTTTAGACCTTATTCCGAAATTGTGGAACAGCAAAGTAAAATGCTCTTTGAGATAACGGAAAAAGCACAAAAAAGTCCGATATATGGGGATAGTGTTAAAATCATAGAAGATGTTGAAAGGATAAATGAGTTACCTTTAACATTTTATGATGATATAGATTCAAAAATAAGAAGATGGGGGTTAGAAGCTTGTTTATTGAAACCCCCTTATATCGAGGCACACACAGCAGGTACCACTGGAATTCCAAAAAAAATTTATTACGCAGAAGAAGATATTGATAGAATTTCTTTTTTGACTGAAAGAATTTTTCATCTCCTTAATTTACGTAAAGGAGATATTATATGGAGCTTAGGTGCTCCACCACCTTACATCTCCGGTCATATGTGTGAATTCTTTAATAGAGCGGGTTATAAAGCTGTAAATACTTACATCACTAAACCCCAAGACCTGATAAATGGGCTCAAAAAAGTATCTAAAAGCGAAGAAGATTTCAAAGGAATGATCGGGTTTCCTGGAACAGCTTTAACGGTTGCAAAAATTATAGACAATCCTGATAATTTTAAGAAAACTGTGGTAGAAAAGATGAGAAAAAAATTTGGAATGTTTGGTGATATTCTTTCTTCATTATACTTACATGGATTGGAATTCGAAAGACTTGATGAAATTATGAAAAACGTTAAAGTTATGCTTTTAGGAGGAGAGCCTGTAGATCCTTATAGAGAAAAACTAAAATTGTTTTACACCAACGCAAAAATTTTTGAAGTGTATGGATCTACTGAAGTCCTCTTAGGAATGGTACAACTTTCAGAAAACGGAAATTTAAACCCCCTTTTAAATTGGTTTATCCCTGAAATAGCAAAGCCAGAAGATATCAGAAGGGCTAAGAAAAATCCGAATTATCATGTAGAAGCGATTCCTTGGTGGGAATGGTACGACGGACTTAGAGGAGAACTTATAATTACAAGAGATGGTGGATGTCTACCATTGATTAGGTATCCCACCGGTGATTTAGTAGAAGTGGTAAGTAGTAAAAAAACTTTACCGATTAGATTATCCACAGAAGTAAGCCATGTTACTCTTCCAGAAGTTAGAGTCTTAGGTAGATCTATAGAAATTCTACCATCCGATGCTTCGGAAGATGAGATGTTAATTTTTTCTGTCGCAAGAGTTTATCCTAGCGAAATTAAAGCAAAACTCAATAGTATTCCACAGTTAAAAATGAGACATTTTATCCTCAATATTTATCGACCCACTCCTCAAAGGCCATTTCCACGATGGGAGTTGAAAATAATCCCTGAGGAAAAAATTACTGAAAAAGAAAAAATCATACACATGGTTATGGAAAAGTTAAAAGAAACGGAATTAAAACAAACTTTAGATACTTTTTCTCTCACATATCCTATGGAAAAATTGTTTCAAGTTGAAATAACAGAACCTGAAAATTATGAAGAAATAGAAAAAGAGATTATGGAAAAAATATCTAGAAAAATGCCGCTTGGCCAAGTTAAACCTAAACATATAAATTTTATCACTCAAGAGGTGAATAAAAATGGGTAACGACATAGACATTTCTCAACATTTCTTAAAAATGATAAGGACAGGGCAGTTTAAAGTGGAAAAAGATGGTAGAATAATTTCCCAAGGTGTACAAATGATAATGATACCAGCACTTACTTTTTCTAAAATCCATAAAGATGTACCACCTAAATTATTATATAAGTTTGGAGAATATCAAGCGAAGAAAGGAATAGAGCTTCATTCTAAATTTTTTGGACTTTCATTGGTTAAAGTGGCGATTAAATTCTCGGAAAAGTTACTAGAAAAAACTTTAGATTTCATAGGTAAGTCCTGGATGGCAGACGGGTATGGAATCTTCAAAGTAGAAAAGTTTGACTGGGAAAAAAGGGTAATTATTATCTCTAACTATGTTAATCCCATAGCGCGTTGCTATCTAAGAGATTTTGGAAAATCAAAAAGACCTATTGATTATTATATCTCTGGTTTATTTGGAGGGGGGCTCTCCATCCTTTTAAAGAGAAAAGTCAAATGTGTGGAAGAAAAATGCATAGCTTGTGGAGACCCTGCTTGTGTTTTTGTTATAAGGTGGTAAATCAACTAAAACTATTAAAAACTTAGTTTTAAGCTAAATTATAGTGGGAAAATGAATAAAATAGCTTGGGGATTTTATGCGATATCCTATGACAAGACAAAAAGATTTCTGCCGTATAAAGAAATGATTGAAGATGTTTATAGAGAGTTGGATGTAAAGCCGAATGGAGTTTATCTTGATGCTGGTTGTGGTACTGGGGAATTATTAAAAAGGTTAAAAAATGGGGAAAATCCAAAAGTTTACGGTGTAGATTTTTCTATTTTAATGTTAAAAATAGCGTATAAAAAGTTAGAAAATAGAGAAAATGTATTTCTGGGTTACGGGGATTTGAACGAAAATCTCAAGTTTAAACCAAATTTTTTTGATGGTATAGCTTGTATTCATGTATTGTCTGCAATTGAAAATCCTAGATTGCTGCTTAAAGAGTTCTACAGAATTTTAAAACCTGAGGGAAAATTAGTGGTTTGTGACCTGAAAAAAGGCTTCTCTTACAAACCACTGATAAATAGTTTTAAGGCATCCATTCATAACGAGAGATTTAAAGGTTTGGAATTAATCTTTCACTTTCCTATATTAGGATTATTTAATATTTTGCAAGATTTAGAAATGAAAAAGAGGGGAAAAGATTTTTTCACGAAAGAGATGCTAGAAAACCTATTTAAAGATGTGGGTTTTTCTGTCACAAAAATTAAAGAAACTTATTCTTCTCAAAGTATCTTGATTTCGGGTAAGAAAAATAAGTAAAATACGCATCTCGGAAAAAACTGTAACTGTATCTTTGGTGTAACAAATCTTTAACTCACACCTCAACTTATTTTTATTGGAATTCTCGCTGTTTGTTGTATTTTTGTAAAGATAGTGACTTTCTTCGAATGGATATTCTAAAATAAATTGTTTTAAATTCAGGCAAGCATCATAATTTTATGGAAAAGGAAGTAAAAGATTTCAACTTGAAAGAGAACAGCTCGATTGAAGAAATAGTAAAGCAAATGATCGAAGCCGGTGGCTTTACCGCTAAAAATTTTGGTCTTGGAGTTGAAATTCTCGAAAAAATGATTAAAGAAAAGGAATGTATAAAATTCCTTTCTTTCCCAGCTTGCATAATAGCAACTGGTACAAGAGGTATAATAAGGGATTTTGTTAAGAGAAAATGGTTTGATGTAATAATAACAACTTGTGGAACTTTAGATCATGATTTGGCAAGAAGTTTCAAGAAATATTATCATGGCAGCTTTGATGCTGATGACAAAGAGCTTCACAAAAAAGGAATTCACAGGTTAGGAAATGTTTTCGTGCCGATGGAATCTTATGGAATGATAATTGAAGAAAAAATGAAAGAATTTTTAAAAGGAATCTATTCAGAGAAAAAAGAAATTTCAACTCATGAGCTCGTTTGGGAATTGGGTAAAAGGATTGGGAAAGAAGATTCAATCCTTTATTGGTGTTGGAAGAACAAGATTCCTGTGATAGTGCCAGGAATAACGGATGGTGCACTTGGCTATCAGATATGGCAATTTTGGCAAGAGCACAAAGATTTCAAGATAAATGATTTGTTAGATGAGCAACTTTTAAGCGATATCGTGTGGAAAGCAAAAAAAACAGGAGCTTTAGTTATAGGAGGGGGAATTTCCAAGCATCATGTCATATGGTGGAATCAGTTTAAGAAAGGTTTGGATTATGCAGTCTACATAACAACAGCAATCGAATGGGATGGTAGCTTGAGTGGGGCAAGGACAAGGGAAGCAATTTCATGGGGTAAAATTAAAGAAGATGCGAAACATGTAACAATAGAAGGTGATGCTACTCTCCTCCTTCCAATAATCTTCAAAGCTCTTTTGGAAAAGTTAAACCAATCCTAAATTCTTCAAACCTTCAACTATTTTTTCGACAACTTCTTCAGGAGGCTTGTTCATCCAAACTTCTACGAAAGGAACTTTTTTCTCCCTGTAATACTTTATCACAGGCAAAGACTGTTTTCTGTAAACTTCAAGTCTCTCTTTCACCGTTTCCAGATTGTCATCTTTCCTTTGAATTAAAGGAGATCCGCATTTATCGCATACCATATCTTTTTTAGGAAGAAGTGGTGGTAAGGTGTAATCTATTCCATCGATATTTCTCCTTATATCAGCTACGTTGTAATTTCCATCGCATTTTGGATTGGAGCAAATCCTCCTACCAGAAATTTTTTCTATCAATATTTCATCGTGACAATTTATCAATATCACAGCATCTATCTTGGTGATCTTTTCCAATTCTTCAGCTTGCTTCACAGTTCTTGGAAAGCCATCTAGTATGAAATTATCCTTATTTTCCAATTCTTTTTTAATCACTTCCATCACAATTTCATCAGGAACCAATTCTCCTTTTGAAATGTAGCTTTCAACCATTTTCCCCAAAACGTTACCTTCTTTAATAGCAGCTCTGAAAATATCTCCGGTTGCTATCTTCTCTACACCAAATTTTTCTTTTAGCCTGGAAGAGTAAGTTCCCTTTCCAGAGCCTGGTGGACCGAATATTATTAACTTCATTTTTTCATCACCTCTATCAACTTAATTATCTCTTTTGCTCCTTTTATCGCTTGCTCGAAAGGCTTTTTTTCTTTAAACCTCAAGTTTATTATTTTCACAGGACACTCGAACTGGCTAGCAACATCGAAAGCAACATTCCTGTTAACGATTTGATGCTCTTCTATAGCATCTAAACTCTCTAAATCCCTTTTCCTACTTTTGTCTAAAATCCTTCTTTTCAACACATCTCTTGGATTAAACTCCAACAGAATTATCAAGTCTGGCTTCATTATCCTCATAGTTCTTTCGGACAAAGCATGGAAATAGCCGTAAGGTGTTTTTATGGTTATGTGAGTATTCACCAACAAAATTTTTGCTTTGATCTTCGCTATCCTCCTTGCCACATTTTCTTGAATAATCCTCTGTTGCTCTATGGTAAGTTTTTTTCTCAAATCATCTCTATTTTTTATACCGTAAACTCTCGAAGCTATTTCTAAGAAGATGTCGCCTGCTGTTACCACTTTAACTTCAGGTAATTTTTTCTTCACGTATTCCAAAACAGTGCTCTTTCCTCCACCTGGTACAGCCGTTACTAGTATTTTCATTTAACCTTAAATTATTTTATATCGAGTTAGATATTAATTGTAAAAGCTGGCGTAGTTTAGCCTGGCTAAAAGCTTAGCATACACTTAACAGGTGCATGCGGCGCTCATAATAAAATGAGCTTTGATGAAAGATGATAAGAAACGCCGAGAACGCGGGTTCAAATCCCGCCGCCAGCATTTGAAATTTATATTTAAAAATTTGAGAGAATTATTTAAAGTGATAAAATGGTGGAACTAACGCAAGATGAAGCAAAAGTAGTAGAGGCTATGAAATCTTTGAAAGCGGTAGCTGAAGATAAAGTAAAAGATGCTGATCAAATAGCTAAAGCTGCGATGATGCCAAAAGGTAAAGTAGCAAACATACTTTTGAGCTTAGTCAACAAGAAAGTTGTCAAGAGAGTTGCGAGAGAAAAAGCTGCCGGCTACTATTTGCTTCAACCTTGACAAGATTTGATTTTTCATAGGAGTTTGTTTAGTGATATTTCCATTTTTTAAGTTTTAAAGAAGGTTAAAATTTTTCGAAGGCCAAGGCCGGGATTCGAACCCGGGCTAAGGGCTCCACAGGCCCTTGTGCTAACCGCTACACTACCTTGGCCATCAATAAAATTCTGTTTCCGCTTCTTCTAATGCTTTTCTCACCATTTCCTCAACTTTCAATTTTTTCTCCAACTTTTTTACAAGCTCAAGATTCCCTGCAGCACTAGCATGTTTTGGTGTGAATAAAGTACAACAATCTTCTTGAGGCTTGATAGAAATTTCGTAAGTTCCGATTTTTTTCGCCAACTTTACTATTTCTTCTTTGTCCATTCCTATCAATGGTCTAAGGATTGGTAAACTAGTTACCTCTTCTATTATCCTTAAATTCCTCAAAGTTTGCGAGCTTACTTGAGCTAAACTTTCCCCAGTCACTATTCCTTCACAACCTTCTCTCCTAGCTATTTCCTCAGCAATCCTCAACATCATCCTTCTGTATATCAATATCCTATACTTAGCTTCTACCAAAGTTTTCACTTTCATCTGAATTTTGTGGAAAGGTATGAAATGTATTTTGAGATGAGGTTGGAAATTCAAAAAAATTTTCGCTAGTTCTCTAACTTTTTCTATACTTGAGTTCGAAACTAGTGGAAAACTGTGGAAATGTATCCAAACATTTTCGCTTCCACGCTTGGCTATCAAATAGCTTGCTACTGGAGAATCTATTCCTCCAGAAATCAAAGCCAGGGTTTTTCCTCCTGTACCTACAGGCAAACCTCCTTTACCTTTTTTCTTATTGAAATAGATGAACCATCCAGCTTTTCTTGCTTCCAAGAACAATTCGACATCGGGCTTTTCCAGATCAACTTTTCTATCTATTTTCTCAGCTACCTTTTTGATTATCTCTTCACTACTTTTTTCCAAATTTCCCTTTTTAAGTCTTATAGCGAAAGTTTGATGTTCTTTTATCCATTTTTCGTAATTCTTTTCTACAAAATCCAATAGCTTTTCTAAACCATCTTCTAAAAAAATTGCACGAGTAAACCATGAAATCCCGAAAACGTTTTGTATTATTTTTTCAGCTTTATTTTGTTGGGTTTCAACAAAAATTCTTTCCCTCATTGGAAAAATTTTGAATTCTATGTTTTCTCTTTTCAGCGACGAAGAAATGTTTTGAACGAGTTTTTTCAGGAAAATATTCCTAACCCTTTCTGATTTAAGGAAAAGTTCACCAAATGCTATCAAGATTCCTTCCCTCATTTTTCCACTTCATTCTTTTCTTTAAACAAAACACTTAAATATACTTCTTCACATTAATTTATTTGGCTCATAGGTAGCGTTAAGCATTGATTTATCTGTACGATGAAGATGACATGCTTTTTCCAACCTATGAGAAAATTGTCCTGAAGTGAAAGAGCTTCAGGTAGGTTGATTGGTGAAACCTAGAGGTAGGGCCCGCCAATTCTGGTTGATCCCGCCAGAGGCCACTGCTATCCGGCTTCGACTAAGCCATGCGAGTCGAGAGGGGAAAGCCCTCGGCGCACTGCTCCGTAATACGCAGTCAACCTACCCTTAGCTGGGGAATAATCTCGGGAAACTGAGGCTAATGCCCCATAGGTGCTAGGTACTGGAAGGTCCTAGCACTCAAAGCTTTTGCGGCTAAGGATGGGACTGCGGCCTATCAGCTTGTTGTGGAGGTAACGGCTCCACAAGGCGATAACGGGTACGGGCTATGGAAGTAGGAGCCCGGAGAGAGGTAGCTAACATAACGTCAAAGAGTATGTATCTTAAGATTTTTTACCATAAGGAAAATCAAGCAAAAATTATCTTAAAAAGTTGGCTACCTCCCGGAAATGGACTCTGAGACATGAGTCCAGGTACTACGGTACGCAGCAGGCGCGAAACCTTCTCAATGCTCGAAAGAGCGAAGAGGGAAGCCGGAGTGCCCTTGCTCTGCAAGGGCTTTTGTCGTCTGAAAAAAGGACGACGAATAAGGGGTGGGTAAGACGGGTGCCAGCCGCCGCGGTAATACCCGCGCCCCGAGTGGTGGCCACGATTATTGGGCCTAAAGCGTCCGTAGCCGGTTTGGTAAGTCTCCAGTGAAATCCTCTAGCAAACTAGAGGGCGTGCTGGAGATACTGCCAAACTTGAGACCGGGAGGGGGCAGGGGTACTCCTAGGGTAGGGGTGAAATCCTGTAATCCTAGGGGGACCACCTGTGGCGAAGGCGCCTGCCTGGAACGGGTCTGACGGTGAGGGACGAAAGCTAGGGGAGCGATCGGGATTAGATTTGGTGGAAGGAGAGTATAATTTCTTTATCACTCCTTCCCCACTAAATACCCCGGTACACGAGATTGGGTATCTTCTGATCCAAGATGAAGAAAATCCCAAATTTCCCAGCTAGGATTTCCTAACTCGTGCGGGAAAGTCCTAGCCGTAAACGATGCCCGCTTGGTGTTGCAAGCTTCTCGGGAGCTTGCAGTGCCGGAGCGTAGGTGTTAAGCGGGCCGCCTGGGGAGTACGCCCGCAAGGGTGAAACTTAAGGGAATTGGCGGGGGAGCACACAAGGGGTGGGCGTTGCGGTTCAATTGGATTCAACGCCGGGAAAGGATAACATCAGTTAAGCGTAAATATCAGATATAGAACTTTACTGGTTGCGATATTTTGGTTGTTTACGATGAAGTTTTGAATAGTAAAACACTAGCTGCAAAAATATTACTTCCGTTAATAGAGTTCGAGTTTGGTTTAATGGGAGAAGATTCTCCAACATCATTCCAAACACCCTTATCTGATGTTATCCCCCGAATCTTACCAGGGCCGACGGCAGGATGAAGGTCAGTCTGAAGGGCTTACCAGACAAGCCGAGAGGTGGTGCATGGCCATCGTCAGCTCGTACCGTGAGGCGTGCGCTTAAGTGCGTTAACGAGCGAGACCCACGCCCCATGTTGCTAACTGCTTCTCCGGAAGCAGTGCACTCATGGGGGACCGCTGGCGATAAGCCAGAGGAAGGAGTGGGCGACGGTAGACAGGTAAAAGGCTCAGAACCGGTTCATGTGAAAAAAAGATGATCATGAACAACGCCCAGAGCCTAACATGTCTTTTACCTGACCGAAGTCCGTATGCCCCGAATGCCCTGGGCCACACGCGACGCACAATGCGCGCCACAAAGGGATGCAACCCCGAAAGGGGAAGCAAATCCCCTAAAAGCGCGCCCAGTTCGGATCGAGGGCTGTAACTCGTCCTCGTGAAGCTGGAATCCCTAGTAAGCGGACGTTATCATCGTTCGCTGAATACGTCCCTGCTCCTTGCACACACTGCCCGTCAAGCCAATCGAGCGGAACTCCATCGAGGCTTGCGATGAGCAAGTCGAGTTGGAGTTCTGTGAGAGGGGCTAATTTTGGAAGTCCTGAAAAAATATGAAAAAATTGGCTTGACTCTGATTTGATGATGAGTAGGAGGTGAGTTGATTAATATGGACTTCCAAAAGCCTAAAGTCGCCACAAGGTAGCCGTACGGGAACGTGCGGCTGGATCACCTCCTTAAGAATTAAGTGCAACCCTACCTCAGGCACCATAAACAACCTACCTGATAACGCACAACTCTCCAATTTCAGTTTCAGTTTTATTTTCTCAGAAATCGCATTTCATCTCATCATTAGTCTTTATTATTATTAACGAGAATTATGGAAGGAGAAATAAAGAAAAGGGTGGATGAAGCATTATCGAGGATAAAAAATATAAAATTTTTCCAGCAAGCTAGAAGCTTGGAAGAAGCAAATTCCCTTGTTCTAGAAGTTGATAAAATTATTGAGTGTTATCTCGATACTTTAAAACCTTGGAAGAAAAAGAACGAAACATGGAATTTAGCAGAATATGAGGCATTGAGATCGGCAGATCATGCATCAAGGAGAGTAGCATTGATAGAAGTGTTTGTGAGAATGTGGAATGAGGCATGGGATTTAGCAAGATGTGAAGCATATAAAGCAACATGCATAGCAACAGGATGTGCATCCAGTGAGTTAGCGGCGTGTGCAGCAACTGATGTAGCAGTACATGCAGCAAATTATGCAGCGTGGGAAACAGTAAAAGGTTTGCCTGGATTTGAAAAAAATCCATACGATTATGTTATGAAATTGTATGAAATGGGGCTAAAGCCAAAAGGATTCAAGAAAGTAAATGGTGAAGAAAGATACGTAGTGGACTTTCCTTTGAGCATGGATGTTTTGGGATGTTATGCTCATGGGGATGGAGAGATACTATGGACACATGAATGGAAAGATGATTGTAAAAATTTAAGATATATTAAGCCAACGAAAAGGGTACCGAGTAGGATTATTGAGTAAAATCTAAAAAACTATCTATGAATTCTTATTCATTTTCCACTATCTTTCCAAATCTTTTTGGCTCATCGTTAATCCTGTATTTTTCCTGAAAATTTAAAAAGGGTTTAATGGAAGCCTGAACTAAACGCTACAGAGCTGATGAATGAAATTATTTTCATTCTTAATTTAAATTAAAAAAGTTGGAGTTTGCCCTTCATAAACTTTAAACCTTTGGTTAGATAAATGATAAAAACAGAAAAATTAAATATGGGCCGGTAGATCAACGGTTTTTTACGTGAAAGATCGCCTCGCTTGCAACGAGGAGGCTCCGGGTTCGAATCCCGGCCGGTCCATTAATTTAAGCTTACTTCAACTAAACTTCATTAATGAAAGTAATAAGGATAGTTTCAAGGGAGCTAAGCAACAACACTTACCTTGTTGTTGGAATAGTTTCAGCTTTGATAGATCCTTCAACTAACACACGAGATATATTAAAAGTGGTGAAAGAGTATAAGCCAAGATACATCATCTTAACTCACTCACATTTCGATCATGCTCATAATTTGGAAAATATCAAATTAACTTGCGGTGCGAAGATCTTAGCTCACCCTTTAGAAAATTTTGAAGTTGATGAAATCGTAGAAGAAGGTGATGAAATAGAGTTGGGTGACTTAAACCTAAAGATTTTGCATACACCAGGTCATACTCCTGGTAGCATTTGTTTGTACGAAGAAAAAACCAAAAGTTTGTTTTCAGGTGATACGGTGTTCTCGGATGGAAGTTTTGGTAGGACTGACTTAACAGGAGGAAGTCTGAAAGAAATGGTTAGATCTTTAGAGAAATTGAGTAGGATAGATGTAGAAGTTCTTTATCCCGGACATGGAATTCCAAGAAAAAACGCTAGAAAAATAATTTTAAATGCTTTGAAAATGGCAAAAAATTTTTTGAAGAGTGAGCTTTGATCGGAATCTGTGATCGAAACATTTATAAATACAAAACTACTACTATATTTTCGGCCGGTGTCGTTATGTCCGCTTAACCTAAGCATCGGCTCTTTTATTTAGCGATGAGCTTGTTTTTCTTCTGATAAAAGATGAAGAGGTGGACACCTTGCGAGCAAGCTACGTGCAACTCCTTATTGAAAAATAAGGGGTGAAGAGTGGAGGTTGATGATAACATTTATTCGCCTGAAGAAAGATGAAGAGCGAACTGTCTATTTGAAACCATGAGATGACACTACCACAGGATCAAGGAGGTCAGTAAGGCCTAACAAGCTAACCCACTTGGTGGATAGCTTGGCTTCGGAGCCGAAGAAGTACGTGGCAAGCTGCGATAAGCCTGGGGTAGCCGCATGCAGGCTTAGATCCCAGGATATATGAATGCGAATCGTTGGCTTCGGCCAACTCCGAAAGGAGGGGGAACGCGCTGAATTGAAGCATCTTAGTAGGCGCAGGAAGAGAAATCAAATCGAGATGCCGTTAGTAGGGGCGACCGAAAGCGGCAAAGGGCAAACCGAACTGGTTGGCGAAGAGCCAAACAGGATGTGGAGTTGTAGGACCTGTGTCCTTCCTAACCAACCGACCTGAAGTCTGCTGGAAAGCAGCGCCATAGAGGGTGATAGCCCCGTAAGGGAAGGTTGGAAGGAAGATGACAGGTATCCTGAGTACCATTTCCTGGATGGGAAGTGGGAATCTGGGTGAATTAACATCCAACCCTAAATACTCCCGAAGTCCGATAGCGAACTAGTATGGTGACAGAAAGCTGAAAAGCACCGCGAAAGCGGGGTGAAAAGAGCTTGAAACCAAGTGGGGAAAGTCAGACATGGCCCGAAAGGTTCTTTCCCGAAGGAAACTCTCGAAAGGGAGGAGTACGAGGGAAAGATTACAGGGTCGTGTCGTCCGTTCTGAAACACGGGGCAGGGAGTTTGTCTCAGTGGTGAGGTTAACTTGCTTTCGCAAGGTAGCCATAGCGAAAGCAACTAGCCCGCAGCTGTGTAAAACAGCGAGGGGCGGGGTGTGAAAGCGCCTGAAATCACTGGGACAAGACCCGAAGCCAGGTGATCTAACCCTGGGCAAGGTGAAGTCCCTCGAAAGAGGGATGGAAGCCTGTTACCGGTGTTGAGTTACAAATCACTCGGGTGACCTGGGGTTAGTGGTGAAACTTCCTCAGGAGTTTAATCTGCTGGGGAGCACCAAAAGCCTAACGAACCTGGCGATAGCTGGTTCCTCCCCAAATGCATCTCAGTGCAGCCTGGCCGGAGGTAGGTAGTAGGGTAGAGTTACTGACTGGTGGGCCAAGGGCCGAAAGGTCCAGTCCTCCTGTCAAACTCCGAATCTACTACCGCCTGAGAAGGCTGGAGTGAGCGTGCTGGGGTAAGCTCGGCACGCGAAAGGGAAACAACCCAGCCTAGGGTTAAGGTCCCTAAATGCTAGCTAAACGGTGAAGGGTGTTCAAACCCTTAGACAGTGGGGCTGTAGGCTTAGAAGCAGCCATCAGATAATAAGTGCGTAACAGCTTACCCACCGAGGGTTTGAGCCCCGAAAATGGAAGGGACTAAGCTAGCTACCGATACCCTAGACTGCGAAAAGCAGTGGTAGGGAGGCGTCCTGCATGGGTAGAAGCCTCTGCGTAAGCAGGGGTGGACCGTGTAGGATCGAAGATCCTGCCGAAAGTAACAGCAAAGTTGGGTGAGAATCCCAACCACCTGAAGCCTAAGGGTTTGCCAGCAATGTTGGTCAGCTGGCGGTTAGCCGGTCCTAAGGGTACCCTTAACCGGAGTACCCGAATGGGAAAGCTGTTAATATTCAGCTGCCATGGGGATACGTGCGGCAACGCAAGCCAATTTTCCGACGCTTCGGGATAGGCGGACGCAAGCTAACTGCTGAAGTGAGCTGAGTCTCTTAATGAGGAGAAGCTCATGAAGGCAGGAATGGCTCCTCGTACGAGGAGTTCTGCCGATTCCTGGAGCCCGTGAAAAGGAAAATTGGAAGGATTCCCCATGACCGTACCGAGAACCGACACAGGTAGGCTTGCCGAGAAGGCAAAGGTGTGTTGGGAGAACCCAGCCTAGGGAAATCGGCAAATTGGCCCCGTATGTTCGCTAGAAGGGGTGCCTGTTCTCTCGCAAGGGAGAGCAGGTCGCAGTGACAAGGGGGAAGCGACTGTTTAACAAAAACGCTGGAGACCGCAAGTCCGAAAGGATGTGTACGGTCTCTGATGCCTGCCCAGTGCCGGTGTGTGAAATCCCGGTTCAACGGGAAGAAGCCCCGGCAAACGAATTTATTCGGCCGAGACGGCGGCGGTATTGGGGGTGAGTGGAGGAAGTATTAATATTTCATACTAATACTTCCTCCCTATGACTAAAAATTAAAAATGAGTAAAACCAATTACTATGAAAATTGAGAATTACCTTCCTAAATTGGCACAAGACTTCCCAACACTTTACATAGAAGGAATTAAAGAACCGTTACAACTGTTAAAACAGAAAATCAAAGTATCCAAAGTCGCCAAAGAATTAAACGTGAAAGAAAACACGCTCAGGGAAGCTTTAAATGGCGTGTCAAGATGCTCTTTAGGTTTACTTAAGAATTTGACAAAAATAACCGAAATAAATCTTTGGGATGAAATTTTCAAAAATGCTTCATTTCTTGGAGGCAAGACATTTACTAATAAGATTAAAATCCCGAAGGAAATGACACCAGAA
>JAWBPV010000004.1:0-82498 GCA_039000425.1 Candidatus Aenigmatarchaeota archaeon
TTGCCAGTATTGTCTACATTGCTCGAGAGAAGCACCATTCTCATAAACTTTAACAAAATACTCATGATTGGCTTCCAAAAATTCTACAAACTCTAAATCATAATTTTCTCCATAATGTTTGTTTTCTGGATCAATACTGAACTTTTGTATGAAAATATGGGTTATACCGTTCATTTTAGCTGCTTGTAAAGTTTTGTTAAGATCTTTACTTAAAGCTATGTCGGGTATCGTTCCAGTACCAACTGCATTTCTTTGACAATTGTAAATAGCACGATGTGCCCATATTGTATATAAACTTACATTCTCAGGAAGGTTTGTTTTTACCCAGTTACAAGCTTCAAAGAAAGTTGGTGAGAATTGTTTCACTCGAGCCATTACAGAAAGCTTGTTGGAAACATTCATATAACTCAATAGAAAAACAAAAAGAAAAACGATCAGACCAAGATATTTTTTATTTTTTTCTAAAAACTCGTAAGATTTAGAATACCATACACCAGCAAACAAACCAAACAGAGGAACCCACCCTAAAGTATATCTGGCAGTATCTTCTGCCCTACCAACAACAACAGGGAAGAGTAAAAAGAAGAGGAGTAGGAATAAAGAGGTGTAAATACTAATCACATCTCTTTTTTCAAACAATAACAAAAATCCACCTATTGCACCAAGGACCACGAGCCAAAGGTAACCATAAGCAAAATCCAGATAGCTTATTATTCCAATTTGGTATACACTTGCTTCTGTTCCGATTTGCTCTACCCTGCCGGCAAATTCATATTGATTTTTGAAATTGTTTATACTGCAACCAGAAACATCAAAAAATCCTATGTAGGGAATTTTATAGCAAAGTGGAGTGCCAAAATAGTGGTAATTCCTTATGAAGAAGCTTGAAGGTATGAGTAACAAAATTACAAAAATTGGTGAATATTTCTTAAAAGTTTCTACAGGTTTTCTAAATTTTATTAGCTCATATAAAGCAACAAGACAGTAAAAAATATAGAAAGCAACTCCGGGTATTTTTGTTAAAAAAGCTAAGGCAGCAAAAACCGCGGAAAGCCAGAAGTATTTTTTGTTGTTTTCTTTTTGCGAAAGCAGGAAGAGGAAGAAAGCTAAAGATGTGAAAAAAGTGAAGAGAACATCAGTATAAAAAAGGACAGAGTAAGTTACAAAAGAAGGAATTGTAATTGCTATTATGGATGAGATCAACCCAACTTTTTCATCGAAAAGTTTTTTAACGAGAAGATAAGTTACTATTCCAGTAAGCATAGCGATAAAAGGTGTTAAGAACTTTACTAAGAACTCACTAAAACCAAAAAAAAGGAAAAAACCAGCTTCAAGTAAGTTCCAATATGGTGGGCGTGTATTGCTGTGTTTAATTAAACTTGTGCCTTCAAAAGGCATCCATGTGAAGAATTCTTTTTCTTCCCAAATTTTTTGAGCGAAATAAGTGTGGAAACCCTCATCACCAAAAGCAATCGGTGAGTTAAGAGTAACTTGAAGATTAAGAGTTAAAACTAACAGAGAGAAAGCTATTAAAGTAATCAGTTCAAGATGCTTTATTTCTATGGTTATTTCTTTTTCCGTCAAGATATCAACTAATAACTATTTTAAGTTTATAATTAAATTTGTTGAGTTATGAGAAAAAGAATATTGAACGTGGGTTGTGGAAAAGATACCTACGGTACAGATTTTATTGACATTTATCCTTCAAGACCAAATGTAATAAAATGTGATGTTGATGAAGATGAATTACCATACAAGAATAACACATTTGATGAAGTTTACGCAAAATTTATTTTCGAGCATTTAAAAAATCCGAATATTTTTTTGAAAAAAATTTACAGAGTTTTAAAAAAAGGAGGAAGGATAGTTCTAATAACAGACAATGCTGGGTGTTGGGTCTTCCATTTTCCACTTAAGTTTTTGTATTCTCAACAACATTATGAAAATTCGATAAGAGAAGGTTTTTTGGATAGACATTATGCTCTATACACACCATTACATTTGAAAAACCATTTGCTGGCGGTTGGGTTTAAAAATATCAAAATAGATTACATGTGGTTTGAAGATAAAACTACAACTCTTAAGAAAAAAATATTGTTTAAAATTTTAGTTTTAATCACAAGGATAGTTTCGATTTTTTGTCCACCAAAAATCTCATACCCTCATATAAAGAGTGTGGCGATAAAATAATAATAACTCAAATACATTTACTTTTTGGGGTTTAGTTAATGCGAATAATGATTTGTTCTGACTTAGCACCACCATATATAGGTGGCGGGGAATCATATGTAATCAATTTAGGTTCTAGATTAGCAAAACTTGGGCATGAAATTAATTGGCTTACAAGTAAACTACCAAATACAAAAACTTATGAAATCTATCATGGAATTCGTATTCATCGAATACCTATTTTATTTTCAAAACATTATCTATTTCCTGGTAGACAACTTTTCCCTTTAACCAGTTTAATTCCAGCAATAAAATTGGCAAAAAAGATGGATGTTTTACAATTTAATACTTTTGTTGCCGGAACATTTGGTTGGATTGTTTCTAAATTTGCTAGAAAACCCTGTTTACTTTGGTGTCATGAAATGTTTGGTGAGTTGTGGGAAAAAATAGGTAGAAATTTTTTTGAGAAAAAAGTTTATCCTCTTGTAGAAAGGTTTATCGCTACTTCACCTTATGATTGGTTTGCTTGTCCTTCAAATTATTCTAAAAAAACTTTAATTAAGGCCGGTGCACCAAAAGAAAAGATAAGTGTTATTCCTCATGGAATAGACTTTAACCTGTTTCACCCAAAGGTGAAAAGCGACTTAAGGAAAAAAATGGGATTAGAAAATTATAAACTGTTTGGATATACAGGAAGATTATCCATAAGAGGAGTAGGACAATCAAAAAACATTCCCATATTGTTAGAAGCCGCAAAATATGTAGTTCACCATTTAAAAGATGCTAGATTAATTCTTGGTGGTTCTGATTTTGAAAATCTTAAACCTATAATCAAAAAGTTGGGAATTGAAAAATATGTTGTTTACACTGGTAAAAAACCATTTAATGAGGTTCCAAAATTTTATGCTATGTGTGATGTTGTAGTCGGAGCATCGATAGCAGAAGGTTTTGGATTCATGTATGCTGAAGCTTCAAGATGTGGTAAGCCAGTTGTTGCCCCCAACGCTGGTAGCATACCAGAAATTATAATCAACAACAAGACAGGAATATTGGTCCAGCCTGGAGATTCGAAGGCTCTTGCAGACGCTATTATCGATCTTCTCACAAATGAGAAAAAAGCTAAGAAAATGGGAAAAGAAGGGGCAAAATACACTAAAAAATTCACATGGGAAAATTCTGTAAAAAAACATTTAGAAGTTTACGAGAAACTCTTAAATAAATCTTTATAAATGAAATAACAATCAATTGGTATGAAAGTAGATAAGTTTAAAGAAATGCTCCCATACATAACAAGTTTAGTGATAATCATTTATTTAGGAGTTTGGGTCAGGACTTCAACTTTAAACACACCAACGGTTCTAGATTATGATCCATGGTGGTTCTACAGGTATGCAAAGATGATTTTTGACTATGGTTTTAAATTACCAAGATGGGATATCCAAAGTTTTTCTTTTCCAGGCAGGCCGGTATCTCCCTTTCAAGGTTGGCCTTACACGATAGTATTTTTCCATAAAATTTTAAACGCCATAACTGCTTCTGATTTCATGAGATCGGCAATTTTATCTCCATTATTGATGGTGGCACTAATACCAATTCCGGCTTTCCTACTTGGTAGACTTTTAAGTAATAACCTAGGAGGTTTAGTCACATCATTATTTGCAGTTTTAACACCTTCTTTCATTGGTGTTAGCATGGCTGGTTATTGTGATTCTGATGCTCCAGTAGTTTTTTATTTCTTCCTTTCAGTTTTTGCTACTTTACTTGCTCTAAAGAAACCAAAACTAACTTACATACTTTTTGCAGTTCTTGCTAACTTACTATTCATCTGGAATTGGGGTGGAGGATGGATAACTTTGATTTTATTCACAGTTTTCACTTTCATTTTACCATTTTTCCGCATTTTCGAGGAATTCGTCCATTCTTTTTCTTTTAGGCTCGATGTCAAAAAAATAATTGAAGAAATTTACACCACAGGCTGGCCGATATTTATCATCTCTCTACTCACAAACATCATCTCATTCTTCCTTTTTAATTCTACACAATTCGCCTCTTTCTTTGGCGGTCTTGCTTTTACAGGCTTAAGCTTGATTATAAGGTTGCTCGTTTTAACAGTTTTGTTAACATGGAATGGTGCTTTTGTTTATTACTTCTTCAATTCTACAAAAAAACAGACAAATATCTCTAAAAGATTTTACCACTCACTTTCCTTAGCTGGATCAATTTTTCTATTTTATCTAATTTTTCAAGCTTTTATAATAGTTCCAGAAAAACCCCTAAGAGTTAATGTCTCTGTTGCAGAGCTTCAAGTTATAAACATCTTCAGCCGAGAAGGTTTCTTTTCAGTTGCAAGTAGAGTTGGAATTTTACCCACACTCCTTTCTTTTGGTATTTTTGGCTTGGCTCTTTATAAGATATGGAAGAAAGAAAAAATCTCTACAGAAGAAATTTTCTTTTTCTTCTGGCTCTTGAGCATGTTTATACTAATTTCAAGGGGGGTTAGGTTCAGCTTACAGTTTTCAATCGCAGCATCTGTTGCTGGAGGATATGTTATAGCAAACTATAAAAAATATCCTTCAATCATCTTTATGATACTATTACTCGGTCTCATTTTATTACAACAACTTTTCCTTAAAACTATCTTTGATACAGCAGCTTTGCTCTTGATCTCTCTAATTTCTCTCTTGGCTATCTACAAGAAAGAACAAAAATTTGTAGAAATTTTGATCTTAACCCTTTTCTTATTCCAGCTTTTGTTCTTCCTTTCAAATTCAATTCAGGTCAGTCAAGCAACTGGAATGGAAATAAGTAGAAATTGGTACGAAGCCCTAGATTGGCTCGTTGCAAATAGTGATAAAGATACTATTGTGGCAACATGGTGGGACCCCGGACATATCTTAGCAGGTTACAGTTATTACAAAGGCAACCCATTCAAAGTCATGGCAGACGGTGCCCATTGTGGTCCTCAAGATTGTGTTATTTACGATCACGATGTTAGAATAAGTGATATGGGTAAAGCCTTCTCGACGAGCAATGAAACAGAAGCTGTAGAAATACTGAAGAAATACACTTCCCTTTCTTCAGAACAATGTAGAAAAGTTAAAGAAGTTTTCGGTGATGTCATTTACGACAACATTTTCAGGGAAGATCCTTGTAGGCCAGCAAACAAAATGTATGTGATAGCAAGTTCAGACCTAATAGGAAAATACTACTGGTTGAGCTTTTTTGGTAGTTATGATGAGAAAAAAAGAGAAGGTGAAGGAAGAAACTTCTACCAATTACCACTTACAAACTACAATCAACAAAGGGGAATTTTAGAATACGGTAATGGTATAATTTCGATAACCCAGAAAGATGGCAGGCTTGTTGCCATTTTAAACTTTCCACTAAAAAATATAAGAAACGCAATCATCAAAGACATGATATACTTCCAACAAGGAAAGCAAATAAATCAAAGGATTGAAAACGCAACAGTCAATGGTTTAGTTTTTATTGATCCAAGCTTTCAGTTTGTTATCTTCATGGAAGAAGAAATAGAAAAATCAATTTTCACGAACATGTTCTTTTTCAACGGTAAAGGTATAAAAGAATTTAATATCACAAAACTTGAGCACTTCGAACTAAGATATTCTAATCCAGAAGTCAAAATTTTCGAAGTAAAGTTTTAGATTTTTATATTAAAAGATGTAAAAACTAATCATGGCTATTCTACCAAAACAGCCTTTTGAAAGAATTTTTAAAAAAGTTGGGGCTAAAAGAGTTTCTCAATCTGCTTTGGACGAAATGGCTAAGATAATGGAAGAAGAACTTTTCAAAATAGCTAAGGAAGCAGCTTTACTAGCAAAACACGCTGGTAGGAAAACAATTCTTGATGAAGATGTGAGGCTCGCGAGGAGAAAGATTTAACTTCACTTATTTTTATTATAATTAGGGTTACATGAGTTTGGAAGAAATTTTGATCGAAATAGAGAAATTTTCAGGTTTAAGTAGAGAAGAGATAATGAAAAAAATGGAAGAAAAGAAGAAAGAGTTTTCTGATCTGTTGACTGAAGAAGGTGTTGCTTACCTTGTTGCAAACGAGCTCGGATTAGATTTAATTGAGAAAAGGAGGAGACAACTCGAGATAAAGAACATAGTTTCTGGTATGAAAAACGTTAATTTTGTGGGAAGAATTTTTCACATAACTCCTATAATAAATTTTGAAAAACAAGATGGTTCAATCGGTAGAGTGACCAACATATTCGTTGGTGATTCAACAGGTTACGTTAGAGTACCGCTTTGGAATGATCAAGCGAAGCTTGTTGAAGAAGGTGAAATTAAGCTAGGAGATTCCATCCAAGTCATGAACGGTATAGCTAAAGAGGGTATGTACGGTGTTGAAGTGAGTATAGGAAAGTATGGTTTAATAAATAAAGTTGAGTGTGAAGATATTCCGAGCTTAGAGCAACTGAAGAATAAATACTTATCTCAATCGGCTGAAAGGTTTGCTATAAAAGATTTATCTTTTGGTAGAGCTGAGATAGTTGGTACAGTAGTACATGTTTTCAGGGGAAAATTTTTCTTTGAAATTTGTCCGGAGTGTAAGAACACTTTGGTCAAAGAAACAGGAAGATTGGTTTGCCCTCAACACGGTGATGTTGAACCAACTAAAGCCCTTGTGATAACAGTTATAGTTGATGATGGCACAGCAAACATAAGGGCGGTTTTTTTCAGAGAGCAAGCTGAAAAGATACTACAACTTTCTGCTAAAGAGTTGGAAGAAATGGAAGATGAAGAAAGATACGAATTGATTAAAGAAAAACTTTTGGGTAGAGAATTACAACTCACAGGTAAAGTTAAAAAGAATATAGTTTTTGGTAGGGTAGAATTTATAGTAGATCAAGCAAAAGATTTAAATGTGTTGGAAGAGAGTAAAAGATTAGTTGAGGAGTTGGAAAATGAATAAAAAAAAGGAATTTTCGCTTGAAGATATTCCTGGAGTTGGAGAAAAAATCGCTGAAAAGTTGAGGGAAGTTGGTTACACAGATCCTATGGCGATAGCAGTTGCATCTCCTTCTGAGCTAGCTGCAATAGCCGAAATTGGAGAAGGACAAGCTGCGAAGATAATAAACGCAGTAAGGGAAATGCTTGAAATTGGTTACGAAACTGCAGACAAAATTTTAGAGAGAAGGTTAAAGGTTGCCAAGATAACTACAGGCTCAAAAAATTTGGATAATTTGCTCGGTGGAGGTGTGGAAACTCAAGCTATCACCGAAACTTACGGACAGTTTGGTTGTATCACAGGAGATTCCAGAATAACTCTTGCTGATGGTAGGGTTATACCAATTTCTTCTATTGCTAGAGGTTTAAATCCAGGCATTTATCCCATCAATTTACCAGTTATGACGATGAATGGTAGTTTAAAGCCAGGGATTGCAACAAAATTATACATTTATGAGTGTGATAAAGTTTTACAAATAACTCTAGAAGATGGTTCTAGGTTGTCTGTCACACCGAATCATCCATTACTAACACTTAATGGATGGATAGAAGCGGAAAAACTCAAAATTAATGATTCCATAATGGTAGCTAATGATACATTCTTCAGTAAAAGATATGTTAAATTGGATACCAAAATTAAACTAAATAAAAACACTAGAAAATTTGTTAAACCAAAACTACCAAAGGTTTTATCTCCAGATTTGGCCGAGTTAATTGGTTACATTCTCGCTGAAGGATGGTTTGAAACTCAAGGTAATCGTAATAGTTTTTCTAGAGTGTCAATTAGCAATACAAACAATTCTATAATAAAACGTTTCGATTATTTAGTCCAAAAAATCTTTGATATCGATACTGATCACAGTAGAGATGAAAAGGGAATAAAAAGAAGCCATATAAACTCGGTTACTGTTGGAGAGTTTTTGAGACAATTTGAAGGTCTCTATTATAAACCTAGAGAAAAATTCGTTCCAAATCAAATATTTGAATCACCCAAGCACGTTGTAGTAAAATTTTTGGCAGCATTTTTTGATAGTGAAGGATACGTTACTCTTGATATTCACAACAGGAGAATTCCTGTAAGGAAATACATAAACGAAATCGAAACTCATGAATATAAGTTACCAAATTATTCAAGAAGTATAAACTTGAGAAGTTCGAGTAGGAAAATTCTAGAAGACATAAAGCTATTGCTTTCCAAGTTCTCGATAAAGTCTTGGTTAAGTACAGATATAAAAAGAAGAGATGGTGAAGAATTCGTTAGTTTTGAGTTACATATAACAGATAAAAATTCTATCATTAAATTTTATGAAGAAATTGGTCGGTATACAATAAAGCTTTCTGAAAAAATTAAAATGCTCATGGATAGTTACAAAAGGGAAATCAATTCTACAACATCAAACTTCTTAAAAATCGTTGAAATACGAACTGTAAGTACACCAGACGGTAAAGTTTACGATTTAGAAGTTCCCATTACTCACAATTTCTTAGCTAACGGTATAGTTTCACACAATTCAGGTAAAACACAACTAGCTTTCCAGCTTGCGGTAAACGTTCAATTACCTCCAGAAAAAGGCGGTTTAGGTGGAAATGTTCTTTACATCGATACAGAAAACACATTTAGACCAGAAAGAATAGTTCAGATAGCAAGAGCTTTGGAGCTAAACCCACAAAAAGTTCTGGCCAACATACATGTTGCCAGAGCTTTCAATTCAGAACATCAAATGTTTCTTGTGGAAAAAGCAAATGAAATAATAGAAGAAAAGAACATAAAGTTGATAGTTATCGACAGCCTAACTTCACATTTCAGGGCAGATTTCATAGGAAGAGGAGAACTCGCACCAAGACAACAAAAATTGAACAAACATTTACACATGCTCCAAAGATTGGCAGATGCTTACAACCTTGCAGTTTACATTACGAATCAAGTTTTGATGGATCCTTCAGTTTTATTTGGAGATCCTGTGAGGGCTTCAGGTGGAGCGATTTTAGCACACATGGCAACTTACAGGATTTACTTGAGAAGGGGAAAAGAGAACATGAGAATAGCAAGGCTGGTTGATAGTCCAGGTTTACCTGAAGGTGAAGCTGTCTTCAAGATAACAGAAGAAGGGATAAAAGATCCTTAAATGTAGGTTGATTCATGGAGATAATCAAAAGAGGTGCCGAGGCAATTCTTTACATCGACGAAATAGACGGAGAAAAAGTTCTTGTAAAGGAAAGGATTAAAAAGGATTACAGGATAGAGGAGATCGATGTCAAGCTCAGGAAAGAAAGGACTAGAGAGGAAGTGAAGCTTTTAACAGAAGCGAGAAAAGTCGGTGTTTTAACTCCAAAAATCTTTGAAGTAGACTACGAGAATTTTAAGATAGTTATGGAGTTCATAGAAGGTAAAAGATTGAAAGAATACTTGAATGAAGCAAGTGAAGAAAATATAGAGAAAATTTCACGTGAAATAGGTAGATTGATAGGTAAGCTTCATTCGGCTGGTATAATCCACGGCGATTTAACGACATCCAACATGATACTCAAAAATGAAGACGTTTACTTCATAGATTTTGGTCTGGGTTTTTTCTCCAGAAGGATAGAAGATCAGGGCGTTGATCTGAACTTACTTTACGAAGCTTTAAAAGCAACTCATTTTAAAATTTTAAACTTATGTTGGGAAAATATAGTTAAAGGATACAGAGAAGAATATGAAAATGCAGAAAAAGTTTTGAGGAAGGTGGAGGAGATTGAAGCTAGGGCCAGGTATGTTGAAAGAAAAGTTAAAAGGTAGAGATAAATTTGAAACTGCAGAGAACTGTTCAATCCTTGGGATAATAATTGGTTTAACATTAATTTCTTCAGGTTTCTTGGTTTCGATGTTAAACCCAAAAGGTCTTGCAGCCATATTGCTTATGATCGGAAGTTTTATAATTTTTCTCTCGACAGTAGCCCTTGTTTTAACTTGGATTTTCAAAGAAATTTTAGGTTGATTCAAAGTTTTTATATATTCTTGGAATAAGAATATTAAGTGGTTTTATGGCCAGGATGTATTCAGGAAAAAAGGGCAAATCAGGAAGCCACAAGCCTCCTGTTAAGGTTGTACCTAGATGGGTGAAGATGAAAAAAGAGGATGTTGAAAAATTGATAGAAAAACTGGCTCAACAAAGGTTCAGCTCCGCAGAAATAGGGATGATTTTGAGAGATCAATACGGTATTCCAGACGTCAAAGCGATAACAGGAAAGAGTATAAGCGAGATAATGAAGGAAAAAAATGTGTATCCAGAAATACCAGAAGACTTGTTAAATCTTTTGAGAAGGGCTGTTAACTTAAGGGCACATCTTGAAAAGAATAAAGCAGATAAACATTCTTTAAGAGGACTTCAAAACTTGGAATCGAAGATAAAGAGATTGGGGAAATATTACGTGAGGAAGGGAATTTTACCGAAAGATTGGGAATATTCTCCTGAAAGAGCAAAGCTGATAGTTAAAAAGTGATAGCTTGTTCTTGGAAGAATTGGAAAGGGCATCCAACATTTTCAAATCGATAGTTAAATGTAAAAAGGTAAAAATTTTTTCTCACATAGATGCAGATGGGATAACGAGTGCCTCCATACTGATTAAAACTTTAACCAGATTAGGCCAAAATTTTGAGCTCAAGTTTGTAAAGCAACTCACGAGAAAATTCATTGAAAATTTAAAAGTGGGGGAAAACGAGATCATTGTTTTCTCGGATTTGGGAAGTGGCCAAGTCGATGTTTTGAATAATTTTTTGGATAAAACACAAGTTTTCATACTAGATCACCATGAACCGAAGAGTTTTAAACATTTAAACCTTTTTCACATAAACCCACTCTTGTTCGGTGAAGAAGAAATTTCTTCTTCGATGATATGCTATCTTTTCTCGAAGAATATTTCAATAAATAACGTTGATTTGATAGATTTGGCTTTGATCGGAGCTGTTGGGGATGAACAAGATGAAGGATGGAAGTTTGAAGGCTTGGCTAGAAAGATCTTGGAAGAAGCGGAAAATTTAGGTAAAGTTAGTGTGAGTAAAGGTATAAGATTGTACGGTAGAAACACAAGACCAATCCATAAATGTTTAGAGTTGAGTTTTGACCCATTCATACCAGGGATAACCGGCTCAGAATCTCAAGCAGTGCAGTTTTTATCAGAGCTTGGTATAAAAGTTAAAGAAAATGGAGAATGGAAAAAATTGAGAGATTTAAGCTTGGATGAACAAAGGAAGTTGGCTTCAGCGATCATATTAGAAAGACTAAAATTTTCACAACCAAATGCTGTTGACATATTCGGTGAAATTTATACAATCTTAGACAGGGAAGAAGAACTTCAAGATGTGAGAGAATTTGCAACTTTTTTGAATGCTTGTGGTAGGACGAAGAATCCAGAGATTGGTGTTAAGCTTTGCTTGAAAGAAGCTGATATGAGAGAAGTTTGGGAAATAATTGAAGTTTACAGAAGACAAATAAATGAAGGTTTGAAGTTGTTGAGAGAGGGCGAGATAGTGTTATCTACAAAAAATGCAAATTTCATTCTAGCCGGTGATAAGATAAAGGATACGTTGATAGGTACGATAACTTCCATAGCTTTAAACTCGAATTTATTCCAAGATAACAAGCCTATATTCGGCTTGGCTGAAACGGATGAGAATATGATTAAAGTATCAGGTAGAGCACCAAAAGATTTCAGAATAAACTTGAAAGAAATTTTAGAATATGCTGTTGAAAAATTGGGAGGAGAAGTGGGGGGCCACGCTAATGCTGCAGGTTGTTTAATAGATAAAAATTTACAAAACGATTTCGTTAATATTATAGATAAAAAACTTGGTGAGGTCATTGGTGAAGAAAAAAGCTAAAGTCAAGGAAACTTTCACGATAATACTACCAAAAATGTTTGGTGAGAAAGAAATAGGTTATACTTTCGCTTCCAAACCAGAGCAAGTTGTTGGAAGAGAACTAACCGTTAGTGCTTTAGATGTTGTGGATAACATGAACAAGTATTACTTAAAACTCACTTTCAAAGTGAAAAAAGTTGAGGGGAATAAAGCTTTCACGGAATTCTACGGCTCTGAGTGTTTACAAGACTACATATCGAGGATGGTTGTAAGAAGGATTAGGAGGATAGATACAGTGCAAGATCTTTATACTAAAGATAAAGTTAAGTTAAGAGTTAAGAGTATATTAACTGTTCCAAGAAAAGCTAAGAGTAGTATTCAAAAGAAAATGAGCGATAAGATAAAGGAGATGATAAAAAACGAAGTTGAAAATAAGACTTTAGAAGAATTCGTTAAAAGCTTGATTTCAGACGAGATAAAGATGAAAATCATAACAGAAGGGAAGAAGATATATCCGATAAGAAATTTTGAAATCAGGAAGGTTGAAGTGTTACCTGAGAAAGAAGGGGAAAAACAAAGTTGAACAATAGAATTGAAATCGTCAGAAAACTTATGAAGTAAGTTATCCCATCTGCATTTTTTTTGCTTATTTTTTCTGCTATGGCACGAACCACCATGCCACCATCAAGAGGATATAATGGTAATATGTTGAAAATGGCTACAGCGTAATTTATTATCCACATCCAAGTTAGTAGTTGTAACAAGAAATTCATATTCGTATTTCCTCTTGTGACAGGTGAATAAACTATCCCCATGTACGGCAAGCTAGCATTTTCGGGATTCGAAGCAAGTTTTAGTTTGAATTCAGTGTTGTTCGCTTTAATGGTTATTTCATCACCGGGTTTAAGGTTTGCAGTTTCTTCTGCTAAGTACCTAGATCCAGATAAAAATTCAGTATAAGTTAACTTCACAGGTTTGCCGTTTATTTCAGTTACGTACATACCAGGTTTTAGACCTGCTTGTGCTGCAGGCCCTGTGGCGTTGACCTCTTTCAATTCTATCGGTCCAGGCACAAGGTACGGCCATATGATGTAGGAAGTGAGCGCGTATACGAACAAATAAACCAAGAAGTTTGCGACACTTCCAGCCACGAATATCCTAAGTTTACTAATGAGTTTGGCCTTTCTGAGTTGTTTTTCATCAGGTTCTACAAAAGCCCCTGGTAATATGAGGAGTAGCAAAAATCCAGCACTTTTAACTTTCACATTTTCGGTTCTGCACATTATTCCATGTAAACCTTCATGGGGAACTATAACTGAAATCACTATTATAACCCAAAACCAAAAAGGTAGAAGCAGATAACCTTTTCCCACTTCAACCTCCGACTTGATAGAGGGTATAACAAAACTTAAACCTGGTAACTTTGCAACTCCCTCTATCAAGAGTTTTCCATAAGCTATTAAAGAGTAAAATCCTTCAAACATGAGGAAAAAGGCTATAGCTATGCCGATCGTGGCAAAAATCTTCCAGATTTTCTTTGGCTTGGACATTTTATCTAGAAGTTTTATTCCAAACTTAGTTCTCCTCAACAGTAAAAAATATTTGAATTCTATGTTCTTCCTGTCTTTATATACCAAAAAACCCAAAATCGTTAGGAATACGATAACGGACAAAGCATGAACATCCATAACACCACTCTAAAGAAATTATCCTTCTAGATATAAATTGTAATAAAGAAATAAATATCTGGGAGATAAAACATCTTTAATAAGTTCTGGCGATGACTGTGAGCGAAGAAAATGAAATGAAAATTTCTAAGATAGTAAAAAGGAATGGAACTATAGTTGATTTCAATCAAGAAAAGATAACAGAAGCTATATGGAAAGCAGCTCAGGCCGTTGGTGGTAAAGATAGGAATTTAGCCGAAAAGTTATCTTCTCAAGTTGTTGAGTTGTTGAAGAAACAGCTTAAGCCTGGTGAAATACCTACAGTTGAACAAGTTCAAGATCTTGTCGAGAAAGTTTTGGTAGAGAACGGTCATTATAAAACTGCTAAAGCTTACATACTCTACAGGGCATTACACAATCAAATAAGGGAATTGGTTGACGGATACCTTGAGAAAAAAACATGGCTTGTTAAAGAAAATGCCAACATGAGTTATTCTTTACAAGGATTGAACACACACATTTCTTCTCAAGTTATTTCACAATATTGGCTTCACAGGATTTACTTGAAGAGGAATCCCGATATAGCCAAAGCCCATATAGAAGGAGATTTTCACATCCACAACTTACAAATCCTAGCTCCTTATTGTGTTGGTTGGGATCTACAAGATTTGCTTTTAAGTGGTTTCACTGGTGTTAGAGGAAAAATATCATCAAAACCAGCTAAGCATTTCAGGGTAGCTTTGATGCATATCGTCAATTTCATCTATACTTTAACAGGAGAAGCAGCTGGTGCTCAAGCTTTCAGCAATTTCGACACTTTCGTATCACCTTTCATAAGGTTTGATAATTTAAGCTACAAAGAGGTGAAACAAGCCTTGCAAGAGTTCATGTTCAACATGAACGTTCCAACAAGAGTGGGTTTTCAATGCCCTTTCAGCAACATAACACTTGACCTTGAAGTTCCCAAATTCATGGAAAATGAGCCGGTTATAATAGGAGGAAAACCGATGAATGAAACTTACGGCGATTTTCAAGAAGAAATGGATTTGTTCAACATGGCTTTAGCAGAAATAATGCTCGAAGGTGATGGGATCGGTAGAGTATTCTCTTTTCCGATTCCAACCATAAACGTTACTAAAAATTTCGACTGGGAAAGTGAAGTTGTTAGAAAAGTTTTGGAGACTAGTGCCAAGTATGGAATTCCATATTTCGCCAATTTCATCAATTCAGACATGAAGCCTGAAGACGTTCGCTCTATGTGTTGTAGGCTTAGGATAGACAATAGAGAACTTAGGAAAAGGGGCGGGGGATTGTTCGGGGCCAACCCTCTTACTGGCAGCATAGGCGTTATAACTATAAACATGCCAAGGATAGGTTATTTATCTAAAGACGAAAAAGATTTTTTTGAAAGATTGGAAAATCTGATGGAACTGGCAAAACAAGCTTTAGAGATAAAAAGAAGTGTTTTGGAACAGTTCACAGAAAGAGGACTTTATCCATATTCTAAATTCTACTTGAGAAGGATAAAAGAGGAGTTTGGTGTTTATTGGAAAAATCATTTCAATACGATTGGTTTAATTGGTATGAACGAAGCATGTTTGAATTTCCTCAAATGTTCAATAGGTGATGAGGAAGGTTATAAATTTGCTTTGAAAGTTTTGGATTTCATGCGTGAAAGAATAGCGGATTTTCAAGAAGAAACAGGAAATATTTACAATCTAGAAGCTACGCCAGCAGAGGGCACAAGCTATAGCTTGGCTAAAAAAGATAAACAGAAATACCCTGATATAATAGTGGCTAATGAAACCGATGTCAAGACAAGGAAAGCAGAGCCTTATTACACCAACTCAACTTGGTTACCAGTTTATTACACAGATGATCTTTGGGAACTTTTAAAACATCAAGATGCGCTTCAAGCAAAGTACACAGGGGGAACAGTGGTACACATTTGGCTTGGTGAAAGAGTTTCTCCTGAAAACGTTGGTTTGCTTGTTAAAAAGATTTTCGAGAATTTCAGATTACCTTACATAACCATAACACCAACATTCAGCGTTTGCCAAACCCATGGCTACGTTTCAGGAGAGCATTGGAAATGCCCTGTTTGTAATTCTGAAACAGAAGTTTACTCCAGAGTTGTTGGTTATTTAAGACCTGTTGATCAATGGAATGAAGGTAAGCAAGAAGAATTCAAGCAGAGAAAAACTTTTGATAAAGTTTTTAAAAAATGATAGAATGTTGATAGCAGGATTTCAGAAAACAAGCTTGATAGATTATCCAGGAAAAATTTCTTCTATAATTTTCTTGGCTGGATGCAATTTCAGATGTCAATTCTGTTACGTACCTCAACTCGTTTTACCAGAGGAGATTAAGAAAATTAAAGGTATGGGTGAAAATAGAATACTCTCTTACTTGAATGAAAACAAAAAGTTCATAGATGCTGTTGTTTTCACGGGAGGAGAACCAACTTTGAACGAAGATTTACCCATTTTAATTCAAAAGATCAAATCGATGGGATTTTCAATTGGCCTCGAAACTAACGGGAGCAATCCGAAGATGCTTTCAGATTTGATCGAAGAGAAATTGGTAGATTACGTGGCCATGGATGTTAAGACTAGGTTAGAATTCAGCTCGTACAAAAAAATAGTGCAAAAGTTAAATAGGGAAACTTTCGAGAAAGTTAAAAAATCAATAGATATACTGATCTCTTCCGGGATTGATTACGAGTTCAGAACAACCCTTGTCAAAGAGTTACATTCGGTTGAAGACGTGATTGAAATTTGCAAAAGTTTGAAAGGTGCAAAAGTTTACTATTTACAAAATTTCAAGAAATTCAACGATATCATTTCTAAAAAAATTTTTTCACCTTTTGAAGAAAAAAGAATTGAAGAGATGGTAGATAGGGGAAAAGAGTTCGTAAACATAAAGTTCAGGGGTTGATCTTCTTCAATACAGGGCCTTTTTTCGTGTCCTCTACGATGTAACCCAAACTTCTTATTTTTTCTCTTAACAAATCGGCTTTTTCAAATTCCCCTCTCTTCCTCAATCGTTCTCTTTCTTCAACAAGCTTTTTAACCTCTTCCGGTATTTCCTCAATTCTTACCTCTTTCTGAAGTATACCAAAAATTTGTCCAAATTTTCTAAAAGTATTCACAATTTTTATCGCAAGTGTTTTGGCTATTTCTCCGTTCTGTTTGTTCAAAATTTCATTGGTTTTATTGGATAGTTTGTGGAGGCAGAGAAGTGCTTTTGGTGTGTTGAAATCGTCATCCATACATTCTTCAAACTCTTTTTCAATTTTCTTCAAAAACTTTTCAAACATCCTCTCCCTTTTATTCAAACTTCTCCTCTTTTTCGCCCCCTCCAGATTTTTAATCGTGTTGTAAAATTTCTCCACGTTCTTCTTAGCTTGTTCCAAACTCTTTTCATTATAATCTATCGGACTCCTGTAGTGGGAAGATAAAAAGAACAATCTTATAGTTTCGGCATCATATTTTTTCAAAGCCTCTCTTATCGTTATGAAATTTCCAAGAGACTTGGACATTTTTTTTCCGTTAACTGTTAGAAAACCTGTGTGAAGCCAATATTTAACGAAAGGCTTTTTCCCCGAAATTGCTTCCATTTGAGCTATTTCAGCCTCATGATGGGGAAATATCAAATCCCTAGCTCCACCGTGGATATCGTATTGAGGACCGAAATGTGCTTCTGTTATAGCTGTATCTTCTATATGCCATCCAGGCCTTCCTTCAAACCATGGAGAAGGCCACTTTGGTTCGTCTGGCTTGGATTTCTTCCATAAACAAAAATCTCCTTTATTCCTCTTGCTAACGCTTTCATCTATCCTAGAGACAGCATCCTCAGCTTCGAGGGCAGTCCTTCCAGATAACTTTCCATATTCTTTGAATTTACTTATATCGTAGTAAATACCGTCTTCTATTTCATAAGCGTAACCTTTTTTAATCAATCTTTCAACTTGACTTATTATTTCTTTTATGTACTCTGTTGCTCGGGCGTATTTATTAACAGAAGTTATACCCAAAGCTTTCATATCTTCATAATATTCTTTTTCAAACTTCCTCGCTATAGTTTGTGGATCGGTTCCTTCTTTCTTGGCCCTATCAATTATCTTATCGTCCAAATCAGTTATGTTTTGAAGATAAAATACTTCAAAACCTTTGTACCTTAAGTACCTGGCTATGACATCGAACTGAATGTAAGTTTTAGCATGTCCCAAGTGTGAGAAATCGTAGACCGTTGGCCCACAAACGAACATCTTCACTTTTCTATCTTTCATTGGTTTGAAAACTTCTTTTTTTCTCGTTAGTGTGTTGAATACTCTTAGCATTTTCTCACGAGAGCTCGGGGCGGGATTCGAACCCGCATCCACCGCTCTGCAGGCGGTTGCATAGCCTGGTTCTGCCACCCGAGCTTATAAATATTTTTTCATTTGAATATTTTTCATTTGTCAGACAAAATCTTCTCATTTTAAAAGTATCAGAGATAAACTCAACAGAAGAGATGTTATTAAAAGAAAATTTTTCAATTTTGATTATTTCTACGTCTACTTCTTCGAATAAATTAAGGTTTTTTGAGTAGGCAAAAACCCCCACCCATCTTCACACGATTAAAATTTAGTTAGAATAGTATTTAAAGTTATAACATTTATTCATTCTAAAAACATTTTCAAACATCTTTTATTCTTAATGGTAAAGAGTGGTTGAAGAATATTTTAGTTTCACGGCTCTTAAATTTTCTTGCTACATATTCGAAAGCTTCTTTCAAGTTTGAATCGGGGTTACAACTCGATAAATAAAGCAATACGCTTTTGTTTTCTGGGTAAGAAGAAAAAGTTATTATAGATTCTTTTATGATGATAGTGTAAGTAAGACCATACGGTTCATACTTATGATAACACTCTTCTACAGGCTCGACTTGCATCAATTTAGCAGCTTCTTTAAGTGTTCTAGACACATTTTCAGGATCATCTATATTTTCTTCACAATCGTACAATCCACCTATTAAAATTTTTTCAAAATTTTTTTCCACATATAAAATATTCTATTCAAAAATTTTAAGCTTTTGTTAGCTTCAGGAAAATGAGGAAATGTGTAGAGAAAATGCGGGGAGTGGGATTCGAACCCACGAAGGCACTAAGCCACGAGGCTCTGAACCTCGCGCCATCGACCTCTAGGCGATCCCCGCATTTTATTTCACTTCTAAATCAACGCAAACTTTCCACTTTCTAGGTGCATAAGCTGAAACTTTTCTCAAATTCAATATTTTCACTTCTTTACCAAAATTTCTTGCAATTTTAGTTATTTCTTCCAAGATTTTGGAATAATTTTCATCTTCTACTATCGAGTAAAAATGTATTTTTCCACCATTTTTAATACAATTGAAAGCTATATCCAAGAAATTCTTTCCACCAAAGGGTAAAGGCATGACTATCCTATCAAATTTAATTCTTAATTTCTCCACTTCTTCCTCAACATTTCCATGTATTAAAACTATTTTATCAGAAAGCTTGTTTATCCTCACGTTTTCCTTGGCATATTCATGTGCTTTTTCATTTTTTTCCACGCAGTAAATTTTTTCAACTTGAGTTTGTTTTTTAGCTATAGCTATGGCGTAAGGAGCCACGCCAGAAAACATCACTAAAATTTTTTCTCCCGGAAAAACTTGTTTTGCTATCCTCTGCCTCTCTTCGGCTTCCCTCGGTGAAAAATACACTTTTCTAGGATCAAGTTTTAACAAGTATCCATACTCTTTGTGCACAACTTCAGTGTCGTCACCAGCTATCAATTCATACTCCCTGAGCCTCAAATCACCTTTTCTTTCAGATATTTTCTTCAACACACATTTCACATTCTTATGTTTTCTCAATATCTCCTCTACCAGCTTCTTTTCATCTTCATCTTCACGAACTTCAATTATCGCTACAGCTTTCTCCTTATTACCTATGATTTCGATCGCCAATCAACCACCTTTACAACTATCAAAGTTTTATCGTCGTTGTAAGCACTTATCTTTCTTTCAGCTTTTTTTATCAAATTTTCAACTATTTTTTCAACATCATCCTCTCTTTTAACTTCCTCCAGAATTTCCAATTCGTTCAAAACATCAGTTATACCATCTGTTGTTAAAATTATTAAATCACCAGATTTCAACTTCTTCTTAGATTCATGAACCTTCACTAACCTTTCTCCAATCGCTTGTGTTAAAATGCTAGTCCCTGGTAATTTGTCGATTAAGGATAGCGTTTCTATTTTCCCATCCCTGACCAAAAAAACGATGCTATCACCAACGTTACAAATTTCGACCGAATCTCTTTTAAAATGAACCGCTGAGATCGTTGTAAAACCTTTAGAAATTTTCTTGATCTTCTCTTCTATAAAAACTTGATTAACTTTTTCTATAGCTTCTTTCAAATTTCCTTTGAAAAATTCTTTCAAATATTTCAAAACCTTCTCACTAGCTTCTTTTCCACCTTCAGGTATGCTAACACCATCAGCAACAGCGAAAATTCTTAACTTCGGCTCTACGAGTAGGCTATCTTCATTACATTCATGATCTTCACCTTTAACAGATTTCCCAGCACACAAAATCTTCATAAATATTTTTCAGAAAATTATTGAATTATGCTTACTTTAGTTGGTTTAGGGCTTTGCGACGAGAAAGATTTGAGTTTGAGAGGATTGGAAGAGGTGAATAAGGCAGATAAGGTTTACTTAGAAATTTACACAACATTTTGGTTTGGGGATGTTAAAAAATTGGAAGAGCTCGTGAATAAGGAAGTTAAAGTTTTGAAAAGGAAAGATTTGGAAGAAAATTCGGAAAAAATATTGGAGGAAGCTGAAGGAAAAAATGTTGTGATTCTAGTTGGGGGAGACCCGTTGGTAGCAACAACACATTCGGCTCTGATCTTAGAAGCCAAGAAAAGGAACATAAAAACCAAAATCATTCACAATTCTTCCATATTTTCTGCTGTTGCCGAAACAGGCCTTCACATCTACAAGTTTGGCCCATGCGTCACGATACCTTTCCTGGAGAAAACTAAAGGTAAGCTTCCGGAATCAGTTTACGATGTAATAAAGATGAATAAAGCTAGAGGGCTACACACCCTTTGTCTTCTTGATATAGAGGCTGATGGAAATAAAATAATGGATGTTAGAGAAGCTCTTGAAATTTTAATCAAAATAGAAGAATCGAGAAGAGAAAACGTGATAGACTTGAACGAGAGAATAATAGTTGCATCTAGGATAGGAAGCGAAGAATCGAGGATATTTTACGAAGAAGTTCGTGATTTATTGAAGGAGGAAGTGAAAAAACCAGCGGTTCTGATAATCCCTGGCTTACTCCATTTCACGGAAAGAGAATTCTTGAAAGTTATTTCTTCTTCTCTTCACGACTGACGAAGATTACTATCCCAGCTATAACTAATAGCAGCACAGCTATCGTGGCTACGGATATCACAACATCTTCTGGTATTTCAACAAAACCTTCTGGAAAGAATATACTCGTGAGACCACTTGTTACTAGGAGAGTTATACCTATTATGATACCACCAACTAACAACGCTCCTAAATACCTTGCTCCCAATTTTTCTTGGATCTTACCAGGAAGGTCTGGACCGAAAAACATACCTGCTATGAGGACAGATATCATTACAACAACACTCGCTACCATACTTTGTAAGAAGAATTTAGCGAGTTGTTGTTCTATGTTTATCCCAGCTATTATAGGTGCTGATAATACCATGAAGCTCGCTACTATAGCAACAACTGCATTAACAGCCACATTCTTTTCAGGTGGTCCGAATATTTGTGATTTCCTGAGTAGCCCGTAGAGAACAGCAGACATGAGTATGAATGGGAGTAAGAAAGTGAAGAAACCGAGTTGTTGTAGCTTTAGTATTAAAAATTCGAATGGGTTCACTTCCTACCACCTATTAATGCAGCTATTAGTAAAACAACTACGAATATTATCAAACCCACCACGAGTATCATGATATCACTACTCATACCAGGAGTTGCTTTGTATCCTGCCCATAGAACCCAGATAGACCTGGAAGTTATTAAAAGGGCAAGTGCTATCGGTATCATTATGTAGAGTAGAGTAGTCCCTTTTATGTGTTCAGCCAACACTCTAGGAAGGTCTGGGTAGAAGATACTTGCCACTACAAGGCCTACGATGAACATTAAGCCTATAACACCAACTTGAGTGAAAAATCTGGATAAAGGTTCTATCAAACTGAATCCCGTGAACGTTGAATAAAGTGTTAAGAAAAAAGCCGCTATGACAGCCACAACTCCATTCAACCCTACACTACCCCCCAAGATCTTCGATTTTGCTAGAAGTGCGTAAAAGACCAAAAAGAAGAATAAGAATAAAAACATATCAAAAACACCTATCAACCTGAATTTTTCCACCATTTCTAGGAATGGATTTTGTGCTGAAGATAAGGAAGGGAGACATGTTAATAATATTAAAGCGAGCGAGATCCCGATTATTTTACCCATTTTCCTCAATTTTATTTTATTTCTGAAAAATTTAAGTTTGTTAAGCAAGCTTTTTCATCCTTTGTACTACATCGCTCAAAGCCCTCACACTTTCTATAAGCGCTGGTAGTGCATCTTTAAAAGCTTTTTCCATACCAGCTACCCTTATTTCTAGCTCACTCAAAAGTGATTTGAATTCATCAAGCCTTGCCAAGATAAGTTGTTCGCTAGTGCTCCTACTCTTTATCAATTCTTCTAATTGTTGCTTTAGTTCAGAAAATCTCTTCTCGAGTTCAGAATATTTTAAAGTGAATTCTCTCAATTTATCGTCTAACTCAGCTGTCCTCTCCCTGATTATGAGATCTATGTAATCTTCAGTTGGGTAAGGTTGTTGGTAAGGCTGTGATGTGTAATAATATTCTTCTGGAATAGAAGTTTCTGGAACTTCAGCAACTGCTTGTTTTGGTTCTAATTCTTCAAGTTTTGGTAAATTAACCGGACCTTCGGAAGGTGGAGAAATACCGCTAACCCCGAATTTCAGAGCTTCTGTTAAAGCAGAATCTATTTCTTCAGGGGAATAACCTTCTTTCCTCAATATATCTATTATTTCAACTTCTGAAAACCCTCTAGAAGAAAGCTCTTTAACTCTATCTATAGGAACTTTTTTAACGCTTTCAGGCTTTTGTTGTAAGAATGGTAAAGGCATACTCTCTTTATAATTATTCTGTTTTTAAATACAAATTTATGATTTCTTTTCCAACCTTTCTTCTAAAACCCTTTCCAATTCTTCTCTTGTCACGAACTTGGAAGTAACCGGATTCACCAAATCTATGAAAGTTTCTATCTTCTTAATATCGCTCTTCAAAGCAGTTTTCCCCAATTCTTTGTTTATCCTAACTATTTCATTTTCAATACTCGCTAACTTTTCTGAAAATGAAGATAATCTTTGGGTTAATTTTTCCAACCCGATTTTCAAGTTGTTGAGTTGAACTAAAACAGTTTCTTCTATACTAGTAATCCTACTCTCCAACCTGTCCAACCTCATTTCAACATTTTTCAACCTTCCACTGTATTCATTCATCCTTCTTATAACTTCTGTAGTTAAGATCGGTTCATGTTCTTTTGCAGGCACATCTATCAATAAACATTTGTTTTACAGAATAGATAAATTAATTGTATGGTTGATTACGAGGTTGTTGATAATACTGTTAGAATAAACGCGATGAACTGGGCTATAGAACCGAGCATAGAAGATTCAGAAGCTTGTATGGCTGTGGTTATAGATGTTTTACTTGAAGTAAAAGCAGCTGAAAGAATCGTTTTAGTAGAGAGTAGGGAAAGAGAATACGATTACGAGCAAGTAAAACTTTTGAGGGAAATAGCCGATGCTTACTTCAAAATATTAAACGAAGAAAAATTGATATCTATAAGTAAATTTGGTCCCAGAGAATGCGAGAATTTATTTGCAAGTAGGATTTCTGAGTTGGAGTTTATCGTAACGCAGTTGTTAAGAAAAGATCCTGTTAGAGCTTATTGGAGTTTGCAGAAGATCATAAACAGAGAAAAGATAATGGAAGAAAGAGCACAAGGTACTTCGAAGAAGTGCCATTCAGAGTACTTAAAAAACGTTCTATTACCTATGGAAAAAATATTATCCAATTGCACTTTAATTCAACTAGCCAAACCAGTGCTTTCAAAGTTTAAACCTGGGGACAGGAGCTTCTACAGACAAATTTTTCGTCCACTGATAAGACCAAACTTCATGCTCACGCGTTACATGATACTACCTCCTAAAGAAGGCGTTTCTGTTCAAAAATATTTCGTAGGTAAAACTTCTGTAGAGATATTCAAGATTCCCGGGAAAATAAGGTATTTTTACCACGTTATTCCACCAGAGTTCACTTTGAGTGAAGATAAATATGCTATACTAGATCTTGCAAGAAGGTATTTAGCGGAGCACAGACCTTCTGAAAAAGAATTCACGGAACCTGAAAAAGCAAGGGAAGTATTCCTCAGCATAGGGAGGGATTTGATAAGAGACATAGCAAGGAGTAGGGGAATAGAGCTTTCTTCGCAAGAAATAGAAGAACTGGCACAAATACTAGCAAGGTATACAGCAGGCTTCGGTGTTTTGGAGATTTTATTGGCTGATGAAAAAATTCAAGATGTTTACATCAATTCACCAATAGGCTCAACACCGATATTCGTTAATCATTCAGAATTTGAAGAATGTGAAACGAACTTATTACCAACAAAAGAAGATGCAGAATCTTGGGCTACGAGGTTCAGGCTTTATTCGGGCAGACCATTAGACGAAGCCAATCCAGTTCTAGACACAGAACTTATAATCCCAGGAGGAAGGGCAAGGGTTGCGGCTATAACAAGAACTTTATCTCCTTATGGCCTGGGTTACGCTTTCAGGAGGCATAGGGATAAACCATGGACTTTCCCACTTTTCATAAAAACAGGATTTATAGACCCCCTTTACGCAGGCTTGATGAGTTTCATAATAGATGGTGGAAGGAGTTTGTTAGTAGCTGGTGGAAGGGGATCTGGAAAAACTAGTTTGCTAGGATCTATAATGCTCGAAGTTATGAAGAAGTTCAGGATATGTGTTGTTGAAGACACTCTAGAGCTTCCAGCAGTCCAACTTATGGAATTGGGCTACAACATAGAAAGGTTAAAATCGAGATCGGTGATAACTAGGGTTGAGGCAGAATTGCCAGCTGAAGAAGCTTTGAGAACTGCTCTAAGGCTTGGTGATTCTGTTCTAATAATAGGAGAAGTGAGAAGCGTTGAGGCTTTAGCTTTGTTCGAAGCGATGAGGATAGGAGCCCTAGCTAATTTAGTTGCGGGCACTATTCATGGTGAATCTGCTTATGGTGTTTTCGACAGAGTTGTTAACGATTTGAAAGTACCTCCAACAAGCTTTAAAGCTTTAGACGTGATAACGATATGTAACTTACTAAAAACTCCTGATGGGTTGAGAAGATTCAGGAGAGTTGTGGAATTGACAGAAGTGAGAAAACATTGGAAAGAAGACCCACTAGATGAGGGAGGTTTTGTTACACTTATGGAATATTCTGCTAAAGAAGATAAGTTGAAGCCAACGGATGTTCTGATAAACGGGGAAAGTTTTGTTTTGAACGAAATCGCTAAGAGGGTGAGGGAATGGAGGGGAAATTGGGATGCTGTTTGGGATAACATTTTGCTAAGAGCTAAAATAAAGCAGACAATGGTTGATTTCGCTAGGGAGTTGAATAGAGATGACATACTAGAAGCTCCTATGGTTGTTGAAAGTAATGAAATGTTCCACATGATTTCGGAAGAAGTTAGAGAAGAAGTCGGAAGTTTGGATTCAAAAATGATATATGAGAAATGGTTGAGTTGGTTTAAAGAGAGGATAAGATGATAGAAGCCTACAAGAAATTTTTAGAAAGTGAATACGTTTACAGAAAACTTTCTTGGTACGAAAAATTTTGTAATTTTTTTGATAAAGTTAAAGTACCTATACCAAAAGACCTGGAAAAAAAGTTAATAGATGAAATAAATTTTTGTCACTTGAGAATAACACCAAATGGAGTGATATCAACTGCTATCCTATTTCCGTTTTTCTTGGTATTTTCGATTTCTCTTCTATTACTCATATTCAAAATTTTCTCCACATCTTTTTTGTTTATAATGCTCATACTCTATTCTATAATCTTTTATTATCTTTTTTCCTACACACGATTCCTTACAAAACACTTCAGAGCTAAAGCAGCGTCAGAGATGACTTTGGCTGTAGTTTACATGTCTATTTCAATGAAAACAAATGCAAGCTTAGAAGCTGCTGTGGCTTTCGCTGCTTCCAACTTGTCAGGACCGCTTGGATTGGATCTAAAGAAAATTCTCTGGGATATGGAAACAGGGCGTTTGATATCTGTAGTTCAAGGAATAGATGAGTTGATAGAAAAGTGGAAAAGCGAAAGCGAAGAGTTTGTAGATGCTTTATCACTTCTCAAAAGTTGTGTGGTACAGCCTTTTGATAGAATGGAGAATACTTTGAAGCAAGCAGTTGAATTGATGATAGAAGGTACGAAATCTAGGATGAAAAAATATGCAATAGAAATGCGAAGTCCTTTGAAAATACTCAACGCTTTTGGTATATTGTTACCGATGTTGGGATTGATATTTTTCCCCATGTTGATAATCTTCATACCAGAAATAGCTAAGCCTGAATTGTTGGTTTTCTCCTACACGATACTCTTTCCTTCAATGGTTTACATATTCCTTAAACAGCACATACACATGAAACCATACTCATACCATCAAGTTCAACTTGAAAATTTTGAAGAATTCAAGGAGATGAAAAAATATGCGATAATCCTAGCAATTCCAATAGCTTTGTCATCCTTTTATTTCATCTGCCGTTTGATTCCTTCCAAAGAAATTTTCTCCTTAGAACAATTTTTATATTCTTACTTCACAGTTCTCATGATTTCACTTTCAGTTATAGTTTATTCTTTTTTATCGATTTCAAGAAGCTTGAAGAAGAATGAAGAGATCTTGAAGATTGAAAGCGAATTGCCTGTAGCCCTTTTTCAATTGAGTGTAATCTCGACTAGTAGCAAACCTATAGAAAAGAACATAGAAGATTTATTACCAAGGATTAAGACTTTAGAAATAAAGAAGTTGTTCCAGGAAATTTTATCCAGGGTTAAATCTTTGGGCATGTCTTTTGAATCGGCTATCATGGACGAAAAAGTCGGAGTTTATAAATTTTATCCTTCCAGGATAATTTTTTCTTCTCTCAGGTTGTTGGTCGATATTTCAAAGAAAGGTATGATCTTTTTATCGATGGCTCTGAAAACTATGTCCGAATTTCTTAAAGATGCAGATGAGGTTGATAAAGCCACGAGTGAAATATTATCTGAAACAACTTCTGATATGCAGATTCAAGCTTGGGTTTTCGCTCCTTTGTCTGCAGGTATAGTTGTTGGTTTGATGGCCGTGGTTATTTATATCTTTTCATTCTTCGGTGGAAATTTGGAAGAAATAGCAAAATTCTTAGGTGGTGGTACGATCGGTGATGTAACAGCATCCTCGCTCAGTTTTTTACCAAACATAGGAAAACAAATGCCTTTCCATTATTTTCAAATCATGGTAGGAATTTATATGGTAGAAATGGTTATTTTGATTTCTTACTTCTTGGGTGAATTGAACTATGGTGAAGATGAAGTGAATAAAACTAGAGATATGGGGAAAATAATGTTGATAGCTATCCTAGTTTATTCTTTAACAGTTTTATCCTTATATTTCGGGGTTTCTAGTTTCCTGAAGTTAGAAGGAGGATTGATATGAAGAAGAAAGGATCGAGGACTCTTTTATCCCTGGTTTTCATCTTGTTGGTATTGCTTGCCATAGCTTTATTTTATTTAGTTGGGAAAAAAATATTAGAAAGACTATTTTTGGGAGGTCCTGGATGAAAGGTTTGGAGATGACGATAATAAACTTGGTTATATTGGTTATAGCTATAGCTATAATCACAATCATCATAATGAAATTAATTCCTGCTTTTGGTGATTTTGTTTCAAAATCGTTGAAAGGTATAAAAGATAATATTTGCAAGAGCATCGGTATGTGTTAATTTAAATTGAAATCAAAAGTATTATTATGAAAGCATCTACGATGGAGCGTACGGTTTTTTTAATACTTGCGGTCATCTTCTTCATACTAGCAGTTTTCGTTATTTTTAAAATTTTCCCAAATCTTTTGCTTCAATTACAGCTTGCGCTTGGTATAGTTAAATTGAGTAATGCTGAAAAAGCAATTTTGTGTTCTATTTACAGATGTGTTGAAGGATGCATGAGTATGAAAGTACAAGAATTGAGTTGGAAAGATAAGGATGAATGTGAGTTTTGTACATGTCAAGATTTTTGTACAGGGGAGCCTTATGGTTTGGGTGGAGATCTTCCAGATGATGCATACGTGAAAACATGGTTTGGGTTTGGTGCACCAGAACTCTCTAGGAGGATTTGTAATCCAAAGTATCCGGTAATATTCAAAACAAAAGATAAAGAAAAGATTGAGAAATCACATCTTCAATTGGGGAGTCAAAAAATTAGCGATGTTAGATGTATTATACCAACACATACATCAGGTCCCGATATTTTATCGATCCTAGGTTTCATCTTTGGTGGTGGTATTTGGTCAGGTATTCAAAATGCATGGACGCTTATAACAGGAGGCACTATAAGTGAGAATTGGGTTATCATTGATAGAGATGTTATTCAATCTACTGGTACGAAAGAAGATTGTGTAGCAGCAGGAACGAATATAATAGCAACCCACGATTCTTTAAAAGAGTTAAATTTGTGGAAAGATAAGACTGTAAAAATAGTTACGATGTTTCATGAATTCGGGGCAGTAAACAGCGTATTTACACTTTTCTTAGGTGAAGAAAAATATGCAGCGCTCGGGGGTTAGCAGCACTGCAATTTTTGTTTTAGTTGTTATAGGGATAATGTTGCTTGCAGGCCTTGTTATTTTTTGGAAATGGTTTGAAATTCAAAAAAATGAAGCTAACGAGTTTAGATGTAAGATAAAACAAAGGAGTTATTGCTCGTCCCTAATACAGGGAGAAAATCCAAATTGGGAAGAAATTGAACCGAAAAGCGGTTGTGAAAAATTTGAGATAGTTAAACCAAGTGTCGAAGAATGTAAAAAGATGGTCGGATGAAGGGTGTTGTAACTTCAGATATAATAGGGATAATGTTGTTGATATTAACTGTGATAGTTTTTTTTACAATAATATTTCCAAAATTTTTATCGGAAATGATAGAATTGTTTGGTAAAACATCTGCCGAGAGTGTTGCTAGACAACTTTCTGGTTTTATCACGATTTCGGGTTCAGCACCAAACGAAATTAAAATAGAATTCTTTCCTTCAAGAGATGTGACGTACTCTTTTAGTATAAAAGAAAGGAATATAATGATTAAACCTGAATTTAAAGTGGAATACATGGAAAAGGCAAGTAGTTCACAACCGTTCGCAGTAGAACTGATAGAGCAAGAACAAAGGAATGTTAATCATTTTTTCATAGAAAAAAGATTTGAAGGTGTTTCGAACTATGTTTTTTACGGAAAAAAAGAATAAGGGTTTGGTGATAACTTTAAATTTAATACTCGGTGCTTTGTTTGCAGTTGGTTTAATAGCTCTTATCTACTGGATTTTTATTTCTAGAATACTCGAAGTCCATGTTGCGATAGAAGAAAATACTTTAGAAAGACGCGCGATAAATCTGGCCAACCTTTTAATATCTTCGGAAAAAATAGCTTACGAAAAAGATGGCAAAATCATGAGAGGTATTCTTGATTCCGAAAAACTTGAAAATATTTTTTCACGAGAGTACATTTTTCTCTCTCAAGAATTGAAAACTAAAAATATAGGGATAGGTTATCCAAATTCGATAATACTAGTTAGAGTTTTGGATTTGGAAGAATGTGATAGTTCAGGAAATTGTAAAGGTTGGGCAACTCTACTTTCTGGTCCAATTTCTTTGGAAGGTACTTCAATAAACAAGTTTTTGAAGTGTTTGTCGGAGCACGTTAAGCTCGATGTTGGTTCAATATTCAGATGGGCAGTTGGTGGAATAGTTCTCGGTTTATGGCAACCGTGGGACGTAAAGAATTGTGTTCAAAATACCATGCCAGCAAACGTGAAAGCTATATTCACAACTTCGAAAATTTCTTCCCAAGGTTTACCTGTGATGATAAAGTATCCAAACGGTGAATTACATCTAGGTAGAATTTCGGTAGCAATCGGTGAGTTTTTATGAAAGGTATTTTACCCATAACAATCGCAATCCTTGGTGTTATGGCAACTTCTACTATTTTTATTTCTTTAACATTACCAATTTTAGTTTTGAAATATCATTTGAACATAAATTTGAAACAAGAATATGAATATCAAGATTCACAATTGATCTTGTTAACTTTAGTATCATCCAAATACAATGAAAGCTATTCGATGTATCAAGTTTTTTCGGAAAGAGATTCGAATGGTTTTAATGATGATATGAAGGATAAAGTATATCATGTGATAGAAACTTTATCCATGTCAAGATGTTTTAAGATCGTAACAGAGAAAGAAGTGATTTTGAATTCGAACTGCAATCCAAAGAAGAACGTGGGTGAAATATACATATTTAAACCCTACAATGAACGTGAGCTCGTGGAAGAGTTAATACTGGTGTATGAATGAAGGGTGTTATAGAGATAGCATTAGTTGCTGTAGCTATATTGATCTTGTTAGAGGGATTTTTCTTGAACGTTTTCATAGGAAAACAAATAACTCTTAAACAAACGGCTAAAGAACTAGAGATAATTAAAGCCGTTAACAAAATGGAATCTGTTAAAAGAGGATTACCTTACTCACTTTATTATTCTTTCGAAGAAGCTTTGAAGAGAAGTGGATATTCTTCATTTTCTCAAGTACAAGATTTGGAAGGATTTGAAAAGAACATTTCGATTATCTTCAACGAATACATGGAAGAATTGGAAGAAAAAGCTGGTGTGAAAATATCTATGGGTAAAATAAAGATAATTCCAAACGGAAACGAACTCGTACTCCAATTTTCTTCTCCAAGTAGTATGAAGTACGAATATTCTTCTAACGACTTTTCTTTCACAATTCTAGATAATCCCAACGTGACGATAATTTTAAGGAATGGTTTTTTTGTAGAAAATATTTAAGTAATGGAAACAAAATTTAAAATATGAAGGGATTGACAACAGCAGAAATAATTGGGATAATTTTGGCAGTAATAGCTGTGATAGTTGCTATATACATCATGTGGGTAAAAGGATGGATTCCTTTTCTATCTCCTGTAGATGAATCAACTTGTAGGACAAATTTGATCAAAGCATGTGAAGGTACAATCAAGTGGGATGGAAGAGAATTGGAGGGAGATAACATAAAGTTTTTCAGAAAATGCTTAAAATTCTACTCTGACATACAAAAAACATATTTAGAGAATTGTCTAGAGGATCCACAAAACCAGTGTGATGCTTTTTGTGCAACTCTTTATTGAATTTCTTCAACTTTCATACATTCTTCAGTTCTTGTGTAAGGTACGATTTCCCCAGAGTAAAAATCTATTTCCCTTTCATACTCAAGTTCCAGTAAAACATGAACGTATGAAAGAGATTCTTTAACTATTTCTCTTTCTTTCACGTTTTCCTTTTTCAAAAGTTCACAAAGTCCACTTTCAGAAACAGTCTCATAAATTTTATCCCAATTCGTACTCCAAAAAACATATCCTCGCTCAGTTATGTTAGGTTTAACTTTGTAGCAGTAATTATTTATGAAAGAATAAGTAACGTTGTTAACTTCAATAACTTCTTTATTTCTCAAATCTATCAACGTTGTTTTAACGAAAGGTGGTTTAAGTGTACACAATTTTCCACCAATTTCAGATCCAGATTTAAGAGTTCCTGGTAAAATTTCTTCCAAACTTCTGCAACTAATCACTTCAGTTCCAACTTCTTCTAATAGCTCGATTTCTTTTTCTTTGTCTATCGTATGAATAACTGTTTTTTGTGGCAAGACTTTAAAATTATTTAAGCGTATTTCACCACCAAAATTCTGAAAAGTGACGAACATAGAAACATCTTCCCTGTATCCATGAATTGTTGCTACATATGGATTTGGGATGAACTCTATTATTACCCTTAAAGGGCCTTGTATCAGCTCGGTTGCACGTACAGGATTAACGATTTTTTCTGAGTAGTACAAGCTTGAATTACCCAAAAAGAATCCTGTATGTTTAATATTCATTTTCACTTTCAAGGGATTTCGTGAACAAGTGGCCAAGTTCCAATCAACACATGCACACTGGAAAACATCTAATTTCGTGCAACTTGCTTTTGGATTTTCACAAGGTTTTCCTCGAGAACAAGGTACTTTATCTTCAGGCAAACCAGTAGCAATGGATATTTGATCAGTAGTGTACGGACAAGTTCCTTTTCCAGTATACATTTCATTTGGATTGAGGAAAACAACATCTTGGTAAAACTCTCTTGGTTTAAGAGAAGAGATTTTTTGGTTGAAAGGTTGAATGAATTCTATGTTAGAACCGTAATAGCTTACAATGGAAGGTTTTATTAAGAAATTTATATCCCTGTCATACAAATTTGTGATCACGAAAGTAAATTCGTATGGGTTTCCTCCGTAAAGTGTTGAAGGTGTTTCTATCCTTACTGTTATGCCACCAGCAACTGGTATCTTCACTGTTTTTATAGGATCAACCTTTACTTCCCTTGGTTTACAGATTGATGTTCCGTACATGAACGGAATTTGCTTGCAGAACTTGTAATAATTTGCTGGGCTTAACAATGGTATCAAGATGAACATTAATATTGATGTTATTACTGTAATGACAACTATGTAAATCTTCCAATCTTTTATCATAGGTATTAAGGTTAAGTAGAAAGTAAGGACTATGAAAAAAGTTGCAACCGCACCAAGGGTTCCGAATCTAGCCGAAATTATCCAAAAACATGCTTGAGAACCACAGTTTAAAGATGAAGACAGTATTAACAATATTGCAAAAAAAATTATGCAGAATACGATGTTTACGATCACATCTGTACCAGGAAAAACTTTGGCAAATACTATGATGATTATCAAAATTACAAGTATTATTATGAAGAGGATCAAGTAGGTTGTGGCTATTTGTTGGATTACAAAAGGAAAAAATATTAAGAAAGTGGCTATGAAGGCGAAGAAAAGTTTGAACAATAAACCCTTGCCCGTTTCCACTTTTTTCTCTATTTTTTCGTCTACTCTTTTTACTTTACTCAACAAACTTTCGAGTTTTATTTTTTCCTCAACTATCTTTACTTTACTCAACAGGCTGTCAATTTTTTCTTTTACCAAGGATGAAATCTTATTCATCAATTCCTTGACCATTTAAATAATTTTTTGTTTCAGAAATAGTTAAATTTCATCCTTTGCTAAATAACTTCAATTTTACCTTTAACTTTATCCAAGTAAGTATAACTCAATAAGAAATTAACTTGGAAGTCGGTATAATTCTGGATATCGTCTTTATTTACTATTAATCTACAAACAATACTCTTGTTTTTGTTAGAAATTTTTATCAATTCACCATCACGGAAATCGCAATTTAAAGTTGAGGTTGTTGCGAATTCGAATCTTAAATATCCTTTATCCCTTTCAAAAGGCGGGTAATTGCTGAAATCAGTGTAAACTTCTCCCGATCCTACATTCTCTATCTCCAAGACGAAAGGAAATGTTTCAATGTATTTAGTTAAGATGAAAGGTTGCTGAACGTTAACGTTCAGCTTCACAGGAGCGTTTTTGCTTGAATTGAAATAGATTACGGCCGATTTTTCTTTTATTTTTTTACTTTCTTCAGGTTTAAGTGTGTTTAAATAATCGTTATCGTAAACCCTCAACTTCAAATTTGCTTTCGTGCTCATGAAATAAAAAATGTTAGCAACTGGTGTGAAAGTTTTGTTTTGTGATGGTGAATAAGCAACCCAAGAAAATTTGTACAAGTCGTTTGGCCTAAGAACTTTAAGTTCTTGTAATTCTTTTTCGACTTGCCAGTTGGTTAAATTTGTCAAGTGAACTTTTATATTTTCAGCATCTTCAGAAGCCAAGTTCTTCATAGTTAAAATGAAAGTTGTTGGCATTGTAGCTGGAACTTTCTTAGCAGATGTTAAAGTTGCACTCAAACCAACTTCAGAAATTTTTTTCTCCCCGCTTTGAATGCAGCCTGACATAAAAATTATCAACAGTAGCAAAATGAAAAAAATCCTCATATAAGATATTTCTAAACGGTTAGATTTATGTTTTAAATTTTAACTCTTAATTATGGGGTCAGAAAGTTTGGAAGAAGTTTGCGAAATACTTGAAATAATAGCTGATAACTACGAAAAGCCAGAAGATGCTATACAAAAACTTTCAAGCATGAGAAACGCACCTAAAAGTGTTGAAGGGATTAAAACTTACCTTCAACAGCTTGGTGAAGCCCTGATCTTAAGAGAGTTGGGAGTTGAGAGTATTTTTCCAAACGTAGGGTATGATGAGATTGTGGAAAAATTGAAATGGCCTATCAAGAAAATTTTCGAGAAAAGTGGAAGAAAATTTATATTGGTGGGAGAAGTTAAGGATAAAATGGTAGGTATACACCCTTTCATCGTTTATTTTTGTGATAGCTTGAAAGGTGATTATCTTCTAGAAGATGATCACCTCTACAAGAAAATCGATGTTGTCGTGTCTCATGGGCCAAAGTTGATGGGTTTTGAAGGTGTGGAAATTTATTTACCTTTGATGTTTTTAGAAGATCCTTGGAATTTTTACATAGCTTTTAACGAAAAAGACCTGGATTACTTGGGCTTAAGAAGTGAAGAAGAAAGGAATGAAATTACAGCGAATTACAAGATAAAAGAACGTTTGGACTCTTTATCCATTGAAATATTAAAACCTGAAGAACCCAGTTTGAAAGTCATTTTAAACCTCCCAGAAATTTTTTCAGAGATAAAAGAAGATGTGAATGAATTGAGGAAGTTGGTTGGAAGTGATTTCGAACCTTACATAAAAGTTCAGATGAAAAGAGAAAAATTGATGGGAGAATTAGAAGAAGCATGTCTGGAGAATGAAAATTTTTACAAGGAGTTGATAGAAGCGAGGAAAGCTGACGAATACATACCACCAGACTTACCTCTAAACAAATCAGATAGTAAAGAGTTTAAGAAACTTTATGAAGTTGCTTTGATAGAGATTGAAGATTACATAGAGAGGAGGGAAAGAGAGATGGAAGAAAAAAGGAAGAAGATCATGGAGAGGTTGATGAAATGATTTTCTTCAATTCTTCTTTTCTTTTTTCGTTAACGTGAAATAGCGGATCAAAACTCTCCATAAGCTCTACAATTTCTCTCAATTCTTCTTTTCTTAAAGCATTGATTTCCGATTTTTTCCTCAGTTCATAAATCTTCTCTTCTATCCTACTTACAGATTTCGGAAAAAGAACGTTCAGTGATAGGAAATCTTCTATTTTTGATGAGATGTAGTTAAAATCTTCGTAATCATAAGATTTTATTTCTTCAGCGAGTTCTATCATTTTTTCACTCTCTTCAGGTTTATACAATGAAGAAAAAATTTTAGCCCTTCTATACAAATTCAAGTAAGGTTTTATTTTCCTGAAATCTTCTCTCAACTCAGGAGCATTTATCACGTACTCATAATTTCCATATTTTTCTAAATCTTTTCCGACGAAGAGTGTAACCCCGAGTTTAGACCCAACTTTAGCAACAACAGGTTCTTCAAAATGTGATAAATCATCCGTGACGTATATCAAATTAGGTTTTTTAGAGTTGGTCAAGAAAGAAAGATCACAATAAGTTTCAGGAAGGAAATATTCACTCATGCTTTTTTTCTTATTTTCACCCAAGTTTAAAGACGAGGTTGAAAAATAACCTTTTTCATCGAAGAGAAATTCAGATCCAGCTATGTTCGAATTATCAACACCGATCTTCCTTTTACAAATTTCTTCGATCGCTGTTTTTGGCGAACCACTGTTAATACCAACAACACAACCCATTTTTTCTAATTCGATAAAAGCTTCCCTAGCGTAATGAACTATTTTTATGTTTTTACTCCTTCCAGTTTCAACGCAAGCTTCGAGGAATTGACTTTTTGTCAACTTGCTCTCTTTCAATATCTTGTTGAGTTTTTTGTGCGATTTTTCAAAATTTGAAGGTGAAGTATCTATCTCAAATATACATTTTTTGATTTCATTCAAATTCTCCTCTATTTTTTTGTTTACCCTGGGGAGTTGATTGAAATAAAATTCTTCAAAAACTGTGCGACCATCTTCTCTTGTTAAAGTTAAATCAAAATCTGTTATTATGTAGAGTTTAGCAGTTAATGGGCGAAAAACACCTTCAACATTAATTTCATCATCTAGCACGGATTTAATTTTTCCGATAGAATCGAAATGAAAAAGGATAGACCATTTTAAGTATTCATTGTACATATTTTTAAAGTTGTTTTTCCAAATAATTATTATGGTGAACTGGAAAGTTTTTGTTTTTGGCGTGGTAATTATCGTGGCTTTTTATGCAACATTCCTCCTAATTCCTACATTGTTTGGAATCCAACTCGATTTCTTGTCTTATCCTTTAGTTTATGTAACACTAATACTAGCTGGAATATTCATAGCGATAAGTGGTCTTTTACCTTACGGTTGGGGAAAGATTCTAAGAAACATAGCTTATTTCTGTCTTTTCGTTTTAATCCTGATTTTGGAAATAAACGTGATGAAAGTAGCTCTTCAAAGACATCCTACTCAAGAATTAACTTTAGAAAAATGCACAACTTTATTCGGTGAAAAAGAACAACCAGAAAAAATTATAGACGCTGTTTCGATTTGGAGTTGTGTAACTACTGGCTATTTTCCGAAAGAAACTGGAGATTTAGGATGGACCATATTCGCGATATTCTATATAATCTTGCCATTCGCTTTCATCGTTGCTTTCCTCTACGGCATAATGACAGGAATTGGCTTAGAAGCTATTTTCGGTAACGTTGCGGGAACGGTGAAAGGAGTTTTAACTTTTGTGATATCGATGTTCGCTATGAGACAACTTTTTGGATTTTTCTTGCTCGACATGTTTGGGTATGGTGCCTGGGGCTTAGCGGGTGTTTTTTTGGCAGCCCTCTTCGTTATGGCATTAAGGAATATAGTAGAAAAATGGTACAGGATTGAGGAATATGGGAAAGAAATGCAAGAAGCCATGAAGACAGCCCTCGAGATCGAAAAAAACGCAAAAAAAGCACTTTACGATTATGTTAAGAAGATAAAGGGCTATAGAGGGACACCATTATATCAATCATTACAAAGCATAGTAGGTGGTAAAGGAACGCTGCAGTATCAAGCATATTCAAATTTAGGTGAGGTTCTTCAAGCACAAGTGAAACAAACGATAGATGAGATTATAAGTGGTAGAAAGAGTGTAGATGATTTATTAAATTTACTTAAGTAAATAGTTTAAGTACTTATTCTTCTTCATCTCCCGTTATCATTTTGTAAAATGCTTTACAAGTCTTAAATCCTCCATATTCTGATAAGGTATATAATGTATTACAAAAGGCTTCGTATGCCTCATATTCTTTTTTTTGAAGTTCTAGAGAATTCTTGACCGCTGCGATTATGATAGGCATATAAGGATTCATCTCGTAAGTTTCACAAGCTGAAGTTTCACTCCTTACATATTCCAAAAGTTTTTTGATATCTACTTTCCCGTTCTCCACATCTTCCATTAATTTCTTTGTTTTTGACATATATTCTTTAAAATCTTCATCATCCTCTATATATTCTTTACTCACAACGTACTCTGATGCAATTTTCTTAAGATCTTCTTGCGGTTCTTGTGTTTTCATTTGGACTTGGGGAGAAACTTGAGGCTCTGTAGTTTTTTCTTGTTTTTTAATTTTTTCCAAGATCAAATTGAACTTTTCATCCAATTTTTTTTCAAGATCTTTGAGAGCATTCTGAATCTTTTCATCTATCCTTTCATCTATATGTTGCCAAATCGTTTTAGGTTTAGACTCTTTTTCAGGCGGATCGTCGATATCATTTCGCTTTAAGTACTCGCTAATTCTGCTAATTTCGTTTTCAATTTTTTTTAATCTCTTTTCATAATCTTTAAAAACATCTTGAATTCTGGTTGGAGCATATATTTGTTTGTAGGGCAACCCTCTAACTCCCTTCCTTTTAATTAAAATGTAAGCTTCATATGGGGTTTCTTCTAAGGGAATTAAAAAATCTCCATCCTCGTAAGATATCATTCTTCTCCTATGGTGTAAACGCTTAGCTTTTTTCCTTGCCATATTTTCCCATGTAAGAATAAAACAGTTAATTATTTAAGCCTTTTCATTAACGAAGACAGAGCATTTTATTCCTTACAATTACAAATCTATTTTATGGAAGTTTTTGGCTTAACTTTGCAAGAATTGATTTTCTCGATTTTTTTACCCTTCCTCTTATTCTATATCTTGATTTACGCTCTACTCACAAAATCTAAAATTCTAGGCGAAAATGTTAATAAGCTTAATTCCATGCTCTCTCTTGTGATTTCAGCTTTAGGCATTTTTTCCCTTTACTCTTTAGGTCTCGCCTATTGGCTCCCTTTCTTCGCAGCTTTTCTAGCAGTCGCTGCTTTTGTTCTTGTGTATGTATTTGGTGTTGGTGGTTTAGCTTTTAAGAAAATTGGTAAGTATAAAGAAGAAGCAACTGGTGATAAGAAGAAATTTGAAGAAGGTGTTAAAAATTGTGAAGAGATATGGGAAAAGTTCAAAAGGGAAACCGATTTAACCAAAAAAGCCATGATACTTGGGGAGATGAAGAATGAAGTGGAAAAGCTCAAACCTTTAGCAGAAAAATTGGGAGAAAATTTAGGGAAATATCAGTGGTATAGGGATTACGAAAAAATTAAGGTGTAAATGTGGAATTCGTGATTCAATTCTTGTTGTTCCTACTGTCTTTTTTGGTCTCTTATGGTTTTTTAAGGAAAGTTAAGATTTTTAATCCTAGCGTGAACTTGATAATTTCTCTAGTAATAGCTTTTTACGTGCTGTTCGCCTCCACTTATTACCTAGAGAACGCAATCTTGATAATAGCTTATTCTTTCATCTCCCTATTGCTAATTTTTTCCGTAGCTTTATTGTACCGTTACAAAAAATAGGATTTATATTTACATTTTCAAATATAGATTATGGAGAAATTTGAAGGAAATTTGAAAGAAAAAGTTATTTTCTCCTTTTCAGTTCTGTTAATAACAGCACTTATTTTTAACTTGGCTCAAGGCCAGGATGTTTTTGGACAAATAACATCTGCTCTAAAAGATTATTGGGGATTAATATTCATTTTAATCTTCGTTTTAATCCTTCTAGCTCTTGGTGGTGTTTTGAAAAGACCGAAAGGAGGAATGCCAACAGGTCTTATAATATTCATAATCCTGATAGTTTTGTTGTTCATTTTACCACAGTTTGTACCATATCCCCAATACTTGGAAGTTCCAGAAAGCTTTAGGTACTATAAATTACCAGATCCTGCTGTAGAAGTTTTAGGATACATTGGAATACCAAGAGACTGGGGTTATGTACCAGCGATAATCTATTTGTTCATATTACCTTTTACGGCAATTTACACTCTAGTTTGGGCTTTTCTATCTTCTCTTAAAATATTCGAGGGAATGCCGAGGGTTAACGTTGTTCTTGCTTTTGTGATAACTTTTATGACAATTCCGATGGGTTGGTTCGTGAAAATGGTATGGGTCTTATTCAGTTTTGTAGGCGCTTGGTCTGTCGCAGTTTTCGTCGCAGTTTTCGTTTTAGGGATAATGTTTAGAGGTTATGGTATAGTTACTGGCGAATACTACAGAGCTTCGGCTAGGAAATGGAGGGAAGAAGCTAAAAAATTCTTGAGACAAGCTCAAGATGACCTTGAGTACAACAGGGAAGGGTCTGCTATAAATAATCTTGAAGCGGCTAGACACATAGCAGGTTTTTCACAAACTTATTACACAAGGATAGCAGAAGCCCTGAACGCTTTGCAACAAAAACCTGCAGGCTACTTGCAAACAGCCAAAGATGCTGTAAAAGAAGCTTTGAAAGAGTTGGGATGATTTATTTCGGGAAAAACTAAATTAAATTATGAAATTTTTTGGTTCGAGAAGTAAGAGTTTCGAAAGAAAAGGTATTTCTAAAGAGTATGTGGAATTCTTGCTCCAAGAACAAAGGTTGAAAGAACCAACAAATTGGTACGAAAAGCTTTGTAAGTTTGCAGAGAAGCTTAAAGTTAAGCCCTCGAAATCGATGGAAGAAAATCTAAATTTCCAAATACTTTTCTCTTCGTTAAACGTTTCACCTACCGGCGTGATTTCAGCAACGATACTTGTTCTCTTACTTTCTTTTTTGCTAGTTTCCCCAATCCTTCTATTCACAACTGATTTTTTAACAACTATTTTTTTCTTGTTTATTCCGATAGGATTAGCATGGTATATTTTTACTTATCCTTCCTTCATGGCTACAGTGAACAAAGTTCAAGCAGGGGATGAAGCTATAAAGATAATACTTTACATGGTTATTTACCTAAAGTTGAATCCAAGTCTTGAAGGTGCAGTTAATTTTGCCGTTCAACATTCCAAAGGTCCAATAACAGAAGACATAAAAAAAGCGATGTGGGACTTACAAATCGGAAAATATAAAACTGTGGAAGAGGCTTTGGGGAAGTACACGCAAAAATGGGTTTGGTGGAACGAAGATTTTGTCAGGTCTTTAAGCTTGTTATACGGCGTTCTCATAGAGCCAACAGAAAAAGGAAGAGAAGATATAATGAGGAAAGCTTTGAACTTCATACTAGAATCGACTCATGCAAAGATGAAAACTTATGTGGAAGAAATAACTTCACCACTCATGATTTTACACATGATGGGGTTGTTGTTGCCTGTGATCGGACTCGTGATGTTCCCAATGATTTCAATTTTCCTCCATCAACAAGTGAGTACGCCCCAATTGATAATCGGATACGTTGTGATATTGCCTTTTATGAATTACTTCTTGATAAACAGGATATTGCATAAAAGGCCTGGAGCTTTCATGGTTCCAGACATAAGTAAACATCCGAAGCTTCCGTCAGAGGATTATTTTGAGATTAAGATCGGAAGAACTAGGTTATGGATACCAATTTTCATTTTATCCTTGTTAATAGGTTTCGTGGTGATGATACCAGGTTTATTACATTTTGCTGATTTAATAATAAACTTGAACTTTCCAACCCCAGACCTCAACCAGAGATTGGGTTGCTCCATGCAAATCTCTCCAAGGAAATGTATACTCATGAACGAGGCTAAGATGACCCCAGGGAATTTATTGGCAACTTTTTCGATAACAGGTGGTTTTGCTGTCATGGTCATACTTTACTTTTACTTGAGAAGTTTTCAAAGGATTAAGATAAGGAATGAAATAAAGAATATAGAAGAAGAGTTCAAACTAGGTCTTTTTTCCATAGGGAATTACCTTTCTGAAGGTTATCCTATAGAAGTTGGAATCGAAAAAACTATAGAAGAATATGAAAAACTCGGTATGCAAAAAAGACCAACCTACTCTTTCTTTCAAAAACTCTATTACAACATAAAGAATTTTGGATTAACATTCAAGAGGGCTCTTTTCGATAAAGAGCACGGTGTTATAAAATTTTACCCTTCGGTTTTGATAAACGAGATAATGAAAATACTTTCTGATGCTTCGGAAAAAAGTTCTGTTTTATTAGGCACTGTTTCAAAAACTATAGCTAGCTATCTTGAAAGCATATACACGATAGAAGCTAGGATAAAGGAATTGTTAGCCGAAACAAGATCTGCACTTAAAGTGCAAGCTAGTTTTATAATACCCATGATAACCGGAATAGTTGGCGCTTTAGCCATGTTCATATTGGATATGCTTAGGATATTAGCTGAAAAACTTTCGGAAATAGAGAAGATGTTAGGGATAACTATGCTCCCAGGTGAAGGAGCGAAGTCTTTCATAGACTTGTTGGTCGGCGGCTTTGAGAACATAGTGCCGTTAACAGCACTTCAAGCTGCTATAGGTATTTACACAGTCGAAGCTGTGAGTTTATTCTCTTTGTTGTTGAGTGGAATAGAGAACGGATTCGATAAAACAGCTAGGGATTGGGAAATTTCTCAAAATTTGATAACTGCTATCGTTCTCTACGGTCTCGTTAACTTTTTGGCTTTGATAGTTTTCTTGAACCTTGGTAAAACGATAGCTCAAACTTAGGTGGAAAAATGGAAGTTGGTAAGATGTTGACTTATCTCATGTTCATTTTAATTCCTATAGTAGCTATGCTTGTTTACATTTCAATTTCAAGCAAACTTTTTCCAGAATGTAGGGAAAAAATAACCGGAAGTAAATTTTCAATTCTAGGTTATTTATCAAAATGTGTTGAATATTGTTGGTCAAAACACGATTTCGGTGGAGATGTTTATTCGGACGATTGTTTTTTGATCGAAGTGAATCCAACAGATAAAATAGAAAAAAATGAAATTGAGAAATTTTTAGGAAGAAACGTTAAAGTTTATTTCAACACTTTAGAAGCCAATTCAATTCAAAAGCTTAAGATAAGGTACAATTCAACCGGAAAAGAAATAAGTTTGATTTTAGTAGAAATTCAATAGCTATTTCTTGAAAGAAAGGATAAATAAAATTATGAAAGGAATCGCTATTTCCACTATAGCTTTATTTCTGATAGCAATAGCTTCAATAGTCGTTCTCATATCCTTCGTTGGAACAAATCTACCAGCAGCTTTGAAAGAACTCTATTGCTCCCTATTTCAAGGTATAGCTGGTTTTTTACCTTTACCAGAATATATGAAATCATCCCCACCAAGTTTTTGTAAATCTACACAAATCCAAAAAGTTTTTTATATAGAAGCTTCAGATCCCGAAAGGATATCTTTTGAGATAGCCAGCCATGTTTTGGCTTGCTGGGAGATCACAGGTAAGATAGGAGTTGATCAGAACACGAACTGCTACGAGATTGTTATAAAAAGGATAAACGGTATCGTTGATGAAGATAGCGTTAAATCAAATTTACCAAAAGATTACAAGGGAATAATGAAATGGGAGGCAGGGGAAATAACAACTCCAAAATCCATAGGTATTTTTTACAATTCAACCAGCAAGTTGATAACGGTGATTTGAAATGAAAGGAATGGCTTTGGAATATGTGTTTAAAATGTTTTTGTATGTTGTTGTGGTTATCGTTGTGATAAGTTTGATAATACATTTCAGAGAAGAGATATCTTCTTCCTTAAAACTTTGTGAATATTTGTCGATTGGTTGCGGAGAAGAAAAATGTGAAACGATTCAAGCAAGCGAAGATAGGTTGGAAGAAAAAGTGATAAAGAAATATTGTGATCTATGCTGGAGGAAAACTGGAAGTAAAGATTATGGAAAAGATTGTTTTTGTTATATAGTGAGCGGAAGCTTTTTTGTAAACAATTACAACTTACCCGAATACTGTGAAATGGAGTGTAGAAAAGATGCTACCAGTTTGATCTTTATCTACAACAGCTTAATGAAGAAAGTTTTCGTACAGTGTTGATATGAAAGGGTTGGCTTTAGATTATGTTTTTGTGATGATGGTTGGCGTTGTAGTTATTTGCGTGGCCGTAGCTATTATAGCAGGCTTTTTAAAACTTGAATTCATATTTAAACCTAAATGGATAACTGAAGTCAAATACGCTTGTTCCAAATACAACAACAGCAAAATAAATCTTGAAAATCTAAAAGTTGTGATCTATGGTTTTTTAACAGGTCAGTGCAACGATTTTTATTCACAGCTAACCCAAGACATAAAATTCGAAGATGTTAAAAGAATAGTGGGAGAAATTGACGGTAAGGTGAATGTGATTTTGTTGAGAGAGTGTGAATTCTTAAAAACCAACACACATTCAGTTTACGTTTGTTGTGATAAGTTTGAGTCTGGAGAAAGTATTAATATAAAAAGAAGAGAAATTAAAAATAGTGATGTCTTGGTTTGTAAGAAGTGAAATCGGTAGGAAAGGTATAAATGCTTTAGAAATAGTTTTCGCCATGTTCATCTTGATAGTTGTAACGCTGGTCGTGATAAGGCTTTTTACAACGACAGTTACAAGAGAAACTTTACCGAACATAGAAGATTTCAGGAAAACTTACAATTACGATAAAGAAAAAAGTAAATGTAACAATTTGTGCTCTTCTTACCAAAGTGAAAATTGTGAGTTGAGTGCAGCAGTTAACTATTGCCAGCAAAAGATATCAATAGACATAGATGGGAATTTCAGGACAAACGAGAGGAATCATGGCGGCTTGATAGCGGGTGTGCCTTACTGCGAAGATGGCCTTTATTGTTTTCATATAACTTCTTGTGAGTGTGGTTTTGTACTCGATGCTAAAACATGTTTAGAGATCATGAAAGAGTATTATGTAAACCAATTGGGTTTATCTGAAGATGAAGCGAAACAGATAATAGTCAACAAAATAACTCCAGGCACATGCGACCGAAACCCTGCAAGATGGGGTGTTAAATTTTATCAAGGCTATAAGCCGATAAAACCAAGTGATGAAGAATGTAGAAGGTATAGATTGGATCCGGGTTGCAATTTGCCGTCTGATTGGTGGTGGTGGAAAGCTGGTTATGGTGATATAGCACAAGAAATTGGAGTCTTGAAAGGTGGGATATCCCCATATCCCTTGTTTTACTGTATTAGTGGAGATAGAAAAATTGAATGCAAATGGGTTGGTTGTCCTTTAGGAAAAATTCATATTTTCTTGAGTGATGGTAGTGTTTATGAAGATGAGGATAAGCCAATTGGTGATGTTATTTTTGGTCCGCTTAACAAAGGAAGTTACTCAGCAGTTCTTGTTTGTGGTGGAAAAACGGCAAGTTCCGGATTAATTCTCATTGATTAATGTTTTAATTTTTAAAATTAAATAATTAATTATGGATAGTTGGTGTAAATTTTCTATTTTCTCATTGTTGACAATATTAGTACTTATAACTATTCCAAACACTGGCTTTGGAGACTGTAGACTTTTTTACATATCTAACTCAGATTGTTCTTATTTTTATTATGTACCGTCTGGACCTGGGTATGCTGCTGCTTTATGTACTATTAATAAAAAACCCGTAGAAAGTTATAGAAATTATCAGTATACTCAGTGTAGTGAAACTTATGCATCTGGAAAAGCAAACGCGTGTCCACCTATTTCTCATTCATATTTTAATGGAAAACCATGTTATATACACAAGGATTGTTTTGTAGGTTATTGTACATACAAAGAATATGAAGGCAGATGGTCTGCAAGCACAAAAGAGTGTGTGAAATGTGAAGGTAGGATGAAGCGATATGTGTATGGAAATGCTGAAAAAATTTGTGTTGATTGTTCAGGAAATATTCTTTGTTATCATGGAACGTATGTATGTGAATCTGCTTGTGGTGCTCCATCGGAATGTGACGATAAAAAACCTGGTGATCCTATTCCAGGTGGTTATTGTGATAGTAATTGCAATCCTGTGTTAACATGTGATAGTTCTAGCTATAATTCTTGTAGTTCTGCTTACAATTTTGGAAGTACCTCTGGAACAAAAACCGATATGTGTGGGGCAGATCAATATTACAAAGTTTCAACACCACCCGGAAAGAAATGTGATATAAAATGGACTGTAACCCCAGATGGCAATGCTGATTATGATCTATACGTGAAATGGTCTTCGGTTTGTCCATCAACTTCAAACTACGATTGTATATCTAGAGCCGGAACTGGAAGACAAGATAGCTGTTCAAAAAACGAACACATAGGGGAAACTTATGCTCTGGTTCATAAATATGGTGGAAGCGGAGCTTATACTGTTTCTGTTTCCATTAGTAATTGTGTTGATGTTGTAACTACCACAACTTCTTCAACCACCACCTCAACCACAACAATTCCGGATTGCCGTAAGTGTGAAATTCGAAACTTACAATGTCCGTCTACAGTTAACCCAGGTGAAGATTTTAACATAAAATTCGAGTTCTACGGTACAGGACCAACATACAAATACGAGCACAGAAGTTTATGGTTAGGTGGAAATAGGATAGGTTGTCATTATGGTGTGGATCATCCGGATTGTCAATGGCACCTAGATAGCTTCGTAGTGACAGCACCATCAACTCCAGGAACTTACACTTACACTGTAAAATGTTACGGATACTCTTCTTCATCAGAAAGTTATTGTAGCCCAACTTACCAAGATGATTACAAATCTTGCACAGTTACTGTGCGAGAAACCACTACAACAACCTCCACAACATCCACAACAACCACCATACCAGAAGATGACCCATGTGACAATTCTGGAACATGGAAGAAATATGGAATTTATTGTTGCGAAGGAGGAGATTGTTCAAATGATGAATCAAAAGTAAGAGGAGTGTGTATAGATAAAAGTACTTACGAGCAAAACAAAGATAAGTTTGATTTAGTTAGAGCTGGTTCAAACGAACATTGTGTTAAATGTAAAAATAGTGATTGTTGCCATGAATTCAGAAGCTTTTGTTTTGATTATTCTTCAAGCTCACCAACTGGTTGTATAGGTCGCAGAGGAATTGTAACATCAACTTGTGCTGACAAAAATGGAAACACGTGTGATTTATTATCAGCCCTTAAAGGGTGTGATTTAAAAGAAGAAATGTCTAAGCTTGGTCAATTATATTGCGCTTTTTGTCGAAATCCTCCGACAACCACAACAACCCAACCTACCACATCTACCACAACAACCCAACCTACCACATCTACCACAACAACCACCATACCAGAAGATGACCCATGTGACAATTCTGGAACATGGAAGAAAGCTTCAATTTATTGTTATGAAGGTGATGTTAGAGAAGAGAATAAGAGAGGTTTTTGCTTGGATAAGAGTGTAGCAGAACAGAGGAGTGATTTGGAAATCGTTAGATATGGTGCTCAACAACATTGTGTTAAATGTAAAGCAAATAGTTGTTGTTTTGATTTAAGAAGTTTTTGTTTCGAATACAACGCAACAGAACCTACAGGCTGTAGTTATCCAGGTAGCGTAACAAGCAGGTGTGGAGATGAAGGTGGTAATGTTTGTTCACATCCTTCGCAAGTTGGGGAAAATTGTGTGATCAAAGAGAATAAAGATAAACTTGGTTTATGGTATTGCTATGCATGTCCTTCTGCCAAGAAAATAGAATGTGAAGAATGTTATGCTAGGTCAGAATGTAAATGTGAGTTGAAAACAACTTGCGATAATGGTTTTTGGATTTTACAGAATCAACAAGGCAAGCCTTTGGATTCTATGGTGAATTCTCCAATTCCACCATACCAAATAGATTTTGAGCCGAATTCAAGTGGAAAAATATTGATAACTGCTATCTGCTTCAAAAATACACAACCCCAAACTTTTCAACATATTTTAGAAGTTAAAGAACCTTTCTTGGAATGTGACGAAGATTGTAGAACTAGAGAGCCTTGCGAATGTAGAGTTAACGGATGTGAAGATGGATGGTTTAGCGCAGTTTTAGGAACAACTTTATTGAAATGGAAGGAAAAAATAAATAAGACAAGATTCAAGACGTCCTTCATTTCAGAGAAGCCTGGTGTTGTTGAAGTTACTGTTCAATGTATTAGCCCGCAAACATATGAAGAAAAACAAGTTGTTGTAGGAGGAACGATTCCAACGAGAAAATTCCAAGCGTTTAACTTCAGAGCAGAAAAGCAGGATAATACTATTAAAATAAAATTAGATTATTCCAACAATCTTGCTGAAGATGTGGTAATAGTTTTCACCTTAAGTAAAGAAGGAAAAACTATCAACAAAAAATATACAGCTATGATAGGCGATGGAACAGCGAGCTTATCTTTGGATTGCACCGATATAGGAAGAGGAACTTATTCAGTAACTTGGAAAGCTTTTAAGAGCTCTGATGTTGTGAACCCGATAGCTTGGTCAAAACCTGGAGAAATGGTAAGTGTGACATGTTGATGAAAAAATTTTTGTTGATCGTTTTAACAGTATTTTTTTTATTGCAGAGTGTAACATCTGCTGAAATAGTTTGTTCGAAATGTTTCGTTGGAGATTGTTATTGCACTGTAACAGATTGCGATTCTGGTATAGTAGATATCTTTTATTCCCCTTGTTCGATGAACCCGAGCTATGAATTCACTTTTTCGAACGGATACTTCAAGTGGAAGCCTGAAGTTGAAAATATTCATTATTTGAAAGTTTTGTGTTCGGATGGAGAAACTCAAAGTGAATGTACACCAATCGTTGTTGAAGCATCTCGTGAGAAAACAACAACCACAACAGCAGAAACAACAATTCCAGCGAAAACAACCACAACTTTAGAAATGGAAGAAGAAACCGAAGGGCCGGATTACTTTTTGATAGTTTTGATAGTTATGCTCATCCTCATACTCCTCTTCGCAGCTTATTACTTCTTCTTTATGAAGAAGAAAGGAAAAACTTATGAAGATCTTTACAAGAAGTGGGGGAGAAGATAATCGATTTTAATAACATTTATAAATCTTCCTAATCATATTTCTTATAATTAAAGCAGATAGCAGAACATAAAGGAGGTGGATTGAATGGCAGAAAAAGCAGGAAATCAAGACAACGTGATATTCGTTGGTAAAAAACCTTCTATGGCTTACGTGCTAGGGGTGATAACTCAATTCAACTCTGGTAAAAAAGAAGTTCATATAAAAGCTAGGGGGAGAGCTATATCAAGAGCAGTAGACGTTGCACAGATAGTTACCAGGAGGTTCATAACAGATGCAAAGATAAAGAACATAGAAATAGGAACAGAAGAAAAAGAGCTTGAAGATAAGAGTAAGATAAACGTTTCCACGATAACCATAACGCTTGAGAGGTGACTCCCCCTTTTTTATTTTTATTGACTGAAATTTAAGTTAGCGAAATCAATTTCTATTTATGCCTGAATTGTGGGTTTACGTTTTTGGAGGTATAGTTATCGCTATACTTGCCATGTTGGTTGGGTATAACTTACTTTCCAACATGATCAACTATTCTCAAAAGCAAGATGCTCTAGCTCAATTTTCAGACCTCTGCTACAACATTAACACGGTTTGCGTTCAAGAGTTGGGAAATTATTTGATAAAGAAATACAGCTTTCCGTCAACGGTGAGGGTAGTTTATGCTACGCAAGATGTTTTCAACCCATTACCCAAAGTTTTAGATAAAATAAAAAACGGAGAAATTAGTTTTGGAAAAAGCGTTTGCTTACAATTTAAAGATGAAAAATACTTGAGGTGTTGTCCAGAGCCACCTAAACAATTTCTATGTAGAATTCAAATGCCACACCTAGGAGTTTTACCTGAGCAAGAAGACATTTTCGTCGCAGTGAACAAGATTTTGGGAAGATCGCCGAGAAGAGATTATGAAATCTTGATAAACAAGACTTCTGGTGATGAAGTTTTAGTTACAACCATTTGATTTTTTTATCAATTTTTCAAATAATATTTGTGAAAGCTATAGCAACAGAAATTATTTTGACTATCGGAGTTTTAATTGCGGTTGGCATCACGGCTTTTCAATTGAGGGGAATTTACATAGCTCAACAACAGCTTGGAGAAGAAGAAGTTATTTTATCTTTCATCAAAGATTTGGAATCGATAGTTGATAGAGCTATAGGAACAACAGGAGATGCCGCTTTTATTTATTACCCAATAATTGAGAAATATAGGGTTGAAATTGAGAATAATGTTGTTAAAGCTTTGGATAAAATTTCTGGGAAACAAGCGAGCTTTTCAAAATTAGCTCCAGAAATCGTTGAAAATTCTTTTGAAGATTGTGAAAAGATTTTTGTTTTGAAGAAAGGAAGAAAAATAGCTTTGATGTGTAGGTGCTTGGATTTGGGAGAATATTGTACTGATTCCATACTTTGTTGCTCTGGTTATTGTAATCACACGAGCTTAAAATGTGAAGAAATGCCTATTTGCTCAGAAGATAGGATTTGCCCAGGTGCACCGGAGGCAAAAAAAGATTCTTTAGGAAGGGATTGTTGTCCTTCAGAAGCACCGATTTGTACTAATGGACATTGTTGCCCTGTGGATAAACCAAAATGGTGTGAAAAACCTAAAGATGGCAGTGCACCGAGATGTATGGATAAAGTGGAATATGATAACAATTGTAAAAGAGGTTTTCCTATAATTTATATACCTTTAAATTATAAGGAAGACGAGTTCAATCTTTTCAAATCAGGTGCGGAAAGAAATTTTTTTGATTATGTAACAAAATATGCTCCGAGTAAGGAATGTCGTAATCCTTATTCGGTTTTTCAACCCTATTATTTAGATCCAAGTAAATGCACAATAAAATGTTCTAATCCATGTGAAGATTGCCTATCTGTTACTTTCAATTGTTTTATTAATAATTACCAAGAGGTTATAAACGATGCAAATGATTGGATGGTGATTGGTATATGTAAAGATTTTTCTTGTACTGCTGGAGGTAAATGGTGTGGTTGCTCAGTACTATTCAGTAGATTCTCAGTTGATAACATTGGTTGTGGAAGTGATTCAGCCGCCCATGAAATGGGCCATTCTGTAGGGTTCAATCATGTTGATGGTATTTGTGACAACCCCGCAGGCGCTTGTCAAGGGATTAATGCAGGAGATTGTAATGATCCTAAAAAATATGAAGATCTTATGACATATTGTCGCACACGTTTTAGATATGGAAACATAGCTTATGAGTATTTAAAAAATACGATATTTAAAGATTATTTAGTTGGTTGTTGAAATGAAAAAGTTATTAATGTTAATAATATTTTTTGCATTTGTTGTACTATTGACGTTAGCTAGTGCACAAACAAATAAAATAATTGTCTTGGAGTTGTTAATATTTCAAAATGATACAGTTATTTTAAAAAGTTTTATAATAACTGATGGGGTACCAGATAAATTTTTCCCACAGGAGATAAACCCATCTTACTTACTTAAAATAATTTCTTTTGACGGACAAGTTGTTTTCCAAGAAAATTTAAGAATAAGTTTTTTAGCTTACCCAACAAGTTTTTCAGAGAACGTCTCAGATACAGTGATAAATTTGGAGAAAGTAAATTTATATTTAAAGCTCCCATTTTTTGAGACTGCTGAAAAGATTCAAATATATCATGATTCAAAACTGATATTTGATTTTAAAATACCGTGGTGTAACAATAATGGTTTATGTGAAATTGAAAAAAATGAAAATTATATAAACTGCTTTAATGATTGTCATTGTGGTAACAGTATATGTGACAAATTTGCGGGAGAAAGTTTTTCGAACTGTCCTCAAGATTGTCCACATGAAGAGATAAAAACACCAATCTACATTTATTTAACTATTATTGGTTTTATTGTCTTAATCGTCATTCTTCTCGTTTACAAGATAAGGTTGGTGAGATGAAAGGACAAACAAGTATTTTGATCAAAGGAATTTACCTTATCTTGATCTTAGTAAGTATAGCGATCTTCATAAACAGAATTTTTTACTCCAATTTGACTTCAGCTCAACAAGAAAGAAATTTAATGCTCAAGAATAGGGCAAACAGGTTGCTGGATGTTCTTGCAGGCGACGTAAATTGTTTAGGTTATGAAGAAAAAGGCAGTGTGGAAAAAAAGGTTATAGAATTGAGTTCTCACAGGATCTTGGAAAAGAAAAAACTCGATGATTTCTCGAAATTTAACGATATCCAGCCAGATTGTGCTAGAGATTTTGATTTTGGTTATAGGGTTGATGTGGAAACTTTTCCTTTGTACATAAGTTCAGCAGAAGTTGAAAGAAAGGGAGGGGTTTTTGGTAAGTTGTTGTCTATAATAAATGGAAAAAAAGTTGTTTTTGTTCTAGATGTATCTGGAAGTATGGGGAATTATGGGGGTAAATGTGATGTTGATCATGATAGAGACACAAAGATCTGTTGTTTAAAGCTTTTCATGTATGGTTTCATAGAAGGAATGAGTGATGATAGTGAGATAGCTGTTATACCTTTTGGTGATGAAAGTGGGTGCAATCCGCGATTGTTATTCGATTTCACAAGATTGAATGGTTTTTCTACAAGGGAAGAGTTGAAAAAAAAGATTTCTTCACTTTCTCCGAAACATGGAACTCCGATGGCAGCAGGTTTAAAGAAGGGGTTTGAATATGCTTTTGCAAATGGTGGTGAAGCTATTGTACTTTTAACAGATGGTGTAGAAAATGAGTGCATACCACCAAATTCGATTGATGTAGCGAGAAGTTTCAAGTATACAGGAATACCAGTTTACACAGTCGCTTATGGTTCCGTAGCTGATACAGGAGTACTGCAAGAAATAGCGTCTATAAGCAATGGTCAATTCTTCGATGCTAGGATGTGTGAAGAGTTGGTTTCAAAACCGAAAGAAAGTCTTGAAGTGGAAATTCCTCCAATGAAGTGGAGCTTTGGTGATGCAGAATTCTCGAGGAAAGAATCCTTGAGACAAAAAATTTCTGTTTCAATTCCGATAAATGTTTTAGTGGATGAAAAAACGATAATTCCTGGAAAAATGACGATAACGATTTTCGATGGTGAGTTGGAAGAATTCAGGGGTTTCTTGGATAAGAGTTGTTTAACTAACACTAACTTCAGAAAAACTTTCACTTTCCATTATCCTTTACATTTTGATTCTTCGAACAAAAAGTTGTGTCTAGAAATTGATGGAAAAGAATTTTGTCAAAAAATTAAATGTGAAAAAAACATAAAATTCCCGAAAAAAATTTCGCCAGGAAAATATGATGTGATCATAAGAAATGAAGGTGATGAGTTAGAGGTGATGATTTGAAAGCACAAACCATGGAACTGATGGACTTACTCATTTTGGTAGTTGGTGTATCTATCTTGATCTTAACTTCCTATTTTTTGTTTTCTTCTAGAGTTCAGAGATCAGCAGCTATGGTATCAACACAACACAAATATGAAAGAGTGGTTGAAGCTTGTAGGAATTTCCTCTACACTAAAATTCCTAAATTTGAGAAAACTTATGGTCAATTGCTTGGCGATATGGTTGTTAATGGTGGGGAAGATGTTGTTGATTATGGAGATAAATATGGTGGAATAAACGTAACGAAAATAATTTATGATTACTTCGATTCGCATTTTCAAAACAAGTGGAACTTAACGCTTACGGCGAGAACAGAAATTTTTCATGTTTTGTGGATACCAAATTCTGATCAAGGAAATTCTATCTCAAAAGTTTCTATAATAGATGGGAGAGAACTTGGAAGATATTACGTAGCGCCACCCAAGGTGAATGGAAATCCGTCAAGAGTTGCTATGGATAAACAAGGAAACGTTTGGGTTGGTAACCGAGGTACTAGGACTTTAGTTAAGATAGGTTTAAAAGAAAATGGTCAATGTGTCGATAAAAATGGAGACGGAATAATAAAAACTTCAGAAGATTTGAACGGCAACGGGTTGATAGAAGATACGGAAATATTGCCTTTCGATCAAGATGAATGTCTTCTTGCCGAAGTTTTCCTGGGAGGAAATACTCACGGAAGTTTTGGGAAGAAAGGTGTGAGAGCTGTTTGTTTCAGTGAGAAAGAGAATGTGGTTTATGCAGGGTTGTATGAAGAGAGAAAATTTTTCAAAGTTTCAAACGATGGAATAGTCTTGAAGGAATGGGATTTGGGTGGGCTCGGTGTTAATCCGTATGGTTGCTTTGTTGATAAGGACGGAATAGTCTGGATTTCAGCAGTTCATCAGAAGAAACTGGTGAAATTCGACCCTTTCAATGAAAATTTTGAAGTTATAGATATAGGATATAAAGTTTATGGAATAGCTCCTTGCTATTCAGAAGATTGTTTAGTGATAAATTGCTACGATGATTCTAGATTGATAAAATTCAACACTTCTAACGATAAAATAATTTTCAACTTAAGGAAGCCCGAATTGGATAAAGGTAGAGGGGTTATAGTTGATGGTGAAGAAAATATATACGCTGTTTCTTCGAAAAAGAATTTGGTAGTGAAGTATGATAAAGAAGGTAATGAATTGGCGAGGAGCTCGACTTGTAGAGAACCTACAGGAGTTGGTATAGATATACTTGGAAAAATTTGGGTTACTTGTTTAGATTCGGAAATTCAAAGGTTTGATGGAAATCTGAATTTTGAAATAGGTAGTAAGTTTGGTTCTGGCCATTACGTCTACAACTTTTTCACAAGTTACAACACACCACCGATAACTATTGGAAAAAGTTTGAGCTTTGGTTATCCGGAAGAGGTCACCGAAGAAATGACAACATTCTTCGCTCCAGTCCCGATACCAAGCTGGAGGGGTGAGGTAATCCAGCTTCATTTAAAGGTGTGGTGATGAAATCTCAATCAAGTTTGTTGGTTTTGATTTGTCTTATCGGTATTTCTTTAATACTTTGGATCACTTCAGCATTTTTAGCGACAACTTCATCCCAGAGGGTTGTTCAAGAAACTATATTTTCCAAAATTTCAAAATATTTGGATTACGTGAAGGGTTTCACGAGGAATGCCCTGATATTTTCTGTTCATGCTGAAAGTAAGCGAATTGCAAGTCAAGGTGGTCAAACCAGTGATGCTGGAATTCCAAGGAGTTGGATTTGTAATGCTGAAGTTTCACCTAGTGTTGATGAAGTTAGGTTTTTCCTTTCAGAAGAAACTAAGATGGATTTGAACAAATATTTGAAAAATTTCAAACTTCAAGACTTGCCTGTAATAAACGTAACCAATTCAACTTGTGTTGATTACGATGTTGATGAAACTTCGGTACTTTCAGGAAAGAATGATGAAGAATTCAAAGTTGGTTGTTATGGTAGTAAGATAAACATAAGTCTTGATGAAAATTTGGTGAGTTCATCGAATGAGGTTTACGAAGGAATAGAACAAAACAGGTTTTGGTACATGTACAGGATATTCAGGGAATGGGCTCCAGTCGCTACGCAAATATTAGTCGGCGGTACGTGTAGTTGTTTATCGAAAATTTGCTCTTGTGGTAATTCTGATTATTCTGGTGGCTGTATGCCATGTGCTTCTACTTGCCCTGGATTTCAAAACTGTTTGGAAAATGTGGTTGAAAATGCTAGGAAAGTTCTACAAAATTCTTTTGATGAATATGTTAGATGCAACGCAAGGTTGATAGGTTGTTACCATGAGCTTGAACCTTGCACCGGAGTTTTTGAATGCATCGATTGGGAAAACGCACCAGCTTGCAATAATTGCTTAAGAGAAAATGCTGGTGAGCTGTGTTCTAAGCGCATTATCATGGAAAGACCAACTGTACAAGCTAAGCCCACTTTCTCAACAAGTTTTTCCAAAAACAAGCTAAGCTCAATTTATTTCTCCGATTCATGTTCATCTAAAAAATGTAAACTTTGGTATGAAACTAAGGGCTCTATGGAAGCTGTATTTTCATGTACGGATGAAAAATACTTACTCTCTGTTTCAGGGGACAGACATTTGATGTTCAGCGTTCATGCAATGGCAAAACTGAGGGCGATAAGATGTTATTATGAAAGACCTTGTGTCGAATCTGATGGCGATTGCGTATGTCCTCCTGGTTCTTGGTGTACTGAATGTGAATGATCATCTTTCTAGTATGAAAGTTTTTTTATGTAAAGGTATTTCTCTTACATGTTGGATGAGCATTTCTCTCTTATCACCAACACCAACAATTCCATCCTCTTCCAACATCTTCTTAACCCTTTCAAGCTTCCTGGATTTTTCAGCGTAAACTGTTAGCAATTTTTCTCCTTTTAAGACTTTATCGTTAAGTTTTTTGTAAAGTATCAAACCAGCTCCTTTATCTTTAGGTGCACCAGCAGCTCTTGCTAATTCATTTATCAAAGCATTGTTCAACCATAAAACAATTCCACTTTTTTCTGAGATCAAATCGAACTTATGTGAACCGACTTCTATTTCTTCAGGTCTTACTTTTTCATTTCCGCCTTGGGCAGCTATTATCTCCCTCATCTTCTTCTCAGCTTTGCCCGATTTCAAGATCTGGACAGCTAAATCGTAGCCATTTTTCTTCCCAACCATTTCAAGAAGAATTCCTGCGATGTGGGCGGCTTTATCTATGAGATCTTGAACTTTCCTTCCCATCAAAACTTCAAGAGCTTCTTTTGCTTCGAGTGAAGGCCCAACGGCATAACCCAAAGGTTGCTCACCATCTGTTATAGCACACTGTGTTTTAATACCGAGCCTCTCACCAAGTTCGATGAACTCTTTTGCTAACAAATTCGCATCACCTATAGTTTTAACTTTAGCTCCTCTTCCAGTTGGTATGTCTACTACCAAGAACTTAGCACCCACAGCTTTTTTCTTGGCCATTATCGAAGGTAAGAGTAAAGGATCTATTGTTAAAGGATATTCAGCTTGGATGAAAATATCGTCTGCTGGAGCCAGATGTAAAGCACCACCCCAAGCTATGCATCCATTGGTTTTTTCAACAACTTTTTCCATTTCTTCTGTTGTTAGGCTTACGTTCATGAGACATTCGGCTCTATCCGCGGTTCCCGCTGCTCCGGTTATCGCTCTAGAAGAAGTTTTTGGTATGGCTAAGCCCGCAGCAGCTACTATCGGCACGACTAGAAGAGTTGTTTTATCTCCGGGAATACCTCCGATGCTATGTTTATCAACTATCACCTTCTTTTTCAAATTAAGTTTCTTACCAGTTTCAACCATCGCTAAAGATAAATACGCAGCCTCATCCAAATCCAAGCCTTTAGTCTCCAGAGCTACTACGAAAGAAGCTATTTCACCTTCGCTTAAATTTCCCTCAACAACATCTTTAACTATTTCAAGAATTTCTTCATAGTTTAATTTTTTGCCTTTTAGCTTGTTCTTTATGTGTTGTAGGGATGAGGGAAACTTTGCGACATCAACTTCCACTTCAGTTCGTTCTTTCAAACCTAGAATTTTAGCAACGTTTTCCGTTACGCCTATTTCATTTTCTTCCACTATTTCCGTTGTAACGTTTGTTATCGCAGTTAACTTTTTATCCCCAAATTTAACTACAACCCTCGAAAGCCCTCTTATTCCAAGATCTTCTGCATCTTCCTTGTTGATTATCACTATAGGTTTTCCACCAGTCTCCAATTTTAAAAACTTAACTTTCAGTTTCATTTCATCACACATTTTCCGTTTTCACATACACAATATAAATTTGGTTTCGGAGATGGAATTTTTGGACATATCACATGTTTAGGACATTCTTGCTCGACGAAAACTTTCTTATTCACACATTCCCATTTCGCCCCAGCTTCTTCTGTACAGCAATTAGTTATCTTCCATTCACACTCATTATCTAAAATACAAAAGTTCTTAGTCAATTTACTGAAAAATATGATTAAGAAAGCTGCTCCAAAAAATAGGATTAAAGTTAAAATTTGTCTCATTTCCATTCCTCCAAAGCAATCTTCAGTTCTTCATGAGTTTTGGCATACTCTTCCAAACTAACTCCATCGACCACAGCTTCAACAGCTTGTCTCATCGCTATAGCCCCACTCCTCGTACCGAGTCTATGCCCGTGGATTCCACCACCAGCTTGTATCACAACATCTTTTCCAAAAATTTCGAATATCTTTGGGATATCAACAGGAGAAATACCACCGGATGCAACTGGCATCACGACTTTAAATTTCCACATCTTCTCTTTCAAAACTTTACAATTTTCCACAACTTCTTCCTTTCCTTCGAACATTTTACCGAAAGCTGCACCTACATGAAACTGATCTATGCCAATCATCCTAACAAGTTTTGCCAAAACTTTCATGGAAATTCCGTGTTTTGGATTTTTCGTTATCGCAGCATGACCAGCCCTGTGTCCATGTATAACCAAATCGTAATCTTTATTCCTCAAAGTTTGTAAAGCAGACCATCCAACCATGATAACATCAACCATAATATATTCATTTCCCATTTCTTCAACAAGTTTTGATCTTTTCACCATTTCTTCTGTTTCTGCGGTGACGTTTATCATATAAACTTTCTTTTCTCCTGTTTCTCTTTCAGCCTTCTCTTTCATCTTTAAAGTTTTTTCCAATCTATTTTCAAATTTATTGAATTTTTGTCCACTCAAGTTTTCATCATCTTTAACTATATCACAACCACCGACCCAAGCTTCGTAAGCAACTTTTGCATGTTCTTCAGTTTTAAGACCAATTTTAGGCTTGATGATAGTGCCTATCAACGGCCTATCTTTCACTTTAAATATTTTCCTTATCCCATCGATTCCATACTTAGGGCCTTTAAAACTTCTCAGAATTTTCTCAGGGAAATTCACGTCCAAAAGCCTCAAATTTTTCAAATGTTTCATACCGAAAATATTTCCGGCTATACTGCTCAAGATGTTCGGCAAATTGCCGGGCTCGAAAAGTTCAACAGGATAAGCAACTTTCACGAAATTTCCATTGATTTGAAAAACTTTGGCTGAAAGTTTTTTGATGTGAGGTTCTGTCGCGATTTCAGTCCAAGTTCCAGTACTACTCTCAGCAGCCAGAGCACCAGCAGCTTTTTTCAACTTTACTCCTCTAACCGCCTCAACCCAGAATTCACATACCAAATCATCTTTATCCGGCAAATATTCCAAATCAAGATAGTCTTCGTATCTCATCTTATCATCTTAATTATTTTTTCTGGTTTGAAAATTCCTATATCTGTTATAACAGCCGTTACGCAATCCCAGGGAACTAGATCGAAAGCAGGGTTCCTAACTTTAACCCCCTTTATCTTCTTAGGTAGAACTTCATCAGCCGGTCTTTCTTCAAGTACGAATTTTTTCCTAGAATCGAACTTGAAATGGCTACCTACAACGTAAAAAGGCTTACCATGTCTCTTAGCTTCTTCAGCTATCAACCAACTCCCAACTTTATTCACAAAACCTTCTTTTCTTATAGCATCACTCCCAACTATAACCAAATCAGCATGATTAATCAAATGACCAACTGCTATGTCTTCTGCGATTGTAACAGGAATTTTCATCTTAGCCAACTCTCTAGCCGTTTTTATACCTTGCTTTAAAGGTCTCGTTATAGTGGCTAAGACAGAAATTTTCTTACCGCGCTTGAAAGCTTCTTTTATGACCGCTAAAGCTTCACCGGAATGGCAATGGGTTAATATTTTTTGCCCATCTTCTACGACTTTTTGACCTATTTCAGCTATCTTTTGAGTAGCTTCTTGCAATTCCTTTATCAATCTATCTATAGTTTGTATCTTCTTCTCTTTTTTCACGATTTCCAAACAATTGTGAAGTACTACAGCAGTTGGCCTCGCTCTTTCTAGTATCATCGCCGCGACTTCGAACTTTAAGCCAAAACCATACTTTTTACAAAATCTTCTCAAGTAGTTCAAAGAATAAATAGCTATTTCTTTTGCACCCTGAACTTTAACGGACTTTATCCTTTCAGCAACCAAAGCAGGACTTTCCATATTTATTCAAATTATCTTCCAAAATTAAAAATGTGAATCTGGAAAAAAAGAGGAAAGAGATGATAGAGTTTTTGGAGAAGTGTGGCTACGTAAAGTATCCTGCAGTGAAAAGAGCGATGTTGAAAGTTAAGAGAGAAGATTTCGTTTTACCTGAATGTAGAGAAATCGCTTATTCCAACACACCTTTGCCGATTCCAGGAGGTGTAACTATATCAGCGGAACACATGCATGCAATCTTCCTTTCAGCCTTGAATCTTAAAGCTGGTGATAAAGTGCTTGAAATAGGTGCAGGTTCAGGCATCTTGTTAGCTTACATGAAAGAAATTGTGGGAGAAAAAGGAGAGGTTTATGGTGTTGAGATAATTCCAGAAACTTATGAGTTTGCTAAGCAGAACTTGAAAAAAACTGGATATTGGAATAAAGTCAAACTTTTTTTAAGAGACGGTTCTAAAGGATTGCCGGAATTTGCACCTTTCGATAAAATAGTTTCCAGTGCTGCTCCTAGGGAAAGAATACCGAAAGCTTGGATAGATCAACTCAAGCCTGGAGGTATATTAATCACACCCCTTGGACCACCTTATGAACAAGATCTGATTTACCTGGAAAAAAAGAAAGGAGGAGGGATGATGAAGAAGAATCTTGGACCAGTGATTTTCACCGAGCTTGTAGAGAAATGATTTTGAAAAGAGTTCATAAGCGTAGCGATCTTTTTATTTCTTCCGTCCATTTCTTAACATCTTCTTCTCTTTTTGGAATAGGATTTTTCATGTAATTTCCCATGTTTGGTATTATATTTCTTATCCCACCACTTGGATCTTCCACATCCCCAAACTTTCTGAAAATTACGTGATAATGAAGGTGAGGAACAGTTTGTCCTGCTAATTCACCTTGATTTAAACCGAAGTTATAATCTTTTAACCCAGTTTTTCTCTCGATGAGTTCAACCAAATAAACTTTCAATTTATGTAATTCTAGAACTTCACATTCTTTCAATTCCTTTTCCCTGGTAACATGTCGATTAGGAATTATTAGTAAATGGTAATCACTCACCGGCCAAAGTGAAAATAGAGCAGAAGCATGTTTTCCCCTGTACAAAATCCTTTCTTCTGGCAAATTACAAAACGGACAACTCATCGAATTTAATTGAAAAAGGAAATATTTAAAAGAGAGTGTGGGGTCGAGGGGATTTGAACCCCCACATACAGGTTTCTTCATCTCCATCAGAGCTCCATCGACTGGAGCCTGCTGTCCTACCTGGTTAGACGACGACCCCTAATTTTTATAATTTTTCATGTTTTATTAAATTATTGAAATTTAAAAGTTGGGATAATGAACGGGTTAACACTTCCAAATCATCTAGGAATAATATTAGACGGAAATAGGAGATGGGCGATAGCCCATGGGCTGAAACCTTGGGAAGGTCATAGATATGGGGCGAAGAAATTCGAGGAATTCTTGAAATGGTGTGCAGAGCTTGGGATACCACAAGTTTCTGCTTATGTTTTATCTACAGAGAATCTTGACAGACCAAAGAAAGAGTTGGATGAACTTTTCAGATTGCTTCATCGCTACCTAGAGAAATGGAGTAAGGATGAGAGCTTATTCGAAAAATATGAAATAAAAGTGAGGTTTATAGGTGATTTGAGTAGATTACCTCCAAGGCTTGTTAAGTTGATGGGTATAATAATGAGGAAAACAGCCAAATATCAGAAAAAGATTTTGAACGTGATGATAGCTTATGGAAGTAAATTCGAGTTGACCCATGCCATGAAGAAAATTTTAGAAAAGGCGATTAAAGTTGGTAGAATAGAAATTACGGAAAAAGATATAGAAGCTAACCTCCTAGTTCCTGTTCCGATAGATTGTTTAATCCGTACTGGAGGGGAGAAAAGACTTTCAAATTTTCTTTTATGGCAAGCGGCTTACGCTGAGCTGATATTCATCGATAAATTTTGGCCAGATTTCTCAAAAGAGGATTTAATTCGGTGCATCGAAGAATTTAACAGAAGGCAGAGAAGATTTGGTAGGTAATTCTGGAATGAAGGATTTTGATGTTGTGATAATTGGTGGAGGTCCTGCTGGTTGTAGGACTGGTGAAAAAATTGCTAAGAAGGGATACGAAGTTTTAATCTTGGAAGAACATCCAAAAATAGGAGAGCCTGTTCAGTGCACGGGTTTGGTTAGTAAAAAGATAGGAAAGATTCCAAAAAAGTTGATATCGAATAGGATTAAGAGAGCTAGATTCTTTTGTGGAAAAGAGTATTTCGAAGTTGAATCGAAAGAAGATATGTTAGTTATCGATAGGAAAGGCTACGATGCTTGGTTAGCTGAAAGGGCTGAAGATGCTGGATGTAAAATAATGACATCTTCAAGATTTCTCGATTTTAAGAATAGCTTTGTTATCACGAACAAAAGCAAGTTTAAAACCAAGCTTCTGGTAGGAGCAGATGGTCCGAACTCAAGCGTAGCCAAAGTAAATGGGATAAAACTTCCAGAGAAGATATTATTAGCTTTACAAGTCAAGGTTGAGTCAAGTTTTGATGAGAATACAGTGGAGCTCCATTTTGGAAAAGGAATAGCTCCCGGTTCTTTTGCTTGGGTTGTTCCTGAAGATGAGAAAACAGCAAGAGTTGGTTTGATGTGTAAGAAAGATCCGAACGAATATTTGGAAAAATTCCTTAATTTGAGGTTTGGGGAAGTTGAGTATTATGAAAAAGTTGGAGATATCGTGAGGTATGGTTTGATAAAAGAGTCCGTTAGCGATAAAGTGCTTCTAGTCGGTGATGCTGCATCTCAAGTAAAACCTTTTTCAGCCGGAGGCCTAGTTTACAACAAAATTTGTGCTGAAATAGCGAGTAAGGCTGTGATCAAGGCTTTGAAAGAAGAAAATTTCTCTAAAAGTTTTTTGATCGAAAATTACGACAAAATATGGAAAAAGGAGTTGAGTTTATCTATAAGGGAAGGGATGTTGATGAAAACAATTTTTGAGAAAATTTCTGATTTCCCCCTAACTTTTAAGTTGATAAGGGAATTGAAACTGGAAAATTTAGCTAGATTTTTAGATGTAGATTTTTTATTGAAATAATCCATTGCAAGGCGAATAAGAGCCTCGTGAGGGATTCGAACCCTCAACCCTCCGCTTACAAGGTTCACCAGAGCTAAGCTCTTCGGATGCTCTACCGTTGAGCTAACGAGGCTTTCTAAAAATATAATTCCCTCAACTAAATTTAAAAATGATATGAGGGAAAAATTTTGTCCAAAATGTGGGAAAAAAACGGAAAAATTTTTTGAGAATTTGTGTGAAGAATGTTTTTTGTCCAAAATTTCTTTTTCAAAAATTTTTCCTGAAAAAATAATTATAAAACAATGTGGAGGATGTGGTAAATTCTTTATCGAAAAACTTTCTTCTACTTCACTGGAAGGCTTGATAGATTCTTTCCTGCAAAGATTCCTTAAAAAAGAAGGAATAATTTCGATTAAATATTCATTGGAAGAAAACAGGATTGATCTTCGGATAATTTCAAGAACAGAAGGATTGAAAAAAGAGGAGGAGAAAAAAATCGATCTCAAGTTCAAAAAAATCGTTTGTCAATATTGCTGGATGAAATCTTCCGGTTATTTCCAAGCAGTAATTCAAGTTAGAGCTCCTATTGATTTGTTGGAAGAAGTGGAAGAAGATGTGGAAAAACAAATTAAAACTTTGAAAGAATTCGATGATTTAGCTTTCATATCAAAAATGGAGAGGAGGAAGAATGGATTTGATTTCTTCCTCGGATCAAAAAATTCAGCAAATCGAATAGCGAGGTACTTAAAAGAAAAATACGGTGGAAAAATGAAGATAACGAGGAAGTTTGTGGGTTATTCAAAAGGAAAGAAAATTTATAGGGACACGATACTAATTTCTATTCCTTGAAGTAAGAAATAATTAGGTTGGAAAAATGGGAAAGAAACAAGAACCAACTCAAGAAGAAATGGAAATAGCGAGGATAAGGATACCTAAGGAAGGAGAAATTTTGGGTGCTGTTGAGATGATGTTGGGTGGAGATAAATTAAAAGTTATTTGTGATGATGGTAACGTTAGGATTTGTAGGATTCCCGGGAAATTGAGGAAGAAAGTTTGGGTTGGTGCTGGTGATTTGGTCTTAGTTCAACCTTGGAAAGTTCAAAGTGGTGAAAGGGGGGATATAATATTCAAGTACACACCAACCCAAGCTAATTGGCTTAAGAGAAACGGTTTCGTGAAAAACCTTCCAGTAGAGTGAAATGTTGGGTTTTGTTAGAATTCCTGAAGAAAGGTTGAAGATTTTTGAAAAGAGGGGGTACTTGAAGAAGTTGGAAGAATTGGTGAATTGTAAGATAAAAGTTGATGAAGAAATTTCCATAGAATGTGAAGACCCTTTGTTGCTCTTAAGGGTTAAAGAAGTGGTGAAAGCTTTTGGCAGAGGCTTTAGTTTCGACGATGCTTTGAACCTTTTAGACGAAGAATATTTCCTGGAAACTGTGAACATAAAGGATTTTTCTGGAAAATCTAAGAGCAGGTTTTTCCAGATAAAGGGAAGGGTTATAGGGAGTGAAGGAAAAGCAAAAAAATTAATAGAAAAATATACAAATGTTAAAATTGCGATTTATGGAAAAACTGTGTCGATAATAGGAAAGTGGGACGATGTTCAGAGAGCAAAGCAAGCAGTTGAAAGTTTGTTGATGGGAAGAAAGCATGGTACAGTTTTTAGGAATTTGACCGAGGTTTGAAAATGGTTGAAGAGAGTATAGCTGAAAAGATGGCAAGGGATATGAAAGAAGTTTCGGTAGCGGAATTTTTCGAGAAGAATAGGCACTTGCTCGGTTATGAAAATCCAACAAAAGCTTTGTTGACTGTAGTAAAAGAAGCAGTTGATAACAGCTTGGATGCTTGTGGTGAAGCTGGGATCCTACCAGAGATAAAAGTTGTGGTTAAACCTTTGAACGCTGACAGGTTTAAGATTTTGGTTGAAGACAATGGCCCGGGTGTTGTGGAGTCAAAAGTTCCTTATGCTTTCGGTAAATTCCTCTACGGATCCAAATTCCACAAACTTAAACAATCTAGAGGGATCCAGGGCCTTGGGATTCACGGAGCAGTACTTTACTCTCAACTAACGACAGGTAAACCAACTAAGATAACAACTAGCACTGGAAAAGAGATTCATACTTTCGAACTGATGATAGACGTGGTTAAAAACGAACCTATAGTACTTTCTCACAAAGTGGAAAAAAATCCGAAGAAATGGCATGGTGTTATAATAGAGATGGAAGTTGAAGGGAAATACGTTGAAAGAGCTCAATCTATCCCAGAGTACTTGAAACAAACTGCAATAGCGAACCCTTACGCAAGGATAATATTCGAAGGACCAAACGGCAAAATGGAATTCGAAAGGGCTGTTGAAGAAATTCCAAAACAACCCAAAGAGATAAAACCACATCCTTACGGTGTGGAACTAGGTTTGTTGAGGAGGATGTTATCAACCACAAAAACAAGGAATTTAATACAATTCTTGACTACCGAATTTTCAAGGGTGGGAAGGAAATCGGCGGAACAAATTTGCAAGCTTGCCAAGCTCGGATTTGATAAAAAACCACAAGATTTAACTCATGAAGAATCGGAAAGATTACACAAAGCTATGCAATTGGTTAAACTCATGGCTCCCCCAACGGATTGTCTCTCTCCTTTAGGTGAAAAGCTGATAACAGAAGGATTGAAGAAAGAAACTGGTGCTGATCATGTCGTAGCTGTTACAAGACAACCAAGCGTTTACCGAGGAAATCCGTTTTTAGTTGAAGTTGGTTTAGCTTACGGAGGAAAAATTCCTCCAGATCAAGCCCAACTCTTGAGATTCGCCAACAAAGTTCCATTACTTTACCATCAATCTGACTGTGCTTTGACTGAAGCAACCTCAGAAACAGATTTCAGAAGGTATGGGTTGCCACAATCTCAAGGTCAGCTCCCTTCCGCTCCTTTAGTGATATTGATCCATTTCGCTTCAGTTTGGGTACCTTTCACTTCTGAAGGTAAGCAAGCCATAGCTAAATACCCGGAAATAATAAAAGAAGTTAAGTTAGCTTTACAAGATGCTGGAAGGAAGTTAGCTTCTTACATAAGGGAACAAAGAAGGTTGAAAGAAAGACAGATGAGGAGACAAATATTTGAAAGGTATGTACCGGAAGTTGCGAAAGCTCTTGCTAAATTAACTAACAAAGATCAAAAGATTATATTGAAGAAATTGGAAGATATGATGAAGAAGAAAGTGGATCTGTTACAAGATTTGGAAAATATTGAAGGGGAACAAAGTTTAAGAAAGGGGGAAAATGAAGGAAGCGAAGAAAAAGCTTGAAGATCTGGGAGAAAAAGTTTTGAGAGATATAGAGAAGATGGAAAACCCTAGCATAGACGTTCCAATTCGCTCACTATCAAATATAATTTACGATAAGAAGACTGGTATGTTACTCCTTGGAAATAAAACCGCTAAAAGGTACTTGTTCCATGTCGGACATTCAAAAAAATTCATGCAAACGATGCTGGTTGCAGCTTTTTGTAAAGAATTGATAGAACAAAACCTCCACACGAGCTTGAGAGATTTGTTTTATGCTTTGAAGAGGACTTTACCAAATTCCAATGAAAATACTTTCAACGAACAAAATGAAAGCGATCCTATCGTGGTAGATCTTGAAGTTATGTTGAACATTTTAAGAGAGCAATTGCATCTAAACGCTGATGTGAGAGGTAGAATCGTTGGAGATGTTGTTATAAGGGATAGGGGAGATACTATAGACTGGTCAAAACTTGGTTCTGGAGGTTGGGCCATACCTAGCAACGTTGAAGATCTGGAATTCAAGAAGGTGAAAGCGAATTTCATCCTTGTAATAGAGAAGAACGCAGCTTTTGAAAGATTGCATGAAGATAAATTCTGGAAAAAGCATGAATGTATTCTAGTTACAACTCAAGGTCAAGCTGCAAGGGGTACGAGGAGGTTGATACAAAGACTAGCTACGGAATTCGATTTACCAGTTTACGTTTTTTCAGATGCAGATAGCTATGGTTGGTACATCTACTCTGTTATAAAATATGGATCAATGAGCTTGGCCCATGTTTCGGATAGATTGGGAACACCTAACGCGAAATTCCTCGGTTTGACGATAAGCGATATAGATAAATTCGGCCTGAAAGATTTCACGATAAAAGCGGAAGAAGTTGATATAAAAAGGGCTAAAGAGATGTTGAATTATGAATGGTTTAAGCATCCAGCTTGGCAAAAAGAGTTGAAGATGATGATAGAGAGGAAGATAAAAGCTGAGTTGGAAGCTTTATCAGGAAAGGGGTTGAAATTCATAACTGAAAACTATTTACCAGAGAAAATAGAGAAGGAAGATTTCTTACCTTAAAATTTTAAAAGTTGCTTTCACTTTACCTATTTAATGGAAGTATGAAGAATTTTGCTTTGATACCCGCTTACAACGAAGAAGAAAATATAGAAGAGGTTGTTAAGAGGATAAAGAAATGTGGATTGGTACCGATAGTGATAGATGATTGTTCAAAAGATAGAACTTTTGAGCTCGCGAAAAAAGCAGGGGCTTTAGTTTTGAGGCATGAAGTTAACAAGGGAAAGGGAGAAGCTATAAAGACTGGAATAAGCTTCTTGTTGAAAAGGTATGTTGTGGATAATGTTGTCGTGATAGATGCTGACTTGCAGTATTCGCCTGAAGAATCTTTGAAACTGATAAAACCTTTGGAAGAAGGTAAAGCTGATTTTGTGATGGGAAAAAGGGATTGGTCGAAAGTACCTTTCATGCACAGATTTGGAAATTTTTTATGGAGATTTTTTTTCAACTTCTTCTTTGAACAAAGACTTTCAGACACGAATTGTGGCTTCGTCGCTTTTTCAAGGAAAGCTATGGAAAAATTGAAAGATCAAGTGCATGGTGGCTACATATTGGAAGATGAAATGTTGATAGCTATGGTGAAGAATAGATTGAAAATAACTCAAGTTCCCGTTGAAGTTACTTATAAAAAAACTTCAAGTTTTTTAAGAGGTGTGAGGATGGTTTTAGGGATTTTAATTTTCGTTGTTAGAGAAGGTTTGAAGTACAAGATTTCAAAGTTAATCGATAAATTAAAAAAATGAGAAATAATTAGAAGGGACGGTAGCTCAACCCGGGAGAGCAACCTTCGGCTCTAGATCGCCTGAAGAGCGATGTGTTGTGGGTTCAAATCCCACCCGTCCCATTTTTATTCTTCACGAGTAATTTAATTTCATGAAGCTGACTATAGTTCAACTCGGTAAAATAAATGAAAACGTGCTTACTGCTGTAACGAACGAACTAAGAGAAAAATTCAATTTTGAAACACAAACAACACAGCCTATTAAAATACCTTCAGAATTTTACAACGCTATTCGTCGACAATATCCTGCTCCATTGATATTGAAGTTCCTCTCTGAAAAGTTCAGAGGTAAAACTTTGGGTATGACGGACGAAGACCTTTACGCAGAATCTCTTAATTTCGTTTTCGGTCAAGCTTATTGTCCTGGAAATTTCGCCGTAGTTTCTATTCATCGACTTGACCCAACTTTCTACAAACAAAAACCTAACGAGAAGCTTTTGATAGAAAGAGCTGTGAAAGAGGCTGTTCACGAAGTAGGTCACATGTTAGGTTTAACCCATTGCCCAACATCAACTTGTGTTATGAGTTTTTCGAACACGATAAGCGATGTTGATAAGAAGAGTAAAGATCTTTGCGAAAGTTGCAACAGGAAGATATGGGTTTGAAGATAACATTTTTAAAAACCGTTGAAGTAAATTAGATGTATGGTGGACAAGATTTTTGAAGGAGAATTGATAGAGAATAGGGTCATAATATGGGATAGAGAATCCGTTAGACTTTATGATGACTCTGGCTACGGGAAACCAACTCCCGAAGATAATCCACAAAGACTCGAGCTTGAACTCGTGGAGGCCGCGTACTTGCTCGAGAAAGGCAAGATAAAGGTTTTCATCAAAGAAGGTGAGAAGAAGAAATTCTTGGATTTGAAAGAATTGGTTGAAATAGCTAGTAAAAACGTAAACCAATTCCACCCGCAGTTCATTGTGTACAGAGACTTGAGGGATAGAGGGTATCTTGTGAAAACGGGCTTCAAGTTCGGAGCACACTTCAGGGTTTACGAAAGGGGTGTGAAGCTTGTTAGAGGGCCTAAGGCTCCACACGAGCACACTAAGTTTGTTGTCCATGCTGTACCTGAAGAAGCAGCTTTTTCTTTACCAGAGATGTCAAGGGCTGTGAGGCTTGCCCATAACATAAGGGCAACTTTCGTTTGGGCAGTTGTCGATAGGGAGAACGACTGCACTTACTATGAAATAAAGCGGCTCACACCTTAGTCAGTGGTCTCATGGGAAGGATAAAGACCTCTTTCATAAAGAACATAGCTGAAGAACTTTTGAGTAAAAATCCTGAAAAATTTTCCACAGATTTTGAGATTAATAAAAAGGTTGTTGATGAGTTGATCCAACTCAAATCGAAAAGGATAAGGAATGTTGTAGCAGGTTACATAACTTCTGTTAAGAAAAGAGCGCAATAAAAACTTATCCTTAAGCGAGATAATTAAAATTAGGGAATTTGAATGAAATCTCAAATAGACGAGTTCGCTCTAGTGCTTTTGGCAGGTTTAATATTAGTAGGTATACTAGTAGTAGTTTGGACTTCCCAAGCTTCTCAACAACTTACCGTTAACCCGAAATCGAAGCATTTGGTCGTAGCAAGGGGTTCTTCCTCCTATTTTTTCATTTTCTTGAACGGAAGTGCTGAAAACGTTAGTTTGAGAAGTTCTGGAGAGGTTGCGAACTGGATAAGTTTTGAAAGGAATATGCTGAACGTGAAAGATTTTGAAAAAGTTAAAGTTTTAGTTACCGTTCCAACAACAGCTTCCTACGGTGTACATTGGGGGGAAATTTACGTGGAAGCTTTGGGTTTTAAAGAAATAATTCCAATTTCGATCAACGTATCAACGAGAACCGAACGTGAAAAAATATCCTTCTCTTTCGGTGATTTCAAAGTTGGCTACATAGTTGGTGAAGAGGTAATCATGGAGAAAGAAAATATAAAAGTGGAAAAAGGATATTTCCATGAGAATTCCCCAAACTTTGCTGTTTTGATCCCAGAAGAGAAGTTGCCTTTGATCTCAAGCGCTTACTTGCAAGTTGAAATAGAAAAGACAAACTCTTTGGGAAGCTTGATATTTGAATTTAACGATGAAAAAATTTTTGAAAAGAAAGTTGGGGTTGGGGAAGTTGTAATACCAATTAAAAAAGAATTGATAAATAAATCCAATTCAATAGTTTTGAAAACAGTACAACCAGGCTTAATCTTTTGGTCGAACTCTTTTTATAGAATTAAAGCTTTGAAGTTTATACTAGAGTACAACGGAACAATCTTCAAAGATTTTGAATTTTTCTTGGAAGATTTTGAAGTTCTGAATTTTAAGGAAGGCTTGGTGAGCATGGTAACGAAGGTTTATGATCTAGGTTTGCCACGAAGAGAAGCGAAATTGATAATAGAGATAAACGGTAATAAAATTTTCGAAGATGTACCACCATATTTCTTGATGAAAAAATTTGGAGAAGAAGTTGATATCAAAGCTGGAAAAAATGTTATATCTTTTTCAACTTCGATCGGAGGGTCTTACTCGCTTGAAGAAGTTGTCCTCACGATTTTCCAGTACTAAACCGAGAGGATAAGCCTTAAAGCATCTCTGGTTCCTGTGGATGCGCCCAAGACTGCGATCAAGAGCTTGACAAAATTCTTCGATTCTTCATCCCCTTTAATCTTATCGAGTATGAAGAGAATTAAAAAAACGATCAAAGCTTTGAAGAATATGAAAGAAATAGGTCCGAAATTTTGGATCAAAATATTTGGTAAAACGTGCATTTCTTCATAACCGAAAAAATTAATACCTACGAAGCTAACAGTTGCGTCGAAAATTTGGGTTAAGAAAACTGCTTTGTTCTCTTTTTTCCATTTCAAGATTTTCATGGATATAAGCCATGGTGAAAATAAAATGGAGATGAAAATAAAAGGTAAGAGGTTGTTGATCTTGGATATTGCGATCGTGAAAAATGGTGAAAGAATTAGTACTCCGATAAGAAATGTTATTTTCGAATAAGGAATTTTGAACTTCTTTTGAAGGAACGTTGAGAAGAATAGTGTTAAAGATAAAAACAAGCCCAAAGTCAAGTAGATCAAGGGTGTTACGAGAAGTACGCTGTAAAAAACATTGGCGTCGATAAGAACTCTTAAACAACTCCCGAGCAATATGAACGGCACAAAAGATACAGCTAAGTTTGCATCAATTTTTATCCTAATGAATCTCAAGAACGAGAAAAAAATGTAGGAAGAAATCACAAAGCCGATCGCGTAGAATAGGGTGTTGAATAAAGTGTATTCGGGTTGTGGTAAGAGGATAGAGGATAAATTTTCAATTCCCATATTCAGAACATATAATTCTTTTCTTAAATTGATGGGTCCGTTGGGAGTTGAACCCAATTCTCCACCGTGTGAGGGTTCCGCTACCTTGGCGTCCTACCGTTAGACTACGGACCCGATATTATTTATTTACACCCATATTAATTCATATTTCGATGGGAAAATTGAAAAAAGGTTTTTGAAATGTTGAAGGTTATAAACTTGCACGTTAAAGTTGGAAACAACGAGATTTTGAAAGGGGTTAACTTGAACATAGGTGAAGGAGAAATTCATGCTTTGCTCGGTCCAAACTTCAGCGGAAAGACTACTTTAGCCTATGCTATAATGGGGATACAAGGTTACAAAGTGATTAAAGGGAAGATATTGTTTAAAGGTAAGGATATAACTAAGTTGAAAGTTCATAAAAGGGCTAGGTTAGGGATAGCACTTGCTTTCCAACATCCACCAGATGTGAAAGGGGTTAAGTTGAAAAAAATTTTGGAAATAATAGGGGGAGAAAAAGTTGATGTGAAGAGATTTGGGTTGAAAGAAGAATTGCTCGAGAGAGAAGTAAACGTCGGTTTTTCAGGCGGGGAGAAAAAGCTTTCTGAAATAATCCAGTTGCTGGCTATGAAGCCGAAGTTGGCCATATTCGATGAGATAGATTCCGGCTTAGATTTGGAGAAAAGTGGGATGATAATGAAAATAATAAAGAGAAAATTTTTGGGGGAAGGAAGTTCTGTGTTGCTTATAACACATAACGCCAGCTTACTTAAATTCATAAATCCCGATTTAACCCATTTATTGGTTAGAGGGAAAATAATTTGTTCTCGAAGAAGTTGGAAAAAAGTTTTGAACAATATAAAAAGGTATGGATATGAAAGATGTGAAAAATGTGAATTATTATCAAGTTGATCATCAAGTTAAGCAAATTTTGAGTAAAGAAGGGGTTAAGATTTTAACTACTCCTGAAGCTTGGGAGAAATACAACTGGGTCAGGAAATACTTCGATTCAAAACCTAGGGAAGGATTCTTCGTATGGGTGAAAAAACAAATCGACTTTCCTTTAAGCGGATGCATAACTATATCTTCCCCAAAAATTTCCCAAGATTTGAAGAATGTTTTGGTTGTGGAGAAGAATTTGAAAGTTAGTGTTAGTGTAATGTGCAACGCGAGCAGGTTTGATCTGTGTGGGACTCATGCAGCTCAAGGAAAAGTTATACTCAAGAAAAACTCTTCCTTATGTTATAATCACCTTCAAATTTGGGGAGAAGGAGATGTAGTTTTGCCTTTTTACGAATTCTTACTCGAGAAGAATTCACACCTCGACTACAATTTCAAGAATTTCTTTCCACCTAGAAAAATGAAGATGAAAACATCGATTCGTTGTCTCGAAAAAGCTTCGGTTAACTTGAAAATTTTGATGAAAGCTAAATCTTGTGAAGTTGATTTGGTTGATGAAGTTTTTTTAGAAGAGGATGATTCGAGTGCTGTTATCAGGTTAAGAGTAGTTGGTGAAAAAGAGGGCGATGTGGTAGCACACACTAAGCTTACAGCGAAATCTAGGGCTAAAGGTCACATAGATTGTCAAGGTCTACTTTTGGATAAAAATTCGAATATAAGGTTAATTCCTGAATTGGTTAGCAAGGACAAGGATGCAACCATAACTCATGAAGCTTCCATAGGGAAGATATCTGAAGAAGTTTTGAATTACTTGATGTCTAGAGGTTTAAGCGAAAAAGAAGCTGTAAACTTGATAGTCACAGGATTCTTGGAATGACTAGAATTGTTTTAAATCTTTCTGTAAAGGAACTTTCCCTTTCACGATTTCAAAATTTTCATCGAATACAGGGCTACCGTAAACACCATCGTAGCCGGGAATGTACTTAATTTTCCCTTCTCTCACTTTTATTATAGCTTCAACTATTTTTTCACCCGTAACTTTTAACAATTCTTCTTTGGGTACGTTCAACAAAACATTCAACTCATTCCCAAATTTCTTTATCAACTTATCATGTTCTTCCAAAACTTTTTTCGAGTAAAGTTCTCCAGAACCTGAGGCGAAAGAAATTACTTCATACAAAGGAAGTAGTGTTTTAAAAGGAATAGCATCTTTTGGAACGAAACCTTCTGGCCTGTCCGCAAGTTCTTCAACCCTTTGTAAAACACCAACTGTAAGCTTCTTATGACATTTTGGGCAGATGTTTTTGAGCTTGATAGCATCTTTTGGATGTAAACTTATGTTACAAGAGCGATGTCCAGTGAAATGATATTTTCCATAGTTCGGGTCGACTTCTATAGTGTACAAAAACCTTTTCCCATCTTTCTTCTTTATAACATCGAAAATTTCCCAATAACTTATTTTTTTCAAGTCAAAGACGTTTGCTTCTCTTCCCAAACGCCATGGGTGCGGGGAGTGAGAATCGCTGTTACTCAACAAAGTGAATTTATCGAGGGAAGATAACCTCCAATTCATCTCAGGATTGCTAGATAGCCCAGTTTCCAAAGCGAATATATTTTTAACTTGATCTTGGTAGCACTCTTCCATTGAATTAAAACCAGACTTACTTCCAAAACAAGACATCCAAGGAGTCCATGCATGTGCAGGATAAATCAACACATCTTCACTTATTTCTGTCAAGATCTCAACAAGCTCTTGAGCGCTTAAGTTCAGGACAGGCCTTCCGTCAGAATTAAGGTTCCCATATTTTATCAACTTATCAACTATTTGTTCTACTATTTCAAAAGATGGTGCATGGATCACGTGATGCACTCTTTTGATTTCCCCACGAACTTCAAAATACGTAGCCACTTCACTCGTTAGAGTGAAGAAAACATCTTCATAAAAAAACAAACCAGAATCTTCTAAAACTTCCAACTTGTCCTTCAATTCTTCAAACCATTTAGGATGTGTGAAATCACCAGTTCCAACAAGATTCAATCCCTTTATCTTTGCACCTTCAGCTATTCCTTTCAAGTTCATTTGCTTACTGGTGGCTTTACTCCAGAGTGAATGTACGTGAAAATCAGCTATTACGATCATCGTTTCACTTCAAAATATTCTGAAAACAAGGATGAAAGAAATTATTGTAACGAAGATCCAAAGCCAAGGTTTCCATTGTATGATTTTACTTCCATCCAAAGGGGGGATGGGTAACAAATTGAAGAAAGCTAACCAAGCGTTGACTTCTGAAAAGAAACTTAAAGATTTAAAAGGGTAGAATAAAATGGCGAAGAACAGGTTTACAAGAGGTCCAGACAAGCTTATCAAACCTATTTCAGGAACAGTTAGCCTGGAAACTCTAAATCCCCATCTTCCGAACTTATACGGTCTAATGACAACAGCACCAGGTGCGATTATCTTTACACCAAAAAACATGAACAAAAACCCAAAGAGCAGGCCGGGTGGCCACATCTTGTAAAAAGCAGCACAGTTGAACTTTATAGCCACAAACTTGTGGGCAAGCTCATGAAAAACAAAAGCCATCACAACGACAGCCAAGTACACAGGAAAGTGCTGGAAGTTGTGGAAAGAGAAAATTGTTGATATCACAAGGGTGGAAATTACGAGATCCCTTATTTCTTCTTTTGTGAAAAATTTTGTTATTTGCATTCTAGCACCGATTTGAATCATTTTAAATATCTCGTTAAATAATAAATCCTTAATAGCTCATGAAATAACCCAAAGCCTCCTTTATATCTTTAACTTCCTTGACTTGGATCCCAACACTCTCGCTTATATCTATCCTTTTTTGAGAATATTCAGTGGTACAATAGATTATCGGTCCTATTTTCTTACATTCCCTTTTTGGTATATAAGTTATCTGTGTTCCTTGTCCTTCCGGTACCAGGAAAATTTCAATTCCAGCTTCTTTACAAGCTTTGGCCTTTTCTTCTATCCCACCAACACGTCCTATGGTTCCATCAGGGTTTATAGTGCCTGTTATTCCAACTTTTTGATTTAGACTCTTGTTTTCAAGAGCAGCTATCGTTGCTATAGTCAAAGCAGCTCCTGCCGAAGGTCCACCTATGGCCGAAGCGTTTGTTTCTATTTGATATATCAAATCTATTTTCGATGTATCTATTCCTGTTATGTTTTGTGAAACGGCTTTTGCTATTTGAATTGAAGCTTGTGTGTCCATGAAGAATATCAAATGATTTATGTCAGTTAAAACTCTTCCTTTACCTGGAACAGCTTCAACTATGAGCGTGGTGATCACTCCGTTTCCATCTTGATCTATCGCAGGTACAGGTAATTTAGCCATGCTACCAGTGAAGTTTTCCTCTATTTTTGGATGGATCAAAATTTCTGTGGTTGTTTGAGATTTGAGAATAAGGAAATTGGAGAGGAATAAGAGTAAAGTAGCAAAAGCTATAACGATTAAAAACTCTTTTCCCATAAACTCACTTTTCTTTTTCTTTAATAAAAAGCAGGAGGTCGCTCTCGGTGGATGCATATTGGTAAACTATTTACCCCAAGCCATCTTCTCCATCCTGTTTCCCACAAGCGTCGGACATCCCACCTTACAGTTGCTCGATTCCTCGCCTGGCTGGTTCGATGGGAGGTCGACCCTATGGGACAGGACTTCTCAGTCGATAACTTGGAATAGTTTACCAATTCTGCACCGCCCTCGAGCTTTGGTCGGCCATTTAGACCATTTGCCACTGGCTTTTTGCCAGTAGAGAGGGCCTAGCTCTCCGACCAGGGACCTCCTGCGAAAAAGAAATGGTAATCGTAAAATTTAAACGTTTCTGAATTGAAAATGTTACTTTAAAGTGACGATTTTTTGGAAAATAGAAAGATTTAAATACTTCCACACATCTTTACATACCATATAGAGGTGAAAAAAAATGGATTTTGAAGAAAATTGGAGTGCAGAGGAAGAAGAAGATTGGGAAGAAGAAGATTGGGAAGAAGAGGAAGGGGAAGAAGAAGAGTGGTGACCAACTCATTTTTCTTTTCACTCACTTTTTCTTCTTCATCTTCAATTCAGTAAGATCTGATTAATTCTTTTTTTTATTCATCACACTTCAAACAAAGCTTTAAAAAAGCAGCTTTATAAGCTCATTTTTTTAATTTAAAAATAGGTGAAGCTATGGTTTTGTTCGAAGGAGTTCTAGGTATTGGGGTAGGATTGCTGCTAGCGATAGCTTTAGCACAATACGCTAAACTTAAGCTAACAAGGGGTTGGCAACTCATAGCAGTTGCTGCTGTTTTGCTGCTATCAGCAGGTGTTTGGTCATCTCCCGCTGTTTCGACTTACATCACACCTCAACTTGGAATGGTGAGAGAAGCTTTCGAGCTCGTGGCTTGGTTATTGGCTTTAGTAGGGGCTTTGCTCATAGTTTACGAAATGCTAGTTGAAATCTTCTGAAGACAGATTTCCCTTTTTTTTATTTTTTGATCTTCAACATTTGTTTTAGAGTTAAAATAGTCATTTTAATTCGTTGCTCTACTTACTTTGGTAGAGTCTTAATCAACTTCTCTTTCAGCGTAGTTATCTTTTTTCTGATTATTTTGTTTTGAGTATAATCAATTCCGTAGTTGAATATCTTTATCCACTGTCTAGGATTTCTTACCAACTTACTTTTTAAAACCCCACCACACCTTGGTAAAATTGGTATGGAAATTTCACCAACTTTTAAATTATGTTCAATAGCTTTTAAGTTCATTTCAGTTTCTATGAGAAAGTCATTCGATCTAAGGTTTAACGTGTCCCAAGTGCTTTTTTTTATCGCCCTAAAACCAGCTAGCGGATCTCCTTTCACGTTAAAACCTAGAAGTTTGAAAAAACTATTAAGTATCTTTATGTAAGGAGCGAATAATAGCTTATATTTTCTGTCTGAATACCTATTTTTTAAGTTCCTGGATGCAAGTACCAAATCGTATTTCTTAAGTTTCTCGAGAAGTTTTGGAATGTATTCAGGAGGGTCTGTTCCATCACCATCGAGGAATATAAGTATGTCGCTTCTTGCAACTTTCGCTCCTAGCTTCATAGCATATCCTTTACCCCTTCCTTTAACTTTTAAAACCTTTGCTCCCAATCTTCTGGCGATTATCGGAGTCATGTCATCGGAAGAATCAACCACTATTATTTCTGCCTTTTTTCGAATTCTTTCAGGTATGGAACACAAAACCTTCGCTATACCTTCTTCCTCGTTACGTGTTGGAATGATTATCGACATTTTTACCTTTTTCATAATTTTTTATTCAAATTAAGAAAATAAAACATTGACAATTTCGTATTTTAGGCATATTCTGAAATTTCTAGAATCGTGCAGGGGGTGGGATTCGAACCCACGAAGGGACTAACCCAGCAGGTTTCTTTCATCCTTGATCAAAGCTCAACAGACTTGAGCCTGCCGCCTTTAACCTCTTGGCTACCCCTGCATTAATTAAATTCTTGTGGAGAAATAAAAAATTACCTCAAAGATTCCAACTCATGTTTTAATTTATCTATTTGAGATTTCAAGTTTAGCAAAGTATCTTTAACTTCTTGTTTATCCGCAACTTCTTCGCTCACTTCATGAGTTGCAGGTCTCAACAGAATAGAATCTAAAGAAGATAACTTTTCTTCGAATTTATTCAAATTCTGCTTCATTAAATCAATACACCCGTTCCTTATCTTTTCGCTTTCATCAAGAGTGGAAATAAAGCTCTTGAATATTTTTAGTATGTTTTTCAACTCTTCAAGCGTGTTCAAAACTTCTTCATATCTTTCAAGCTTTATGAACAATGGAACAACTTTTCTCAATTCCTCGATCTTAAGTTTCTTCTCTTCCTTTCTATCTTCAACAGTATATTTCACTATTTCCTTTTCAACCGAAGCTTTCTCTTCAGTTTTCTCTTGAATTTGTTGGAATACAGGCGGCAACTTCTTCTCTTCTTGAGCTACTTTCTCAACTTCTTTCTTTATTTCTTCGATAGTTGGAAGTTTTATTTCTTGCACCTCTTCCTTCTTCACTTCTTCGCTTTTTTTCTTACCGAATAGCATTTAACCCTAAATAATATTTTTTTGGGTTAAGATATAAGTTTAAGCTTTGAGTTAAACCGATGCGCTGGCCGGGATTTGAACCCGGGTCTCCGCCGCTCTGTCTTCTGGGCTGGCAGGGTTCCGCTACCTTCGACGTCTTAGACCAGTCCAGATTCATCTTGACTGGACTACCAGCGCACACCATTAAAAAATTTGAGGTTCATCATTGAAATATCCCTCCAAATCCTTCTAAAGCCCTGTCTTCCTCTTCTTTTATCTTCGCTATCACCTCTTCTTTTTCCTTACCGAAAACTTCTTTCGCTAATTCTACTACTTCACCTTTTTCTTCAACTTTGATTTTTTCCAAAACTTTTTTACACTGCTCTTCTGATCCAGAGATGTAACAATAAATTTCTTCTCCTCCGGTTAGGCTTTTGCTTTCCTTGAAAACTATACTTGCCCTGGATATTTCATCATCTTTCAGCAATAAATCTTTGACTTTCTGTAAGTTCTTCTGTTGAATCGAGAGCAAAATTTCCATAACATCAATATTATTTCTCAAGTTTTAATTTTTAAACACTCGACGCCTTTTTCAGAAAGTTAATCAGAAATATATCCGCATACAACAGAAAATTATGGGAGGATTACTACAACTCGTTGAAAAAGAACCAACGGAAGAAGTTTTAACTCCTGAAAGGTTAAAGGAATACGCGGATCAAAGAATACCACTTAAACATTACATAGGTTATGAAATTTCTGGATACGTACACTTAGGTACTGGTATTTTAAGTATGAGTAAAGTTGCAGATTTTCAGAAAGCAGGGATAAGTACTACTATTTTCTTAGCAGATTACCACTCTTGGATAAACAAGAAGTTGGGTGGAGATTTGTCGACTATAAAAAAAGTGGCAGGTGGTTACTTCAAAGAAGCCCTTAAACAATCTTTGAAAGTTGTTGGGGGTGATCCTAAAAAAGTAAAATATGTATTGGGCTCAGAACTTTACGAAAAGGCGGGAAGAGATTATCTGGAAACTGTTCTTAAAATATCTATGCATACAACATTTTCTAGAATAAAAAGATCTCTTACTATAATGGGAAGAAAAGAGGCTGAAGTTGTTGATTTCGCCCAACTCATTTATCCACCCATGCAAGTTGCTGACATCTTCACGCTTGGTGTAAACTTGGCTCATGGCGGCATGGACCAGAGAAAAGCTCATGTCATTGCTTTGGAAGTTGGTGAAAAAGTTGCTGGGTATAAGCCGGTAGCAGTTCATCATCATTTGCTCGTAGGAATGCATATAACAGAAGAAGAAAGGCAAAAACTCCTAAAAGCTAGAAAAGAAGGGAATAGGGAATTGTTTGAAGATAGCGTCATAGACATAAAAATGTCAAAATCTAGGCCAAATAGCGCAATTTTCATCCATGATACACCTGAAGATATCAAGAAAAAAATAGAGAAAGCTTATTGTCCTCCAAAAGAGGTTGAGCTCAATCCTGTCATGGAATTGGTGAAGTATGTTTTATTCAGGGGAGAGCAAAAAGATCTTGAAATAGTTAATTTAAAAACTGGAAATAGGAAAATTTATAGGTCATACCCAGAGTTGGAGAAAGATTATTCAGAGGGAAAAATTCATCCTCAAGATTTGAAGTTGGTTGTTAGCGATAAGCTTGTAGAAATTCTTGAGCCTGTTAGGAAATATTTCTTGGAAGGACCAGGAAAGAAGTACTTAGAGGATATGAAACAAATAAGGATCACGAGATGAGTTTTTTAGGATATAGAAATAGTAAAGCCCCAGGAGGGATTTGAACCCTCGACCCACTACTTTCTTGGCTTTACGAGGTAGTTGCTCTACCAGGCTGAGCTACTGGGGCTTATCTATATTTCTCTTGAACTCCAAATTATTAAATATGCAAGAAGCTATGCTTTGGCACAAAGAGAGGAATGGTGTTAGATGTGACTTATGTCATGCGAACTGTTTCATTTCAAAAGGGAAGTTTGGCTTGTGTCAAGTTAGGAAAAACGAGAACAACAAACTCTACACTTTGAATCATGAAAAAGTGGTCGATTTGAGCGTTGATTGGATAGAGAAGAAGTTTTTATTCCACTTCTTACCGAAAACAAAAAGCCTTTTCGTAACAGTTCCTGGATGCGAGCTGAACGAGAATTTCTGCATAGAAGATTCTCCTCTACCGAGCGTTCAACCAAAAAAATACACAGCAGAACAAATAGTTGATTTCGCTGAAAAGAAGAATTGCGAGAGTATAGCTTACTCTTACACAGACCCAACGATATGCTTCGAATTCGCTTTTAAAATAGCTAAGTATGCGCACAGGGTTAACATAAAAAACGTTTTGGTTACCAATGGCTACATAAGCGAAGAAGCCGTGAAGAAAATAGCAAAATATTTGGATGCTGCTAGCGTCAGGATAAAAGCTTCTGGCTCACAACAATTCATGAAACAGTACGCTTTGATACCAGACATTTCTCCCATAATCTCTACTCTCAAACAAATGAGGAAACACAGGATATTCGTGGAAATAGCCAACACGATAATCCCACAAATAGGGGATGATGTCGAAGATTGTAGAAAGCTTGCTGAGATGATAAACAATGAATTTGGCTCCGAAGTTCCGTTCCATCTGCTTCAATTCTATCCAAGCCCAAGATTCCCAGGTTTACCTTTAACTCCTATGGCTGTTCTGGAGAGATGTGCAGATGCTGCAAGAGCAGCTGGCTTAAGGTTTGTTTACGTAAGCAACGTATTGAAAGGCGCAGAACAAACTACTTATTGCTACAATTGCAGGGAGCCTTTGATAGTTAGGGAGAACTTAGTTGTTAAGAGAATAAATCTCGTAGATGGAAGGTGTCCGAATTGTGGTCTTAGAGTTAACCTTGTGCTTAAATGAGAAAAGGATAAATTATGGAGAAAACTCATTTATTTTGTGAAGGTTTTAAAAATAGCACCATTTTTCCTATTTCTTTTAATTTTACCAACATCTTTTGCTCAAGTTCAGTATTACGGGATAGATTCTGTTTTATACGAAAAAGGGAATGCTAAAGTTAAGCTCACGATAACTTTTTTAAAGCCTGAGCCAGAGCTTGATTTCAGTTTTATAGGTAGGATCGAGAAATTAAAAGCTTCAAGTGCTGGTTTGCCGGTTGAATGTGAACTGAATTCAGGAGCTATAAGTTTTGTAAAATGTAAGATAAATTTAACTCAAGAAAGAAGAACTGTTGAGTTGAACTTTGAGACAAAAGATTCGGTCAAGAAAATAGGAAACAATTACATATTCGATTCAGACTTCAGCTTGAGGAAAGAAATATCCAGCGTTTTTGTGTCGGTGAGACTTCCGGAAGGTTTTTCGCTAGTAGGAGAAGAAATCAAGGAGAGGCTTTCTTTTCCGCATAATGTAACTATACTGAGCGATGGTAAGCATCATATAGTGACATGGAAGCTTGTAAACGTTCCTGAATATCAAGAGTTGAGGTTTAGGATAATCTATGAAAAAATTGGTGAAGATTTTCTGTCAAAAAATTTATTTTTAATATTGATTTTTGTTGTTGTCGTAGCTACAGCTTCTTTTTTCGTTTACTTCAAGTTTTTTAAAAAGCCTGAAAAGATAATCCTTTCCGTTTTGGATGAATTTGAAAGAAAAGTTATGGATGCCATAGTTAACGCTGGGGGTGAAGTTAATCAGAAAAAAGTTGTACAAGCAACTAACTTATCCAAAGCAAAAGTTTCAAGAGTTGTAAAAAGCTTGGCAGAAAGAGGACTGATAGAAATAGAGAGATTGGGAAGAACTAACAAGCTTAAAATCGTGAAGAAAAAATTCAAAATTTTCTAAAAGTAAAAATAATCTTTATTTTTGAAAATTCTGGCTTATTTTTACTTTAGAAACAATTATAAATCTTCTATTTCGATTTAAGACTTTTTTAACAGTATCTTGAAGTAAATATATTCTTCATGGAAATAGTTTCAAGAAATTTATATATAGTGGGTAAAACCCAATTTTTATTAGAAATTCCCGAGTATCTGTCCAGTGTAGCTTAGCTATGCTGGACAGAGAAAAAAAAGAAAAATGGGGTAAAAAATGAAAGGTAAATTGGTCGCAAGTATAATGGCTGCATTGACCGCTCTTACAACAGTCTATCCAGCTTTGGCAGTAACCCTTGCAGACTTTCCTGGTTTCTTGGGAAAGCCTGTACAAGATTTCCTGATAGTGATAGGGTCAGCTGCCAAGGTTGAAGATGTTGTAGGAGCAGCAGATGTAGCAATTGCTTTAGCTGTTCAATCCACAGAAGAAGTAGCAGTGCCAGGAGTTTCTGCAGCTGTTGAAGGGAAAGAGCAGTCAGTAGCACTTGGTGATTCAATCTCAGTTGAAACCTACACAAAAACTCAAGTGCCATTACTGATGAGAGAAACCATAGAATATGAAGACCAGAGTGCTATGCTAATAGAAAAGATCACGCTACCTGATGCTGAAGTGAAGTATGACGATGAGCTTAACGGAACTATATATGTAGATTTAACAGGAAAAAAGTTGATTTACACAGTAACATTCACAAAAGAGTTAAATTTAGCAGGCAGCATTAACAAAGCTTTGAAATTGAAGTTGTTTGGTCAAGAGTTTTCAATAGTAGAAACAACAAAAAGCCAAACTTTAAATTCAATTAAGATATTGACAGGAGTTACAGGTTCAATCGATGGAACAACTGGGTTAACCTACGGAGAATACACAATTTACTCAGATATAGGCGCCGCGGACGGCTCTTGGATAAGAGTAAAGATAATGAAAGGAGACAGCACAGTTGACACACTTTATGTTAGCAAAACATCACCTGCTACATCTTCAG
>JAWBPV010000005.1:0-79289 GCA_039000425.1 Candidatus Aenigmatarchaeota archaeon
GTTTGGAAAAAGAACAAAAAGGATTGTTAGCTTTAGAAAATGGCTTTAAAGTTTGTTTGATAGTTTCCAAGTCAGATATTCCTTACCAAAACTTTAGAGTAGAAAGAAAGTGGATTTGTAACAATTGTTTTCAAAAAATTGAAAGTTTAAAGGTTCAAGAAAACGATTCAACTTATTAATAAATATATAATTATACTTTAAATCGTAAACACGAATCAAGGTTTTTTGTCAAAATTTCTTCCTATTGCATAACTTTTGTTGATACTATCACCTTAATTATTTCCTTAAGTCTCTCATAAGTTACTTAAATTTAAATACTTAAAAAACAAACATATTTTTAGCTAATGGGAATTGAAGAAAAGCATGTTCTCAGACGGGGCATTCTAATTCAAGTACAGTTCTCTCTGATATATACAACACTTTTATTGTAAGACATTTACTCCTCTAGGAGCGAGTATTTTTTATGAGAGAATCATTTATTTAAACTAAAAAGTATCTGATGTTGCAAGATTCGACCCATGACAATTTTTCACGTTTTCGCTCTTTCCAATTTAACGTTAACAACTTTTAAATTGGGTGTGAAAGTTTCTTCATCGAACTTTGTAGGAAAAAGTTTGTTTACCAAAATTTTTTCAGAATGGAAATGCATACCAACGATTCCTTTTGGCATGTTATTATCTATCTTAACTTTTGCTACCACGCTTCCGGTTGAACTTGAAATTTTTATCTTCCCACCGTTTTTTAATTTCAACCTTTTAGCATCTTCCCCACTGATGTAGCAAAAATCAACATCAAACTTTCTCAATTTTTTTGATTTGGAAGTAGCTTCGTTGGTTAAAAAACTGTAAGGGGAACGAAAAGTTACCAAGAGGAAAGGGTATTTCTCACTAGTTAAAGCTTCCACACCTTCAAACTTCTCAGGTATGAACTTCTTGAATTTGATCTCTTTATCGGCCCAGCTGTCGTTTCCATCATAAACCCACTCGGGATCTATGGAAGAATAAGCAGGTATAACTTCAACTATTTCCTTAAAAATTTCTTTCTCATCATCATAATCAAAAAATCTTTCAAAACCAAAATACTTACTCAATTCCTTGAAGATCAACCATGCAGGCTTAGCATTCACATTATCCACAACTTTTCTCACAAACCTTACCCTTCTTTCACAATTCGTTATAGTTCCTTTTCTCTCTACCAACAAAGGCAAGGGTAAGATCACGCTTGCGAATTTTGATGTTAAGTTGAAATAACTATCTATCTGTACCAAAAACATTTTCCTCAAATTTTTATGAACTTGATTCAAGTTTGGAAGGGATTGGGCTGGATTAAAACCGAGGATGAAAGCAGCTTTAACAGGGGAAAGCAGAAAAGATTCGATCAAGTTTTTTCCTTTCAGTAAAGTGAGCTTCGAATCCCACAACTTTTCAAGTTTTGATGTGTTTATCAAGCTATCAACTGGCAAGCTAACCGGTGAACAAGCCATATCCCCAACACCTTGTACATTAACTTCACCTCTTCCCGAGAAAAGTTTGCCATTTTTCAACATCAACAAGTCAAGGAGAGAATGAACGTTCTCTATAGCGTTAACATGCTGAGTTAAGCCCATACCATGCATTATACCTAAATTTTCCGAATTAGCTATAATTTCACAAAATTGCTTGAATTCATCCTCATCAACTCCACATATTTTGCAAACCTTCTCCATCGAATATTCTTTCACAACATGTAAAAGCTCTTTGAAACCTTCTATTTTTTCGGCTTCTTTCCAGTAAACTTTCTTTTCTATCAAATAATTCATTATACCGTTCAACAAAGCAACTTCTGTTCCTGGTTGAACTAGTAGTGTTTTGTCAGCGTACTTTGAAGTTAAGTTCACTATAGGCTGGATTGAAATTATCTTCATACCCCTTCTTTTAACTTCGATTATCCTGTTGAAGAAAGCCGGATAATTAGAGGCTGGGTTCGAACCAACTATCAACAAAACATCAACATCTTCAATTTCGTCCAGCCTCCAAGGATTCCCGCTCGTACCGAAAATATCTTGTAAAGATTGAACAGTAGCTTGATGACAAACTCTTGTGCAACAGCCATCAACGTTATTAGTTTTGAAAACAATCCTCGCAAACTTTTGCATAACGTAATTATCTTCGTTTGTAGTTTTTCCCGATGGTGAGAAAAATACTTCTTCCGGCTCTAAATCTTTTGTTTTCCTATAAATGTAATCATAAGCTTTTTCCCAACTAACCCTTTTCAACTTTCCCCCCTTTCTTATCATTGGTGATGTTATCCTTCCTTTATTCAAAACTTCATTTATAGTTAAGCCTTTCAGGCAAGGTTTTCCTTTACTCACAGGATCTTCTGGATCAGGCAATACTTTAACAATTTTTTTATCAACCAAGAATTCGAGCCTGCAACCAAGTCCACAATAAATGCAAATGCTCTTCATAAGATTAAATTAGTTGAGTTGATTTATAATACTACAACCTCACTTTCTTTTACCAATTCCTTAAATTTTTCTACATCTCTTTCACTACCGACAATCTTACCAAAGTGCATTGGTATAGCTATTTTAGGTTTGAAAGTATTGACAGCTTTTGCCGCTTCTTCAGCGCTCATTGTGTAAGTTCCTCCGATCGGAACTAAAGCTATGTCTACATCTTTAAGCTGTTTCATCTCTGGTATGAAATCAGTATCACCTGCATGGTAAATTCTCACACCATCAACTTCAATTATATAACCCACCCAATTGCTAGGTTTTGTGTGGAAAGCTTTTGAAAGGTTGTATGCAGGTGTTGTCCGGAATCTTACACCCTTAACTTCATAATCTTTTCCAGGTAGTACAGGAAAAGTTTTGAAATCTCGAAGTTTTGCTATGCAATCTTCCGTTATCACCAACACTGTATCTTCTTTAACAATTTTTTTGATATCTTTAACAGAACAATGATCGTAATGTTCATGGGTTACGAATATTATATCTGCTTTCTCTTCTTCACCTAAATCGAAAGGATCTATGTAAATTTTAAAATTATTTGTAATCTTGAAAGAAGCATGTCCCAACCATTCTATTTTTATCCCTTTGTATTCAAAAACTCCCATAATTTTTTTAATTTTATGGTTAAAAATAAAGATATGGGTTCTGACTATCAGCTCGTGATTCTCGCTGGAGGAAAAGGTACTCGCTTATCCCACATCACCAAAGGAATGCCGAAATGTCTTCTAGAAGTTGAGGGAAAAAAATTACTCGACTACTGCATAAGTTGCTACCCAAACATAGATGAGATCACTTTGCTTTTGGGTTATGGGTATGAGAAAGTTATGGAATATGTGGAAGGAGAGAAAAGGAAGGGTAACCCACTTTACGCTTCAAAGGTGGTAAAATATTCGATTGAAAAAGAAAAGTTACTAGGAAAGGGTGGAGCAATCTATAATGGTTTGATGAACGGAAGTATCGATAGGGAAAAGCCATACATCATCCATTATCCTGATGATTTGATTCTTGAGGAAGATTTTGAGGAGAAATTGAGATCTAAACATGAAGAAAACACGAAGAAGGGGGCTTGGTTGACGATGGTTGTTGTGCTTGAAATAGAAAGTCCTTTTGGTAGACCAGTAATAAATGGAGATGGTTTTGTTAGAAAATTCGAAGAAAAGCCTTGGGTATCTCTGACAACGAACGTTGGAGTTTACTATGTACAGCCAGAAGTTAATGAATTCATATTGAAAAAACGACCTCCATTTAATCTTGAGTCAGATCTTTTTGGGGAGTTGTGTGAAATGGGTAAGGTAGCAAGTATGGTCATAGATAGAGAGAATTGGGTTCCTGTGAATGATGAAAAAGGGTTGGAAAAGGCTATTAAGAAGGTAAAATTGAATAAGAATGAAATCTAGAAAATTTAAGTTCTTTCATTCTAAATTAATTTGGATGTATGGGAAATTTTGTTTGAATTTGTCGAACGAAAAAGAAGCTGATGTTGTTATTTTTGGAACTTTGTTGGGAAAAAATGCTAAAAAAATGCTTGAATCTTTAAGGAAAACTAGTTGGTTCGTAGAATGGTTTGATATAGATGAAGAAGAAAATTTGGTTGAAAAAGTTAAAGTGGCTGACATAGGTGATGTGGACGCTAGAAAAATTGAAAAAGTAGTTAAAAGGATTTTGGATGAAGGAAAAATTCCTTTCATGATTTCCAATTCACATTTAGCAACTTACTTCTCCTTAAAACTTTTTGAAAAAGATGTGAAAGTTGTGAGTTTTGATGCACATTTTGACGTTAAAGATAATTACGTAGATGAAAAAATGGTTAAGTCTGTTAATCCTTTAAAGTTTAACAAAGAAGAAATGAAAAAATTCAATGCATCAACATGGGCGAGAAGAAGTTTTGAAGAAAGTAGAAGAAATTTTTGTTTTATTGGTGTAAGGTCTTGTGATGGATTTGACTTGGAATTCGTGAAAAATAAAGGATTTCTATACTTCACACCGAAAATGATCAGAGAAAATTTGGGAGAAGTTAAGAAAAAACTGGGAGAATTTTGTCAGAACAATAAAATTTATTTAACTGTAGACATAGATGTTTTTGATCCAAGCGTTGCTCCAGCCGTTGGACATCCTGAGCCGGATGGAATTTTTTGGTTTCAATTTCAAGAGCTGATAAAAGAAGTTTTTAAAGGCAAAGTTCTTGGGTTGGATTTGGTAGAAATTAATCCTATAAAAGGAAATGAAGTGACAGAATTTTTGGGGAATAAGATAATTTCTGAATGTCTATCCTTATTAAAATCTAATTGAGTAAAATTATATTGCGGGGGTCCGATAGCCTGGTCAATTCGGCCAGCCTGAGGCGCTGGTGGATTAGTTCCTGCGTGGGTTCAAATCCCACCCCCCGCACTACTTTTCGCAACAGTTTAAAACTGATTTGGTTTTAAGCTATTTTTTAAGTAGAAAGGAACTATGAAGAAAAATGAACTATTTCACATCAATGCTTCTGTAAATTAGCTCTTCAAAATCAAATCCCTCTCGAATTTATATGGGCTTGTTAGATATACTTCCAATTTTCTTTCATCCATTTTTTCAAGAAAATTTTTTATGAAATCCGCACCAACAATTTTCGGAAAACTATTCAAATATTTTTCATAACCTCTACTCAATTTTTCAAACGCAAAAATTATATGGCTTTCCCTCAAAATATCTTCCCTTGTGTATGGAATCTTTTCTTCAGGAACACAAACCAAAATATGGAAGGGATAAGAGCTACACCACTTCCTAAACTTTTCATATTTCAACAAATCCTTTGGAATTTCATTTCTCCCCAGCCTTACGATAGCTTTAGGACTTGACATCGCTATGGAGACTGTTTTCGGAAAATCCAAAAGCACGGAAGAAATCTTGAAAGGGGAATTTTTTCGTAGTATTAATCTTTTAAAAGGATAATTTGAACTTTCGAGTTCATCCAAAAGCATGAAGTAGATTGAGTGTTCAAAACCTCTTAAAACTATTTTATAAAAATCTTCCAGTTTACATTCTCTCACACTCTTAGTTAAGAAATAACCCAGCCAACTGAATTCTTTCATCAAATCTTCACTTTTCTTCAACAACCCTTCAACGTCAACTTCAAATTCTATTCTTCCACTCTTACTACCACTGAACATAAGCCTTCCTTTCAAATGTTTTTGCGCCATCTCACAAATTTCAGCAGCATATTTTTCATTTCCAGGTGATGGATCAAATTCTGTAACGATCCTACTACGCAACTTTAATTTCATACCTTCAAAATTGAAAAATTGGAATACTGCTGGATAAAATCCAAAAGCATCGGTCTCTAAAAGTTTTGTTAAATCGGAAGAATCGTTAACTAAAATTTTTTCATACAATTTTTTAGTTAAGTTAACTCTCCATCTCAAGTGATCTTCTTTTCCGATTTCTTCCAACTTCTCGTAAGCCACATATCTCCCTTCACATGCTTTTAAAAGAATTTGAAGAACGCTTTGGGAAAAATAGTCGTAAACAATCTTTTTAAGCAAATTTTTCTCTTTTTCTCCGGATATGGATGAAAATCTAAAGGATGTTTTTGACGTGTATGGAATTTTTGGAACACCGAATTCTTCATCACTAGAAACAAAGACTTTTTCCCCCTTTTCTTCGATGAATAAAGATTTTGCGAGATGGAATGGTTTTAAAGAATAAAGGTATTTTACAGCTTTCTTCAGATCTTCTGGGTCATCACCTTTATATCCCAAGTTCACCTCATTTTTTCCTGCTTCAACCACGAAATTCCAGAATTCAATAAGATCTGGACAAAAATTCAAAAAATTGTGCAGATCTTCTTCATCTTTGAATTCCAACTTCAACTTAACATTCTCCATCCCAATTTTATCCAAAACACTTTCGATCGAAGGAAAAACTTTATTCAATTCTTTCCTTTTCTTGGCCTGTAAGAACAACCTCTTTTTCTCAGCTTCTCCCATATTTTACAGTTTCACTCTTAAATAAGAAATGTGTGTAAGTTGAGTAAATCTAAGAGTTCTCTTAAATCTTCTATAACGTACCTGGCCACATTCTTTACTTTTTCGCTTTCAGGCTTGAATGCGATGGGAACTCCAACTTCGCTCATAACGAAAATATCATTTTCTCCATCACCAACATAAGCGCATTCCATTAAACTTATTTTCTCTTTTTTCGCTATCTTCTTAACACACTTCACTTTATCTTCATAATCCGTTGGGAATAAATTCCAATCTTTCAAGTTACCTTTCTTATCGAAATACAACTTGTAATGAGCAAAAGCATAATCCAAACCCAATTCTCTCTTAGCTCTAAGGGCAAGTTCTTCTGCACTACCCGTAACAGTAGCAATCTTATAACCCATTCTCTTCAATTCTCCAACAATTTCCTTAGCCTCCTTCCTCAAAGGCATTTTTTTAACACTCTCTTTGAATTTATTCTTTTTCAACCCGTACTCCTTCCAAACTTTAAACGTTTCTTCATTCCAAGCGAAATAATCCTGCAATATCCCCTTTTTCCACAATTCGATCAAGGTTTGATTTTCTTCCCAAGCGCCCAATTCATAAAATATCAAATCGTAAGAGTTCATCTCCACCATTTCCCCATTCACATAACTTACATACTTGTCAAAAAGCACACTCTCCAAATCAAAAACTATGAGCTTTACGTCTTTAACAGAAACCATATCTTTAAGTTAATTTTAAAATTTTTAACTTTTGTGGAGGAGGGGAAAAACATAAATAATCACTGAAAACCAAAAACTAATCATGCAAGAACTCAGGAAGAAAAAATGTGTTCTCATAGGTTGTAATAACTTTGCTGTTGGTAATTGTAACAATTGTGGCATTCCTATATGTGAAAAACATTCTAGAAAAATGGGTAAGTTTTACATCTGTGTGAATTGCTACGAATACATAAACAGGAAATTGAAAATTAGATGAGTAAATTCGATTAAATTCGTGTGACAAGCTCGTCCAACTTTCTCCTAGGCGTTGGTTTTGGTTCTTCAGCAGGATATCCTATGGGAATTAAAGCTATTGGGATCAATCCTTCAGGGTTCCCCAATATTCTTAAAACTTCTCCATCATCGAAAGCACCAACCCAACAAGACGCTAAACCTAGATCAACAGCAGCTAACTGAGCGTAAGCTGCGGCTATTGTTGCGTCTTGAATTGAATACAAGCTTCTCCCTCTTTTTCCGTATTTCCTACCAGATCTTTCTGGGTTGGCACAAAAAACTAAGACAACAGGAGCTTCTGCCACGAAGCTTTGAGCGAAAGACGCTAAAGCCAATTCCCTTTTCTTCTTTTCATCTTGAACTAAAAATATCTCATACGCCTGCAATTGGGAGAATAAATTCAATTCCCTGCAGATGGAGCCGAGTTTGCGACTCCAAGTATCTCTTTTATTTTGTCTTCCTCAATTGGTCTACTAGTGAAAGCCCTAACAGAATGCCTTCTTTTAATTACTTCCTTGAATTCCATTTTTTCACACCTCCTAATCTTCTGATATGATTATCATTAATTATAGGAACTTTAGATAAAAATACTTTTGCATATTTTAATGGTATACGAACTTTGAATTTTTCTCTCTTTGTGTAAGAACCGGGATAATTAGATATATTAATTTTTGGCTCAATTTTAATTTTTTTCAATAACTCAGATAAATCAATGGCTAAAAATTTACTAGAGGTGCTGAACTCTATAATTGGGTACCCTTGCCTGGTTACTCCAACATACCCATCTGTAGCAAGAAGACCAGAAAGAAAAGAGATGATAATTCTTTGGGAATTGGAGCATAAAATTTGTTTTGGAATTTTTACAGTTCTTGATTTTTTTCCAATCGGATAGCCATAAAAAGTAAGTGTGAGTGTAATCAATTTGTTATAGATATGTAGAATTATATGATTTTTCTTTTGAATTATCTTTGGTAAACAGTTGAATAACTCTTTAATAACTTCTTGAATTTTTTGAGCCAACCCAATTTCTTTTGGGCCCAAGTAACATTGCCATCTTGTTAAATTATTTTTTCCACCTCCAAGACTACCATCACCAGTATGTATACCTAGAAACAATGCTAGCTTAGATGTAAGTGGTAACGGTCTTATATTTCTATATTCGCTTAGTTTTCTAGCTTCTTTTATACTTCTTATTAAATTGGCTTTTCTTACCCAATATCTAACACTTTCATGAGAAAAACCTATTACCTTTGCGATTTCTGGTAAAGAATAATGCTGTTCATATAATTCGATTATTTTTATTCTTTCTTCATCACTTACTGTTCGAAAAGCTTTTTTATAAACGCCCCTTTTCTTTAACCATGTCACAACAGTCCATGGACTGCAATTATATTTTTTTGATATTTTATAAGCACTTACTCCTTTTATATGTTCGTCCACCCATTTATCAACAATTTCCTTTTTGTGCATTGCTATTACTATAACACCATTTTACCATATCTGACTTTCGGAACTTCATTTCCGAAATTTCCGATAAACGTTAAAAAACAGTCTAACTACTCCTTATTTTCTTAAGTAGCCTTTCTTTCGCAATTTCCAATGCAGCATCTCTGGGCAAAATATTTTCTTTCTTTGCTTTCTTCAACACAAGCTTAGTATTCTTCTTTATCTTCTTTTCAACTAAAGCAAACATCTTATTTTCATCATATCCTCTGTATTCGCAGTAAGAAGAAATTAGGCCTCCAGCATTAGCAACAAAATCAGGAACAACCAAAATTCCTCTTTCATGCAAAATCTTTTCGATATCTGGCTTACAAGGTATGTTGGCAGCTTCTACTATTATCCTTGCTTTAATCTCGTTAACATTATTTTCATTTATAACGTCTGGCAAAGCAGCTGGAATTAAAACATCCACGGATAACTTAAAAATTTCTTGGTTTGATAAAACTTGACCTGGTTGATAATTTACTACTGAACCTGTCTGTTTCTTGATCTCAAGTAACTTCTCGATATCCAAACCTTCTGGATTGTATATCGTGCCTTTACTATCAGAAACTGCAACAATTCTAGCACCAGCTTGAGATAAAAATTTTGCAGCAAAAGAACCCACATTTCCAAATCCTTCTACAGCGACTGTAGCTTTGGTTATATCAATCTTAGAAAATTTTGCTGCCACTAACGTTGAATGGAAAACTCCGAATCCTGTTGAACCAAGTTCATGTGGCAAACCCCCTAGCTCTTTAGGTTTTCCTGTTACCGACTTCAAAGAGCCATTTCCTTCAACAAACCACTTCATTTCTTGCTCACCTGTATTCACATCAGGTGCTCCAATGTAGTACTTCGGGGCTATACCGCGTAAAGCTCTACCGAAAGCTCTCATGAGTTCAGCTTTTTGTTCTACGTTCATTTTCTTAGGGTCGGCAACTATACCAGATTTAGCGCCACCAAAAGGAAGTTTTGCTAGAGAGCATTTTAAAGTCATTATCCTGGCAAGCCTGAAGACTTCTTCAACAGTAACAGAAGGTGTCATCCTTATACCGCCTTTCCCTGGTCCTAGTGTAGTATTATCGATAACTAAAATTCCTTTCAATCCCACTTTATGGTTGTAAACTTGAATTATCTTCTCAGGACCAAGTTCATCAGCAACCTTTTCCAACTCCATGTTATTTCCTCCAATCGCCTATAATTTTATAATTTTCAACTCCATGTAAATAATTATAAGCCGCTAGAGCAGCTTTTGCACCTTCACCCGCAGCAACAACTATTTGTTTGAAAGCGACATCGGTAACATCTCCTGCAGCAAAAATTCCTGGCCTTATTTCATCTTTATCAGGGTAAAAAGTTCTGCATTTTGAATCCACGATTATTTGATTTAACTCGTCCAATTTCACGATATCTTTTGCGATAGAAGGATCGACCTCATATCCAATTTCTATGAAAACACCATCTAACCTTATATCTTTAACTTCACCACTCTTCACATCTTTAACGCTTATCCAACTCACTTTTCCCTCGCCCTTAATCTCTGTGACCACGCTGTTAAGAAGAATTTCAACATTTTTCTTTTTCTTCACTTCATCTACAAAACTTTCAAAACCTCTGAATTCTTCTCTTCTATGAATTAAGTAAACTTTCTCGGCTATCTTGCTCAGCAGTAAAGCAGCGTCCAAAGCTGAATTTCCTCCTCCCACTACAGCCACAATTTTTCCTTTGAATAAAGGAGCATCACAGTTGGCACAATAAGAAACACCCTTTCCTATCAATTCTTCTTCACCCGGAACGTTCAATTTCCTCGGTTTTTTTCCATAAGCCAATATCAAAGCTTTAGCGATAAAGTCTTTGGTTTCTGTCTTAACCAAGAATTCATCACCTTGAGGTGAAATTTTTTTAACTTCGTCTATTATTATTTCTGCTCCAGCTTTTTCAACTTGTTTTCTCAGTTTATTTATGAAATTGATACCACTAACGTTGAAAAATCCGGGATAATTACAAATTTTATTGGTAAGTAAAACTTGTCCACCGATGGTCATTGTTATTATCAAGGTCTTAAGTTTTCTCCTCGCAGCATAAATTCCGGCTGTAAGACCTGCAGGTCCTCCACCGATGATTATCAGATCATACTTTTCCATCGATATCACAGAATTTTTTTAATTTTTTGTTTAGACTTTATATATTTTTATCCAACCATTTTCTCACGAGCGGTTCAGGCATAGCTCCAACGAATTCGTCCACTATTTTCCCATTTTTGAACATCTTCACATTAGGTATGGACATTATCCCATATTTTTCGGCTAATCCAGGATTTTTATCCACATTGACCTTGATCAACAAAAACTTACCTTGATATTCATTCGCTAACTTACTGAGTATTGGCCCCAAGACCCTGCAAGGGCCGCACCAATCTGCCCAAAAATCAACTACAACAGGAACTTTCTTCGAACTTTCCAAAACTTTTTCATCAAAATCTTCTTCGAAAGCTTCTATTTCGAATTCCATTTTTCCTCCAATACAGAACATTATTTTTCATCTTATTTATTTTTTTATGAGCGAATTAAAAATTAAATGTTGCGCCCTGGTAGCTCAGTGGTAGAGCACCTCACTGGTAATGAGGGGGTCACGGGTTCGAATCCCGTCCAGGGCTCTTCTCAACAATTCTTTACTTTCATAAATTTAACGAGTTCAAATTGAATCAATATTCAACATTTCAACTTGTAAGCTACGGCCGCAGAAAAAGCATGAATAGTTGAAGATAATATGAACAAGAATTCCAGACCAAAAATTGAGAATAGTAAACCGGCAACTATTGAAGCTAAACCGTAAGTCATGTTTATGGAAGAATCGAACAAACCGAAAAATTTTCCTTTTTTGTTCTTTGGGAAAGTTTCAGATAACATGGAATAAAGAACTGGCGTCTGCATGGCTGTCGCAGCTCCGGCTAGAACTTCCAGAGCATAGAGTTGCATAGGAGAATTGATAAAAGTGTAAGATATGGAAACGATGGATGCTAGAATACCGCCTAAAATTATGAACTTTTTTCTCCCATATTTATCGGAGAGATGTCCTAACGGCGTTTCCAAGATGGCAAGGGTTAAAGAAAAGATGCCAAAAGAAATTGAAGTTGTCGAAAAATCTCCAATTTTTTGATATAGTAAAGCGTAAACAGGTCCCAAGATTCCCGTAGCTAGTTGACTTAGCATGCCAACTACTAATAACCCTACCAAATTCTTGTTCATACTGATCCCATGACATCAACATTTTACCTCCTTCCCTTCTATTTTCATGTTCTTCATTATTTAAAAAAATTTCGCTCGAAGTAAAAAATAAATCTTTTACTTCATTACAATGTTGATATGAGAAAAATTTTTGAAAAGTCTGACGAGAATTTAAAAAAGGGATTTGACTTAAAATGGGGTACTTCTTTGAACTTGTGGGATGAAGAAAGGATATGCTTCTTTATAAAAGAAGAGATAATACCGGATGGTATTCTGGAGAAAAATGAAGTTGTCTTGTTCTTGCCAAAGAACAAGGACTATTTTTATGTTCTGAGCGAGGAAAATTTTGCCAATGCTATTACCGATTTATTCGAAATACAATACCTAAAACTTCCAGAAGAAAATTTAGTCGTTTTCGTCGATAGACATGAAGAACATTTGATTTCGCTTAAATTTTTAGGAAAATGCATGCTAAACATAAACTTCGAGTATTTCGATGTATTGTTTGAAGGGATTCGTGTGAAAAGAAAAATGTACGTGATAGGCGAAAAAAACGAATATGTACAAGATATCTTTCCTTTCCTAAAAACCCTCTATAAAAATGGGTGTGTAGTGAAAATTTATGAATTGTGTGAAAGATTGGCAAAAAGTGAAAAGCTAGTTGTAATAGAAGGGTGTGACTTCTCTTATTCTCCAGAGTACTTAAACTATAAAACACTTTACAGAAACTTGTGATCATTCGAATTCGATAGTTGCAGGTGGTTTATCGGTTATATCATACAAACATCTGCTGACTTGAGGTATTTCTCTTAAAATCTTGGATGAAATCCTCTTCAGTAAACTGAAAGGTATTTCCATAGCTTTTGCTTTCATAGCATCTTGGGAAGAAACTATTCTTATAACCATGACGTAACCGTAGTTCCTTTTTCCGTTTAGTATGCCTGTAGCCTTATCGCTCAGCAACGCAACAAAACTTTGAAAATGTTTGATTCTTCTTGTTTCCCTTTCAACTATTTCCGTACCTTTCCTCACTATTTCAACTTTTTCTGGTGTCACTTCACCTAAAACCCTTATCAAAAGACCAGGGCCTGGGAAAGGCATTTTATTAACAATTTCATCTGGAAGCCCTAAAGATTTTGCGACCTTTCTCACATCATTTTTATACAATTCTTTCAACGGCTCGATTATCTTGAATTTATACTTTTTCATATCTACACCAGCTTGTTGTAAAACGTTGTGTTGAGTCTTTATACCTTTCACCGTCTCTTTGATATCAGCTGCTATAGTGCCTTGGATTAAGAATTCGGCACCTTCTTTTTCAACAACATCGTTCAAAATATCGTAGAAAATTTCCCTGAAGACCTTCCTTTTCTCTTCAGCATCTTTTATCCCTTTCAGCTTATCGAAAAATATTCTTTCAGCTTTAATCAACTTGTTCTTTACTCCCAGTTTCTTCAGTAAACTTAAAACTTTTTCTGGTTCTCCCAACCTTCTGAATCCATCATCTATGTAAACAGCTAAAACTCTATTACCTATCGCTTTTTTAGCCAAAACAGCACATGTTGTGCTGTCAACTCCACCAGAACAAGCGACCACCGCTTTCCCTTCACCAACTTCTTTTTTTATTTCCAGGATTTTTTTCTCTATGAAATCTTGGGGTTTAAACATATAATTTTTTTAAGCTGAATCATATATAAAATCTGCACATCTTGATAACATTTGGAATCTCTTGTATCAAGTCGCTTGCGATCACGCTTTCACCAAATTTTTTCGCTGCATTCTCGCCCGCTAATCCATTTACGAAAGCGGCAGCACATGCAGAAATGAAAGGATCCAATCCTCTGGCCAAATAACATCCACAAATTCCAGCCAGAGTATCACCCATTCCACCTTTTGTCATGTACGGTGAGCCTGTTTTGTTTATCATGATATTCTCACCATCCGAAATAATATCGATATGACCTTTCAACAAAATCGTAGCTTTAATTTCTTGAGCAACTTTTTTAACCATTTCACTCCTCTGGATTAAATCTTCACCGACTTTCAACCCAGACAAAACAAAAAATTCATACGCGTGCGGTGTAATAATAACTCTTTTACCTTTTATAACTCCTCTTTCCCTTGCTAAAGCATGAATAGCATCGGCATCTATGACAACGGGTAATTCATTTCTCTTCAAGAATTCGATTATAAATTCTAAAACTTCTTCTCTTCTCGACATTCCACCACCGATCACCACAGCTGTTTTATTCTTAGCGATTTCCAAAACTTCTTCCAGATTTTCTTTAGTTAAGAAATCTCCATTTATGGGAAAAACTATCAAGTCTGGAGCAAAACTCCTGATCACTTGAGCCGTTTTCTCGGGTGAAACTATCGTAACTAAATCTACCCCAGAGCGAAGAGCCGCTAAAGCGTTAAAAGCAGGTGAACCAGAATAGAACTTACTACCACCTATAACTAGAAGATGTCCAAAATCATATTTTTTTGACCAAGCTTTCCTCTTCTTGTAGATTTGCGCTAGAATTTTCTTCGTCACAACTTGCATATTTTCTTTTTTCTCTTTTTAACAGAAAAATTTTATCTAAACGAAATACTTAAATCTTTGAAGTTTAATCTTGAATTGTGGTAAAGTGAAGCTAGTAGATAAAGTTTATTTCACATCGCCACAACTTTCCCTTTCAGAAGAGGTAAAAATTTTTAGAATAAATGATTTAATTCCATGGAAAAACAAGCTTTACTACAAAAACCAAGCGATCGAAGAATATTCTCTAATCCTTTTTTACGATAATGAACCACTAGGAGAATATTCAACCAGGAGAATAGCGAGAAAGTTTGAATATTTCAAGGGAAAATTGAATAAACTAGAGGAAGCGAACAAATTTTTTCCATCCCCGGTGATTTTCTATTTGGGTAGTAAGGTTGTAACAAGGGATGAAATGATGAAAATAGAAATTAAGAAGTTGGCCAACGAGTTGTTCAAATAGATTTTTATCTTTAACCATTTTTATTCAGAATATGTATAAATTTAGGAAATTAACTGGAAATCTTAGATTGCTTAGCGTAATTTATGAAATCAAGTTTGACTCGGAAGAAGATTTGATTAACGTGTTGGAAAAACTGGATGAAGCGAAAGAAAAAATAGGTGAATTGATTTGTATGAAGCCAGAAAAATTGTCTTTATTCATCATGAGGAAAGAATTTGAGCCGGAGTATTCAAAGGAGAAATTTGAAAAATATTTTAAAAATAAATTTAGAGTAAAAGAGATAAATCGCTACGTAAAAGAAGAATTTCGTTACCAAGAATCAAACTGAATAGATAGAACGTTTAAAAATCTCAAACTGTGATCAGCTTTTACTCTTCCTCAAAGCTTCGAGTAAAAGTTTTCTTTCGATTTTAGCAACTTGTAATCTAACTTTATCTATAGCGTCAATGTTCACCGAAATGCTATCTATCCCTGCTTTAACCAAAAATTCAACGAATTCAGGCAAATTGCTCGGAGCTTCTCCACAAATCGAAGTTTCAACGTTATAACTTTTACAAACTTTTATCACATACTTTATCAACTTTTTAACACCAGAATGTGTTTCTGTGAAAATTTTTGCAAGTTTCTCGTTATTCCTATCTATCCCTAAAACAAGTTGACTCAAGTCGTTGGTACCGAAGCTTATGAAATCTATCCCTTCTTTGCAAAAATCTTCTATCGTTAGAGCAGCTGCCGGTGTTTCAACCATGATGCCGATTTCACAACTCGTTGGCAAACCAACCTCTTTCGCTATTTCTCTCGCTTTTCTCAATTCTTCGACAGAAATAACGAAGGGAAGCATAACATGGACGTTATTCAAACCTTCTGCGTGAAGCCTTTTTATAGCTTCGAACTCTGCTTTCAATAGTTCTGGCTCATCTAAACTTCTCCTTATACCATGCCATCCAAGCATCGGGTTATCTTCTCTAGGTTCATTTTCCCCACCTTCTAAGTTTCTGAATTCATCGCTTCTCGCATCTAAACTACGAACCCACACTGGCTTAGGATGAAAAGCTTTTGCTACCGGTCTTATACCATTCAATAAAATTTTTACGTATTCTTCAGTTTTTCCCTCCTTCACAAGCTTTGCCGGGTGAATTCCAGCTTTTGTTATCATATGTTCTATCCTTAGCAAACCAACACCATCTACTTTTCTTGCTATCTCTTCAACATTTTCAGGAAAAGCAAGATTAACTTTGATTTGTGTTACCGTAAGCTTATCCAAGGCAGGAAGTTCTTCTTCGAAAACTTTAACTTCCGGTCTTTTGATCTCAATCTTACCGGAATAAACTATTCCATTATAAGCATCAACAGTAACTTCTTGACCATCTTTCAAAACTTTTGTAGCAGTTTGTGTACCAACTATGCATGGAATTCCCATTTCCCTACTAACTATTGCTGCATGACAATTTGAAATTAGCAAAGGGGTGTATCTTTTAGTGAACACAACATAATTTTTGTTAATTTCTTCATCAGCTTCAACTTCAAAGTTAAATACTTCGGTTTCGAATGTTTCACCAGTTTCCTTAACTCTCAACATGGTTAAGTTTGAGTTCAATATACTTTTGAGTTCTTCTTTTTCTGTTTCTCCCAGCATAGGCAAGACTCTTTTTTCAACTTTATTTTTATCGATTAGAAGGTTCTTCCTTATGTAAGGCTTTATTCTCCCCTTCCAGTTTGCTACCTCTTCTAATCCTTCAAGAATTTGTTTAGCCGCAAAGAATTTAGTTCCAGTTTTCCTTTCTTTCAACTCTGTTTTAACTCTTTTACATCTTTGTAAAATTTCGTTTGTCCTTTCTACAATCTGAACATTCCAAATATCTCTATTTTTAGTTATTTGTGGGAGAATTCCCAGATTTAAACAAGTTATTACTATTCCTCTTAATATGTTTTCATCTGAAACGTATATTTGAATTCTATTACCAGAGGCTGTCCCATCTCCGTCGACAAGTCCTGCAAGAAAAGCTAGTGAGGTGCTCTCATTGAGGAATAAACACCAAGAACTTAAGTGTTGATAGATTTTTTCTAGCATCAAGGCGGGATAGAGTCTAGTTGATATGTAATCGCATGCCATCCCAATAACTTTTCTTCCCCTTATTTCTGTTCTGACTACTTTTTCTTTAGGTCCGCTAAACTCATAACCAAAAATTTCTTTAAAATAGTTTATAACAGTGTTGATGTAATCAACTTTTGATTCTTCTTCTTTTTGAGTAAATATGACACAACCTCTTCTTAAATTTCCAGTTTTTCCTTTAAAAATTTTCCAATAGCCATCGGAAAGGATACTGCCAACTAAATATCCAAGTTTCTCGTTACAAATTTTACATTCAAACGGTAGAGTAAAAGGTACACAAACAGCTAAATTCTTGTTTAAAATTTCTTGGACCTCTTTTTTAACTAATTTTCTCTTTTCATAAGTGAAAATTTTATGATCAGGAGTTATTCTTATGGAGTTATCTTTGATCCTTCCAGTTTGTGAAACAGAAATTTCTATAGTTTTAGCAACTCTTCTAAAAGTTCTTTTAATTTTCTTCCAAACAGGTTTATTTTCAAAACAATCAAAAGATAGGATATAAACTTTCTCTTTATTCATAACTTTTTCGTAAAGTTCTTTTGCGGTAACAAAACCTTTTGGTGTTAAAAGAAAAGTATCGCCAGATATACATGTTCTACCACCAGCATCAGTTATTATCGCGGCACACTTGCTCATAGTTGGTACTAAATCAGGACTTGTCATTTCTGTAACGAGTATATCACCTTTCTCCACTTTCGTTATATCTTGTAAACCGTGCACTATTTTCACTTTGCCAGAAGCTATTCCAGGAGAAACACCCAGACCTTTTATCAAGATCTCACCTTCAACTTTCATTTCTTCTTTCTTCCCAACAGCAGTTACTGCTCTCGCTTGAACTATGAAAATTCTACCTTTTTCCAGGGCAAATTCTATATCTTGCGGTTTACCGTAATGCTTTTCTATAATTTTTCCATATTCAGCCAGCTGTAATATTTGATCATCAGTTAAAACTTGAACGTTAACTTTCTTTTCAGCAACCGGTAACACTATGGTTTTATCAGTTGCCAGATCTCTAACCCTCATCTTCTCTTTCCTACCTATCTTTTTCTCCAAAATTCTTCCGTCTTTTGAGACTCTGTAGAAATCTGGCTCGACTTCACCAGAAACTAAACTTTCTCCCAAACCCCAGGTTGCTTCTATAACAATTTCATCTTCACCTGTTGTTGGATTTACTGTGAACATGACACCAGAAGCATCAGCATTCACCATTTTTTGAACCACAACTGCAATACTAGCATGCTTTATGTTGTTTTTTTCCCTGTAGAAAATTGCTCTAGGTTCATACAAACTTGCCCAGCATTTCTTCACCGCTTCAAGATAATCCTTTACTCCTTTAACGTTCAAAAAACTTGCCTGCTGGCCTGCAAAGCTAGCTTGTGGCAAATCTTCGGCTGTAGCGGAACTTCTAACAGCAACTAAAGCGTAATCCCTACCAGCAGCTATTAGCTCCAAAGCTTTTGGTGTTATTATCTCTTCTGTGAAAGACAATTCACGATAAGCATCTATCAATTCACTCCTCATACCAATCGGAAAATCTTGTGAAGAAATAAGCTCCTTGATTTTTTTAGAAGTTTCAAGTAGCTGTTGTGTGTTGTCTACATCGCAAGCATCTATTAATTCTTGAATTTTTTCTTTTATTCCACCCAATTCTATGAATTTTTCAAAGGCTTTTGTGGTTATCACGAAACCTGGGGGAACAGGCATTTTCATCCTAGTTAATTCACCAAGATTTGCCCCTTTTCCCCCAGCTATGTTTATAGAATCTTTGTTCAATTGTTCAAACCATGCTACGAATTCCATGATTATAATTTCTCGCTTTTATTAAAAATCTTTCATCCCTCTACTTCAATTCTAACAGGAGTAGGTAATTTGAGACCTGCTTTCTTCAAAGCTTTTTTCCCCAAATCCAAATTTTCTTTCTTAACTTTCAATAAAAATAATCTTTGACCTTTCTTGGTTTGAACTGCCCTACAAGCTGGTTTACCGAAAGCTAGTCTCATGCCTTGTGAATACCTGTCAGCACCAGCACCTTGTGCTATTGGTTTTTCTCTTACCACATGATGTGGATAAACCAATATCTTCATGAAATAATTGGAAGAACCAAGCTTTGATTCCAGGAATTTATGTGCGACAACTCTCGCAGCTTCCAAGGCATTATCTCTTATCTGCACAGCTCTTTTAGCAACAAGATAAAGATTTAAATCGAATTCACCATTTTTATTTCCCATTTCAAACTGATGCGTTTTGGGGAAAGGTGCTCCCGCGACATAACTTTTCCTCGGAACTTTTCTAGAAATTCGAGTATACGGTCTTTCTATTCTCCTCATCGTTCTTCCTGGTCTTAGCGCCATTTTCTCAACCTAAAATATTTAAAAGATTTGATTTAAATATTTTAGAAGAAAATGGCAGAGAGAATATCGAAACAAGAATATTATTTGGAAATAGCAAGGGCCGTTGCTCAAAGATCTCCTTGTATTAGACGACAGTTCGGAGCTATAATAGTAAAGAATGATGCCATCATCTCTACAGGCTACAACGGCCCTGCTAGGGGTGTTGTTAATTGTTTAGAAGTGGGTTGTTTAAAAAACGAACTCAACTTACCTCATTACTCTGGTTATGAATTTTGCACAGGAGTTCATGCTGAAGAGAATAGTATAATAAATGCAGCGAGGAATGGTTCTAGCACTATCGGCGGAACTCTTTACATATTCGGTCAAAATTTCGGAGATAAATCGATAGTAGAGGCTAAACCATGCGACAGGTGTAAGAGAGCTATAATAAACGCGGGTATTGAAAAAGTGATCATAAAGAAATCGGATGGCTCTATACAAGTTTTTGAAGTTAAAGAATGGGTTTCAGAAGATACAGAAAATTATCTGAAAAAATTGAAAGAAGCGAGAATGAAGCTTTAAATACCCCTGAAACTCAATTCTTATTAGATTTGGAGGTGAAGTGATGGCCCTGGTTGTAAAATCCGCTGTTAGGAATCTACTCAAAGGGATGAGAGCTAGTGAAGATTTCTGGAAAGCAGTAGATGCTGAAGTTAGTGCTGCTGTTAAGAAAGCGATCGAGAGAGCAAAAGCGAATGGTAGGAAGACAGTAAGAGGATGTGATTTGTAAATTTTTTTGCCCTTCATCAGAAGGGTTTTTCCTTTTTTTAATTTAAGTAGCTCTAAGGATTATGAAAATCATTTTTTGAAAATTTATTAACATGAACAACCAACTTTTTTAAAATGGTGGATTTCGTAATAGGTATAACTGGCACGATAGGTTCTGGAAAAGAAGTGGTTAGAAAAATTTTAGAGAGTAAGTTCAGCTGCTACTCAGTTACTCTATCTTCGGTAATCTTAGCACATGTGAAAGTTAAACCTGATAGGTCAACGCTACAAGACCTTGGAAATGAGCTGAGGAAAAAATACGGCAATTTCATTCTAGCAAAACTCGCCACGGATTACCTTCAAAGGGATAAAGAAATGATAATAGTGGATGGTATAAGGAATCCTGGTGAAGTTGATTATCTGAAAAAAACTTTTGGTAATAAATTTTTCTTGATAGCTGTAGATGCACCTAGGGAATTGAGATGGGAAAGGATAAAAGCCAGGGGGAAAGAAGGTGACCCGAAAAGTTGGGAAGAATTCATAAGTGTAGATGAGAGAGATCAAGGGGTTGGAGAACCTTTACACGGACAAAGAGTCAGGGATTGTATGAATATGGCAGATTTCCTAATAATTAACGATAGCACCATTGAAGATCTTGAAAGAAAAGTAAGCGAAGTGATAAAAAAGTTAAAAAGTGGTGTTTAACTTTAAAACCAATCCCAACTTTTCTTCTCCTCCTCTTTTTTCTTCTTCAAAATCTTCAAATTCTTTTTAGCTAAAATCTCAGCTTCTCTGGCAGCTTTTTCATCGTTTCCAACACCACAAGTGTTACCTACACCGACCACTAAAATTCTTCCTTTAGAATTTTCAACATTTCTTTCAACAACTTCCATAACTACAGGGATGGACTTTAAAATTTCCTCTGTCAATGGCTGAATTGCTTCTTCTTGAGACATCTTTATCACGATAGAATCTAAAGGTATTTTCTTCTTCGTTGCTATTTCCTCTATAAAAGCCCTATCCACACCTATACCTCCTATAGCAACACCAACACCTTCAGCAACTTTTCCAGTTTTCTCACCCTCAAGCTTTAGTGCGGCATCTATGGTTATTATCTTTTTTATCTTCTTCTCTTTCACCAACTTTTCGACCACTCTTCCAAGCTTTCCTAACCTACCACCTGGTCCTTTGGCTTTAATTATCCAAACTCTCTTACCTTTTATCTTTCTCTCAGCTATTACCACATCACCTCCGATTTCCTTGACTTTTCCACTACCTATCAACCTCGCAGCAACCATCGGTCCTATCGAATCGCCTATCGGCCAACCATTAGTTAAGGCTTCAACCCCGTTGAGTAGGGCTTTTGACATTTTTTCTATAACCGGCATCTGCATTTCCAACAACATACCAAGTTGTAAGTTTTTCGTTTTTCTAACCAACTCAACGTAATGCCTAACTAGTTTGGTAAGTTGGTGTAGTAATATAGTAGCGTTCAAGCCCATCACAAGGTTAGCTTGAGCCTCTTTATCAAATTTTGAAGCTATATTCTTCACGAACATCTTAAATTTCTCCTCAGAAAGATTCGAAATGTGTTCAAGTTTTTTAACTATACCGTATGGATCTAGATTAACAGGCTCTATAGCGAAAAATTCGAGGAAATTATCGACCCTTTCCCTCAAGTTCCTCTCAGGTTTTTTGGATATTTTCTTCAAAACTATTTTCTTTGCTTGACTCGTGAGATTTTCGAGCATGGATACGGATTTTTCAAGTCTCCAGAGTAGTTGAGATACCATGATTTTCGGGTAGAAGTTGAAAAAGATGAGTAGGATTAATAACCATAACAAATTAGTCCATATGTCCCCGCCTATTTGAAAAAAATTCAACTTTTTTCACCCATAATTTAGATGGTAAAAAGAATATTTATTTTTACTCGTATAAATAAATTAAGTGGGAGAGTGAAGTGGAAGCTTCTACTTGCCGTTGCCATAGCTCTAGCTTTCTTAGGTCTACTAATTTTCACGGAGCAAGGTAGGGAATATACTACACTCATAGGAAATAGTGTTAGAGGTGGGGTAGATACCCTGAGCAACCTTGTTGGAAATTTCATTAAAGTGGGGGGAGAAAATTTTGAATTACAACTTTCGTTAGACAGAAATGCTATTTATGGACAAACTTTTTCCCTTTCCAACACAAACTTATTGGCTTCAGGCGATATCATATTTTTAAAGATAGATGACAAGATTTGGGAAGTTAGTAGAAGAGTGGAAATCGAGATGGTGTGTGATGGAAATATAGTTATAGAGAAAAATGGGAAATTTAGCATAAAAGGAAAGGCTAAAAATTTCAGGATAGATGATTTTAAAGTTGATGATGTTAAATTTGAAGTTGAAATCTTTCCAGTAGAAATTTCTTTTGGTGGAAAGAGTAGATTGCTAAACATGACTTCAGTTTCAGGAACGTTGAGCAAAAAAGTTGGTAACGTTGAATTCACCGCAAACCTTTACCAAGATAACTTGAGAATAACTGATTTTTCTGGTACGATCGAAATAAGCGAAAAAACGAAAATGGGTGGGAATGCGAGTAGCTTGGAAATAAATGGTAATAAAGTTTAGGGAGTTTGGATGAGGGATAAAAAGTTGAGAAGGGAGAAACCAGTTGTGGCACTTTTTGTCGATGGTCCTAACATGCTAAGGAAAGAATTCATGATAGATTTGAGAGAGTTGAGGAGAAGGGCTGAGAAGTATGGTAGGGTTGCCATAGCAAAAGTTTTCTTGAATCAGTTTGCACCGGAAAAATTGATAGAAGCAGTTATAAACGAGGGTTTTGAAACAGTAATGGTTTTGGCTGAAAAGGAAGAAGGAGCAAGCGATGTTGATGTTGCTCTAGCTGTGAGTGCCATGGAAGCTTTGTTAACTAAGAATGTTGATGTTATAGCTATAGCAACAAGGGATGCAGATTTTTTACCGGTTGTTTTAAAAGCTAAGGAATATGGTAAGAAAGTGGTTGTTTTAGGTTTAGAACCAGGTTTTTCGGTTAGTATAAGAAATGCTGCAGATTTCGTTGAAAACTTGTAATGAATTTAAATTCGTGAAGATAAATAATAAAAAGAGATTATGGGCTGGTTGAAAAAACTTTTGGGAAAAGAAGAGGCGATTGAACTTCCAGAAGAAGAGGAGCCAACCAATCCTATTTACGTAAGAGTCGAAAAATTGAAAGATTTCATGGATGTTGACAGAATAGCGAAGCTAGTAAGGGAAGGAAACATAGTTTTTGTGAAAACGAAAGAGTTGCAGAAAACTGACTTAGGAGAATTCCAAAACTGTGTTCACAAGCTCAAGAGGATATCTAATCAATACGGGTTTGATTTAGTTGGAACAGAAGACGGATACCTAGTGGTGACACCGAGTTTTGCAAAGATAGTGAGATGATTTTAAATTTTCAAATAGTCCAGTATCTTTCTTTGATAGAGTAATTTTCGTAAAATATCGCTGTTTTCAATCCAATCTTTAAGCTTTATTTCCAGTTTAGAAGAAACGTAAAGAAGTGCTTCTTCCAACGAATTGAAATTAACAGGTTTTTTCTTCAAAGCTATCCTAACATTTTCCCTAACATTCCAAACACCAACCGGTAAGATGTAGCCAGGATGGGCTTCCCTGAATATCACCACACCGGCTTGTCTTTTTTCCCTTTTAAGATATTCGCTAACAGCAAGCCTAGCAGCGTAATAACAACCACCTATTTCAGCGTAGTACTTTCTTCCTTCAAAACCTTCTGAGCTAGAATAAATTACAACTTCCCTACCAGCAGGATTCCAAGTTGTTCTGGGATACCAAGCTTCTATGAGCTCGTACTGCCAATTAGAAGGGATCATCAAAATTACCCATCTGTTATCTAGAGCAAAATGCTCATAAACTCTGAACTCGTTTATGAGAGGAAATGTTTTAACTTCTTCCAGAAGTTTTTGTGAGATTATGCTGTCAACCGCTGTTATGCTCATCTTGGTTGGAACAAAACATCGATTCTTCTCTATTCCAAGCAATCCAGCAGAAAAAGCTGTTTGAATCTTAGATATCAACACGTGTTTGTTGTAAAGCATCATAACAGCGTCCGTAGCCTTCAAATCAATATCACTGAAAGCTTTTTCAATTCTTTGATCGGTCTTGACGTTCCCTATACGTAATTCCTTCAATGGGGCTGAAGGACCAAATGGTTGAACATCATCATCTAATATTAATTTTCCTGATGGTTTTTTCGTGAATTCTACTTCCGCATCTGTTGGAATTTTAGAGAGGGCTAATTCCCTCGTGAGCTCAACTATTTTTCCTTGCGTAACATTTTTAACATTAACTCTATATTTACCTCTCACCAATTGGGAACGAAAGTTGACGATCTCATCGATAGATTTTCCAGGCCAAAATTCTGGTGTATCTAAAATCCTCGTATCACCATGGAAAGGTGGGACCAAAGGTCCTACAAAACAGTATGGATAACCAAACTTGCCAACAAATATGCTACCAGGTGCAGAACCTTCCAACCTAAGGCTGTCTGTTAAAGGTGCAGTTTTCATCTGAGCATAGAATCTAACCAAAATAGGACATCTCGTCTTTCCACATAGAAGTTTTCCACCCCTACATAAAACACAGCGAAAATTTCGGGTAATCTTTACGTTGATGTTGCTCAATTCTGAAAGAACATTGTTGTTATCGATAAAAGAAATCCAAGGGTTTCTTATTTTTTGAAAATTTAATTTTCTTTGCATGATTCATTTCGCCCTTCAGTTATTTGAACTCTTAATTCCATGAAATTATATCGGGATTCAGTTTATAAACCTTTAGACCAAAGAATTGTATAGCATGAAGATAAGAGAAATCAAGTGTAAGTCTCTGCTCAACAAGAGTCAGCTTGCAGATTATTGTATAAATTGTTATTTGGGTTGTGAGCATGCTTGCAAATATTGCTATGCCGATTACCTAACCAAAAAATTTGTTTTTCACGAAGAAGATTGGGGGAGTTTTGTTGACGTTAAAATTAACGCACCAGAAATTTTAAGGAGAGAAGTTTTGAAAAAGAAAAAAGGGAAAGTTTTCTTGAGCAGCCTCACAGATCCTTACCAACCTTTGGAGAAAAAATACGAGCTTACGAGGAAGTGTTTAGAGATTTTGTTGAGACATCAATTTCCAATAATCATCCAAACAAAATCAGCTTTGGTTTCCAGAGATGTCGATCTGTTGAAAAAATTCAAGAGATGTGAAGTTGGTTTTACCATAACAACTCTTGACGAAAACGTGAGAAAAATTTTTGAACCAAATTCTTCTCCCGTGGAAGAAAAACTTCAAGCCATAGAATTTTTGAAGAAAAATGGAATTTCGGTTTATGTTTTCCTAGGACCTATTTTACCCCATCTTTCCGATTTTGACTTGGAGAAATATTTTGAGAAAATGGCAGAGTTGAAGGTAGATGGGGTTTGGGTAGATAAGCTAAACTTGAAGCCAGGGATATGGAGGCGGCTTAATGAGGTATTGAAAAAGAGGTACCCGGAACTCTTGAGTGAATGGGAAAAAATATTGTTTTCAAGGTCAAGTTATTGGGATGAAGTCAGAAAAAAGATTAGAGAAATGAGTAAAATAAAAGGTGTGGAATGTGTGTTTTGCTATTGATCGCTACTCCTTTTCTGCATAAATAGATCGAGAGTATAAATTATCTGGCAGTTGTATATCTTCTACATCTTCCTCTCTTTCTTCAGAATACAATTTTAAAATTTTCCTAAGTGTTTTTTCTTCTTCTTCCTTTTCGAGGATTGAGATCAAATCCAGCTTATAATCTGAATCCTCGGACATCCCTTATAAACCTAATATATTTCTTTTTCAAACAGGTATTTATTCTTTTCCATTTGGACAAAAGTTTATATTTAACCAAAAGGAATTTTTATAAGTGGGTTGAATGTTGTTCGGGTTTTTAGCTGGCATGGTGTTTATAGCTGCATTAGCACTCCTAATTTTCATATTCTGGTTATGGATGTTAATAGATTGTTTGAAAAGGAAGAAATTCGAAGATAAGCTTGTCTGGATTTTGGTTTTGATATTCTTGAACTTCATAGGAGCTTTGCTCTATTTCTTCTTGGTCAAATCAAAGCGCTAAACTTTTTTCTTAAGCTGAAGGTAGAATCTGGCGAATGCGCTGAAGCTGAAAACAAAGATGAAACTAGAAGAAAGTGAGATTAAAGCTAGGAAAGGAAGGATTTGAATAGAGGAAAGTAGATTGATCAATGAATTTACCACGAAAAACATATCTTGGGTTTGTGTATAAACTTCATACAACTTACTTCCGATCCAAATTAAAATTGGGAGTGAAGAAACGAAAATAACTGATGCTGAAAACAAGCAAACAAAAATAAAAAATAACATGGTTTTCAAAGGAAATTTTTTGAAGAGTGAAAAGCTTTTCTTGAAAGAATCTAGGATTTTTTTGTTATCTATAATCGCTGCAGGATAAACATAGATCGTGATAATGGAAAAAATTAAAATGAATATAATCCCAAGAAATGGGATTAGACCCAACAAAAAATTCACACAGCCAAATATGATGAAAATCAGAAAAGATTTTAAGAAAATGGAAAGAGAAAATTGAAAACTTTTTACGATAGGTATTTTTTTGTCAAAGTATCTGACTTGATGTAACAAAAAAGATATGAAAAAGGGTTGAAAGAGGAAGTAAAGGAAAAATATAAATAAGTAAAGGTTGAAGATGAAAGTTGGAGGTTCTCCAGCTAAAAAAGAATTCAAGCTCACCAACATTTGGCAGGAAGTGTAGAGGAAAAGAAAGGTCATCAAGAAATAAGGTACATTTCTCTTCGCCGAGAAACTGAATTTGAGACTATCTACTATTACTTTAAGTATCATTATTTATATTTAATTCATCGAAGAATAAAAATAATTACTATGGACTTTTCGCGCTTCAAGAGTTTTGTGTTTGATCTAGACGGAACAATTTGGAATTGGAAAGAATTGTTGCCCGGAGCAAAAGAATTGTTGGAAAATTTGAGGAAAAAGGGCAAGCAAGTTTTATTCATCACCAACAACACAATGTTGAGGAGAAAAGATCTTGTTAAGAAGTTAAAAGATTTTGGTGTTGAGTGTAAGGAAAATGAGTTGATAAGTTCGGCTATCGCGATATCAGAATACATAAAGTTCAAAGGTGGTAAGGTTTTTGTAATCGGAGAAAATTTGAAAGAAGATTTGAAAGAAGAAGGGATAGAAGTCGATGAAGAAAATCCAAGATATGTTGTGGTTGGACATGATGTCGATTTCAATTTCAACAAATTAACATCAGCTGTTAGATATGTGAAAAAAGGTGCCGAATTGATAGCTGCTGCTCAAGGCAGGTATTTCGTTTTTGGGGATGAATTCATTCCAGGAACAGGAACTATAGTTAAAGCGATAGAATACACTTGCAACAAAAGAGCTAAATTGTTGGGAAAACCTTCTGATTTCATGTGCCACATAGTGCAATTGTTCGTTCAGTCGTCGAGGAAAGAAACAGTGGTTTTTGGTGATGAGCTGAGAGCTGACATAGGTCTAGCTAAAAAATGTGGCTACTTCAGCGTGCTTGTCAAGACAGGTGTGGATAAGGAAGTGAAAGGAGAAATAAGACCCGATTTAGCGATAGATTCTTTAATGAATGTAAAGATTTAATAAAAAATAAGGATTAAGTAGAAAGGTGTTAAAATGGCTGGTAAATTTTATGTAACGACACCGATATATTACGTTAACGCTGACCCACATATAGGTCATGCTTACACCACGATAATAGCAGACATACTAGCTAGATTTCACAGACTTAAAGGAAAAGATGTTTTTTTCTTGACAGGAACTGATGAAAACAGTCAAAAGAACGTGGAAGCTGCATCTAAAGCTAATCAAGACGTTGCTCAATTTGTAGATAGAATGGCTGAAATCTGGAAAAGTAAGTTTAAGCAGTTAGGGTTATCTTTTGATGATTTCATAAGGACAACCGAAGAAAGACATAAAAAAGGTGTGGAAGAGTTTTTCAGACGGGTGAACAAGAAAGGAGATATTTACAAGGGAAAGTATGTTGGTTATTATTGTATAGGTTGTGAGGCTTTCATCACAAAATCAGATTTGGTTGACGGTAAATGTCCGATCCACAAGAAAGAGCCTGAAGTGATAGAGGAAGAAAATTATTTCTTCAAGGCAAGTAAGTATAAAGAAAAGTTATTGGAATATATAGAAAAAAATCCTGATTTCATCCAACCAAAAGAGAGAAGGAATGAAGTTATAGAGTATGTGAAGAATTTTTTCACAGATGTCAGCATCTCGAGACAAAAGCAAAAGTGGGGGATACCAGTTCCGATAGACAAATCACAAGTTCTCTACGTTTGGTTCGATGCTTTGATCAATTATTTGACTGGAATAGGTTTTGGTTGGGATTATAAAAAGTTTGAAAAATATTGGCCAGCTGATTTACATTTGATAGGTAAAGATATAACAAAATTCCATTGTGCTCTATGGCCTGCTATGCTATTTTCAGCTGAAATAGATCTTCCTAGAAAAATTTTCATCCACGGTTTTCTGACAGTAAATGGAGAGAAAATAAGTAAGAGTTTGGGTAATGTGATCGATCCTATAGAGCTGAGTAAGAAATATTCTATAGATGCTTTGAGGTATTCTCTGATAAGAGAAATGCCTTTAGGGGAAGATGGAGATTTTTCTGAGAAGAGGTTAGTGGAGAGAAACAATAACGAGCTTGTTTCAAACGTAGGAAATTTCGTTCACAGGACTCTAACTTTTATTTGGTCGAATTTCGACGGTAAAGTTCCTAAGCCAGGAAAATACATGGAAGAAGATGAGAGATTTAAAAATGAGATCGAAAATATTGCTGATTTAGTCGGAAATCAAATAGAAAAAATAGAGCTTGACAAAGCTTTGAAATCTATTCTGGATTTCTCTTCAACCTGCAATCAGTATTTCCAGAAGAAAGAGCCATGGGCTAAGAAAAGTGAAGCACCGACAACACTTTACTTATGTGCCAATGCTGTTAGATGCTTAGCTATATTGTTAACACCATTTTTACCATTCTCAGCCGAAAAATTGTGGAAACTCTTAGGTTACGAAGATCCTGTACATAAACAAGATTGGAATTCGGCCTCTCAGTTGAAATTACAACCAGGGTGGCAGATAAATAAACCAGAAATATTGTTCAAGATAATTGAATATAAAGGATGAAATCGTAAAGATAAATTAAGTGGTTCGATGGGTGAGATTTCCATATCTGAATTTCAAAAAATAGAAATGAAAGTTGGGAAAGTTTTGGAAGCCGAAGTTGTGCCAAATTCAAAAAATTTGATAAAACTTCAAGTTGATTTCGGAAACGAGAAAAAACAAGCTGTCACTGGGCTCTTGAAATATTACAAACCTGAAGAGCTTATCGGAAAAGAGTTTGTTTTCGTCACAAATTTGAAGCCAGCAAAATTCATGGGTGTGGAGAGTAATTGCATGATATTGGCAGCTGATAACAAAAAAGGAAAAATAGTGTTGATAAAGCCTGAAAAAGATATAGAACCTGGAAGTAGTATTACTTAATTTAAATAAAAATTAAATTGTAGAAGATGAAGAAAGTTAGAGATTTCATGACGAAAAAAGTGATTTACTTTCATCCAGACCAAAGTATATTTGAAGTTGCAAAAATTTTTTCCGAGAAAAACATTTCCGGTGGCCCTGTAGTTGAAAAAGGTAAAGTTGTTGGAATCATAAGCACTTCGGACATAGTGAAACATTTAAGCCTAAAGTTAAGAATTCATACCCAAAGAATGCCTTCTTTAACCCTTTACTTGCTCGAACTCTTGAGAACGTGTAAAGATTATTTAGATTTGAGGAGGGAAATGAAAAAAATATCGAATTTGAAAGTGAGGAATGTGATGAAAAAGAAGGTTATATCAATTAATCCTAGTGCAAGTATTTTCGATGCAGCAGCTTTAATGAACAAACACGATGTCACAAGGTTGCCAGTGATAGAAAAAGGGAAGTTAGTTGGAATAATAGCAAGGGACGATATAATTAAAGCATTACTTTGATTTAAAGAGATTTATGAGATCGTGTTTTATGGATACGATTTATAAAGATTTTACTACGCCGAGGGTGGGATTCGAACCCACATGCCCACGAAGGGCCCCAGCTTTCAGTCAAAGACTCAAGGCTGGTGCACTACCAGGTTATGCGACCTCGGCCCATTTCATCATCTTTTATCAGATCTTGAGTCTCTTTAATAAATTTCTCTTATAAATTTTTCCTATTTTGGTTTGTAGCGATAGATTTGAGTGGAAGGTTTCAAGAAGAAAAAGTAAAAGATCAATAGGATAACAACAACGGCAAAACCTGCCAACGCTAAACCGATTATGAAATTTATCTTCTTCTCTTCTTCCTCTCTAGTTTGTGGAAGTGTAGTTGTGGTTTGTGGAAGTGTAGTTGTTGTGGTCGAAGTTGTGGTTGTTTGAGTTTCAATTCTCGAAACTACATTTTTCACAGCGGAATTTATAGGTAATCCGTTCAAAACTGCTTTCTTTTTTGAAATCACTCCTGATGCATCCACAAATCCTAACTCAAAACCGTAAGTTCCTTCAAAACTTGAACTTTTATTCATTACGTAGTAAAAAACAACGTAAAAACTTGAATTTGCAGGAATGTAAAAATTCTCTCCAGGAGAAATCACAACGATTCCATCATCTTTAGTGAATTTTCCAGAACCTATTATCTTTTCTCCAAATTCACATATTCCGCTACCGTCCTTATCTTCACAAGCTACCACATACTTAATCCCATTTTTATCATCACCTTCTCCTTTCCCAAACAGGACAAAACTCTTTATTTCCACATCTTCATAACTTCCAGTTTCAATTTTTATCTGAAGCATTTCATTCTCTTGTTTCATGTCTTTGTGCCATTCATGATCTTCGGGTGAATTTTCTCCTTTTGAAATCGTCAAAACTGGTACGGGCTCTTCTAGAACAAAAAATCCTTCACCTTCTGCGTCGTAAATTAAATCTTCTGAATCGAAAGTTTGGTTATCGTTCATATCCACAACTAAATCGTAATTTCCTTCTACCGGTTGACTCCAGAGCACGTTCAAAGTAACGAAACCTGAAGAGTTTGTCGTTACGTCTTTTAAGATTATCGCTTTAGAAGTTAAGTTAACCCCCAACTCCACTTCACCATGTCTAAGCACGTAAAATTTGAAAGTCTTGGATTCGTTGGTTATATTAGAACTACTCGCAACGTAAACAGTTTCATTAGTGTAAAAATTGATTTTTTCCAAACCTTCTGAATCACATGTATAGATAAAAGCACCCACAACTCCACTTCCACATAAAAAGAAAATGAGTAAAGAAAACATGAAAATACTTTTCCCCATAAAAATTATTTCCTGTTTTTAAAATTAAACTTTTAAGATTTCTATTTTTCCTGATCTTGGTACGTTCAATTGAATTTTGTTTTTAAATTCTGTAGCGTAAGCTCCTGAAATTAAAATCTCATCACCGATTGAGATAGAATCTATCTGTTTTTCCCATAATGTTAAGTTTATCTTACCAGTTTCATCTTCAATCACAGCATCGGCTACGTTCCTTTTTCCATACTTAGTTTGAACTTCTCTTATCTCTGAAATATCCACAACTTTCCCCTTTACTTTTATGTTACTCATACCTTTTTTAATCTCGTTTATCTTCATGAGCTCCCTTTATTCTTGGTGAAAACAAGATTTAAGTATTTCGCTTCGGTGAATGACAATTTATTGAAAAAATAGAAGATTTATCAAAAATTTCTTGATGAAATTTCAAATCCTTATTATGGGAGAAGAAGAAAAACTCAAACATGCTTCGAGCAGAAGAGTTTTTTTAATCGATGGTAAAGTTGTTAAATTTTACCCACCTTTTTACGGTTACATCCTTCACGATATCTTTTTCATGTTTTTTTCCCTATTCTTTTTTCACACGATATTTCCAATTTCAGTTAAGAAAAAAATAAGGAATGAAGTTGAAGGTAGGAAATTTCTAAGGAAGTTAAAATTTAGGACAACAAAAATCAAAAAAATTTCAAAAAACTTTATCGAAGAAAAGTTTGAAAAAAATGCTTTAAGTTTAAGTGAACTTGAAATTTTAAACCCGGGAGAAGCAATTGACGTAGCTGAAAGAATAGGTGAGATTACAAGAAAACTTCATGAGGAGAATTTGTATTTCATAGATAACAGAGCAAGTAATTGGTTGTTCGACGGAGATCTTATCAGAACTGATTTAGAGCTTTTTCGTCACACGAAAAAATCTAAAAAATTCTTCATCTTCTGCGATTTGCTATCTTTCCTATCTTCAGTTGAGAGTAAGAAGATTAGGGAAAAATTCTTGGAAGGTTATGGGAAAAGCGTGAAAATCTCTGGAATATTACGAGCAGTGATCTCAATTTACATCAAACTCACCGACTTGATTTTTTAGGGTAAACACCTTTCTCCATTAAAACTCTATCAGTTCTTACGGCAAGGCCTTTATTTTTCTCATACATTTCTTCGCTCGTCATCTTCGCTATCCCTAAAGCAACGAGTTCTTCTTTCAAGCTGTATATCGCTACAGTTTCTCCTCTAGCTATACCTTCTTGAATCCTCGTGATTCCTGAAACGAAAAGAGGAGCACCATGACAAATAGAATCGATAGCTGAATCTTTAACGAAAATTTTTTTCACGTGAAGTATAGCATGTTCTATCGGAATTAAAATTTCCCTTAACTTTTTTTCATTTCCATTTTTCCAAAATTCGTAAGCATCTCTTATCTCAACCAATGAATGAGCTTGTTCTTCCTTAAAGTTACCAACTCTTATTCTTCGTAGTTCTGTCATGTGAGCACCAACACCCAATCTTTCACCTATTTGATGAACAAGCTTTCTTATGTAAGTCCCAGCTTCACATCCAACATGGAACAAAACATCTTTACCTTCCCTTTCTACTATATCGAAGAATTTTATTTCCCTTTCCCTTGGTCTTCTCGCTACAGCAGACTTTACAGGCGGAACTTGCACTATTTTTCCAACGAAGCTAGATGTAACTTCCCTCAACAAATCTTCAGGAACTTCTTTATGTAAGTGCATCACACCCACGTATTCTTTTTCCAATCCCATCAGAACTGGCATAGCTTTTGTTGCATTTCCCAGGGCTACCGGTAAAACTCCAGTGACAGCTGGATCTAAAGTACCGGCATGTCCTGCTTTCTTAACTCCAAAAATCTCTTTCGTCCATTGTGTTATTTGATGTGAAGTTGGGCCTGGGTGTTTGTCAACTATAACTACAGAAGATTTGATCAGTTCTTCCAAACTCCTCTCTTCAGGTCTTTTCCCGTATTCTGGATCTGTCTCTTCTTCACTCTTAATAAGCCACATAATTTATTTTTCTTTTTTCTCTTTCTTACCTTTCTTTTCTACTTTTTCTCCTTCTTTTTTCTCGACTTTCGTCTTTTCCGCTTTCAACTGAGCAGCGGACGGTAATTTCAATCCAAGCTTTTCCACTAGGCCTGATTTCTTGAAAGCCTCTATCACTTCTTCATCTGAAGCATCTTCTTTTATATCAAGGAGATAGGGTAATGGTTCTACGTGTTGAACGTTACATTTCCTTCTCTTAACACCTGTTAGTAATTTTGGGCCTGTTATGATCACAAAACTCTTTTCGCTCTTTTCTTTTCCAGGTCCTTTGACCACTACAGCATACCTTCCTGCTTCCCTTCCAGAAATCTTCATCACTACTCTTCCCACTTCTAAAGATCCCATATTCTTTAAAGTATATTGAGTTAAAGCTTATAAAGCTTGTCCACAAAAATATAAAAATGCCTAGAAAAGAAGAAAAAACGTCTTTAGGGTTGAAAGAGAACGTAGAAGCTCTATTGGCCTACTTGCTAACATGGCTAACAGGTATAATTTTCTACTTGATAGAAAAGAGAAGTAAGTTTGTGAAATTCCACGCATTGCAATCAGCAATAACTTTCCTAACTTTGCAAGTGGCTGGTATTGTGTTAGGGATGATACCGTTATTTGGGTTTGTTTTGTCAGGAATCATCGGCTTGGTAACGATAGTGCTTTGGATTGTTTGCATGATAAAAGCCTACAGAAATGAATGGTTTAAGTTGCCAGTATTCGGAGAAATAGCTGAGAAAAGAGTGAAAGCTTAGGTAAGTTTGATGGAGAAGGTTTTTTGGTCAGCCGTTAAAAGAGTGTTTATTTTCACACTCTTAGCCCAATTCCTAACTCTGTTGATAACACCAAAGTTCTACGTTTCACCCATAGCTGAAGAAGTTTATGAACCTTTCGGTAGAACGATCGAAGGGGCTGTGGCGAATTCTCTACCACTTCTCGCCGTAATATTCTTATTCAGCCTTTTCATCCTTTTTCTGGTTAAACTTAAGAAACTTAACTTGATAAAAGCTATCGTTGTTGGTTTTTTGCTTGGTTCGGTTTTTTCCATAAATTCTATCCTTTTATCCACAATTTTTCCAGATTCTACATTACCAATCCTTTTCTCCACTTCCTTATCGATCTTAATCCTGCTTTCAGCATATTCTAAAAAATTTCGATTCCTTTCCAAATTTTTCTCGTTGATTATAGCTTCGGAAGTTGCTGCCTATTTTTCAACCATTTTAAGACCACCAACAGTATTAATATTCCCAATTTTACTCGCTGTTTATGATATTTACGCAGTTTTTGCAGGCCCACTTAAAAAGATCATAGGAAAGCCGAAAAAGGTAGGGAAAGCTGTTAAAGTCAAGTTGGATTTCTTACCTTTTTTGATAGTTGATTTTGGTTTCATAAAAGTTGGCCTTGGTGATATAATTTTTTATTCGATGTTACCATCTGTTGCTTTCATGGTTTACGGTATTGAAAGGATGCTCGTAACGCTTTTAGCAACAAACCTAGGAGTATTGACAACACTTTTCATCCTTAGGAAGAAAAGAATTCCTTTACCAGGACTTCCAATCCCAATGTTACTCGGTGTTATCAGTTTGATTTTGTGAAAGCTTTCTCGCTTTCTCTTTGAACACTTCCCTCATACATTCCGCACAAAGATAGCCACCATACGGCCTTTCAGGCCTTCTCTCACTTTTCGATAATTTTCTCAACTCACCTTTCCTCAATCGCGGAACACCCTGCAACGGCTTACCACAAACAGCACATTTAGCTGCCTTTGGCTTCTTCCATTCTTTCCTCAAAACAATCCTTCCAGAAGGTGTTCTGACTTTTTTTCTCACGACGTTAGCCATGATCTCCAACCAACCTAGTTATAATCCAACTTATAGCAAAAGAAACTATTAAGTACCAAAGGAACCAGTTCAACTTCGAGCCAACGTAAGGTAGAACGAAAGGAAGCCTAGCAACTGTTACATCTTTGTAAGTGTGTTGAATCCAAGGAACTATAAGGCCTATGGCTACCATAGATACCAATATAGCTTTTAAGCTATGTTTCATGTAATTTAAATTTTGTTTCGTTATTTCATCCAAAACTTTCTTAGCTTTTTCCATATCCCCTTTTTTCTGCAACTCTAAAAATTCTTCCCTAAGTACGTTCATCTTTTCCCTCACTTCTTTAACTAAATTCTTGTTGATGAATATCCTATTTATCAAAACCACTAAAACAACTATTATCGAAGCCAAGAGAAAAATAGATACGATCGGCGGTAAAAGCGTTAACGGCCAGAAAATTAAATCTAAAATTTTCATCCAAATTTCCATTTCATTCACCCAATATCTTTCTCACTATTGGATGTGCACTTTCAAGATTTTGTGAAGACAACAGTTCGTAATAATTATAAATTATCATAACAGTTAAAAGTATACCTGTACCGCTTCCTATAGCTCCCAAGAAGTCTGCTATAGCTGCAAGAGCACCTACTGTAATACCACCTAACACTGCTAAGTATGGTATGTACTTGTTCAACACGGCTTCCATACTCTTCTTATCACTCCTATACCCAGGAATTTGCATTCCTATACTTTCCAATTGTTCAGCTACAGAAGCAGCATCCATGCCAGAAGTTGAGACCCAAAAAACTGAAAATATCATTGCAGTAATGCTCAAGAAAATCAAATAAGTTACAGCCCTTATTGCCTCGTTGATTTCCATTCTTCCCAAGACCAAATCACTTAAAAATTTTGTAGGAGAGGTTAAGTAATAAAGTACACCACCTACTATGTTATTCTCTTTATCATAACAAGCCAATAAACCACAACTCATCTCAGCACTCACAGGATGAATTCCGATTCTTCCCAAGAGTTGCAAATTAGCTATCAAAGCTGCGGCCAATATCACTGGAATGTTGCTAGTGTAAAGCAACTTTATCGTCCAAGTTCTTCCAAAACCTCTCATCCTTGCGAATGTCAAAGGGATATCTATGCCTATATCTTGAACGAAGATCACTATTAGAAAAATTGCAGCAGTAGTTATCAAAGGTAAAGCCGCAAGTAGAGCTTCTGTAGTTTTATTCGAGAAAAGATTTATGAAAATTTGCCAAATGAGGCCTGATGGTGGTGAATCTGCAGAAGGTAAACAAGTTTCTATTTTTGGTGGAATACAAGCTATGGACAAAGGTGAAAAAACTCTCACGAAAATTTGATTCGCGACGCCTGCAGCTATGAAAAGACTTATCCCTGAACCAAAGCCCCATTTGCTCACTATCTCGTCCAAGAAAAGAGCTATGAGACCTCCTGCCGCAAGCTGAATTATCACAAGGATAACCATAAACATATCTCCTCTTATAGGCAAAGCTCCTGCTACCACAAAACCGGCAGCTTCTATGAAACAAAACAATATCGCAAGGAATTTGTTCCAAGTTTGAAATTTCTTCCTATCTTCCTCTTTTTTCGTGTCCCAATTTATTATCTTAGATCCCACAAGAAGCTGAAGTATTATACCTGCTGTAACTATAGGCCCTATACCGAGCGTCATCACACTTCCAAACTTTGACCCCAAAACTATCTCGAAGAACCTGAACTGTTCATAAGATGTCCTTTCGACACCATAAACAGTGATGTAAGATAAAGCCAAATAAAGGAAAAGTGCTATTCCTGTCCATTTGAGACGATCGTTAAAAGTTGGTTGGTAAGTTGGTCTTTTTATACTCGGTAAGAATCTTGCTATTTTCTTCTCTATACCTTCTTTCTTCTCTTCTTCCATTTCAATCAACTTTCAAAACTTTTCCCCCAACTTTCTCTATTTTCTCGATAGCTTTTTTTGAAAAAAATCTAGCTTTAACTGTTAAAGGTCTGGAAATATTACCTTTACCCAAGAGTTTATCGAAACCCAGTTCTCTTAAATCTATTTCCTCTAAATTTCTCTCTTCAGCTATTCTTTCCAGTTCCTCTAGGTTTATCGATTTTATTCTTTTCTTCCTTATAGGGACAAAACCAGTTTTACCGAAATGATTCGGCTCGTATTTAACAACATAACTCCATTTATGTTTGTGATATCCAGCTTTTCCTCTCCCCCCTCTTGAACCACCTCCTCTAGCTTTTTTGTGACTTCCATGGTAAGTTCTCCTTCCTCTGAATTTCCTATGTTTTTTCTCTTTTCTAACCACCATGCTTCCATCTCCTAAAAATTGAAGGAATAATCATATCATCCTCTCCAACAATTCATTTATATTCTTTCCCCTATAACCCAAATCTCCTTCAGGCCAACTCTTTTTAACAGACTTGAACCCTTTGCTCGGTGGTGTTAACCTGAAAACTGGCTTAAGTTTCTTGAAATCCTTGAGTTGAATTTTTCCTGAGAGTAGAGCATCGGCAAAATCTTCGAAAGAATTGAAGTTTGTTATTTCTTCGAGCAATCTTTCATCAACCCTTTTATCACCTTCACACCTTAACCTTTTCTTCAAAAGTTTAACTAGACAATCTTTATCTATTTCTCCCCAAGTACACACATCTTTACATTTTTCCAACATACCTTTAAAACTATCAGTTTCTGGAACTAAGACACAATTGTTCGGATTTTTCAATCTAAGCATTCTCAACGTATCTTTCACATCTTTCCTTAGACCAGCTTCCCCCCTTATCCTCACGACTGCAAACACCTTCATCACCTTTCATAGATATATAACTTCTTCAAAGCATTGTATATGGCGGTTATCAAGTTTATCCTCATGGAAGTATTTCCAAAGGTCTTAACCCAAACATCTTTTATTCCGGCTAACCTCAATATTTTTTTCGATTCGTCGTCTGCAACCAAACCAACTCCCTTTGGAGCTGGAATTAGAATAACTCTAACAGATCCACACTTTCCTTCAGTCTTGAAAGGAATGGAATGTTCTTCTCCACAACCACATTCCCAACTACCACATCCCCTCTTTACTTTTATTATGTTCAATTTCGCTTTTTGAACTGATTTAGCTATAGCATCCCTTGGCTCTAAAGCACTCCCTTTACCTATACCTACTATTCCATCTTCATTCCCAACAACAGAAAAAGCAGATGCCCTGAATTTTCTACCAGATTTATGCATGGTTGCTGTTATCCTTATAGGAATCCTTTGTGCTCCACCACCTTTTCCAGTCCTTCTTCCTATTAGTATTATTTCTGTCTTCAAGTTTGGTAGAAGTTTGTCCACGATTTCTGGTTCTTTTATTATTCTACCTGTTTTAAATATTTCTTCTATATCCTTTATTTTTCCCTCAAAAACCTCTTTTCCCAAGCTAGTTCGCGGTTGCCATTTTTCTAGTGGTTGCGGAACTACACTCACTTCTTCAGTTATAGGAACTTCTTCCTCAGTAGGTAACTTCTCCATCTCTTTCACTTCTTCTATACCTACTTCAACCTTCTCCCCATTTTCCTCAACTTTTTCACCCTTTTTTTCCTCTTCTGCCATTCACTCACCTATTATTTTCCTTTTAATTTCTTCAAATTTCTCAGGTAAAGACTTAAATTTTTGAAGGTAAGTGGCGATGTGAAGTCCTTTTATTCTATCTTCAGAAGGAAACATAGATTCATTAACAGGAACTTTAAGGCCTGCATCTAAAGCACCTTTCACGCACGCATAAATCCTGTTGCCTCTAGTTGAAGAGTAAAGACCGGAATCGAGTATCGCTTCATTTATCCCCTTTCTTAGAGCTTTTCTTCCTATAAGTAAACCTGTTAAGTAAGCTGCAGGAATATTATCACAAGCGAATACCCAACCGTAATTCTTCAATTCTTTTGAAGTTGCAGAAACCAATGTTTTATCACCTTCTTCAGAGAAATTTATTATTTGTGCGATTATGTATTTCAAGCTCCTTCTCACGACAAGCCTAGGTTTTTTTGACATAAGCAACTTCAACCTCTTCTTGTAGTTTGTCTTCCCCAACCTTCTTCTCTTGAAAGGCATTTTGTAAAGTGGGTTTAATTTCATAAAACTCACTTCTTCAACAAATCATGTTGTTCTAAATAAATCTTCAAATGAGACCTGCTTGTGAACATTCCACCTTTCACCAATTTATAAAGTCTTCTGTAGGTTGGTCTGTCTATTTTACCAGAATCCCTCAAATCTTTCAACATTTCCCTTAAAGCTCTCACAGTAGAAATCCACTTCCTTTTTTCTGGTAAAATCGCGCCTTTAGCGCCTTTCTTGCTTCCAGGTCCCCTTTTCTTCTTTCTTTTTTCTCTAGGCTTATGTATTTTTTCGGGTAAAACTTTAATATATCCTTTCTGTATCAACTTTCTCACGTCAGCTTTCGTTATCGCTGCTTCTATATCTTTTTGCTTGCTCGGATCTAACCAAATTCTACTCTCCCCAACTTTTAACACCTGTGCCGCCAGTTTTTTCTGTAAGTTTGACATGATTTCACGTATGCTAATTATTTAGAACCATTTATTTTTAAGTTTTAAAAAATTTGAAGGATTGTACTCTAAAACATGGCTAAAAATCGAAAAAAGCTTTCAACCTTTTTATCGCTTCTATTTTTTCCCTGTTGTTCAATTTTGCTTTTTGAATAGCATCTTGAAGCAACATTATCGATTCGTCATAAGTTTTTCTATCAACAGGATAAGGATGGCCATCTTTGCCACCGTGTGCAAAAGAATATTTCACGGGATCACGCCAACTAACTTCTGCACCGAATACCAAATGACTTATCAAAGCTAAAGCTCTAACTGTTTTTGGTCCAACGCCTCTAATTTGTAAGAACTCTTCGTAATTCTTTGGTTGTTGCTCAAAAACTTTTTCTAAAACTTTGTAATTATCAAGCTCTATTTCATGTTTCGCAGGCATTTTCAAGTATTTTAGAATTGTTTTCTGTTCTTTGCTAGGCACAAGATATTTTTTCAAGTGTATTGGATTATCATTGATCAAATCAACAGAGCATTTCCTAGCTTCTTCACTTTCTTCAGCTACCATGTTCAAACATTCGGTTTTTACATCGCAACAAACTGCTAAATGTGGCTCGTTAACAAAACACTTAACTTTTTCAGAAAGCCAATGGTAGCGCCTTGCATATTTATTTTCCAGATTCATGCCTTGTTGAATCACAGCCCATTTCCCTTCTTCTGTAACTACGAAAGCATGATGGTAAAGTTGAAATCCATCTTGTAAAGCAGTATTATCAACCTTTGCCACAAGCCTGCTCGCTCTTTTCAATTCTTCAATTTTTTTACTCGTAAAAGAAAATTCTTCAGCCAAACCTTCTATTTCATTTGGTGTTTTCCTACTAGCTTTTCCTTTTCCACCAAGAACAGCAATCCCAAATTCTTTCAAATTTGCCTCCTTCAACGCTCCTGTGAGAGTTGTGGTTGTGCCGCTCGAATGGAAATCAAAGCCCAACACACAAGCAAAAGATTGAAAGAAGAAGGGGTTTGAAATTCTCTTCAAGAACTCATTTCTTCCATATTCAAGAACTATGATTTCGGCTACAGCTCTTCCAAGCTCCTTCATCCTTTGGAATAACCAAGAAGGACATCGACCATGGTGTAAAGGTAGATCTGTTATACCGATCTTCACAATTTAAAGTTGATTTGTATAAATAAGGTTTTTTCTAGAGGAAATTTCCCTTTTTTCCAGCTGGATAGAGCTTGTTGAATAAAAAACTCATAATCCATATTCTTTCACTATCTTTTTCCCATCTTTAACAATTTTCTCAATATTCTCCTTTAATTCCAATCATCATAATGTTTAAAAGAGAAACGGTCAAGGATTTAAAACTTTTATCTTCATTTCTTCAGCTTTCTTCAAAATTTCTTGCCTCTTCTTTTTTCCAACAGTGTGAGCAATCTTTATAGCTTGCTTGCTAGGATCAATTTTTTCCAAATCTTTCACATTATAAACTAAAACTTCCATTAATCCGGATGGATGTAAGTACCTCAGATTTTTAGGTGCACCGTAACCTATGTTTGGCATTTTTATCTTTGATTTCTTCCTCTTCCTTATCTTTGAGTGCATACCTCTTGGACGCCTCCAGGATTCGTTCAATCTTTTATAAAATTGACTCAACCATCTCTTGAATTCCGGTTTTTTCCTCGGATTAACCACTTTACCACCTAAACATCAAACAAACCTTCTAAAACCTTTTTTATTTCATTTTTCTCATACGATGCGATTGGCCTTTCATAAGCAACATCACAATCCTCATAATAAAAACTTATCACACAATGAACTTTTGTGAAGAAATATGGAGTTTCAAAAGGAAAGGTGAATTCTAATATTTGACTACGTGGATCGTAAAGAGTTCTCACACCCATTTCCTCCAACTTCTTCACGAATCTTTGTGGATTTCTATAAACACCTTTAATTTCTAACAATTCTTTCAAGATTTTTCCCAACTCATGATCATGAATCAATTCTTCTTCCATTTTCACTCCCTCTCAACGATGTATATTCCATCCATGAACCTTCTTCTGTCGTAACCAATAATTCTACAAGCTTGTTCTATGTTTGCCGCAGTTTGTCCTACTTCTTCCACGTTTATTCCAGAAACAGTTATTTCTTGTCCTTCAACTTTCACTTGAGTTTTACCAACTATCTTCGCAACTCTTGGAACCCTTTCCCCCAAAAAATTTTGGATCAAAACTTTATCACCCTCAACTTTAACGCTGACCGGAAAATGAGAATAAACCACTTTGAGTTTATAAGTGAATCCTTTACTCACACCCTTGAACATATTCTTTATATGAGCTGCTATAGTACCAACCAAAGCCCTGAACTTCTTCTTATCAGATTCTGCAGAAATCACAATCTTTTTATTTTCCATTATTATGGAAATTCCCTTTTCTTCAAAACTTCTTTCCAACTCTCCCTTTTCTCCACTAACTTTAACTTTTTTCCCATCAACTTCAACTTTAACATCTTCTGGGATTTTTATTTCGACACAATACATAAGAACCACTAGTAACAATAAGCTAAAAGTTTTCCCCCCAGCTTGAGTTCCCTTGCTTTTTTATGGTCCATTATTCCTTTTGAAGTTGAAATTATGAGTATTCCGAAATCTCTAGTTGGTAAAAATCTTTTCTCAAATTTTTCAAATTCATCGACTTTTGTCGAAAACCTTGGTTTTATAGCTTTACACTCTATTATCCTTCCTTTCAACTCAACCCTGAATTTTCCACCTTTCCCATCGTCAATGAACTCGAAAGAATTTATGTAACCGTGAGAATGTAAAATTTTAAGTACAGCTTTAACGAGTTTAGAAGCTGGTATAACACATTCTTTTTTTCCCACTTTTTCCGCGTTTTTAATCATTACGAGAGCATCTGCCAAAATGTCATGTCTCATTCCCTCACCTATACATACTTTAATGAATGTTTGATTTAAAAAGGTTAAATTTCATATATGTACGACGCTTTACAACTTTCTGAAAAAATCAAGAGTTTAGTTACCAGAAAAATTGGTGGAGAAATTCAAAGAAAATACTACAGGTTCAGGCCCGCTGGATTTTATGGTGGTATAGCTTCTGCGGATTGTGTTGGTTGTAATTTACGTTGTGTTTACTGTTGGAGTAATGACTTAGCCAGGGAAGGTAAAATCGGAGATTTTTTCTCGAGTAGAGAAGTAGTTTCTAGACTTTTAAACATAGCCGAAAAGTTTGGTTTTGAGTTGATGAGAATAACTGGAAACGAGCCAACGATATCCAAAGAACATCTGATTTCGGTCCTGGAAAAAATACCACCTAACTTCACTTTCATCCTTGAAACGAATGGTATTTTGCTGGATGAAGGTTTCGTGGAAAAACTGGAGAAATTTGATAACTTACACGTCAGGGTTTCTATCAAGGGTTGTGATGAAGGAGAATTTTCAAAAATAACAGGAGCACAACCTTCGGGTTTTGAATTACAATTAAAAGCTTTGGAAAATTGTGTAGAGCATGATATTCCGTGCAATCCAGCAATTTTAATCGATGTAGTTGATAAGAGTAAAATAACAATTCTCAAGAGAAGGTTGGAAGAAATAGACAAAACTTTGGTTAAAAATATTGAATTCGAAACACTTATACCTTATCCACATGTTTTGAAAAGACTCAAATATTTTGATCGAAGAGTTGGATAAAGCAAATACCTTTACCCTTTATCAAGTAAAAGTTGTGAAAATTTCTTACTAACATATCCCACTCATCCTCATTTTTCCAAACATCTACCAATTTACCTTCGTAACAACTTCCATCTTTCAAGTAAACTTTTATCTCTTTCCCAACTTGTTTCTTCAATGCATCGTAAGGTTTAAAATTCCGCATAACACCAAATTTATTTATTTTTTTATACTTTTAAAGGTGTGGATATGGTGAAACTGGGTATTCTTTAAAAAATTATCCTTGAATTAACCATTTCCAAGTTGTATTTACTCCAAATAACTTTGCGAGCAAAGTTTGAATTTAAAGTCGAATCTCGTCCGTTGTTTTAAATATTTGAGTTCTCAAGGTTATTTTAGTAAAGAATGGAAGTAGAAATAAAGGATGTCAACGAGGAAATAAGGAAAAGGGTGGATGAAGCATTATCAACGATAAAAAACATAAAATTTTTCCAGCCACATAGAAGTTTGAAGAAAGCAAATTCTTTTGTTCCAAAAATCGATGAAATTATCGAAAATTACACCAACTCCTTAAGACGTTGGAAAAAAGATGATGGAACATATTTTTCAACATATTACGCAGCGCGGTACGTGGCGGCAAGTAGGGCAAGGAATTTGGCAAAGAATGTTGGGAGGGAAAATTTATATGAGTCAGCATATTATGCAGGGTGGAATGTTGTAAAGGATGTGATCTTGAAAACGTTAATGAAAACTGTAAGTAAGGTAAAAGTAGCGGAAGAATTGGCATGGAATGTATCGCATGATACAGCAAATTATGTCGGTTGGGAAGTAATAAAGGATTTACCCGGATTTGAAGAAAATCCATTCGGTTACATCGTAGAAGAGTATAAAATGGGATTTAAACCTGTGGGTTTCAGAAAAGTTAACGGTGAAGAAAAATACGTAGTAGATATTCCTGTAATTATAAAAGGGAGGAAGATGTTAGGATGTTATGCTAGTGGAGATGGAGAAATACTATGGATGCATAAATGGGAAGATGATCATAAAAATTTAAAATATCTCAAAAAATCAAAATCTCCTAACTCAAGATTAAGGATTATTAAACCAGTATAGCCTAATTTTTTATCGTTCGCTCGTATCTTTTTCAAATTTGTAGCGATCTTGTTAACAAGTAAAATGTTAGGAATAAAACCTTGTGCGCCAGCCGAACAGGTAAAGAAGGGTTTAATTCTCGTAAATACAAAATTCATTGCAAAAAATGGTCCACGAAATAGTCCCCTATCAAATAGTCCCCAAAATAGTCTTCAAATTTTCAACAAACAAAGTGAGAATTATGAGTGAACTTTCAGAAAGAGAAAAGCAACTGATCGATCAATTCCTCAGAGACATACAACTCGAAAACGGTAAAAAATTGAGCGATAGAAGAATTAAAAAGTATGTCATTTGCTTGAAAACTGTCAAGAGAAAGTTTCTTCAGAATCTAATCAATCCAACTTTGGAAGATATCAAGAATGCCGTGATAAGCATTGAAAAAAGCAATTACAAACCAAAAACCATCAAAGATCTCAAAGTGATTTTGAGAAGATACTTGAAGTGGTTAAACCGAATTAATAGCGTTAATTTAGATCTTTCATGGTTTAAAGTAGGGAATGCTGAAGCATCTTTGCCTGAAGTTTTAACTGAAGAAGAGGTAAAGAAGTTGATTGAAGTTACGGATAACTCAAGAGATAGAGCGCTTGTCTCTGTTTTGTATGAAGGAGGTTTGAGGGCAGGAGAATTGCTAAACATGAAACTTAAAGATGTGAAATTCGATTCTTTAGGATGTGTGATAAAAGTTAACGGAAAAACAGGAGAAAGAATAGTGAGGTTGGTTTTCAGCAGAAAAGCTTTATGTGAATGGATTGAAAAGCATCCTTTTAAGAATGATCCTGAATCACCACTTTGGGTAACAAAGTATGATTTCAAAAACGGTAGGGAAACATTCAAGCAACTGAAATACGGAGGGCTTAAGCTATTGCTTAAAAAACTAGGAGAAAGGGCAGGGATCAAGAAGAGGATACATCCTCACTTGCTAAGACATTCGAGGGCAACTCATGTCGCTCCTTTCCTTTCTGAAAGCGTCATGAAAGCATATTTCGGATGGGCTATGGATTCCAAAATGGTTAAGACTTATGTTCACTTGAGCGGTAAGGATGTTGACAATGTAGTTTTGAAAATGTATGGAATAGAGAATAATGGAAAAAAATCAACTTTGTTTGATTTAATCGATTGTCCAAAGTGCCAGCAAAAAATTTCAAGGTTAGATGATTTTTGTCCATACTGCAATTATCCCATAAATCAAAGGTTCGCAATAAACACGGAAAATGATAAGAAAACAATCGATATCGTGATCAAGTTCTTACAAATTTTGGCAGAAGAAAATCCAAAGATAAAGGAAAAGTTTTACGAGTTGGTGAAAAAAGAAAACGCATTCGACTTGTTTAGATAAAAACCTTTGTTCATCAATTTTCCATCTTGAAAAGTTCTCAATCTTTTTATTCTTTCAACATTTCTTAACAATTGTGAAGAAGAAATCCGAATGGCAAACAACTCCAATAAGAAGTTCTAAAGAAGTTGCAAAACAACATAGCTTTAGGGATTACTAGTTTGACAGGAATAAGAGTTGCTAATGAGATTGTTAGTTAGACTACTCCTAGTTTTTTAAGACATTCGTCACAAACCCAACCTCTTATTCTTTTCTCATTTGTTTTTAAATTCATCCATCCCCAATTCGTCATTGCCATAAATTCTTCGACATTAACGATAGAAGTATTAAAAATGTGTTTTAACTGCTTTTTACAAATCAAACACTCAATCATACCTTCATATTTCATGTTTTCATATTGAATTTAAATACATTTAAATGGAACACTTACTTCTATTTGTGAAACTATGAAAAATTTTCGCAAAAACTGTTGTTATTATTATAATTGAAACTCACAAAATCTTGGTTTCTTGTTTTTCATAGTTAGAATTTAAAATCAACAAATATTTGTCTGTTCTTTTGTCTAACCAACTCTCTGTTTGTTTCTTAAACTGTTTTAAAACTTTCTGTTTTTCCACTTCTCATACATTTCAAGCAAAAACTTAACAAAGTCTTCTTCCAAGTTAAAGCTTTCCTTTATGTCCAAAACCATACCGCAGTTCGAACAGTATTTTGAATTTACTGTGTTTATGTAACCGCACCTGAAACACTTGTTTAGCTTAGTTTCCTGTTTTTCCTCAACCTTCAAACCATTTATTTCCAACAGTTTGTTTTCTATGTCTTTACCTGACAAATGAACATAAACACTAGCCATACTGCTACCCATGGACCAACCAGAAAAAACTTTCAGTTCTTGTTCTGTTAAATGTTTAGCTAATTCTGTAAGCCTTGAATGTCTGAACAAGTGTGGGTGTACTTTTTTCTTTATTCCAGTTTTATTGACAAGTTTTCTCAACAGTTTTCTCACATACTGATAACTCATGTGCTGGTTTTCTTCTTTGTGCAACTTCAACCAAACATAACTTTCTGGTTCATTTCTTAACTTGTGATTTTCCAACCAGTTTCTGAAGTAAGGTACTGACTTTATCAACCTTATCCTTCTCTGTCCTGTCTTACCTTTCACTGTTATCACGCAACCATACTGGTCAAAACTCACTTGTCTTATTTTCAAAGGAAGTAATTCACCTATCCTGCAACCACTTTCATACAGTACAGAAACAAAAGCTTTGTCCCTAGGGTTTTCACAGTTTTCAACCATTTTCCATACTTCTTCTTCAGTCAAAAGTTCTTCTGGTAGTTTGTTATTCTTCGTGTCAAACCTCACTTTCAACTCAAAATTTTTCCCAACAAACTCAAGAAACTTCTTGACACAGTAATACCTTAACTTTTTCGTTTTAGGTTTGTATCCGTTCAAACTTAACAGAAAGGTTTCTACGTCTTCTTCTGTCACATCTTCGAAGTTTTTGTTTATTGTGCTAATAAACTGTTTTATTGAAATCAAGTACTTCAACCTTTGAACCAAACTTAAACCTTCTGCTTCTTTCTTTGTTAAGAAACTCAAAACAAGTTTCTTGTTGTTTTCTGTTGTATTCCAGTTCTTAATGTTTTCTAGTTTTCTGTTGTATGTTTGCAAAGTGTTGTAGATATCGGAGAGAATTGTACTTGAGTTAAGATGGGCCTGCGGGGATTTGAACCCCGGACCAACGGGTTTCTTTCATCTTTTATCAAAGCTTTTAGCTTAAGCTAAAAGCCCGCTGCTCTACCATGCTGAGCTACAGGCCCATAATAGACCTGTAATAAAAATAAGATTTGTGATATAAAAAATTTCAGAATCATTTTAACCTGAACTTCTTCAAAGGATGCTTCCACTTCCAGCTGTACTTTTTTATCTTAGAACTCTTACCAAAACCACAGTGGGAGCAATACTTTTTATCAGGCCTGTAACTATGGTGTCCACATCTCCTACATCTCACATGCTTAATCCCGATTTTTTTACCCATCGATGGCGTTCCTTTAACCATACTTTCACCACTCAAAATAAAAATTTCCTCCAGTTATAAATATTTCTCCTCCAGTTTTTTTAAATAAAATTTCTTGAGAAATTATAGATTTTTGGATGATTTTTTCCAATTGCTCTGGAGTTGCACTTAAATTTTCTTTCAAACTCTCATATCTCAAGATTTTTTCAAAATGTTGAAGACTCATCGGTAAATGTTTTTCATATTTTTTAATCACTTCTTGAATCTTATTCCGAATTCTGTATTCATCGAATGTGCTATCAGGGAAGTAAATCGATATCAAAAGTTCATGTAAATCGAATTCACCCGGATTTTTCCTGTAAATTTCCGGGTTTATCGAGTAAACTCCTTTCCAATCTTTTAAAATTAAATCCGTTTGTTGCATAACTTCAACAACACCACCCTTATGTCTCAACAAATGGTAGTACTTCGATCTTATTTTTTCACTCGGTTTTAATTTGTTGTATTCGTCTTCATATTCTTCCACTTTTTTCAATTCCCTCAAACTTTTTTCATCACCATTTCTTCTCAAATGTTCTTTGTAACATTCCAACACGATTTTCCTCAATGTCGAGCAAGTATACTTTTCTACATTATTTCTACAGATAGTTAGGAATGTTTGGAAAAATAATTCATCATTCAAAAACTGATCAGAGAACATGTATTTTTCAAGTTGCGTGAGTTCTTCAACTTTTGACTCTGAAAAATTTTGGAAGATTAGTCCGTCAAAAGATAGTTTATAACTTTTTCTATGAAATTCCACTAGATTACTCGACCTCATAAATTTCAAATGAATAAAAAGAAGTTTTGAGTCGATTTTATCATATCTCTCTTCATATCTTTCCTTCAACTCGCCAAATTTGGCTCGTGTAGCGTAATCTAATAAATGGATCAAACTCTTGATTTTTCTGAGATTTATTCCACCGTGCCACTCTATCATGTAAACAAATATCGAATAAAATTTTTTAAATTTTATTTCAAACAGGACTAGCGTAAACTATCGTGTCCCCTCTTACTAGAATAGTACCAAGCCTAACTTTTGTTTCATTCTTCGACACTTCAGCTTCATCCAACCATAAATTCAAGTGCAAATCTAAAGCTCTCAGTACTCCGGTTATCTCTTCACCGTTTTTCAATTTTATCAAAACTTTTTTCCCCTTTGCTTTATCCAAAGCATCTATTGGCCTTTCTGTCATACTCTCCCTTTTTAAATTGGTTTAAATTAATATAAACGTTTAGATTTTTAAGCTTATTTTACCAATTTTTCTAAATGGAACTTTTGGGCTACGCTTCGGCTTTCGTTGGAAATTTCATAGCCTCCTCCACAGTAGTCATACCAATACCTTTCCTCCTAGTTTACGCTTACTTGGCAACTTTTCTTAACCCTTTCATCCTAGCCTTGATTTCAGCTTTTGGTTCTAGTCTTGGAGAACTAGTGAGCTATGCTTTAGGTTATGCTGGTAGTGATTTTTTGAATAAAAATAAGTTATTCAGGCTGGCTAAGAAATGGTTCAAGAAAAATGGAGCCTTGACCATTTTCATTTTTGCCGCAACTCCTCTTCCGGATGATGTTGTCGGTATTATAGCTGGAGCAACTAACTACAACAAATCTAAATTCTTCATATCTTGTTTGATGGGAAAGCTCGTTATGTTCCTAATGATCGCGATAATAGTTAGATATTCGAGTAATTTCATCAATTTAAATTGGATAGGCTGAGAACATGGCCATCTGGCATGGTGAAAAGGGAAGAAAAGAAACAGGAGGAAAGATAAGGTTGGCTAGGAAAAAGAAGAAAAGGGAGTTGGGAAATTTACCCGCTTTCACAAGAATAGGTGAAGAGAAGAGGGAAATATGTAGAACGAAAGGTGGTGGTATAAAGGTAAAGAGTCTAAGCGTAGAGTTTGCCAACGTTTTAGATCCGAAGACAAATCAATCCAAAAAAGTAAAGATTCTGGATATATTGGAAAATCCTGCTAATCCACACTTCGTTAGGAGAAAAATAATAACTAAAGGAGCTATAATAAAAACAGAAATCGGCAAAGCAAAAGTTACTTCAAGACCGAGTCAAGATGGTGTAGTTAACGCTGTTTTGATCGAATCTTAAAAAATAAAAGAAACAAAGCGCTATAATTTTTTTTACATGTCCGTGAAACATTTTTACGTATCACAATTGTTAAGATCGTTGGCAGAAGCTATGATTTCCCCATTCCTTTCAGTTTTCTTCCTATTCCTAGGTGCTACCAAGCCTTTGATAGGTTTAGCTTCAACTCTACCCAACATCTTTAATCTTTTTTCACAAGTTTTTTGGAGTATTTTGAGCGAGAAAAGTTATAGGAAAAAAATATTCGTAGTTTTCGGTGGAATAGCTTGGGCTGTTCTGTGGATTCCCATAGCTTTCGTTAAAGATGTGATGCTTTTAATATTGTTGTTGGTCATTCAAGCAATACTCTCGGCTGCATCAGCTCCTACTTGGACTTCTTTACTCTTGAGGTTAATACCGAAGTACAAGGCAAGCGAAGTTGAGGGAAATTTCACCCTAGTTAGAAATTTTGCAAACCTTGTTGGAACTTTAATCGCAGGCCTCATACTGAACACACTCGGCTTCTTACCATTTTTCTTTTTCATCATAGCTTTATTCGGTTTGTTGAGCAGGTTACCTTTTATTTGGGTGAGGGAAGTAAACTTTCTTAGAAGGAACGAAGATTTGAAAACGCTGATTAAAAGTATGTGGAATTTTTCCAGCTTGAAGAAAGAAACCAAGATGCTCAGACTTATGATCATGGTGACATTCTTGAATTTTTCTGTAACTTTTTCCTCACCATTCCTTTCAGTTTATCTCGTAACAAACAAGGGAGGAAGTATAATAAACGTAGCTATAATATCTGTAATCTCAGCGATAACTTTCATAATATTCTCCAGGCCATGGGGAAGGACTTTAGATAAAATTGGGCCAAAAATCGTTTTTTACGTATGCATAATACCAATCTCTTTCCTTCCATCGATTTACGTGATTTCGCCGAAGATAGAGTGGATATATGTCTATGAAGTTGTAGCATCTTTAGGATGGACAGGCTTCAACATAGCAACTTTTACCTATTTGGCGCATGCAGTGCCTAGGGAAAAACTTGATTCGTCGATAGGCTTTTACAACTTGATAGTTGGTCTTGGATCTTCTTTTGGGCCTGTGGTAGGAGGAATAGTCTCTGAAAAAATAGGATTGAGTGCAGTTCTTCTGATTTCCACGTTTCTCAGAATTCTGAGTTTAATATTCATAAATAAGTTGGAAGAAGAAGAGATGAAGTTTAAGTACAGGGGAGATTTTGATACTCGCGGCTTCATGTACAGAATTGAAAATTTGGTGAGTACTTACTCCATATTGATAAGGGAAACTTTAGGAGAAGGGTTGAAAGTTTTGGAATTTACGAACTCGCTTACCTCTTCTTTCCGAAAAGTCCCCAAACAACAAGCACAAAAATCAAGTAAGAGAAACCTGAAAGTAGGGAGATAACGTTAAGCTTGAATTCTATAGCTTCTCTTCCGGGAAATATGATGGAATAAATGCTTATCCCTATCAAACTCAAACCTATGAATGCTAGTATGAACAAGAAAGGCTTTATACTCTTGAACTTCATATTATTATTTTGTTGCCACAAAGATTAATTTTTTTAATTGATAAGATATAAAGATGAAAGAAGTGTTAACCTTAATAGGGTTGATGTTTTCCAACCCAATTTTTCCAGATTTTGGTATACAGTTTTTGGTTTCACTAGCAATAGGCATGATGCTCCCAGAGGTCATCATCAACCCTATAGATAGGCTTGTTAGGAAAATTCCAGGTGTTGATAAGTTCGTTAAACGTTTAGGTAAGAACAAGAGGTTAAGGACGATAATACCAAGAATACTAGCTGGTTACTTCTTCACTTATTTGATAGGGTTTTCTTTCCTTTTGTTAGCTAGATTTATGTAAGAGGTGGAAAATGATAGACGTACACTGTCATCTTGAGCAACCAGATTACGATCAAGATAGGGAAGAAGTTATAGAGAAATGCAGAAAAGAAATGAAAGCTGTTATAACTTCTTGCGTCCATCCAGCAGATTTCGAGCTAACTATGCGACTCGTTGAGAAATATAAGAACTTTTTATTTACAACTGTCGGAATTCATCCGGAGTACGTGAAGGAAATCGGTGAAGCAGAAAGGATGGAATTCTTGGACATAGTGAGGAAAAATAGGGAAAAAATAGTTGGGATAGGGGAAGTTGGTTTAGATTTCTTGGTAGAAGAAGAGTGGAGGGGAAAACAAAAAGAGATGTTCAAAGATTTTATCCATATCGCGGAAGAGCTGGACAAGCCTTTGGTTGTTCATGCAAGGAAAGCTTTTGCTGAAGCTATCCAAATCCTAGAGGAAGAAAAAGTGAGAAAAGTTTTAATGCACTTTTTCACAGCAAACGATCTGGTCAAGAAAGTGAAGGAGAATGGTTGGTACGTTTCTGTTAACACAACTCTTCTAACCAGCAAGAAAGTGAAGAAAGTTGTGAGGGACATGCCTTTAGAGCAAATCTTGACAGAAACAGATGCTCCATGGTTAGGTCCGGGTGGAAAAAGGAATGATCCAAATTCTGTGAAATTTGTGATAGAGAAGATAAGCGAGATAAAGAAGATGAGTTTTGAAGAAGTGGACGAAATAACCACTAATAATGCGATAGAATTCTTCAATTTGAAGTTTGATTAAAAAAATAAAAACAGGGGAAAAGTTCATTTCTTCTTCGCTAAATCAAACACAGTTTTCAAAGCAACTATCGCTGCCGCTGGAGCCACGAAAACAACTATGTTACCCACTATAGCTTCAAGGTATCTTCCCACTATAGGTAATTTTTCAAGACCAGCTGAACCAGCTAGCAATAAAGCTACGGAAGCGATTAAAAACGGTGTTGTTTCTTTTGCTGTTATGTTGAGTAGACCAACTATTAACCCAAGTATCACTAGAGCTATTGCCACCAACCCACCACTCTGTAGCAAAAGTCCTGCCAATACTGCTATTACTATACCTACGAGGAAAGAATATTCCCCGATTTTTTGTTTCATCTTTTGCACCTAAAAGAAAATTTGTTTTTTAAATATAATATTTTATGTTCGTATAACATTAAACTCTATACCTCAAAATAGCACCTATTCCACTAAGCTCTTTGAATTGTATGCCTTCGCTTGTTTCGGTTGAAATATATTCGATTTTTGTTCCAAGCGAGGAAGCTTTTTCAACAAGTTGATCGAGCAATTCTTCACTTCCTTCAACTATCAATTTTTGTCCACATACAGGACACTTTTGTTTCTCCACCAAGAATTTTGGCAAAACTTTTTCTTCCTTATATCCACAAACACATCTGAACTTCACCCTTACCAAGTTGAATTCTTCAGAAATGAGAAGTGTGTCTACAGCACCAGCTTCCAAAGCTTTTACAGTTTCTTCGAATCCGTAAACAACGTTACCCTCGTTCTTTAACTCAACGAAAAATTTGTTCAAAAGATCTCTTTCTTTAGTTATCAAGGCTTCTTTCAACAGATCTTGCGATTTATTCACCAGTTCTTCCAATCCATAATCATCTGTAGATCCTATATCTTTCACACCAAGGACTTTTTTCTGAAGCTGGTAGTGAAGGTAGCCTTTTTCGTAAAAAATTTCTTTGGTTGGACCAGGCCCACCTATGATTATCCCTTTGAGTTCGGGTTGCTGTAAGAAGAATTTTGAAGCTTCTTCCCCAACTTTTTTCAAGAACTCGTTCAAGGCATCGTCCCTTATCCTATCGTACCTTTTCTGCGACATACCACCTTTCACGGTTTTGCTCGGTACTGTTGATTCAAAACTCTTAATCTTCTCTATCCTTTTACCTTTCAGTAATCCTACAGTTGCTTCTCTTGCATCTAGTGTTATCAAGCCATAAACTTCTTTCTCCTCTATCAATTCTTTTAAAGGATCTAGAACAAAAGTTTGATCACACCAGTAAATTTTTTGGGAAATCGGAACAGGCGGCTCATAACTCCAAAGTTTTATATCAACTTTCCCTTCGACATCTGAAACATTTCCACAAAAAATCACCAACCCATTATCAGGAGTTTTCCTGAAAAGCTTAAGATGCTGGATTATTTTCTCCAAAGCAGCCAGAACGTTCTTCCTAGTACTTTTACTTTTTATATTGTTTGCGGTTCCTTTTTCCTGGAATAGTTGGTTCATGGCTTCTGTTAAATTGTAGCCAGAAGGGATGTAAACGCTAACCAATTCAGTATGCCTCCCCCTTATTTTTTCAAGTTCCTTTATGAGTTTTTTCAAGGCAAGTTTTTCTTCTTCTTTCATTTCAACCATGCTTACACCTTTACAAATTTTTAACGTATGTTGTGCATCGCTCTTAAATCTTTCTCAAAAACTTTAAGCTCTTCAGGAATTTTAATTTCTATCTCATCTTTAAGGGAAATCCCCTTCTCTTTCTTCAAATTCCAAACTTTGGAATTGAACTCAACTATTTTTTCAGTCAGTTTTGCGTGCTCAGTTTTCCATAAAGGTTTGGGGAAATTTTGCAGATGAATCGATTTTTTGCCGTATAGCTCTGACCATATCTTCTCAGTTATGAAAGGTACAATAGGTGCTAGTAATAATAAAATATTTTTCAAGCAAGTGTGTAAAGTGAACCAAGCTGATCGCTGCTCTTCTTTACTGAAATTTTCACCGTAAGCCCTTGGTTTAACCATTTCTACGTAATGGCTAGCGAACAAATTCCAAGTGAATTCTCTCAATTTTGTAGCAGGTATGAAGAAGTTGAACTCTTCGTATCCTTTCAAGCATCCTTCTATCAGCTTGCTTAGCTCAGCCAAAATCCATTTATCCGTTTCTGTAAGCTTAGCTTTTTTAGGTTGTGGGAAAGAAGAAACGAACCTGGCTATGTTCCACAATTTTGTCAAGAATTTACCAGCGTTTGCTATTCTTTGCTCAGAGCAACGGAAATCTTCACCAAGACTTGATTCTTGGGCGGACCAAAACCTGAAAGTATCGGCACCGTATTTTTCCAAAATCGGCAAAGGATCTATAACGTTCCCTTTACTTTTACTCATCTTTTCTCCTTTTTCATCAACACCAAACCCCGTTATCCATGCGTGCTCCCACGGAATTTTTCTAGTTAACTGATAGCATCTTAGCAGAGTATAGTATAACCAAGTCCTCACTATATCTTTTCCTTGAGGTCTTAAGGAAGTTGGATAAGCTTTCTTGAAAAATTTATCGTCTCTCAAGAATTTTGTTATGAAGAGGGGAGAAATACTCGAGTCGAACCATGTATCAAAAGTCCTCGTTTCACCTTCGAATTCTTCTCCTTTGCAATGTTCACATTTCTTGAAAGGAGGTTTTTCTTTCCATGGTTGATAGTATTTTCCAGGTTTTGGTAAGTTAGGTTTTCCACATTTTTTACAGTACCAAACCGGAACTTCAGTTCCGTAAAACCTTCTCCTGGATATTGGCCAATCTATGGTTATCGATTTAATCCAATCATAAAGTAATTGCCTATGCCTTTCAGGATGAAATTTTATTCTTTCAGCTATTTTCTTCAAATTTTCTAGGAAAGGTAATTGTTTCAAGTAGAATTCGTCGAGGGAAATTATCTCTATAGGAGTTTTACTCCTCTCGCAAACTGGCGTGCGATGTTTTATAATTTCTTTTTTAACCACAAGCCCTTGAGCTTCTAGATCTTGAATTATCTTCTCCCTTGCTTCTTTGACTTCAAGGCCAGCATACTTTCCAGCTTTTTCGTTCATTTTTCCGTCAAGGTCTATGGCTATTATTTCCTCGAGTTTAAGTTCCCTGAACAACCTTACATCTCTAGTATCCCCATAACTACAAACCATTTCAACTCCTGATCCAAAATCAGGAACTGCTGAAGGATGGGCCAGTATCGGAACTTCCCTTTCATAAATCGGTACCAAAGCTTTTTTTCCAACAAAATTCTTATACCTCTCATCTTCAGGATGAACCAAAACAGCTTTACAAGAACACAAAAGTTCCGGTCTTGTTGTTGCTATTGTTATGGAATCGTCTTCACCACATATCTTGAACTTGATGTAAACTAGTTGGGACGGCATTTCCTCGTAAATCACATCAGCATCTGCTATAGTTGTTTTACAATCAGGACAGTAATTGTTCGGTCTTTTGTCCTTGTATATCAAGCCTTTTTTCCATAAAATCAGAAAAGTTTCCTGTGTAAGCTTTCTGTATTCTTCAGAATCAGTTCTGTAATAATTATCGAAATCCCCGCTCAGCCCCATCATCTTCATTATTCCTATCAACTCAGCCTCTAAATCGTCCAAAGCAGTTCTTGCAAGGGCGATGAATTTTTCTCTGGGTGTTTCGTGCATTTTTATGTTGAATTTCTTTTCCACATATCTTTCAACGGGTACACCATTCCTATCGATCCCTATTGGAAAGAAAACCTCGAAACCGAGCATCCTGGCAGTTCTTGCTATCATGTCTATTTGTGAGTAATGGGAGGCAGCTCCGATATGCCATGGCCTGCCGGAAGGATATGGTGGTGGGGTATCTATGGAAAAAATCTTTTTCTTACTCTTTGGGTTGAAGAGGAAAAGGTTCTCTTTCTCCCACTTTTTAAGTATCTCTTTTTCAATTTTTGTGTTCCATCTATTTTCCTCGATTTTTGGTTTAAACTCCATTTTCCCAAACCTCAGTTAAAATTAATTTTTGTAAGGAGAAGTAGATAAAAGTCAGAGTTGTACCCGAAGATCACCATCCATTTGCATCAAAAATAGTTTTGTATTTCTAATTTAAATCTTTTAGTCTTTTAAGAGGAGGAAAATCCTTATTCCAACTTTTTTCCCGCCGTTTGTTCCGCTCCATCGTAATTCGCGAATTCCAGCAATAGCGATAGCCGATGGTTTTAGTTAAACTTGTATTCTTTTCTCATAAGTTATGACTGGGACATTTTTCATCAACACCATCGGTCCTACTTGAGAAGATGGCACCAAATCTTCTTCTCCTGTTGGTGTAGTTTTTGCACAATAACCAGGATCGTAGAAATAAAGATCGTAACTTGACAAAACTAATTGAGATGAAATTTGATATATAGGTAAAGTTAGATGGAGAGGAGTCCTTACAGGTAACAATTCACCATCTTTTAAAAAATAAACTTCTGTAGATAACTCCAATTCTTTTTCTTCTTCCTCTCCGATTTTTCCTATTCGTACGAAAGCATCTTCTCCCAAATGTTCACCAACACTTTTATACATAACCAACACATTTTCTTTCCTTGACGCAACCTCACCCATTTCTTCTATAGATTTTGGTCCATGTTTAGATGGTAAGGCGTAGAGGATGCTACTCCTTGGTTGAGGGATGAAAGAAAACTCAGAAGATATAGCATTCCCAGTTTCGTTAACGTCAGAAAACATGGATCCCAATTTTCTTCCAGTTAATTTACCCTTACTTATCAACATTTTTTCCTCAGCCGGAAACATTTCAAAATCGTGATTAAAGCCACCGAACAACCAGAAGTTCTGTAGAACGTCAAACCTGGAGGAAGTTTCGATCAAAGGGCTATCTATTAAAGAGAGAGATTTTGGTAGCTGAATTCCGTTCAAACCGTCGAATATAGGTTTCATTTCATACTTCGATTCTTCCCAGTCTTTTCTACTCAGTTTTATGCTTCCTTCAAAAGAATGTCCAAAGATTTCGTGTAAAACTGTTGAAGAAGGTGTTATCACGTCGTACAAACCATTACCGATTCTTATCCCATTTTCCGATACATTCTTGGCAATTTTTGAAAGTTCATCGATAAGTTCGTGGTAAGAATTAGCATCACGAAGGGATTGTTCCAAGGTTATGTCCGGGATAGTTTTTATGAGACGATGTAAATTGGTGATGTCTGTTTGTGTAACAGGATTCATTCCGAGATTCCTCTGAATACTTTCTTCTGGTGAAATGTATATCATGAATTTCAAGAGAAAGTTGGGTATGACTTGAAAAACTTCGACATTGTTGGAATCTCTCTGGTAAATTGTTCTTTGGGTTAGATTGTACTTTGTGAAAACCCTTAAGCTAGGATCTTTGTTCTTCGACGCTTCTTTTATTTCCTTGATGAAATCATGCGGTATAACAAAATTTTTATCTTCTTCCACATAACTTTTTTCGGGAAATACCAATTCTTTTTTCGGAATGATAACATCAGTTTTTATAACATTTTCCCTAGCTTTCTTTATCAAGAACTCTACATCTTCCCTATCTATCCTTGCTGACGGTAAATCTTCTGTAGCTGAATATAGAAATAATTCATTCTCCTTGAGGAAAGTTATCCTCATCCCGAGCGTGTACTCAACACTCGGGTTATAAGCTTTCCCATCTCTAAATTTTCCCCCCTGTATTTTTCTATGCTCTATATAAACGTGGACGTAATCTGCAACGTCCCTCACTTCTCTTATAAACTTTCTGATCGGTGTTTTTGCATACTCAAAAAGCTTCACCATGTTATAAAAGAAAATCAGTTAAAGATTTATTTCTATTCCAACTACCAATATAAATTTGCCTTGCCTGAAAAAGCCTCTGTGGAGCGATGAGTCGAGCAAGTAAGGAGACAGATGCACGAGGCAAGGCGACATTAACAATCTTCTCCAAACCATTCAGGTTTCTTTCTCTTAAATTTAAAGTCTGTGAGAAACATAAATAGGAGAAAGCTACAAAGGAAAGCTAGCAAGATTATCAAAGCTACATGAGCATCTGAGAGCACAAACTTACCAGTTATTATTTCTTTCTCTTGAGGTAGGGTTATGCTGGTTGTGGTCGTGCTGGTTGTGGTGATCGTTGTGCTGGTTGTGGTGGTAATACATGCACCATCCTTACATCCAAAACCACAATACTCAACATGTACCCAACTCTTGCTACAATCAGAATATTGGTAGAGTTGAAGTTTCCAATTACCTGAACACTTGAATTCGTCTAAGAACTTAGCAACACATCTTTCCGCTTTCTCTCTAACCGAAAATGTTTCTGAATAAATTGTCGCACTTTTATCACAACCCGAATAATAAACTTTAACCCTATAATTTCCGGGCTCTCGAACAGTTGCCCAACAACTTAAACTACTTGTTGTCTTTCCAGGCACGTAAACAGAGTTTTCGCTACACTTCATGGGTATACAATACGGGTCTGTTTTGCAGAGATATGCATCAAGGTTCACGTAACCTCCAAGATCACCATAGTTTGTTATTTCAACTGTAGCTTTTACAACATCGCCCACAATATAGTTAAATTGCGAACTAACACTTGCCCATATACTACAAGGCTTTCCGGTTGAACAACTACCATCTACACATCCATACTCACAGTATTTCCAATTAATCCACTCTACAGAACAATCAGAATATCTATATTCTCTTTGTAACCAGTTCCCGTAACACCTGAAGTTGTTCAAATAACCTTCTTCACAACCTGGTAAGCATGCTCCATTGTAACATCCATACTCACAGTATTTCCAATTAACCCATTCGGTGGAACAATCATTGTAAAGATACTTTCTCTGTAACCAGTTCCCGTAACATCTATAATCATCCAAGAATTGTGGAACACAAGTTGATATTTTTACACAAACACCAGAATCACAAGTATAACCTGGAGCACAGCCTTGGTAACAAGAGCCTATTGCGACCCATCTCCTATCTTTGACCACATAAGTACATGTGGCTCCAAAGCACGTATAATCCCTATATTCTTGCTCTTTTTCTCTAGTTCCAATTCCACATTCATATCCGTTCATATTACACCTTTCCCTTCCAGTATCGTACCATCCATCTTTTTCCATGATGCAATAACCATTATTACAAACATAGCCTGGTGGACAATTCTCGATTATAAGCTCCCAACCAGAGCCATCCGTTCTACATTTCTCGTAAGCAACTTGAGTTGAACAAGCACAATACCTATTCCTTATCTCACCAGGATTACAAACCTTTATCCTGGTTAAAACAAGTTCTACCCTCTTAACCTCAGAACAAGAGCAGGTTATGGTCCTTGTGTCTGTTGAATAACCTTCTTTGCTCGCAGAAACCACATGAGTTCCAACCGAAACTTGTTTAAGGACATGGGAAGAATAAGCTACGTAATTACCATCCACGTAAATATTCGCTTCTAAAGGTATGCCACGGTCATCTTTTACGTAGATATCCAGATGACAATATTGTTCAACTTGTTCCAAGACTTCAACTTTGGCTTTCCAGCAAAAGCAAGGATCTTGAACAATTTGATAGCAATCACTACTTACCCTGACTTCAACTATTCCTGTGTAACCATAAGGTGCATAACTTGTGAGATCGTATTCGGCTGAAGCAGAATCACCTGAAACAACTCTATATCCCGAAGAAAAGCAATTAGGTGCAGTAGAAGACCATGCTTGGTACCAATTGCTAGGAGAATAAGGAAGACCATCCAGGTTTTTATAAGTTGATCCAATTTTTATCCAGGCTGTGAAGCATCTTGGGTATAAATCCCCCATGGAATTGTAAACAGTAACTTTAATCCTTCTGGCATTAGATACTTGAAAAATTGCAGATTTGTACTTATAAGTTTCATCTTGTCCATCGCAAATAGCTAGAGTTATTCCTGGGAGTATCAAAAGGAAGGAGAAAATCATGGCCATGATTTTGAATTTCATGAATAAGTTATCAAAGAAAAACTTTAAATACTTTTTTATAGGTAAACTTTTTTCGTTCAAAAGTGTAATTTAAAATGAGGAAAATGATAATAGCTGCTACAGGAGACGTTCATTCACCTAGATTCTTTGCAGATTTCGTTAAAGCTGTTGATGAGCTTATGGTTAGGCCAGACTTGATGTTTTTGCTTGGTGATATGATAGAGAGAGGACATTTAGAAGAATATGATAAGATTTACAACACGCTTTTTGGAAAAATAAATTGTCCGATAGTTGCATGTTTCGGTAACAATGAATACCAGGATATAAGGGAGGAAATAAAGCTTAGGTATAAGGAAATAAAATTTCTGGACGATGAAGCCACTATTTTACAAATAGGGAATTTAAAGGTTGGTGTAGTTGGTACAACAGGTAGCTTGGATGAACCTACTAGATGGCAAAAAGCAAACGTTCCAAACATAGAGAATTTATTCAAAGCAAGGGTTACAATAGTTGATAACCTTCTTAACAGGATGAAGACCAACATTTCAATCTTACTGATCCATTACGCTCCAACTTACAAAATCCTGGAAGGAGAAAACCCGAACTTTTACAAGAATCTGGGGTCGATTGCTTACGAGCAAGTCTTGATAAACAGAAGGCCAACGCTTGTACTTACTGGCCATTCCCACAAAGGATCCAAGATGGTTTGGGTGGATACGGTACCGATCTACAACGTTGCCTTACCTTTAAACAAACAAATAGTGGTCATAGATACGGAAAAAGACCTAAGACCAGGAATAACTAGGTTCATTTAGATTTTTTCTTGAAAAAATTCTTTATTTTTTCTCTTAGATGGCATACAACATCGTTAACCGCTGTACCAAGGCTTAAGTTGAACAGTGTTATGTGACCAGTTAAAGCCGAGAAAAAAGCTACTATAGCACCAAGATATGCATGGTGTATCTTTATTTTCTTCTTACCGTTGATTATAAAAAGCCTTAACCTTGGGAAATTCCTGGTAACAAGTTCGCTTATTATAAATCCTAGACCAAATACTATGAAGTCGAACTGAAGGCTTTCTAGGCCTATCATTCAAATTAAATTGGTCGTAAAAGGTATTAAAAATTTTCTTTTTGGGAATTTTCTTACCTGAAAAGTAGTAAAAGATTTAAATTTAACCTTACATTCAATAAGTATGGCAAACGAAAAAGACTGGAAAGAATGTTTGAATCAAGAAGATAGGGAGATACTTGCTCAATTGATAGAAGCTACGAAGAAGCATAAATGTGCTTTCATGCAAGCCGAAGACGTAAAAGTTGCCCAACTTTGGTGTGCTTTGGTGGAAATGAGGAAGCAGATGGCTGAGATGGAGAAAATAGTGGAAAAAGTTGCAGAACCCTTCAGGGCAATAGTGCAAATGGGAGAAATAGAGAAAAGGAAAACCATAGACAGGATGGTACGTGAGATATTAAGGCCAGAACCATACCAAGAAGAGGCTACCAAAAGGCTAGTAGATAGCTTGATGAAGTTTTGAAGAAATAGGCTAGCAAGAGCTTTTTCAGTAAAGGTAAGATTAACGTAAGCAAGCTGGTAAAGGCCACTGTTTACTTTTCATATGATACCTTATGCAAAGACAGCATATGCCATGTCTTTCACACCCTGTTTCAGGACATGGACAATCTTTTTCGTTAATTTCCTTGTTAGGACATTCTTTCCTCATGTTATCAATTTATCCTTCTAAAAACCTAAATTTTTTTAGTGAAGGTCTTTGTGGGAACTTCTGGTTGGCTTTATGGATGGAACGAAGGAGGTACTCTTGATTGGTATCTCAAGAATTCGATGCTGAACTCTGTAGAGCTGAACATGTCTTTCTACCGTTTTCCTTTTCCGAATCAGGTTAAAGCTTGGGCTTCGAAAACTAGGGAAATTAACCCAGAGTTGAGGTGGAGTATAAAAGTTAGTAGGTTTATAACACACGTTTTCAAGTTTGGGGATAAAGCTTTAAAATTGTGGAAGGATTTCCAAAAACTTTTCAGGCCTTTGGAGAGGAACATAGACTTTTACCTTTTTCAGTTACCACCTTCGCTTTCCCCTAAAATTGGTCAAAAGCTCGAAGATTTCGTAAGAAGCACTAGACTTAAAGAAAAGTTCGCGCTGGAAGTTAGGAACAAGGATTGGTTCAAGAAAGAATGTTTAGAATGGGCAGAAAAACTTGGAATAACTTGGGTAAGTGTTGATTCACCAGATTTTCCTTTAGAAGTTTATTGTACGAACGGGATAGTGTATGAAAGAATGCATGGGAGGACTTTTTGGTATTCTCATTATTACAGTGATAATGAACTGAAAGAAGTGAAGAAGAAGATTTTGAACCTAAAACCCGAAAAAGTTTACATCTTTTTCAACAATGACCATGCCATGTTGGATAACGCGAGGAAGATGTTGAAGTTGTTCTCATGATTTCTTCCAAAAATGGACCGGCCGGGATTCGAACCCGGAGCCTTCTCCTTGCGAAGGAGACGATCTACCTTTGATCTACCGGCCCTCAAATAAAACATAAGTAAAAATAAGATAATATTAAAATCTGTGAAAAGGGCACGTAGCTTAGCCTGGTTGGAGCAACCGAAGCTTTAGCTGTTGAAGCTGATAACCGGTAGGTCCCCGGTTCAAATCCGGGCGTGCCCACTTTCCTTGGTTTAGAAGGATAGAAAAGTATTTAAGGGGATAGTTAGTATAAAAAATTAGTCTATGAAAGGTATTTTCATAGCATTCGAAGGTATAACAGGTTCTGGGAAAAAAACTCACATAAAACTCATAACGCAAGAGCTCTTGATGAGGAAAATCCCTTTCACAACTTTAAGCTTTCCAGATTTTGAAAACGATATAGCAAGACTTACAAAAAGACTTCAACTAGATGCTTTCACTTTATCTTTACTATACGCTGCGGACAGAAGTTATTCTCAAGAAAGGATAAAGAATTTACTCGAGGCTGGAAATGTTGTGATAACTGATAGGTATTGTTACAGTAATTTCGCTTATCAAGCAGCTAGGGGTTTACCTTTGGAATGGTTAATGGAAGTTGAAAAATTCTTCATAAAACCAGACATCGTTTTCTTGATAGATGTACCTGTTGAAGTTACGATGAGTAGGATCAAACAGTTGAGCTTAGAAGATTTCACGAAAAGGGAGATACTGGAAAGAATAGAGAAAGAGAGGGAAATTCTGGAGAAAACTAGGGAAATTTTCCTCAGACTTGCGAAGGAGAATAAAGAAGCGAAATGGTTCGTAATCGATGCCACAAAAAGTATAGAAGAAGTTCATCAAGAAATTTGGTCCATTCTTGAGCCTGAATTGGAAAAAATTAAAAGCTAAAAATTTTTAACTTAATTTTCAAATATTTTTTATACGCCCCGTTCGTCTAGTCCGGTCAAGGACGCGGCCCTTTCGATAAATCTCGAAAGGTTTGATGAAAAGATGATAGGCTGCAACCTGGGTTCAAATCCCAGACGGGGCATGCTTATTTCTTCAATTCCCATTTGGCTTTTATAAGCAATCAAAACAAGGCTAAAATCATGCCTGAACTTTATGGTTATGAGAAAGGAATAGAAAGGGGATTGTTGGCAATTAAACAAATAGATGAAAGAACTTATGAAAAAGTGAAGGAGTTTGTGAGGAAGTTGGAAACTAACAATTATTCGAAAGGAAGGATTTACAAGTACATTTATTTCTTGAAAACTCTCAGAGAGTTGCTTGGAAAAGATTTTAGTGAAGCTAAAAAACAAGATGTTGAAGAATTGGTGATAAAGCTTAACAACAATAACTATTCTGAAGCTTCAAAATCGGATTTCAAGAAAATTTTGAAATTTTACATGAGGTGGCTTAAGTTTGGAAAGCTTGATGGGAAATATCCTGAAGAAGTAGAATGGATTAAAACAACGATCAAGAAAAACAACGAGAAAGTTCCTGAGCAAATTTTAACTCAGAAAGAAGTTGAATTGATTGCAAATCAAGCAGAAAATTCGATGGAAAGAGCCTTTGTTTTGTGCTTGTATGAAACAGGTTGCAGGATCGGAGAATTTTTGAACATGAGAATTAAAGATATAAGCTTTGATCAGTATGGATGCTACATTTTGGTTTCGGGAAAAACAGGATGGAGAAGAGTAAGGGTTTTAGATTACAGCAAGGATTTGATAAGTTGGTTGGATTCTCATCCTTTCAAATCAAATCCTGAAAGCTTTGTTTGGGTAAACCCAAAGAATCAAAAGAGATTGCTTCCCGATGATGCTAATCACATGTTAAAAAATTTGGCCAAGAAAGCAGGAATAGCAAAAGCATGCAATCCCCATGCTTTCAGGCATGCAAGGGCTACTCATTTGGCTAAAATACTAACTGAACAGCAATTGAAAGTTTACTTTGGATGGGCTAAAGATTCAGGAATGGCTTCTGTTTATGTTCATTTATCAGGAGAAGATGTTGATGAATCTTTGTTGAAAGCAAAGGGAATAAAAGTAGAGAAAGAAAGGGAAGAAGTTAAGCCTCTTGTGAGAATATGCCAAAAATGCAATGAACCGAATTCTTCTTTATCCCATTTCTGTAAAAAATGTGGTTCTCCTTTGGATTTGAAGATAGTTCTTGAGTTGGATGAGCAGAGGAAAAGGTTTGAAGAATTGCTAAGGGATTTCTTGGTTTATTATGCTGAAAAAGATAAGAATTTCAAGAAAGTTCTTGTTCAGTTTATCAAGGAAAGGAAAGCGGAAAATTTATTCTTTAGTGGTTAATAAGAAATTACAGCTTAATATTAAAGTATGAGAACTTCCAAAGTTTAAGAATTGATTTAAAATTCTTACTAACAAGTGAAAAACTCAATGTCCCCATTATATTTCGGTGTATATAATGTTTTATCAAGTGGTATGCCGAATAGTTCATTTCCCCAATCTTCTATACACTCATCAAAATAGGGAGATTCGCAAAAATACAGCATTATTTGGTGGCCCCGCATGAATTTGTGGGGCAAGTGAATTTTTTCAAATTTTGGATATGGGTTAGGTATTACTATTTCGTCCATTATCCTCCAATCCTCTATCGGAAAATTAATTTCGATGATTTTTTCAACATTTTGCTCTACTATTGTGTTTGGAAGACCATGTAAGATAATATTAGGTCCGAATTCATCGGAAATGTTTTTCTGTTCCAAATATGAAAGATAATAAGTTTTTTCTGGACTCCCCTTAATTTTAAGAAGTATTTTATTTTCGGTGCAAGCAATTTTTTCTACTTGAGGAGGGTTGTAAAATCTACCTTCACTTATATGGATAAATGAAGGTGGTTTTTCAGGGTAAAATGTAAAATTAGAGGGCGGTGAAATATCAAATGGTACTATTTTAGAAAAGAAAATAGCTTCCATAGAAAATATTTCCTCACCGTTAACTCTGGCTTTAAATAACAATGGAATGCCTACTTCCTTATCATAACAAATGTCAATAGTTGAGTTATCAGGTAAATTAAATTCAATCAGGTAACAATCTCTATCAACAATTTTTACTGTTTTTTTTAATTCAAGCTTAATTTTTTCACCCATTGCTTCAAGCAGACGATTTAAGTAATCTACGACCTCTTTAACACTCCGAAAATTTAATCTGGAATAGTTTATGTCTATCGGAGATGTTATAAAGTAAGGATAACCTATGCAATTCTCTTCGTTTTTTTCACATTCAATTACTAAGATTGTATTATCACTTTCATTAAATAATTCATAAACAACAGAAATTTTCTCTCGACTTTCGTTTTCATATAAAATATATATTTCTGATTTGGTGAAAGGAAACCTGTGAATTAAATTGTCTTTTCCAACTCTCTTCCCACCTAAGTAAAGGTCATAGATTGCTTGAAATTCTTTTAAAGATTCAAATTTGTTTGTGCTTTCTTTGATTATTTCTATTGCTGAGACGGGTTTAGAAAACAATAAGGCCCATATTAATAGAATACCAAAGGCTGTAACAAGGCCAAAAATAAAATAAAATTTTGGTCCTAACACTATTGTAACAGTTTTATAAGCGTATTTTCTTTTTCTCATAACTCTTTTTATTATTTAGTATGCTTTATTATAAATTTAAAGGTTAGTGAGGTTGTCTGGACAGATCAACATTGTTACAATAAGATTATTTTTCCAGCTTGACATCTTTTAGTAAATTCGCAGTAACTTTCAAAGCAAACCTTATCGCTTTTGTTCTTGTTTTAATTTTTAAAGCTTTTTCTATAATTTCAAAATTCTTCAAATCCTCTTCCTTTTCCCTGAAAGTTATCGTCATGCTATCACTATCATTTAGCATGAATTCGATAGCTTATAAATTCCAAATTTTCAGTTTGCTATCAAAAAAAGCTTATTTCAACATCAGCGAAAAACCAACTTTTCAAGCTTTGAAATACATGCTTATTCTGAAATCTTTTTTATTCAATTTTCTATCAAATTGAAAACTGCTTTTCAAATGATCAAGATTGCATGAGAAAGGTGATATGAAAGAAGCGTATTACATATATCTGATTCCCTACATAGTTAAAAAACTTTCAGGCATGATAATTTGGGAGTGATATTCACAGCTCCAGACTTAAACTTCATAGATGCTCAAACTAGGAAGCTCTTCCATGCTTACATCGAGTGTTTGATGATAGATTATGAAAAGCAACAAGTTATCGCTAAGTACATGGAAATTCAGAACAATCCCAGGTTTGGTAAGGAATACTTTAAGTACCCAAGAATAAGAGTTGGCAATGAGATCATTGTTGTGAACAGGATTTTGATTAACAAGCCAAGCGAAAAGTTGATAGAGGATTATGAAGTTAAAAAGAGGGAATTCACCAGAAACTTGAAGATTGAAGTTGAAAAAAGCTTGAAAAAAGAGAGGGAAGTGAAGGAAATGTACACTTTTTCGCTTGATGAAGTTGTTGAAGATGCTTTAAAGAACTTGAATTCTTTAATTTCAAGATACAAGGGAAGAACATTCATCGATCCTGATTTGATAAGGGCTAAGTACAATGTTGGCATACACAGAGCTAAAATGATCAAGAAAGTTTTGGAAAAGAGGGTAAACTTGAGTGAAATAAAGCAAAATACTTAATTTTTTAACTAAATTATCAGAGAAAAATCAAAAATTCAACATTTGTTGAATTATAGATAAATTATTTCAACATGTTGAATTTTCAGGTTTTGTGAAAAGATAACCTTTTTATTTCTTAAAAACAATAGTAAATTAGCCTGTGGGAATTGAAGAAAAGCATGTTCTCAGGCGGGGCATACTAACTCAAGTACAGTTCTCTCCGATATATACAACACTTTGCAAACATACAACAGAAAACTAGAAAACATTAAGAACTGGAATACAACAGAAAGCAACAAGAAACTTGTTCTGAGTTTCTTAACAAAGAAAGAAGCAGAAGGTTTAAGTTTGGTTCAAAGGTTGAAGTACTTGATTTCGCTAAAACAGTTTGTTAGCACAACAAACAAAAACTTTGAAGATATGACAGAAAAAGACATGGAAAAGTTTCTACTGAGTTTGAATGGTTACAAACCAAGCACAAAACACACAAGGTATTACTGTGTTAAGAAGTTTCTTGAGTTTGTTGGTAAGAAGTTTGAATTGAAAGTGAGGTTTGACACGAAGAACAACAAACTACCAGAAGAACTTTTGACTGAAGAAGAAGTATGGAAAATGGTTGAAAACTGTGAAAACCCTAGGGATAAAGCTTTTATTTCAGTACTGTATGAAAGTGGTTGCAGGATAGGTGAACTACTTCCTTTGAAAATAAGACAAGTGAGTTTCGACCAGTATGGTTGTGTGATAACAGTAAAAGGTAAGACAGGACAGAGAAGGATAAGGTTGATAAAGTCAGTACCTTACTTCAGAAACTGGTTGGAAAATCACAAGTTAAGAAATGAACCAGAAAGTTATGTTTGGTTGAAGTTGCACAAAGAAGAAAACCAGCACATGAGTTATCAGTATGTGAGAAAACTGTTAAAAAAACTTGTTGAGAAAACTGGAATAAAGAAAAAAGTACACCCACACTTGTTCAGACATTCAAGGCTTACAGAGTTAGCTAAACACTTGACAGAACAAGAACTGAAAGTTTTTTCTGGTTGGTCCATGGGTAGTAAAATGGCTAGTGTTTACGTACATTTGTCAGGTAAAGACATAGAAAACAAACTGTTGGAAATAAATGGTTTAAAAGTTGAGGAAAAACAGGAAACTAAGCTAAACAAGTGTTTCAGGTGCGGTTACATAAACACAGTAAATTCAAAATACTGTTCGAACTGTGGCATGGTTTTGGACATAAAGGAAAGCTTGAACTTGGAAGAAGACTTTGTTAAGTTTTTGCTTGAAATGTATGAGAAGTGGAAAAACAGAAAGTTTTAAAACAGTTTAAGAAACAAAAAAAAGACTTGGTTAGACAAAAGAACAAACAAATGAAGTTTGTGAGTTTAAGTTTACAATATAAACAACAGTTTTTTGCGAAAATTTTTCCTAGTTTCACAAATAGTAGTAAGTGTTCCATTTAAATGTGGTTAGATTGAGTTAAATTCAGCTAAATAATGAACAAGAGTAATTAAAATTTGTTTATGAAAGTTAAAATTAATTAATGGTAAAACCTAGATTTGATCCTTATTGGGGAACTTTCGCAATAAAGTACAAAGGAAAATACCTTCTATGGACTATGGCATTTAATGGAGGATGGGTTGAAACTGGTGATTATCAAGAAATAGCAGAATGTGACATAGACACAATTGGTTGGAAACCTAGAATTTGGAGAGACAGAAAATTTTTAAGTTGGTTTAAAAGAGTTGGAAAAATAAAATTAATGAAGTTAAGGAAAATAGCCCAGATAAGGTGGAAGAAAAAGCTTTTTAGGGAGGCTAAAACAAAATTCCTTAAGGCTGGGGGTAATTTGTTGAGTAAACAAGAATTGAATGGTATAAAAAATATAGGAGAAAGGAGAATTGAATACATACTTAAACCACCATTAGAAGAAAATTTACTAAAACAACTAGCAGAGAAGGGATTGATAAAAATAGAGAAAAAATTTCTTAAGAAGTTCATTTATCTTACAAATAAAGGTGAAGATGTTTTTAAATTCATCAACAAGGATTATGAAAAAGAGTTTAGATGGATTATGGAAAATTGGGATGGGGTGTGTTTATTTACATAGAATAAACTTAGGACTAAACTAAAGTTAAAATGTTCACAAAAGATATATTCTGTAAAATAAACCAAAAATTTTGGCAAAACCGTTTGTTATATTATAGATTAAAACTCGGAAACCTTGAAACTCAGTTTTACTTCTAAATTGTTCAATTCACCTGCAGTTTCTTCAATTCCCTTAATTATGGATTTTGTTATTCTTGTTGCCTTGTTGAAACTATCCAGCAAATCCTTACCTTCACCTTCTATTTTCTGATCGAGAATTTCAATCAAGTATTTCATAATTTAAATTTGGTTAAATTAGTTTAAGTTTCTTTAAACTTGTTTTTACTCTCCTATAACTCTTTTGCTTTTTCCCCTTATCATTAAATACATTAAAATTCCGAAAACACTGAATGTTGCCACTAGTTTAACCAAACCATTTGTGAAGTTGTTTTCATTGAAAACCAAAATAGTTCCTGAAACTAGCACCAAGAAACCCAAGATCGAAAACATCACTTCTTTATCCATTCAAACCACCTCCAACTTGCATGTGAAGTTTTTTGAGAGAGTGAAGCGATTTAAGTCTGAATACCACTCCTTTTAAAATCTCTTTAGTTGGTTCTTCTATAGCAAAGTATCTTATCGAGAAAACATTTTTCAAGTCTTCTTCGGTAAAACTTCCTTTCGTTTTCCACCTTCTTGTCGAAACTTTAAAAGCTAATCCGAACGCTTTGAGTTTAAGTAAAATGTCAACCAAAGTGTGAATCGGAATTTCCATGCTCAACTGCTTTTCGATGCTTTCTTGAAGCGATTTAACAGATTTTGCCCTCTTGTTTAGAGAGTAGAGGATAAAGCAGAGTAGCTTGATCCTTTCTTCATAGCTTAATTGCCAGATGCTAATTACCCTCCTTAACTTCAGGTTTTGGTCTTTCGTCTTCAATCACCAATTCTCTCCTTATTTTTTCAACTTCTTCGACACTCTGTTTCAATTCCCTGATGAACTTGTTGATAACTCTAGAATGTTTCGTTATTAAGTGAACAAGCCTGTCCAACTTTATTTTGAATTCCTTCAAGTACATGGGATCTTTTAATTTTTTCCTGTATTCTGAATAAGGATTCTTGTAAATAGTTCGATACTCCATGTACATGGGTTTGGTTTCAATTTCTTTCACCTGTTGCAACATGTATTCCAAAAACTCTCTGAAAACCTCGATCCTTACTTTCGTTTCTTTTGGATAATCTAAAGTGATTATCCCATTGTCTATGTATACGTATGCTGTGGTTTTATCATACGGACCTTCTTTCAATCTATATTCTATACGCCCTTCCATACAAATCACCTCCTAACTGAAATCTATCCAACTAATTATCGCCTTGCTCAAGGCTATTTTGTTTAGCCTTGTTCTTTCAACTTCCTTACCATTTTGGATTTTAACCATTTCAACATCCCTTAGATAAACGAAATCCCTCCCTTTCCTGTGCAAAATTCCCTTGTAAACATAATAACTTCCATCTTCAAGGAATCTTGTTGCAACTTTTATCATCGTGCCTTGAAACTCATCGAAGTAATCGGGAATGCTCTGCTTAGTTTTTCCATTCATCCTTAATCACCAATCCTCCTCTTCTTCAAAATCTTCTTCTGAATTTTCCCAATCTTCCCAATCCTCCTCATCTTCTTCAATCTTCAATTTTCATCACCTCCTTTTTGTTTACCATGGTTTTGAGCAATCTTTTTTATTTCATCAACATCAGAAAACCACTCCATCAAGTTGTTTTTGCTCAGTGGTTTCAACCCTTTTCTTGCAACATACTTAGCTTTTGTTTTTATGTATCTAAGCAAAGAATTTTCACTCAAGCTTCTTTTGTTGATTCTGATCGGTTCTATTTCATGAGATTTCAATGCCCAATTGTAGCACAATTCAGTAGCTTGCTCCTCATCCAAACCTTTAATGTTGATCAAGTAAGGTAGAACAACTAAGTCAATTAGTCTTTTCCTGCCATCTGAGAAAGTTCTGCTCAAGATCTGCTCAATCCATTGGATTTCAGTTTTACTATTTGTTTTAGTAATCGGTTTTACAACTTTGATTTCTTGCTTTTTGATGTATTTACTATAAACATAGTAAAGCAATTCTTCAGGGATTTGCCAATGCTCTATTTCATCAGGCAAAACAACATCTTTTGCTCCAACTTTTGGTTGCGATTTTGGTAATTTAAATAAGAGGGATTTGTGAAAGCCTGTTTCTTCATGCTTTGCTCCTTCCATTCTAATCAAGTGGCGTTCTGCTTTCATCAAAGCTAAATCAAAGCTAGCATTTTCAACAGGTTCAACTTGATCAACTATGAACTGAAAGATGGCAAGCCTTAACTCCCTCAAGAATTGTTTCAAATCTTCGATGGAAATGATTGCTTTTCCCTTAGTTTTGAAATAATCTTTCCAAATCTCTGTTGGGCATTCTACTGTTTTATCAAAGAAAACATGATAGTGAAGGAAATTACCTGAAGTAAACCTAAGGAATGGTATGCCGAATTTGTTTAAAACCTCTTCTAAATTCACAGCTAATTGATAGCAAGAATCCCAAGATTTTGCATCAATATCAAAAACAAACTCATTCGTGCATAAGGATCTTCTGATAGGATTTTGTAATTCCTTCAAAGGAAGCCATGTTTGATTTCCATATTCTTGACCTACCAAATCAGGATCTTCCTTTAGCAATGTGTTTATCCATCCCTGATTTAGGGAATGAGTTATGGTCAAAATTCTCATTCTTCCCACCTGCAATTACTACACAGATGATTTCCCTTTGAGTCTATCCATTCAACAAAGGCATTCTCACCGCAATAAGAACATTTGCCATAGTAGCCTTCAGGAAGTCTCAGGAAAGATATACCCCCCTTCTCGGAAGTGGTGATGTGGTGATGCGTGGTGATGTTATCATTCTCTTTTTCAGCATCACTACTCATCACTACATCACCACTCTGGAAAGGAGGCATATGTTTTTCCAACTTTTTTAAAAACAGAATCCCCTTAGTTGTGATTTTAGCCCCAAATCCTTGAGAGGTTTCGATCAAATTGTATTTTCGCAGGACAGAATAGTGGTACTCTTTCAAATTTCTCGAAGATATACCCACGATAGAGGCTAGCTGAGAAGAACTTTTTGGCCCATTTGTTAATTCCTTCAGAATTTGTATATCTGTTTCCTTTAAATTTTGCTTTATTTCCTCAACTTCCTCATCACTTATCTCAATTTGATCTCTCAATCGATACACGAAGGCATCATAATCAATGCGTTGAATCATTTCCTCAATAAACTCTTTTGCTTTAACCACATGCTCTTCCTTAACTTCCAGATACCCGAAATCTTCCGAAATAGAATGATACAAACAAGCAAATGCTACCGAAAGTCTAGTAAGAGTATCTCGCACACCAGCATGAATAAGGGGATAATTAGATGAAACCCATTTATACAATTCTTTTGAAAATTCAACAATTCTCTCTTTGGCAGTTTCTGAATATCTAATTTTGTTTGCATCCAAACTCCAAGCCCAGAGGATATGTTTTTTGAAAATCTCAACAGGTATGGGCCTCTCTTTCGGTTTTGCCTCTGCAATCAAATCCCCTGGAACATCTTCTAAAGTAAAGGGTATAAAGATATCCCAACGCGTTAAATCAATAGGATCGTTGAACACCCTAGTATCCATCAAAGCTTTTAATTTATAGTAATAATTCCTCATAGGCGGGTTTCTTGGGTTAAGAGTCGCGATTAGCCTCACTCTTGCCAACCTTTCTCCTGAAACTGATCTTGATACTTTAACCATTTCTTGTTCCAACACTTCTCTCATTTGCTCAATTTCTTCTTCTGTAATGCTGTGGATTCCATCAATAAACAGGAATTTTCTGTCATTGAGAGGAATCGCCCCCCATATGATTGTTCTACTATCAGTATCAATAGTGTACGTTAAACCTGCTCTTGAAGAAGTTTCGCCAAAAACTATCTCTCCTATCTTATAGAAAAGGTATGTTATATCCTTTCCTATTTCAGTTTTACCTGTTTTAGTATCGCCAATCCATACACTCCTAAGGCATCCGCGTATCTTTCGAGAATTAAAAACATCAAAAATTTCATAAGGTGAATGCAGAGTTAAGAGCAAACTTAACTTTTCAAAATTTCTCCCTACAATGTGTGGGGCCACTTGATTTTCAATTACCAAATCAAATCTGGGGTTATCCCTAAAGTATTGGATAAACTTCAAATGATCTTCTTTTGTTATCTTCAAACTTGTGAATTCGTCACTCAAAGGATTTATCTCTCTTGCTAGAAACTCAATTTCGTTATTCCTGGGATTTTTAAAGGGACAAGCAACAATTTCTATGCGTTTTACTTCCTTAGGAATCCCTGTGTAGTACACTTTCCAAATTTTTGAGGTTAATGCTTGATATTCAGTCTCCGAAAAGGTTTCTATATTTTCAGGAAGTTCTTTAACGTAGATAACTGAATAATCAAAACACTCACCTATCGAGAATGATGCTTTAGGTTCGTGAGTTCCCCCTTCTCTACATTCCCCCCAATTGCGAATCAAGTTTAAGGCAGAATGGCTTACTTTTCCAACTGCTAGTTTTTCATACAAAACCTGCGTATTTTCCTCGGCCAGCAAATCAACGTTCTGTAGTTGCTCACCACATTTATTACAAAAAACTCTCAGATACTGCTCACATGCCTTACCAACTTGTTCACCAACAACTAAGGCCTGGAATTTTATTTTCCTTCCAATTAAAGAAGCATCTATTCGTGAAAGTTTTGTTGCAATGTAACCTTGCTCTAATTCTTCCCTTATTCTCCTTCCTTCTTCCAATATTTGCTCATGTGTTTTTTTACTCATTTCTTCTCACCCTCCAAAATTCTTTGTACTTCTTCTCTGAGTTGAAAATAAAGTCTATCCCTTTCTTCAGGCGAATTTTCCACAAGGCTAATACCATGAAAACGCCTAATCCTGCAAAGGTTCTTTTCTTGCCAAACTTTGAGAATCAACTTTTTTTCCTCTTTTCTGATTTTGAACCATGAAAAGAAAGAGTTGATGTAAGCGAATGGAATAACCTTGCCCATCAATTTGTAAGGTAATGGTAGAGTGTTGTAAAATTTTTCAAAAATTTCCAAAGCAAAAACTTCAAACGTTGGAGTATTTGTGCCTTCAAGCCTATTTTTCATTGAAATCACCCAAATTGTGGATCCATTCCCTAATTAAGCAGTAGGTTGGACTAACGAGTTCTAAGTTTTTGATAGTTTCCTTTTTTATCTCACTCTCCTGCGTATTTTTCACCCCACTTTTTGAAAAATTCGAAAAGGGCTAGGCGAACTACTTCACTTTGGCTCATGCCTTCTGTTTTGGAAAATTCTTCCAGCTTCTGGATCAACGGTTCAGATAGTAAAAGCAATTTGACTTTTTTCTTCATACCAATATCCCAATATTATATTAGTATGAAAAAGTATTTAAGTTTTTCTATTTTCCTACCTAAATAACTTTAAATATTTGAAAAACCATAATTTTCAATATGGAGGCTTACGATTTCATTAAGAAAAACACAACAAGAGTTATGATAATTTGGCTTAGTTGTTTCGATAAAGCTAGAACCACAGAAGAAATTGGGAAAATTTGGGGCTACAGTGCAGGTAAAGTTTTATTGTTGGGAAAAATCCCTTCAAAAATGCTTGAATACAAGCTTCTGAAAGTTGAAAAGTTGGAAAGAAAACAGATTTATTTCAGAAGCAGTTTTGAGATTTATATTGAAATTTTAAGAAAATTTAGTGATGAAATAAACATCGAGATGAGTAAAAAATTTTATCAATTGTTTTTGAAACAACCTGAGTTTTTCTTGAAAATAATAGATAGTGAAGAATACAGGGAAATGTTTCTAAATGTTTTTTCAATCAAGAAACTTTGCAACAACAACAGAGATTTGGCAGGTGATTACAACAATGCACTAGGAATTCCTCTTTTAGGTTTGATATTCTTAACAGTGTTGAAAATATTTAGAAAAATTAGGCCAAACATGGAATTCGAGAAAATAAAAACTCTCACATGTGAAAACTTTAAAATATCATGGAAATTTGTTTTTCCCATAATCAATCTCGAAGAGTATGTAGATGATGTAAAAGAAAAGTTAAATGAAAAAACTTTTGAAAAATTAACACAAGATTTAGAGAAAACTGATCTCTACAAAGAATATTCTAAATTCGCAAAACTACTTGAATCAGTACTTAGTATTTTCCTTAAGTAATACACTTCTTTCATATCACCTTTCTCATGCAATCTTGATCATTTGAAAAGCAGTTTTTCATTTGATAGAGAATTGAATAAAAAAGATTTCAGAATAAGCATGTATTTCAAAGCTTGAAAAGTTGGTTTTTCGCTGATGTTGAAATAAGCTTTTTTTGATAGCAAACTGAAATTTTGGAATTAATAAGCTATCAAAATGTAAATTTTTAATTTTAAAAAATCTCATTAACAATTATGTATATTACTAATTCGATGGAGAGAAATAACATCTTCATAAAACCATTACAACTATCCGATTTTTCTCGTAAAATACTATCAGGATTGAAGACACTTTTCCGAACATTGATTGTGGGTGTTATCGCGATAATTTTTGTTTTTATTGTTATAATGTTGTCTCTTTTCCTGATTGGTTTCTTGCCTCATTTCTTAAATTTGGGAGCAAGCTACTCATATCCAGAAAAAGAAGTGAAAGTAATGATTAAAAACACTATACTAGGATATCTAAACGAAAAAACTATGTTTGGGGAGCGAAAACGCAGTATAGAGTTGCTGACAGTTCTTGGTCCCTCATTTTCAGGTAGTTTTGATGGTTACGAAATTTGTAATGCGGGAGTTTACAATTGTAAGTATGGTGAAAGAGAAGGAGAAAATATTAATTATCTTTACTGTAAGCCTACTTTATTACCTCCATACATTTTCTGTTACAAGAAAACCATTACTTCCTCTTCTGGGGAAATTCAGAATGTAATAAAAAATTGTGTTTATAGTTTTGTTTTGGATCCAAAAACTTTGGAAGTTGTTTCGATAGAATTTGGGCCATTACATCGAATGGCAGAAAGTTGGTGTTAATCATTCGTTTGTAGTTAATTTGGGATTTATAAGCTATCAAAACAAAGCTAAATGATAGTGATAGCATGACGATAACATTCAGGGAAAAAGAAGAAGATTTGAAAAATTTTGAAATCATAGAAAAAGCTTTAAAAATTAAAACAAGAACAAAAGCGATAAGGTTCGCTTTAAGAATAACTGCAAATCTACTCAAAGGTGCTGAAGAGATTGAAGAACAGTGATTTCTTCACCTTGCTTTTGCTAGGCTTATTGATTTTTCTATCTATTTAAAACTTCTCATTCCATCTCAAAGAAATCTTCTGCTTTTCTCTCCTTAATGAACTGAACAAGAACTTTCTTGAAATTCTTATCCTTTTCAGCATAATAAACTAAGAAATCCCTGAGCAATTCGTCAAACCTTTTCCTTTGCTCATCTAGTTCAAGAACTATTTTTAAATCCAAAGGAGAACCGCATTTTTTACAGAAATGGGATAAAGAAGAATTTGGTTCATTGCATTTTTGGCAAATTCTCACAAGAGGCTTAGCTTCTTCCCTTTCTTTCTCTACTTTTATTCCCTTTGCTTTCAACAAAGATTCATCAACATCTTCTCCTGATAAATGAACATAAACTGAAGCCATTCCCGAATCTTTAGCCCATCCAAAATAAACTTTCAACTGTTGCTCTGTTAATATTTTGGCCAAATGAGTAGCCCTTGCATGTCTGAAAGCATGAGGATTGCATGCTTTGTTTATCCCTGCTTTCTTAGCCAAGCCTTTCAGCATGTGATTGGCATCATCAGGAAATATCCTTTTTTGATTCTTTGGGTTTATCCAAACAAAGCTTTCAGGATTTGATTTGAAAGGATGAGAATCCAACCAACTTATTAAATCCTTGCTGTAATCTAAAACCCTTACTCTTCTCCATCCTGTTTTTCCAGAAACCAAAATGTAGCATCCATACTCATCGAAACTAATATCCTTTATTCTCATGTTCAAAAATTCCCCAATTCTGCAACCTGTTTCGTATAAGCACAAAACAAAGGCTCTTTCCATCAAATTTTCTGCTTGATTTGCTATTAATTCAACTTCTTTCTGTGTTAAAATCTGCTCAGGAACTTTCTCATTATTTTTCTTAATCGTTGTTTTAATCCATTCAACTTCTTCAGGATATTTTCCTTCAAATTTATCAAACTTTAACCAGCGAAAATAAAATTTCAAGATTTTTTTAAAATCTGACTTTGAATTTTCAGAGTAATTAATGTTATTAAGTTTTATTATCAGTTCTTCAAGGTCTTGTTTATTAGCTTCGTTAAAATCCTTTCCAAGCAATTCCCTAAGAGTTTTCAAGAAATAAATGTATTTGCAAATCCTCCCTTTAGAATAATTATTCATTTCCAATTTTCTCACAAATTCTTTTACTTTTTCACAAGTTCTTTCGTCTATTTGCTTAATTGCCAACAATCCTTTTTCTATTCTTTTGTCATAATCGTAAAGTTCTGACATAATTTTCGACCTGTTTTGTTTGCTTATATATGCCAAATGGGAATTGTAGAAAAAGGCATGCCCCCGGCGGGAAGTTGCCTTTCTACAATTCCCATTAGCTAAAAATATGTTTGTTTTTTAAGTATTTAAATTTAAGTAACTTATGAGAGACTTAAGGAAATAGTCAAGGTGATAGTATCAACAAAAGTTATGTAATAGGAAGAAATTTTGACAAAAAACCTTGATTCGTGTTTACGATTTAAAGTATAATTATTAATAAGTTGAATCGTTTTCTTGAACCTTTAAACTTTCAATTTTTTGAAAGCAATTGTTACAAATCCACTTTCTTTCTACTCTAAAGTTTCGGTAAGGAATATCTGACTTGGAAACTATCAAACAAACTTTAAAGCCATTTTCTAAAGCTGACAATCCTCTTTGTTCTTCTTCCAAAC
>JAWBPV010000006.1:0-78985 GCA_039000425.1 Candidatus Aenigmatarchaeota archaeon
TTTTCAAAGTTAACCCATCTTAGCGAATCTTTTATATTTTTCTCCACAAAATCAAGTAATCTTCTGCGGTTAATATACCTTTCGGCAGCATTATTAGACAGAGTTCTCGCACCCCATATGATTATACCCTCGGCAGGACGATGAATTATAGCATTAAAGCCCCTGTTATACAAATCGCCCATAGCAGCTTCGGTTAAGTTGAGTTCCTCAAGCTTTGCTACACCATTTAACCCACCGATACCAAGACCTGCTGGTACTCTCCCCACATTATAAATCGTATCAGTGTAAATATATTTACCAGCAATTGCCCCAGCTAGAGAAACAGCAGCAGGTGTTAAAGCTCCTGTGAATGGACTGTAAACGTAACCCTTGGGATAATAAACAGCAATCTTATCCGAAAGATAACTGGGCGAGAACGTTTCAATTAAACTTCCACTAACATTCACAATGCCAAATGCAAATTTGCGCGAAATAACATAGCTTGCAACAGCACTAAAATCAAATTCATACTCGGGCGCAATGAAAATCAAAATATCATCAACAGTATCAAAAATAGAACTCAAAAGTTCTGAGGTTAAGTTATCATTTGTAGGGTTAGTCCCACCGGATAGTGAGCCACTAGCTGTATACGCCGCTATATTGCTTGGGTTGGGGTTAGGTGGAAGAGTAAATTCAATATAATTTGAAATATTGTTAATAGCCGCATAACTATAGCTTTGTTCAACCTCGTCAGGATAAAACGAAACTCCGGTAAAACTTTCAAGAACTGTTGTATCTGTTTCCGATTTTTGAACAACTATATCGTAATATTTTCTTGTGCTATCGCCATAGTTAACGTTTGAGAGCCTAAAAACAACATACAAACCATTACCCCAAGTCCCCTCGTTCTTGGCTTTAACTTGAACGTTGTAATCACCTTGGTCACCACCAAGGTTAATATAAGTACTTGCTTTTATTCCGCCCGAACCAAGCCTAGCAACCCAAGCTGTTCCTCCGCCGTTTATAAAATACAGGTATAGGTTATAAACCGTATCAATTCCAGCACCAAAACTTGATGGGTTTTTAGGGTCTGCAAATATCTTTAAAAATTCGGCAAAGCTGCTAACCATAACGGCTTTTTTTAGGGGTCCTCTTGGGAAATAATTAGAGAAAACCGCTAAAGAACCCGTTCTCCCCGGGTTAATGGTTGTCGGAAACGTTTTCCTTTCCTCTATGTATATTCCTGGAAAATTGTAAAACGGCATAAACTATTTGGCTTTTATTTTGCTCTCTAATTTTATTTTTTCCACTGCATACATCCAATACCCCTTTTTATCAAGCATTTTAATAACCGTCTTTCTCATTCAATCTTATATAATTATAAAACAAAAAATAAAAATCACAAAATTTCATAATTGTTTTAAATAAACCTTATGGCTTCACATTTACAACCACTTCCGTCTGATCAATTGTCCCAGCTTCAATAACTGAATAATCAGTTAAATCCACAGGTGCAAAAAACGAAAGGGTAACGTTGTATCCAACGACCCTTTCGAAAAACTGAGATATCTCTGTTGCATCGCCAACATCTGCAAGCTGGTAATTTATATACCTTTTATAATTTTCTGTATCTTTAGCCTCAAGAACACCATAAGGTATCGGAAACCGTCTGAAAAAATAATGCAAAATTTTAAGAAGCTCGTTTTTAGACTCGGATAAAATAATAAACAACGCATCAACCCTTGCATACAAACCAGGATAAGCAACCTTATATCTTGGTGGGTTGTCGCTTATCCTAACCCTATATTCAGGTGTTCCCAGCGAAAACCCAGTAAGCTCGGGGACTATGGTTATATCAAAATTCAGAGTAATTAAAGGAACAGAAAATTCCCTCAAAAGCTGCGTGGGATTTACCGTAAAAACTGGAACTTTTAAATTATCAGGTGGTATATTTACGACATAAACATTAACCTTTTGCCCCGTTGCTTTATGAACCCTTTGTTCTAAAACAGCGCCAAGTTGTTCATATATGCTTAAAACATAGTTTCTAATCGTCATTCGTCCTTTGGGGTTTCCAAACTGACCAAATTGCATCGCTGTCTAAAAATTTTACTTTCTCAAGCCAGTTTTTTAGGGTTCTTTTTCTTTTCTTTCTTCTCAATTGTAAAATATATTGCCTCAAGTCATAAATTTTTAAATTCGCCGACATTCGCCAAAAATCTTGCCCAAAAAGTTTTCTACCCGTTTCTATTCGCTTTTTCATATATTTCCTCAATTGTAATTTTCCTTGGGACGCCAAACCCGGTGAAAATTTGCTCGTAAACTATATCAAAATTAACATATACTTCGCTAACTTCTTCATACTCAAGGCTTTCATATTCTTTCCATCTGTTATAAGTTTTGCCAAATATAACAACGGGTTTTAAGCCCTCTATTTTATAAATTTTCAGGTTCGCCGGGTAAGGCGAATTTTCTATTACCTTTTTCTTTATCAAATCATTTGTCTCGCCCGTTGGATAATACCTTACAACCATTAAATCTCGCCTTTTCAAATCAGACAACAAAACTGGGTTTTTAAAATTAAACACTATTTTACCTGATGAGATTTTTGCATCAAGATATTTAGGTATAAACGAGTAATAATCAAATTCACTTAAAATTTCTTTAAACCCCTCAACGAATAAAGTTAATAAGCTCTCTTTATTTATTTCCATTGCTTTACTATTACTTTATTGCTCTTAATTCTTTTGCTTAAATCAATCTTGCTATTTGATACCATCTGAACTTTAAACTCCCAGGGGTTTCTCGTGTTGTAAATGTATATATTTTCAGCGTCTTGAACTATCTCGTATAGGGCGCCATAGAAATTAACAATTGAGCCAACAAGTGTTTGGCTATCAAATCTATTCAAATCTGATGTTTCAATATCACCATAAACATCGTGTATTCCAGCTAAATGTGTGATTTTTGCTATATCTTCATCTCTAAAAGTTGCTTCAATTTGAGAAATTTCAAGATAGCTTCCCTTTTCATCCACGATAACTTCATCTGTATATGCTTCCATAATGCAAGGGACTTTTTCAAATTTATAGTAAACCAGCTGCCCTGGAATTTCCTCCCCAAAAACAGGGTCATATTGAGACGCTGGGTTTTCAACCGAGGGGATGTATAAATCAACATAGGTATGAGATTTTGAAAATACCTCATCTAAAACGTGTTTAAAAAGGGCAGCGTCTCTTAAGTTAAAAAATCTTGTGTCCTTAACCAGTTTCCCCATTAAGAGGGAAAATTATTTTTTTCGCTTGCGCGATTTTGATTTTTTGCTTTTAAGATACTTCTGGTATTTTGAATAATACTTGATATAATTTAAAACCTTTTCATCGTGTTCTTTTTCCTTGAGATGTTCTTCTTCAGCTTTCTCTCCTTTTGCTGTTAAGCCTATGCCTTGTAGATAGCCCAGCTTGTTAAGCCTTGAAAGACAAATCTTTTTGGCGATAAGCCACGCATCAGGCTTTTTAGCAAATTTATCTGCAACTTCGGCTACACAATGAACCAAAAGGGCAGGAACTTTATGTTCCTTGCCCTCAAGTAAAATGCTATTTACATAACTTGCCAAATCAAAAAGAATTATGCTTTCGTGTAATCTAAGCAGCATTACCTCTTGAAGAAAACTTCTTTCTTAGTTCCCGATTTTATAAACTGCGCTATTCTGGGGAATTCTTGTCTAAAGATTTCACGCAAGTTATCAACGATATCGCCTCTGCCGTGAGATTTTTCAACAACCTGCAATATAATATCAAACAAGACAAGCACCCTTCTAAGGGTCTGCGGGTCATTGATTGAGGAATCTCTCACTTTCTTCCATATCAATCTAGCAAGTTGAGCTTTAGACCTTGGCACATCCTTCAAGTCAAGCTCAAGCCTTACAAAATCGCTTTCCTTCTCAAGGCTATCGAATTCTTGATGCTCAGCAGCCTCAGCTGCTTCCACCAGGCTTTTTCTAATTCCCAGTCTTTTCAACATAATAATTCTTTTCCTTTATTTGTTTTTATATTATCTTTTTTAACTTGCTTTAAAAATTTAAACTGAAATTATGTGTTATCAAAATCAATCAAGTATAATTTAAAAACTTTGTATTTCAATCCTTTTGAGCGCCACTGGAAATCGATTTCCACTTCAACCAATGAAAATTGGCAACGGTTCAGATAAATCAGCTAGGTCTCTATTTAAACGTTCAATCATCTCGGCACTTTTCTCAATTAAATCCGTTGCATCGCCAAAGCTGGTTTCGCCGCCCACAACAGGAAAGCTGGTGTATTTGCTCCTTATGCGCCCCAAAATCCCTAAAAAAACAGCGTATGCATACTCACGAACAAGAAAATACTCCTTCGGCGTGATAACACTTAACCTATCTTCTGTTAGCTCCACACGATAATCAACTATCACAAGCCCAGAAGAATCAGGCGCAGGATGTATCCTAAGCAAATTAGGACTTACAAATTCATAACGATAATACCTACCATAGATACGCTTTAAAAGTTTTATCTTTTGCAACAAGTCATAATAATCAGCCCAGTTTGCAAAAACAGCAGTGTTATCCCAGGGCAAAACAAGCGGTAAACCAAATAATTCGTAATTAAAAACATAATCGGATTTCAAAATATCAACATCTGATATCCTGACGACAGGCTCCGTATCAATTTGATATGTATCTACTCCACCAACAAGATTTATATGCTTAATTTTACGCAAACCTCGTCTTGCAGTAAACCAAAACAAGGCATTTTGAACTGACCTATTGTAAATCCAATCCGATTTTGAAACGCCGTATCTTAGCAAAACATATTCTCCAGCCTTAACTGGATAGTCATAATTTATCTCCAAGTTTCCATTCGTATAGTCTACTGTCCCGCTTCCGTATGAACCAGTCAATTGCCCGTTTAAGTCTGAAAGCACCGATTCAACATTAACACCGTTGTTGTTCAAAATTGTTTTAATGAAAACAGAGCCCGAAGCAATTGGTTTGTCGCTAACGGTATGTTGTATCTGAGTTGTCGTATCGTTGCCGGTGAATATAACATATTCGTAATAATTAGGGTTGACGATTTCTGTCTCAAGTGTTAAAACGGGATATCCAAGCTGGGTTTTGATGTATTCAATTATTTCCTCTTTGCTTTGGACCACCTTTGCTAGTGGTTTTTTCTAAATATAACAAAAAAGCCCTGCCTGACAAAGTCAAGCAGGGCTTTAAATTAAGGCAATTAATTTATATTATTACCAAGTAATGGTTACAAGCCCATAGTAATATGAACGGACAAGCTTCTTGGCAAATCTCTGATAAGCACCCCTTACGACCTTGAATTCATCAGGAATCAAGAGAGGTGGTGTATAGCTGAATGGAACATAAGGCGCATATACATATCCGGTGTCATAAACAGTTTGCCCTTGATAACCAACGAGTATCTGTGCTGGGTTTTGATAATTATTAACATAAACACGATACTTACCAGCAAGGACGCCAGTAAATCCGATTGAGCTATCAGGTGTTTCGGTCTTAACATATTCAGGAAGCGTGGAAATCAAAGCGATAACATCTGGCGGGACAACAATATAATTCGCCTCAGAGACAAAGCTGTATTTGAAGATATTCGAGCTTACATAGTTAATTTTCGTGATCAATGTTCTAATGTATTCGGCGCTATCTGCTGGATACAAACCGCTTGCTGGGGTTCTTGACCAGGTCTGGTTGAATGTGTTGCTAGCAGCGGTTGCCAAAAGCTCATTGATGATGCTTCTATCTACCTCAACCTGTAATTCTCTTGCCATAATGTCCATTAGGAACTGCTCCGCATCTTGACCGAAGAAGTTCTGCATATCAATTGAAGCTTCAATCGCCCAGTCAGATGCGATTTTACGGGTTTCAGCTTGAACAGCTTCGTATTTCAAGTTGAAACCAACCCTTGCAACATTAAGATTTGTCCCCTCAACGAAATATTCATAAGAGACAACAACGTCTTTATCAGTACCATAAGCATCATTATCAAAATCAGTTGAAGCGCTAACAACTAAAAGCCCAGTGTCATAGTTTATCAAACCGGATACCGTCACGTCGCTATTGCCACCCTGGATTAACCCCTGACCATTATCAGTTGCAACGATTTCAACGCCACCAAATTTAGCCTTAACTGTTACCGAACCTCTCCTAATTGGCTTATTTAAAATTGTATATGTAAAGCCATTTGAGTTTAACGGTAAATTCAAATCCACGGATTCCTGTTTAAGACTTGTGGTGTAATTTACATCGAATGGAGATAGATAAAACATCCTATCGCCAGATTGAATCGTTCCTTTAGAGGTTTTATAAACAGCATCAAGGTAGAATATCGCTCCCACTGGTCCTGTAAGCGGCTGGACAGAGACAATCTCAGTGGCAATTAATTTTGGAAACGCACGTCTGATAAGAGGCAAAATCTTAACCGGGGTAACTTGAACATTTGCAGAAGTTGTATCGGCTTCGGTTACATAAACCCCCGCAAGATGAGAATATTGCTGTCTGAATTCATTCTCGGTATTCTCAAGTAAAATTGGCATCAAGATATTTCTAACATACGGATTTTCAATCCCCTCCAATAAAGCCGCCCACTTTCTTTGCAGGCGCCTTAATTCGCTTTCGGCGATTCCCTGGAATTTAACCTCTTGTGTCATATTTGTTGAACAGTTATTTATTAACCCCATTTTACCCGCTTCTGAGATAATTTAAGCATCACAAATTGAGCTTTTAATCCCAGGGCGGATAATCTTTCGTTATCCCCCAAATCTGAAAAAACTTAAATCAAATTTATTTACAGTTTTTGTAAATATAATAAATGAAAAGAAATTAACAAAAACAAAAAGCAAAATTATTTATTGCCCTTATCTGATGTCTTAGGGCTTTGTATCCCAGCTAGTATCCTCATACGCTCAATTGTTTTCTCATCATAGGGAAGCTCCTGATTATATAAATTTTTAGAACTGCTATGAAGCTCTTTATCGTAATATGAAACCTCTTTAACCTGCTTACCTGGGGGAACATTTTTCTCAATTTCCTCAAGCGTTTCAATTATTTTGCTTCTTGCCTTCGCAACCCTATCGCGAGAACCAGCTTTGGGCTGAACGCTTTCAGAAATTGCCTTGCGCTTCTCCTCCTTCAAACTTTTTATCTCTTTGTTCAAGCTAGATATATTCTTCTGCAATTGCTCTATCTTCTCAAACAATGACCTCCTTTCTCTTTCAAACCTTTCAAGCAAGCCCTCAACAAACTCATCCTCGTAAATACCCAGCCCAGCTATTTCATTCAAAAGGTTCAAAACACCTCTTCTTACAAGGTCATAATCTCCGTTTGAAAACGCCTCGTAAATTTCTGAAACATCATATTCGGCATCTTTCAAAAAGTCCAGTATGTCTTTTAAAATAGATTTTAAATCACCAACAGTCTGATTAAGGGTTAAATTTTCCTGCCTTAAAATTTCGTTTTCGCTTCTTAAATTCTCAAGATTTTCCTGTAAAACAGATGTCTCAGCAACATATTCATCCAGCTTATTTAGGCTTGTGCTGACCTTGCTTATCTCTTTTGTTAGCTTCTCAATTCTATTTCTTAGCTTGCGATTCTCAGATACCAAAACCTGTTTATCTTTTTCAGTCTTAACAAATAAATCGTGTAAATTATCAAAAATCTTTAATATACCCCCGGCTAAATCATCGTTCATTGAATACAAATTAACTATTTCATTCTTAAACTCCTTAAAATCTTCAAGGAAAAGCGCTTGTAATTTTTCAATTTTGTCGCTAATCACCTCAACTTGTTCAGCCTTTGGCATACTTGAAAGATGTTCAAGAATTAACTTAACATCCTTGTCCTCCTCGCTTGCCCCAGGTATCTTATCAACAACAATCATAACCTTTTTATCATTCTTATCAGCTGCATCATCGTTAACTGGTATTGATATACTTTCAAGTGCCTCGTTTATCTTCACCAGGTCATAATCTTTTATAATTGCGACATCAGCTGCTGGTTGAGTTACGAAATCGTATGTGATTAAATTAAAGTCCTCTTGAACGACATAATATCCATCTTGCGTTGGCGAAAGCGAACCAAACCCACGACTTGACACACCAATTCGCCCTCCAGTTATCAATATCTCTTTAACTATGTTCCCATAAGGGGTATCCAAAACTATCGCCTCCCCGACGACAAGGTCATCTACAATAGCAAGCTTTGTAATTCTATGAGAAATCCTGTGAAGCTCGGTTTTCCCAGTTGCTGGATGTTCGCACTCACCATATAACATCGCATTTTCTATATACCCTCTCAATCGGTTTATCTCCCTTTCAACTATAGCGCGTGGGTATATTCTTTTGTTTAATGTCGGTTTATCAACATAGCCAAACGGACCTCTTACAACAAGCCTTGTCTTCCCTTTATCGGAAACCTCATTGACGCTAAACTCTACTAAATGAACTTCGGTTAAAAGCTCAGGCATAATAAACATTTTATTGTCTTGTTTATCCCTTTTACGCTAAATAGCGCCAGCATAAAGCTGGCGCATTTATCAAATTACTAAAACTTATTCTTCTTCATCTTCCTCGTCTTCCTCCTCATCTTCATCAAAATCCTCTTCGCCTTCCTCATCAAATGTCATATCATAATCGCTCCAAAGCTCCTCATCTTCTGGTGTTTCCTCAACGAACTCATCCTCAGGATAATCTTCATATTCATCAACATATTCATCCTCGTACTCATCAAGATACTCGTCCTCGGGATATTCCTCCTCATCATATAAGCCTAAAAATTCCTGTAAAACAAGATACAAATCAACGATATAATCGTCAGCACGGTCAAAATCACCCTCTTCAATTTCGTGCTTGATGGCATCAATTATGAACTCAATCTCATCGATAAGCTCATTGTATTCGTTATTTAAAACCTCAATTTCATCACTTACCTCCTCATAAAGATGCGGATGAATTTCTCTTGCTATATATGTCGTGACGGCATTAACAGAATCTTCAATTAAACCAAGATACTTGATAGCTAGTTCGGCATCCCTTTCAAGAATCGCCTTGCTTAGGTATTCAAGTTTCTTGTCAAATATCTCGCCAGATATCTCCCTAAATCTTTCAACTTCATCTGCAGGAACATAAGTGCTTAATTTATCCCACAAGCTCTCACCTACCTTAATTCTTTCAAACCCTTTTCTCCCCGGTTTTAGTCTCTCACGTTTCCTGCGGAATGTACCGGTTATCCTCTTCCTAATTTCTCTCTTGTATTCTTTCGGCGAAACACGCCCACCGCGCATTTCCCTTTTTAAACGAGCTCTTTTGCGTTTAATTCTTAACAAAGCTTTCCTGCGTCTTTCATATCTCTTACGCTTAATTCTAATCTTAGTCTTTTCAGGACCTACAACCAATTTACCCTTACGAACAATTCGGGTATCTTTCTTCCTTTCAAGAAGGACAAATCCTTCCTGTAAATCAGGGCTATCTTCGCTTGTATAAACATATACTTTATCCCAAACATCCTCCAGCTTCTCGTCAGCCTCCAATATACCTAAATCACGCAAATAGTCTTCAAGCTCATCAAGATTATCAACTGGAAGCTCATCTTCAGTGACCAGATACCCCTCAACTATATCATAATCTTCGTCAACTTTCGGCGCTTCTTCTTCGGCATCAAATTCATCTACATATTCATCCAACCCGGTATCCTCTTCCTCTTTATCCTCCTCTTCAGATTTTTCACCTTCCTCCTCCTCCTCCTCCGTTTCCTCATCTTCACCTTCTAAAGTTTCCTCGGGTTCTTGTTCTGTTTCACCTGGGGTTGGCTCCTCAGCTGAAGCAATCTCGCTTGATAACATATCCACTGTCTTTTCAAATTCCTCCTCGCCGGCATCAACCCCCTGAGATTCAGCTATCCCAGCTTTTAAAACCTCATCAATAATTTCCCCTACATCTTGACTGTCAAGTTGGTTTTTTGTCTCTTGCTCCTGGCTTTCCTCAAGCTCAAGCCTCTTTTCAATTTCTGGTAAACCCACCCACCTTGAGGATTTTATCTTTTCTCTCAATTTTTCAAGATTTGAATTCTTCATCTTACTTTAAGAAATTTATTTTTTACTCATTTTAATTAGTTTCTTTGATAAAATATAATGATTTCTGGTTTAAAAAATCAAACGTTTTTTCTCTTTTTCCTTCCGCCCCTCTTATTTTTCTTAGGGGTTTCACCTTCGGGTTGAACCTCAATACCAAAATCAGGGTTTTCGCTCGTTATGTCAAGCCCCGGAGCCTGAATTTCCTCCCCAGATATATCAACACTTAGCCCTTCATCTGGCAAGTGTAAAATGTTTTTGATTATCCACTCCTTGCTGAAATACCCTTCAAGCTGTGAAGCGATTTCAATCTTTGCCCTTAAAGCCTCAAGATAACCAAGCTCAAAAATCGCTGAAGGTTGAGCCATTTTGATATTGTAATCCACTTCAGATGGGTCATAGCCTTTTAGAATTAGCTCAAGATCGCAAAGCTTTTTCAAACCCCGCTTTATAGCCATCTGAATCTGTGAAACAGCCTTGGCAAACCTCAAGTCTTGCATACCTAAACCTGTTTTAGAACCCTCCTCGGTAAACATCAGATAGTTTCGGGGTATCCTAAGGGCAGCACAAAGCTTATTGACAAAATAATCTATTTCGTTGCTTGCATCATAGCTTTTCCCCTCAAGAAGTTCAATCCTTGTCCCCTCTTTACCCTCTCTTAACGGTATATAGAAATCCTCATCTTCGCTCCATACATTATAGCGATATTGGATTTTCTCAAGGGCTGAGCTAAACGTAGCTGATGTTTTAATCAAATTAACAAAAGACCTCAACCTTTCTCTTACGCTTTCAACATCATATTCGCCAACCTGAACATAATATACATACCTTGAAACACTTTCTCTTAGCTTTCTAAACCACATAGCATTCTCAAGATACAAAAGCCGTTTCCAGGGTAGTCTTGCTCTCTCTATGATCGGAACCCCATATATATCGCTTCTAATTTTTGAGGGCAGATAAAAATGAATTATCATCCAGTTATCAAATCTTATGTAATTCCCCATAATCCTGCCATCTTTATCCCCTTTATTGACCATCGTCGCAATTATGTCTTCAGCCTGGGATTGCGTGACAGTTTGAGCAAGCTGAAAATCGTTTATGTAAAGATAATAAATAACATTGTTATATCTAACAACCCTCATAAGCGACGGATAGATGTAGTCAAGCCATCTCACCTCATAACCATCAGGGGTTTTGCCTATGACAACTTTGTTAAAATCATTGCCATATTTAGCAAGAGCTCTGGCAATGTCAAATGCGTAGGTATCAATCTCAAGCCTATCGAAAAGCGAGTTTAAAATTTCCTCAACATTAGAATCTGGACTTTCAACCCAGACGACTCTCCCCGTAATGACATCCTCGAATGTAGCCTCGCTTGCATAGATATCAAGCGCTGCTGAGATTAAGTCAAAGGTATCCATAAGCTCCCACTCCTGTATTAACTCCACAAAACTTGCAGCGCTTCCTTTATCTTCCCAAACCTGTCTTATGTTGCCTCGTGAGTATATATTGCTTATCAACGTATCATAGGGATACCTTGCCCTATCAAAGGTGGTTTTGAAATCAAGCTGGGAGCTTTGCGCCCTGTATCTTGTCCTTTTGAAGTATTTTTTTATTTTATCAAGCAGATTAGCCATATTTTGCGATGTGTTTTAATTTATCACTCAATTTAAATAGCGCTGGCGTTGGATGTAATGCGGAAATGCTAAAATTGCAATAAAAATATACCCCGGGCAAATCAATTCTTTGAATGACATCAAAGGTGTTAGTGAAATTAAAAGTTATATCGTTGTTTCTCAATAGATAGAGTATTAAATCGCATAAGGCATCTATTTGCTCGTCTGTATATTTTGCAAAATAATTGTACCCACGCCATTCGCTTAGCTGAATGACATCGTTTTCGCTGATTCTGCCAGTGTAAGAAGATATATACGAGTTTCCTTTTTTGACTACAACGCCCTCGTTTAGAACCGCTATCGAGACGCTTGATAGATTGTAATAATAACCAAATGGCGTAATATCGCCTGTGTAATACTCTTGGTATAACCTGTATATATTGCCGTCAAAATCGATAAGAAAAGCATCGTTTAAGTTGATGCTAACGTCATTTTCTAAAAGTTCAAATAGCATATCCACCTGGCTATCTCTTGCCCAGTGCAAATTTTTGATTATAATTCTTTTCTTTTTTGCCGTCGCTTTGTAATATCTTACGCTTTTGAACCTTACATCTTTAAACAGCATAAGAATTTTAGGTTATATTTTCTGCCGATAAAAACCAGCAATTTCGTTTATAAATGTCAGCATATCATCATCAGGGTTGACGCCAAAAGACTTAACAGTTTCAACCTCGCTTTTCACCTTTCTCAATTCTTCGTATATCACCTCTGTAGGTATTGATACATCTTTTCTAGATGAGATATAATCATAAATAGAATTTATAACACCGCAAAGTGCGTCAGCCACGTCCTTGCTCCCGCCCTCGGGATGGTCAACTTTACCTTTTGTTATGTTAAGTTCAAGCTTTATAAGCTCGCTTATGAGCGGCGGATAATCGTAAAAATAAACCCGTTTTTCGTATATCACGTCTTTTAACAATTTATAAGCTTCATATTTTTCAACGCTCAAATTGTAAGCCTCAAGGTTAAATTGCCTAAACATTTGAATTGTATCAATACTTTGGAATTTATCCATTGTGATTACTTTTATGTCAAAATTATTATTCAAAAACTCAAGTATTATATTCCTTATGTCGCTTATCAAAATCTCCCCTGACTTAGGGGGAATAACACGCAAAAGAAAATCTATGTAAATTATCGGTTTAGTATAAAGTTTTCCCCTTTCAAATCCTGCGATATGTCCCATACAAATGCCACAGGCATCCTCCCGAATGCCCAAATCTATGTGAACAAATCTTGGGGCACGTGGGTTTATAATAGGTATTCTGCCGTACTGAGTGGAACGGGTTATCTTGTCCCATTCTATATATAAATCATCGATTTGGTATTTCCACTCCAAGACATTGAAAGGGTGTTGCAAGATTTCACCCGTTGGGAGAGGTTTTCCTTCAGATACAACGCACTCATATATTCTCTTGATATCCCCAAAAAATGGGTTTGCACTTATAGTTGAAACCCCAGCTAAATCTCTAAGGGACATATAAATATCATCTTTGAAATCTTGTTCAAAGTCAACTGGAACCCATATAACTTTTTCTCCTTTGGGCTCATCATCTATGAAGTTTTTTGAATAAAACTCAACTTCGCTATCTTTCAAAATGCGCGGAGGCATACTTCTTGTCCCAATAAAAACGGGGAAGCGCTCGGAAGCATAATAATCTTTTTTAACATCCCATATAGCATACCTTCTTATGAAAACATTTTCACGACCTTGAAGCTCCCTAATTTTAGTTTCAACAAAGCTATCCCAGCTTCCCGCCGAAGAAATCAAAAATAATTTTGCCGGAAGTTTTCCTCCCTCAAGATATCTTGATTTCATTCTCGCTATAAGCATATTGTAAATCGTATTAACCCTTTTATACGTTTCCTTCCCATAAAAATTCGCCTCATCTATAACTGCGCTTATGACGTTGTGCGCCAGGATGCTGCTATCGGACCCGGGCTTAGCTAAAACAAGTAAATTTTTGTCGGGGAAAACTATAACCGAATCTGTTTCATCTATTTTGTATCTTATTCTTTCCCGAAAGAACTTTATAGAATTAATCAGATTTGCAACATTTGCAAACAATGTGACAGAAACCTGCTCTTTGTATGGTCCCAAAAGCAAAAGAGCTATTGGGGTTGTTTCAAAAAGCCCGAAAACTCTTGCTGGTTTTTTATAGCATAAAAGCTCGTATATCAATCTAACTGTTGCGATTGAAGCCGTTGTAGTTTTCCCCCAACCGATGGAGCCCGTGAGGATTACTATGTTATAGTTCCCCTCGAAAATCTGGATCAGCGTCTCCTTAACAGGTTCGTATATAAAGTCGGAAATTTCGCCCAGGTAATAGGGGTCCTCAAGAAATGTTTTCATATCCACGGGGGCATAATCATAGATATATCCCCTTAGCTCATTCAGGACGCCCTCAAAACTTACCTCGCCTTTATTGATTTTCTTTATTATATCCCTGAGGGCTTCCTTTTCGGTTGGGGATAATTTTTCTATCTTTTCAAGTATTTCCCTGTTCTTATTTAGGGATGACACGGCTTTCTTTCTTTATTATATCAACCCTATAACCTTTTACTTCTGTGACCACATCACCTTTAGCGGTTCGCCTTTGCATCAGCTTACCTGCAACCACGACATAATCTCCTTTTGCAAGATGTTGCATTACAAGCTCGGCAATTTTACCGTAAACATTTACCCTAATCCAGAGCGTATTAGCGCCTGAGGCACCTCCGCTGTCAACTGCAAGAAGGAAAGAAGCTGCTTTGACACCTGTGGATTGTGTCATACCAGATTCAACTTTTCCTACATTTCCCGAGATGAAAACGTGATTTATATAAGCCATATTTCAAAGAGTTATATTTTACATCACCATTTTAGTTTCCAAATTTATTCAGCCTCTTGAATAAATATAAAGAAATTAACGCTTTTTACAAACCACTTTCATTGTTTTCGTTGGTATCCTCCGGTAGCGTTTGCTTTTCTTCAGAGCCCGGCAATGCAAGGGAGTTATAAACGTATTGTAAAACATCGTATATTTTCTTTGCCGTTTTCTCATCTAGTTCATTTCCCCCAACGAAAACGATGTTTAAATTCTTTTGTTCGCCTACGTTTACCCTGTTGACAGGAGGGTTCAAAACATAAGAGTTGAAAACCTTCTCCTTCATAAGGGCTATATTATTCAAAATATTCATCGCAAGCGCAATCTCCCTGTTCAAACCCGGCAAAAGTTTCTTAATCCCCTTCTCAACCGCAAGGTCAATCTTAATCCTTTCAACTTGCGTTCTATATAACCAAATTAACTCCTTGAGCTCGTTTATGCTCCTTGAAAGCTTTATTATATCGGAGATATGCTCCGAGATGAGAGCCTTCTCAAATATTGATATGTTTTCCTTTAAGGCTTTGATTGATTTATAAAGCTGATTATATGTAAACTTCTGTGCAATATCCTCCCTTTTACGCTGTATTTCCAAAACTATGTATCTAATTGAATATCCCGACAATATAGCTTCCCTCACCCAATCATAAAGTTCGGGGTCTTCAAGCAGCCACTGAAACTTCTGTTTGAGCTTAAGAAGTTTTCTTAAAGAGGCGTTATCAAGAGTTTCCTCTATAGCTTGCTCTTGTTTTTCTTTTTTGATCGTCAGGAGCAAGGGTTTATTGACCGGCATTTCAGAATTTAAGTTGGTTGATGTCCCCCGTTTGGTGTGCTATGTCGTTTAAAATTTCTATTAATTTATCAACGACAAAGGAAACATTTCGCCCAGCATTTTTAAGGACTTCAATTTTTTCTGCAATCTCTTTAAATTTAGAAATTTCAACGACAATATACAAAAAATTATTTCTCCCGTCGCTAAAAACCACATAGCCATACTGCTCAAGTTGGATGCCGTATTCGTTAAAGATTTTATCTATTATTTTCGCAATTTGGTCGGCAGTTTTAGCCCTTTCTATCTTTTTGACGACTTGTTTTGTAACCTCAGGGGGGAGGTTGCTTTCTTCTAAAAGTTTTATCGCTTTATCTTTTAAATCCTTCCAGACCTTAGGGTTGAAACCAACGATGGTATTGAAAGCCTCTAATCCGTACTTTTTAACTATCTCTTTGTATGCAAGCACAAACTTTGCTGGGTCTATATCGCCGTGTAAAACATTTAGCCTAAGTGACATCAGCTTTCTTGCTTCCTCCATATCAAGTGTTAGGTCATCGTGTATTATGACGGGAACTTTGACCATATTAAGCACAAGCGCCGCCCGATACCTATGCTCCCCGTCGATTATCATATACCTTCCGTCGCTTAAGGGGAAAACGTGTAAAGGATTCAAAATGGAATTCTTGTTTATATCCTCCACAAGTCTATCGAAAAGCTCGGGCGGCATTGTATTTGCGTTATAGTTGTTAGGAACTATAAGATTGATATCTATGTATTCAATTTTTCTTACCTTACTTGTTCTCATCTGTCAGCAAGTTGAGATATTTTTTCCCGAAAACTATCTCGCTTCCAGCAAATGCTATTATCCCTATACCCAAGACCTTTTCAAGTCTTTCAAAGAAGTTTATTAGCATTTCAACGCCACTTTTAGATGAAACTAGGTCGGAATTAGCAGCTAGATACTCAAGAGCAATCGTCTGCAATGCATAGCTTCTCGAATCGCTTCCGGTAATCCTGCTTGCAAGCGCAAGAGCTTCTTGAACAACTCTATATGCGTCAGGATAAAGCAAAAACTTCATCTCTATCAATTGTTCATCAGAAATTTGAGAAGTGTTTTCGAAAGCGCCAACTTCTGCGCCCTCATTGACACGTCTGGTGACCTCGTTTTCAACTTCCTCTTTAAATCTTGTCTTATGCTTTCTTACAAACTCATCTACAGCTTTTTGAAGCTCCCGCAAACTTTTCTTTTCGGCAACTTCTATGAATCTATCCAAAACACTTCTTTTAGGCGCAACCTTTAAAGCCCTAACTATCTCCCTTGCCTTTGACCATTGTATTGAAGCTATCTTCTTCTCATAATCAGGAAAAGCGATAATCGTGCTCCAAATGCTCACAAGATAATCAGCAGTCCTTCTGGTTATTTTAAGCTCTGTCTCACAGTATTCCTCCCAAGTTTCAAAGCCCCAGTCAAGATAATATTTTGAGGCTTTGATCTCGTAAAGTCTTTTGGCAAGCTCAACATAAGCAAGCTCAATTTGAGTGACAAGGGCAAGCGTTTTCGCTCTAAGCTCTTCCGAAGTGAGCTTCTGATTCGGATCAATTACAATTTGAGCAGTTGATATTTTTCTTATGCTGACCATAGCACTATTGATTTTGTTTTAAATCTAAATCCTTTTTTTCGGTTAAAATTCTTTGTTTATATTTTTCAATTGCCCATTCATTCGCTGCAAAGAAACACTCCTTAACAACCGGGCAATCCTTGGCTCTTTCATCCAAAGGAGTTGAACAAATGCGCGATGGGAGAACGAATTTAAGAACTGCTTCTTTGTTCTCAATGCATTTTTTCTTTATCTTTTCAATCACCTCCTCATCATAAGAAACCCAAAATGTTTTAATTATTTGGGTTGATTGCCAGGCATCGCGATTAATTAGCAAAAACAGCGCTTTTTTAAGCCCGCTTAAAAGAAAATATGTTTGAATTTGATAGTAGTAATCAGCTGAGAAAAACTTCTCCTCGTATTTTTTCATCACCGTATTGCCGATAAGCTTTATCTCAAGCACAATATATTCGGTTTGCTCGGTTATTCTATCATAAACTTTTAAAATTCCATCGACAGAACCTTTAAGATACAGCTCATCATTTTTAAATGATACCTCGCAATAGGCAAAATCTGTGCTTCCGCAAGAACATACGCCCGGGGGTAAAACCCAGGTTGTGTCATCCCCGTAAATTTTCTTGCAGTTTTTACAAGTCCATTTCCCAACAAGATAAAACTCTTTGTTATCGTGATAGAAAAATTTCATCTTATCCCTTATATCGTGCTGAAAAAAAGAGCCCAAAATAACCGAAATCTTGCCTTTTGCACTAAAACTCCTAACCTTTTCCCTTTCGTATACTTTTGTCAAGAAGTTCTCGCGTGGGCAAGCGTAGAATATATTATGTGCGCGTAAATAGTCTTCAATATCAACCGTTTCAGAAACTTCGTATATATTGAGAAGCTTATCGCTTACATCGTTATCTTCTTTTATTTTAAGTTGCGAGCTTGCTAAAAACTTTTGTAGCATAAAACCTCTTGTTTTTTATAAATTTAAGTTTTTATAAGCAATTAAATACTCTCGTTTGAAGGACAAGCATCTCTTGAGAAGTTAATTTATTAAATTCGTGCAAGCAAAAGCGAAAACGGTCCAATGCCTCATCCCGGCTCCCGTCAAACTTAAAAACATCTTTAAAGACAAGAAAATCCTCCTCGTCATTAACACCTGATAAAACACCATTTTCAAAAACCAAAGAGAAATTAAAATAAAACCTTGCCTTTCCCAGAGTATTTTTGAGGACATAACCTCTGTATCTATCGGTATCAAGTTTTACCGTAAGGATTTCCTGACCCACAAAAGCCTTAATTGCCCCACGCGAAACGGCAGTGTTTAAAACCGAATTTGTTTCATTATACCTTATCTGGTCAATAAAAATGAACATATTGCGTTCGTCTTTGGGAACAAGAGGCAAATCATAAGCATATTTTAAAACAAATTTTTCAAGTTTGATTATCAATTCAGCAGAATCTTTTTCGGCGAAAGAAGCAAGCGAATCAACGACTATAACGCAATTTTTACAGGAATAAGCTATATCTGTAAAATCATCAACAGTTATGCTTTTATACACTTTAAACCCGCTACCCTGGGCATACAAGGAGCTTTCAAAATGCAAATCGTTATCAATCCAAATAACCTCTTTCTCCGTTCCAGATGCAAAATACCAAGCAAGGGCAGATTTAGCGGCATCCGGAGGACCCCAAATTAAAATCCTATCGCTAAGTCCTCCGGACAAATCCAGCAAAAACAATCTACTCCTCATAATCGCCATTAGTTCCTTTTATTTCCTTCCTTAGCTCAAGAAGTTTGTTTATAACAGTGTCCTTAGCGTATAAATATGCCTTTTCAATTTCCTCAAGATAGCAGGGAACTTCAGCATAAACATAAACCCTAAAGCTTTGAAAATTACCCGAGAACGTATACCCAGCGCCAAAACCAACCTTCGCGGGCTGAGTTAAAAACTGCTTTATCTCAATGATTTCGTCAGAATTGGGAATAGAGGGATAATTCGAAAGAACCTTGATTTTCACTGCATTTGCCTTTGTCTCGCTGCCGTTTTTTACCTTCTTTCTCCCTTTCGGCATATAAGGTTACCTCCTTTTGTTTTTATTTTAATTGATTTACATATTGTTTAATTATTTCAGAGTTTATCCTATCAACTTCTTCCTTTAAAGGGATGTTCCATCCGTTTGCTTGATAATACGATAGTCGTCTATTGTACAGCTGTTGTAATTTCAAGCTTGTGTTATCAACTATATCAACAACTACTGGCGTCTTTTTACCCGGGACAACTCTTAAAATACGACCAATGGCTTGGGTTGGGTCCGAAACAGGTGTAGCAAGAATTAACGTGTCAAGCTCAGGAATATCAAAACCCTCCTGAACATACTGATAAGTTCCAAAGACCACGTCAGCCTTCCTTGCTTCCTCGATTTCCTCCTCTGAGACGCCTCCAATTGCAAATGCAACCTTCTTGCTGATGCCCAAGGCATTTAACTTCCTGACGAGAAGTTCGTAAAGCTTTGCTATATGTTTTCTCCTGTGAGATAAGACCAAAACCTTTCTATTTCTCTCAAGAGCTTGTGTAAGGATATCAACTATAGCTTCGTTTCTTGCTCTATTGTTTACAAGAAATTTCAAAACCACTTCAAGCGGAACATCCTCGTTTTGCAAAAACTCAAGCGGCGGAAGGTATGTATCAAGTGAAACTTTATAGATGAAAGGTTTTAAAACAGCTATATCCTCAAACTTAATGACAGGTCCTATATGCCATAGAAAGACTTCATCTGTTCCATCTTTGCGTCTTGGGGTTGCGGACAACCCGAGACGATATCTAGCAGAAAACATCTTCGCAACCTGCGAAAAAACAGGAGCCGAGACGTGATGAACTTCATCAAAAATCACAAGTCCGAACGCATCTCTGATGCTATATCTTTTAGATACAAGCGTTTGCATCATAGCGATAACGACATCGCTTCCTGCCGTTTCATCTACATCTCGCTGGATTATGCCAACACGAAGCCTGGGGGCAAATTTTTGAAATCTCTTAATCCATTGCTCTTTCAAAAATTCTTTATGGACGACAATTAATGTCTTACAAGCAAGTTTTGTGATGATATAAATTCCCATAACGGTTTTGCCGCTGCCCGTGGGGGCAGAAAGTATAGCACCATACCGCAAGTTGAAAGCACGCAAAACCCTTTCGCAAGCATTCTTCTGTTCAGGATACAAGCTGCCCTCAAAAACAAAGTTTTCAGGATATATACTGTCCCCCAGAGTTGTGTTATCCTTGAACAAGCCCGTGTCATAGTTTGCGATTTTTTCAAGAGCCCACTCCCGGGGTATCCCTATGTAATCTCCAACCTCTTCATACAAAACAATCGGCACAGGCTGAGCATCTTTATTCACAGAACGATATGGATGTTGATAGATGACAAAATACTTGAAAATATCCTTATAACTAACCCCGGGAGCCTTTTTGAACCAAAACAACCTATCAACTCTTGCTTCAGAAAGGTATCTTTCCTTTATAAAGATGTTGAACATCTTTCACCTCATTTTGTTGAACATCTTCTTCGGATTCCTCCTCGGTTTCCGCATCAATTTCAATTGCAATGGATTCATACCAAGAGAGTAAATCATCAGGGTTATTTATGAAATTGACCATTTTTTCCACTGGTATCGGGTCAATGCTATCAATCTTACCTTCTTCAACCATTTTGTTCATTTCATCAAGGGTAAAATGCCTAACATAATCAAAGACATCCCCCGTTGATGGTGAATTTGCCGCAGCTCTTGATACAACGAACATAGCAAATTTTGTTGAGAAATTAACCCCTGCAACTTCGCTTTTAACACGGATGACATTCCTAAAGATATCACGTGCTTTTGACTTCATCACATAAGCTTTTTTGATATAATTCCTGACCGTTCCATCTTTCGCCGTGTAACCATCTATGTCTATGACGGTAAAATAAGAAACATAATATCTTTTGATATTTCTGTCGCAAAGAGGACACTTATTTGTAAAGTTTTTCAAACATAAAGCATAATATCGATTATCAGACAAAATTTCGTGTTCATAACCTGATGGAACTTCATTTGCATCGTCTAGGAAAATTATCTTTTTTGCCTGCCCTACAGGTATCCAAAAACGATATACCGTGCTTACGGGCTGAATGGGCTGGTCAAGCCCTTTACGAAGGGCTTCACGAAGACCACCTGTTATTAATTGCGATAATGTCGCCATAACTATCTACCTTTTAGTTTTTAAAATAAAATCAATTTATTTTAAAAAATTCCTAATCAATTTCAAAATACTAGTTCCCAATTTCACTTGGTTTTATCTCCCTCAAAAAATCGGCAAGCAAAAACACATAAAAATTCATATCTTTAAACTTCAGCATTATCCAATTTAAATCCTTCAAAATACGCTCCCTTACTTCCGTCTTAACTTTTTTAAATTCCCTTTCGGGCAAAATAATATATATAGATGTTCTGCTCCTTGAGTAAATAATCGCCTGAATTTTGTTCTCTTTGTAAAATAATGAATTTTTTTGGTCCTCAATATCTAAAAGCATTTTCCTAAAATTTACACCCGAGGAAAGTATCTCTTCAAGATAAAACCTTTCGTGCTTCTTGCATTCGATTAAAAACGGAAAATCTTCATCTGATATTATATCGCTTTTAATAGCAATTTGCCCTGAAAGGGGTGTTCGTCTTACCGTTTTACCATACCAATTTGTAAAAATTTTCGCCACTTTCCTTTCAAAGCTATCACCCTTTGCCTTCGTGTTGATACTTCTTTTCATATCAGAGGTATATTTTGTTTGATTTGAGGAATTCAATGAATTCGTTTTTGTCTTTGAAATCCCCCGGGTCCATACCCTTGGGGCAGTACAAACAAACAAGATTATAAACGTGGGGTTTTAAATTTTTCTGGAAATGCTCAACATATTTTTTGCCTGCCTCATCCCCATCTGTCAGGGCTATTATACGAGGATACAGAATTTTGCCGCTATTGCCGATAAAATAATTAAAGTTTTTGATATATTCATTCAAAACCGAAATTCTCCTATAAGTAACTGTCGGAACACCTGAAAAAGCTATAGCTGGAAAGTTAAAAGAAAATATCTTCATAGCATCAAAAAAGCCCTCAACTATAAACAAAACCGAATAATCAAGATAATGATCTACTTTATCCGAAATAAAATCAACATATAACTTTCCTTTGTTGTCGTTTTCCATCGGGGGTTCTTTCTTCCAGTAAAATGCTTGAACTAAAGGGTTAAGCAAAAATTCGGCATACCAGTATTCAGAGACTTTGTAATATTTCTCGTGCAAATATTTAAGAGACGGATTGTTTTCGTTAATCAACCTAAGCGAATAAGCAACAGGGTTTAAATTGATATCGTAAACAGGTATAATTATACCTTTTTTCTCGTCATCATAGCCAAGCAAGAAAGCAAACGCAATTTTTTCATCTATCCCACGCTGTTTAAGATATGAATGATAAATTAGCAATTTGTCTTTTATTTTTTCATAATCAGTTTTAACAGCTTCGCCTTCAGTCTTTTTAAATTTAAACCTTTTATAATGCTTAAACGGGTCAAAATCGTCAATTTTTATATCCCAAAACCTATCTTTAAACAGATCGTATATTTGCGATGCGAAATTATATTTTTGGGCAAGTTCGTAGAATCTGAAATGGTTGCCCCTGACCCCACAGGCAAAACAGTTGAATATAAAGCCATCATTGACATCAAGTGCAGTAAATGATGGGTTTTCGTCCTTGCCTCCGGTGTGAGTCCAGGGGGCAAACGGGCAATTTAATACATAATTACCCGTTGAGGTTATTTTATATTGTAATCCCAAAGCCCTTGCGATATCGTCAAATTTCATAGCTCAAAACGGACTTTCTTTTTCTAAATCTTCGTCTTGTGGCGTTGAAGATTGACTTTTTGATGAGGACAATATGTAATCAAAGATATTTTTAAAATTTAATCCTCCACTATAAAAATCTTTAATCACAACAATCTTGCCCGAGGGCACAAAAACCTTATCAGTGTTTGAACCTTTTGCGATGAAAATTGAACTGTCAGATATATTTAGATTCCTAAAGACGTATTTGACCCTAAGCTCAATATCAAATTGCGGGATCAGATATTCAAAAAACGATATCCCGCCTGAAAAGCTAAGCCCCACAAAAAGCTTATAATTAGGCGAATCATCCCTTATTTTAAGTGGGAATATTTGATAAAACGAAACGGAAGAATTAACAAATGATTTGTCAAGATATTCAAGGACATCAAAGCCTTGTTTTTTCAATGATTTTATGACATCAGCCGATGCTATCTTTTCAATTGAGAATATATAATCTGCATCCTGGACGATAGCATCGCTGTAAGCGATAAAAGACGGGTCATCAGCTGTTATAGCTTGGCGATTTAATTGAGTTGTGGAAATTATTGATACATTATAATACTTTGAAAACCTTGACAAAGAATCAACCACTTCTTTTGTCCTCTCCCATAAAGGTCCGGTTTTCATCCGCGATTGCAACAGATACAACCCATCAATACAAACGACATCTGGTTTATAAACATCTATAGCCCTTTCGATGGCATCAACATTCCTATCGAAGTCATCCGCAAGAATGATGAAATTTGCCGGGTCTAAATTTAAATCCTGAAGGATATCGTTAAATTTTAAAAGCAAATCAGGCTCGATGGTAATTGTCCTAAGTCTTGTAAATGATATATTCAAAATCAATGAGACAAGCCTTGAAAGTATTGAAAACGATGTCATCTCCGGGGATATAAATAAAACTTTGAAGTTATTTGTCCAGGCGTAAAAAGCAGATAACAAAAGGCTCCAGGTTTTGGTTGTCCCAGGGCGGCTTGCAATGACAAGAAATTCGCCACGGGATATCCCACCATTTGATAAGAAATTGACGCTATCCCAAAGCACTGGGATTTTGACAGCGCCATTGAAATTATTCATATATGTGCTAAAAAAGCCCTGATATGCGACATCAAGCGTTTTCCCTTGATGGGAAACCCTTGTCGTAATGCCCCGAGAAATTGAGTCCTGTAAATATGCCAGGACATCTCTTACCGGGGTCCCAAGATTTAAAAGATTGGCAGCCTTTTTAAGGCTATCGCCCAAAACCGAATATAGCTTTCTATCTTCAAGATAGCTTATGATGAAATCATCGCTAATCGTCTCATCGTCGTTGAAAGATATATTAAAAATTTCAGATATGATTTTTTGACTTGGCAATGTCTTGTTTTTTGCATAGAAATCGATGATGAACTCGTAAACTTTGCGAAATTCAATAAAAAGGTCGGGATGAAGCTGGGAATAAATCAAAAATTTCTCTTTAGTTAATAACCTTGCTATTGCAATTTCCTCAAAGTTTATCATAACTGGGCAAATTTTAATTTAGGATATTCGCTGAAAAGATTTTTAAGCCAATTAAATTGATGAAAATCAAAATTAACAAAAACGATGAAATTCTCCGGAGCCATCTCAAGCGTATAATAAATATGCGAATAAACCTCGTCAATATATTTATTATTCCTCAAATCCATCACAAGGCTTGCCCCTTGCTCGTAAATATATCCACTTGTATAATAAAACTGAATGAATTGCGATAAAAATGATAAAAATTTCAAGATGTTGAAATTAGATGATACATTGCATACGAAAAATTTCCTTTTCAAATAGTGCGTTTTAATCAAATTAAAAAGATGATTATCGTCTATATCGGATACATCGACCCTGTTAAAAGATAGAATTCTCTCATTAAATCCAAGCGGCAGTTTAGCAAGCTCTATTTTATAGCCCAAGGTGTTCGCGCCCTGCTGGTTGTACTTATATCTGACCCCGATTGTGATGTAATCAATGCCGGGGAAAGCATAGCAAAATATAACTTTATCATAAAGTATACCTTTATCTATCAGATAAATCCGCTCGTAGTCTTTGCTTTTTGAAATTTCAATGCAAATTTCAAGATTATCCTCGTAAACCTCAACACTTACAGGTTTGTCGGTTATGATATTGAGCGCGTCATCAACCTCTATATGCGTCAAATTTTGCACATCATCGTTTTTTATCCTAAAAAGCGGGATATCGAACATATAATCGCCATAGTAAAACCCCTTGAGTTTTTTCAGCATATTCTCAAGTTTTATCACCCGATTGCACCAAAAGTCAAGGTCCTTATATGTAAAGGGGTTATCCTCGCGCCAGGTTCGGGCAAGATAAATAAGGGTTTTCACAATTATTTCGCTTCCGAATTTTTTACGAAGTTTTGAGAAAGCAAAATCTATGTGCTTACTAACACTAAAGCGTGAATATATGCTCTTGAACATATCATACACGCTATTGCCTTCAATGAAGAAAGCCTTAAGCCCAGCTTCGCCATTTAACTCAGTAAACCTAAGGTAAGCATTATAAAATAGAGCCTCCCGATAAAATTTCACAAGCCCCGAAGTGGAAATCGATTTCCACCGACTTGAAACCTTGTCCTTTAAAACAACGCCCTGAGGGGTGAAGTCAAGTTTTAGAACCTCAAACTTTTGAAATTTTTCAACAAGTTTAAGCAACTTTGAGGGTATCATAAAAACAGGACTTTTTTTATTTTAGATTAAACAAAAGAGCCCTAAAAACAAAATAGAAGGTTCGAGTAAAATTTAAACGAACAACAGGGAAATATTTGATTTTATGCGGTTTAGAATTTTTGCGGGTATAAACTTAACTATTTCCATTGGGAGAAGGGCAGTCGTATTGAATTTTTTGAGGGTTTCAATCTCTTTTGTGCCAAGTGAAAGCATATCGCCAAAGTAATAAACCCTTTGTCGCCTAAAAAGCGAAATATATTTTCTGAGGTCTTTAACCCATCTGTTTTTAACAACATCAGATATTTCAACCGGCAAAAAGCTGAAACCATAGAGCTTTGCAAGATAGAGAATACTTGACCCGTGAATTATTATGTATCCGATTTTGTATTTATTGACTATATAATTAAGTTTGGTTTCAAACCCATCAAGATAGAAAAACATAAACAAATCAACGATAAGGATGTTTCTGCCACCTTTGGCTTTAACAAGCAAATGGAAAACTTGTTTCTGTATTCTATTTTGGGGCTTAATCTTTTTAGAAGATTCAGAAAGCAACAAAACCCCGCCGTTTTTTAGAGCTTTAATCAGCTCTTTAAACCTTGGCGTTTTAAACTCTTTATAAATCTTGCGGATATTTAAATCAAAAGTTTTAATCTTCCCCAGATTATCATAAACGCTGTGAAATATATCAATTAAGCCTTCATACCACTTTTGTTTGCAGTTAAGGTCCATCAGCAACCTTAAAACCGTATACTCGCAGGCTAGATACCGTCTAAGATAGTCATCTTTATCTTCTTTGTCGGCTTCCATAACAAAGAACAGATGCCCCAAAGCTATATGCAAAATCTCGTGTAATATGCTCACAGCTGTATCGCTTTCAAAAACCTTAGCGTATCTTGATATCTTAACCCTATAAGCATCCTTTGACAAATGACTTGATGACAGCGGTAAAAGATTTTGAGTATAAAAAACAGAAGTTTTAAGCAAAACCGGGAAAATAAAAAAGTTAAGGTCAAGGACTTCGCCTAACCTATCTTTCGGGTAAGGTTCGTTATTTTGAAAGAAATTGAATAGCTTTTTTAATATTCTTCTTTTCTTTGGCAGAAACTCGTTTATATACAAATTTAAGGGTTTCAATAGCTGAGGATTTAAATAGCTCATTTGAGTTTTTTAAATTGTTTATGCTTTCCTGGGTATTATTAAACGAGCCATTGAAAACCAGCAGTGATAAAACCGACAGGTAATAGATATAAAAATCTGGGGTATTAACTCCGTTATTGCTCTCAAAATAGACTGCGTATTTATCTTTGAATTTGATAAATGTATTACCCAAAGCCGGGTCAATCCCTTTTATTAGGTATTTTTTTACATCCTCCGGTAGTTTGCTACAGCAAACCTCGCCAACCTTATAAAGATTTGATATATCCATAAAGCTTTCGCTTGCAAGCGAATAGAAAAGGGAAATATGAGGGCATCCAGTTGATAAATAAATATCGTTTTTAATCTCTTCTTGTTTAGGGTAAAGTTCATATTTTAGGTATTCGCTAAGATAATTCCCCGAATACCAAAACGAATAGTTTTGCGGCTGCCCTAACACGATGATCTTAAATGGATAATTTTTGGTCTCCTCTTCAAATTTCAAAAAGCTTTCAACATCATAAGATGCGAAACTATAATACAAAATTGATTCTTTAGGGTTTATCCCATCAGTGAAAAATTTAAAATCAACAATATTTAAACTCATTTTGAGATTCCGTTGAATGTAATTTACAACCGGGAAATTAAACGGATTAAAAATAGCAAACCAAAAACTTAGATTCTTAAACCTTTCGTTTATAACCGAGTTAATCACCTGTTCAAGTTGTCCAAGGGCAACTTTCGGGTACATTTCATTTGCTTAAAAATTTATTTCGCAGGTGTGTATAAAATTCGCTCATTTTATTTATATCCTTCATAAATTCCCTGTATTCAGGGCTTTCGAAATAATCTATCTTCCCGGGGAGAGAATTTTTTGCGAAATCAAACCACATCACTCTCAAAACAGCATATACATATTCGGTAAATCCATAAACAAATCTGTAAAAGAGCATATTATTTCTGTTTTTTATCTCATCAACTCGCGATTTAATTTTAGAGATAATTTTCTTACGCTTTTCTTCCAAATTTACCGCCTCGTTTAGCAGCGCTAAAATTTCCGAATAATTTTCATCATAACAAAGCAAGCTGGAGATTGAATTCAATTCCTGTATCTTTTGCCTTATCTCCTCGTGAAGTTTTTCGTATGTATCAAATTGTTTTGTTAATTTTTGCAGCTCATCGTTTACGACATACAAATTGCCCAAGAAATTAACCAAATCTTTATTCACATAGTCATACTTATTAAGAAGTTTTGAAAGCTTTCTGACAAGTTTGCGGTAAAGGCTAATCTCTTTTGCCATCATTGTTTTCCCCTATTTTTTTATTCTGACGTATTATCACCGCTTTCATCGGAAATCTCAAGCACCGCATAAACAGCCGAAACTGGGACCCTAAACAATCGTCCTTGTTCTTGAGTAAATATCTCAGTTGCCTCTAAAACATTGAAAATGATTTTATCCCCGACTTTTATCCCCTCTGTCGTATATAGCTTGCCATCATATCCTATTGCTGGGTCGCCAACACTTACGACCTCGCCAACTATTACTCCTTTTGAACTCACATCTGTTGGAACCCATAAACGAGAAATTTTCATATAATCATCCCAGCTGGCTTTGACCAGCAGAAAACCTCTGATAGATTTAAGAGCCATATCGTTTTTCATTTTTTGTTTTAAATTAGAAGATACATTTTATCTTTTTTGAATTTAAACCTGTATATTTTGTCATCTCTTTGTGCCTCTATCATTCCATTTTCGCAAACTTTATAATTTGAGTAATAAGATAAAAATTCATCAGCACCTATGCAAATCTCAAGTTCTTTCATATTGCCCTCGAAGACAAGATAATAATATCCAACTGCGTTGCCGGGTTTAAAAATACGACAAAAATATCCATCGTTAGTTTTCTCATAGCTTATGACATTTCCTTCGGCGTCAATTAGAATGTTGCCGCCGAAATCTACTATATCTTGAAGCGTATATGATTTCAGCCCGAAACCAAACCAGTAATACCCGCTCATTTTGCACCACCGTTGATTATTTTTATTATTTTTTCAAGGTCAAAGCTGAAATCAGATAGCTTCGGTATTACATATCTTGATTTTTTTATCTCTTTGTCCCCAAAGGCGACATCAATTGGAAGCTCCCAGGTCTTGCCGTATTTTTCGTGGACGGCGAACATAAGCTGAACTGGCTTGCTAACCAGGGGGAATTGATATGCGTATTCTGATATACCTGACAAGCATCCGTTCATTATCCTTTCGCCGCCCAGCCCTTCTTGATAAGATATCTTCTGATGATGATGCCCCATCACAAAATATCTATAAAATTTCCCCTGGCTTGCCCCCAGCTCTATATGTTTTAAAGCAGTCCTGTTTATCCCATAAAAAGGTATATCCATCCAGCGTCGTATAGTATCGCCGTGAAATAGCACAAAAAGATGTCCTTTGACCTCAACCACGGCAGTCGTAGACTCTGGGATATGGAATTCAACATTTTTCTGTTTATCAAGAAAAAGTTTTAGGAAATGATAGAATATGAAATCCCAGTTGTCAACCTGTTTTCTTTTGGCATATTTTGTCCTTTTAAGCCTTCCGTGGTTGCCGACGATACAATACACCCTCACCTTAGGGAAGTTCATAGCAAGTTCAAGCAGAGCTTGTGCCGTCACATACGCCCCAAGCATTGTTTGTTCAACTATTGACATTTGATTTGTCTCCACAAGGTCATCGTGTATAATACCTGAAACCATATCGCCAAGGAAGAATATATTTAGCTCGTCAAATACGTGTGCCACCATATTTTTTTTGGTAAATTTTATGATCTTCGTTATAAGATACTCCAGCCGTTTAGTAAAGATTTCAAAGTTATATTCGTTAAGCCCGTTGACTTCTGATTTTTTTATAACTTCCCCAATGTGCCAGTCGGAAAACAAACAGACAACGGATTCGACGACCTTGTTATCGGGAATTTGGGGCGGCGGCACTGGAACTGGCTCAAAGCTTTTGAGGTTTTCTTGAATAAACGATATAACAGTGTTGACCTCGCTTAACTCCTTGATTAAATGCTTATTTATCTTCTTCAAATACCTGTTCTGCTCTCTTAAAAGCTCAACCTCTTTATATTTTTCAACAAGCTCCTCTTTCTTCTGTATGCTGGAAGCAAGAACTGGGAGATATTCCTCTATACCAAGCGATAGGGCAGATTCGCTTAATACATCAACGATATTTTTATTGCTTGAGTTGGCAAGAATTGAACTGATAACAAGTTTAGCCCAGTTCCTATATCTTCTTGCGTAAGCTCGGCTTATTTTATATTTTTTGACAAACTCATCAAGCGGGGTTGTTATAAGGTCGTAAAATATATCCGGGGTCCATTTAAAGCCTTGGCTCATTGCTCATTGCAGACTATTTTTCTCAAAGATATTCTCCACCAGCAATGATAATTTTTCAATTTCACGCTGCCAGTCATCCGTAGTCACGAAAACTGTGTAATCAAGTCTTTTGACTTTATAACCTTTGAACTCCTTCATAAATTCATTGATCATCTTCTCTGTAAAGTTTCGGTCCGTTCGTTTATTTAACAACAAACCAAGCCTCTTTTTAAAAGGATTGTAATAGACAATCACATCAACAGTGTCGAAAAGATACCTGTATAGAAACGGGTCATTTTTACCCCAATAGATTGCATAGCTTCTCCCGCCACGAGTTACTATACGATTTATCGATAAGCTCTTAAATTCCTGAAGCGATTTATACATAAGGACGCCAATTTTGAATACTTTATCAACCTCCTTAAGAAAAGACTCGCAAAATTCTTGTAAATTTTGCGAATTTTCGCTGTGATAGTAGAAATACAGCCTTAACAGCGAATATTCGCTTGCGTTGTTAAATACAACTTTTCTTAAGAAATTGCTTGCAAATATATTCTTTTCGTAATTTTCATCTTTTTCGTTGAAAACAAATGAAAGCGTCTGGTCAAAAAGCAGGGCATCGTGATTTACATAATGGACAAGCTCGTCAGGTATCCCAAACTTAAATTTTATCTTGCTGTTGTTATAAGACGAAATTTTATTTTCCCTGCCGATCAAGTAGAATTCATCTCCAGATGAAAAATCAATGCTAGAATTATACTTATCAACCACCAGTTTTGCGTTTTTAAAATTCACGATAAGATAAATGCTTGCAAATTGAGCAAGCGTGGGTTTGTGGTATACATACAAAAATCTCCTCATTTTGCATTGTCTTTCATTATGTTCTGGAAGAGATTGTTAAACCTTTGGATTTTAAATCTCAAATCCTTTGATACGCTAACGCCAAAGTCTGCGGTTATCGCATCAAAAAGCGATATCTTTCTCTTATTTTTCTCAAAAAATCCGAAATCATCTTCATTTTCAAAGCTAAACTGCCATATAAACTTGTCCTTATATTCAGAATTTAACACGATAAACTTTTTTCGTGAAATTTCGCCAAGTTTTTGTCTGAAGTTGATTATAACGCCGCTTGCCTTCCCCTTTACATAATCATCAGCCTTAGCCCAGGCTCCTTTATCAAGCCAGAAGGGTATATTAAAATCTTGTTTTCTAACAAGGTCAAAGAAAGCGTTTAAAAATTTACCCTCGGTGATAAGTATGCCGCTAAGCTGCTTGCCGGTTTCAAACTGTGCCTTGAGAAATGCGACGAGCTCGCCTACGGGTTCTATGTTTTCAAAATCCAAGATGATTTTAACATCAAAATTTGGCAAAACCTTGAAATAAGGTATCAAACCAAGAGTATCCTTGATTTCAACGACTCGCTCGATGACATTGCCGCCCTTGGGGACAAGGTCGTAATGTCCGTGGATGTTCCTGTAATATAGTTTCATAGTTTAAAAGCTATTTTGTTTTTTAGCCTGTGAATTTACATCTATGATATCGGATTTATATATTGCCTTTTTAAAGCCTCTTGCTGCCGAAAGGGAGTAAAAAACTTTCGTTTTACCGTTTTGAGTTATTTCAAATCTGAAAACTTTCAAAAAAAGGAATTTGAAGACAAGAGAGACAAAGATGCTAATCCAGAACCCTTTTGAGCCCATTTTGATGGACACCCCATCCTTAAAAGAAAAAACCCGACATCCCTTAAGGTCAATGTTGAAATTCAAGTAATGTATGGTATCAATCCTCCTTTTTAACCTCTTGAGGTAAATCTCGTAAATTTTCAGCCTCATTTTTCATTATATAGCGATAAATTTTTTCAACAAGATAAGTTGTAACCTGCCTGCTCCCAAAGATAAAATGTTTCAAACCGGTCTTCGAATACCCCGAGGCTTCAGAAAATTTATCCAAAAAATTCGGGTCAACATAAAGGTTGAAATAAACATAATCCCTGACGAGTTTATATAGTTTTGCTCTTGCGTAGTGGTATTTATAATACCAGCTTGCTATATCCTTCCTCAATCTTTTAATCTCCTCCATTACAATTTCCTTAGCCTCGGCTTCGTCAAAACTTTGCGGATCTAATTTATTTTGCTTCCTGGGCAATTTCTTCCAATTCCTTTACTTTATTTTCAAGGGTATCAAGCAGGACATTGTATTGTTCAATCCCGTATAAAATGTCGGATACTGTAAAGATAATTTCGTTAATTTTTTCAACCAGACGTTGATAAATTCTTTTGACCTTATCCCATATTAACGAGAAAATGGCATAAATTTTTCTACCTGTTTCTTTAAACTTGCCAACTAATCCCTTCTCTATAACCTCTTCGAAAACTAAATCTTGAGGCACATTCAAAAGCAAGCTCTCATTATAAAGGTTGATTTTGGGGTATTTTGAAACCTTATCTATTGTCTTCTTGAATTCTTCTGTGAGCATTTCAAAAAGCTCTATCTCAACCTTAAGCGTTTCCGATTGTCTTTTTATCTTATTAAACATTTTGCCGATTTTATCAACTACCTCGTTGATTTCTTTAACGGTTTTAACCTTTTTAAGCAATGAAAGAACATATTCATAAAATTTCTCAAAGTCCTCCTTGCTGAACCTATATCCACCGTGAGCAATTGTCAGTTTTGAGAAAATACCTTCGGCTACTTTCGTGATTCTCTCAAGTTTATAGCCCGAGGTAGTTGTAAAGGTTTTAACAGCTTCTGTAAGCGTATCAAATTTTTCCTCAAGCATTCTGATTGCAGCCTCAAGCCCTGCTTCGCCAAGCTCCTTCCTGCCCACTTCTGCTTGCTGCGAAAGAACTGTTATCTTCTCGTTGTTTGCCTTTATCTCATCCCATAGCTTCTTAATCTCCGGGTAAACCCCAATCATCTTCTCCAGGTTAGCCGTGAGCTCATCATTAGCCTTTTTCAATTTATTAATTTCCTCCAGCAGTTCGATAAGAACCTTGGCAGCATTTACAATTCTTTCCTCTTCTTTCTCCTCTTTCAAGTATATATTTATTGCGTATGAAAGTGTTGTTAAAAGCAAGTCTTTCATATTTCCTGGCTATTTATTTTTGTTTTCTAAATATAACTTTCATTCATCAAATTATTAATGAGTTATCTTCAAAATTAAACTTGCAATCGCAAGTATCAAGCTAAGCAGGAAAGCAACTCCCCAGAATACATATTCCTTTCGTGATGAAATTTTGGCAACTGTTTCGCTTATCTGTCTGATTTCCTTATCGTGTTCCCAAAGTTTCCCGTTTTGCTTATCTATCTTCTCTTCAAGCGCTTCAAGTTTTGATTGGATATGTGCTATCGTTACCTTGATGTCGCTTGTTATTTTAACAAGTTCATCAAGTTTATCTTCCCGTCTCATTTCCCACCGTTGTTTTTATTTTTCAATTCAAAAGCGTGAGTTATACTTCTGCCACCAACATATATCGCATAAGATATAACCACTATATTTGCATACATATCAGGTGTCAATTTATTGGTCATCAGTAAATAGAAAGACAATATGATTATCAACAAAAGAGCGAAAAACCGAGTCGATATAAGCCCTATGAATTGATATTTCATTTCCATAGGAACTCGTCAAATTTTGGTTATTCAAATTCTATTTTATTTGAATCGCCTGAAACCTTAACAATGCTTTTCAGGATATCGGACATCGTAATAGTTTTGTATGGGAACTGAATTTCTCTGTAAGAAAACGTGATTTCGGCAAGCCGTGGCAAACCATTTGGAAAAGCCTGAAGAATCTGAACAAGCACAGACTCAACCCTTACAAGCACGGCGCCAAAATTTCGTGATATATCTAAAAGATAATAAGTTCGCTCAATCCCCTTTTTAGGATTTGTTCCCACACCAGATGTCAAGCCTGAGGAAACCCCGTTGTCCCAATCCCAAACTCTAAACCATACACGAGGTGGCGGCAGTAAAACATTACCCCCAAGCTTTCTGGGGAAACAAAGGGCTCTAGCTCGGTTTATCCTTTCAATTAACTTGGGGCTTTCCTTCTCGGAATTAGCAATGACATACAAGATAATTTGGTCAACGCCAAGTTTTGTCCCCCTGTAGATTAGAAAGCTACTTGTTGAATACCAAAAGCTTGTCTCAGCATATTCAGCTTGTATTTCGGGCAAGTTCCAAGTTTCAGGGAAGAAATCAAATTCCAGATAAGGGTCATCAACATAGCCTTCAAGCCCGAGTTTATCGTGCTGGTGTATGTAAATTGCAAATTTTAAAGGTTTCACGATGCAAATTATTTGGTTTTTCTATAAGCTGCTTTCACCATCTGGGCAATTGGCAAGCAAGGATGTCTTTCTCCTTTTTTCGCTTTATACTTTTTACCGCATATATCCATACAGATTGCTATAGCCGTGCTGAAATCATAACCTCTTGCACCCTGGGCTAAAACACAGTTTATGAATCTCTCACCTGTCCCGGGTTTACCCTTAAAATTAACCTTGTATCTAATCCTCCCGCTTTTATCCCTGTATCTTTTCCTAACCTGAAATTTTCTTGCAACCTCATCCCCCTTACCTTTAACCTCCTCCCACTTGCTCCTGAAATTTTTCAGTAATTCCTCGGCTTTGGATTCGCTTATGGGATAACCCTTTGAATAAATAAATTCTATCAGATACATAGCTTTTAAAGTTTTATGTTTTTAAATCCATTTGTTTGTTGATGATATTTTCTAAAATTTTGTCGATTTCAGCATAGAATTCTTCAACTTCACCGTAAGGGTTAATTATCTCATAATCGGCTTCAATAAGCTCAAGCTCTTTTTCTGACCTGTGGTCAATGGTTCTACCTGATATAATTTCTTCGCCCAAATCAGGGAAATCAAATGGAACGATTTTGACAATTACACCGCCTTTGTCCTTGATCCATATTGCTTCGTTTAAAAATCTTAAGTCATCAATAACATAGTTTTCCCTCGGGTCAAGTTCGCTTTCAGCTTTACGGAGCCAATATTCATCCGAAAAATAAAACCTTCTTATATTTGTCCCCCAAATCTGCAAGATGCCTTTTATTTCAGAAGTTGCTCTAACAAGGATTAAACCCCTATCCTCATAATTTTGAACGAAATCAGGATAGGTTTCTTTTATTGAGTTTATTGTGGTAATTATCTCGGCATAATTTTCTAAAGATTGCGGGTCGTAAAAATCAACCTTAAAAACGCCTGCAGGGGTGTAAATTAAACCGCGCAACTTGTCAATAGTGAGGATGAACCCATCGCCAAAAGAATCAACCTCTTCTCTTATATATTTACCAAACGAAAGTTTTTTAAAACCGTGTTTATCCTGAAGATATTGACTTGCAGTTGTCTTACCTGAACCCCAAGGACCTGTAAAAGCTATTAGTATCATAGCTACAAATTAAGTTTATTTTATTTGAGTTTAACTATATCATAGCTATCTCCTGAAAGCTGGGAAAGTTTTGAGGCAAGGTAATTTTTGAAATTATTCAAGCCTTTTATCACGACTATGGCGTTTTCGCCGTTAATGACATCAAGGGCAAGGAATACCCTTGTGTTTATGTTAATTTTATAGCGTTTGCCATCGTTTTTTAGCTTTCTTAGCAATTCAGGTGTTACCCCCTGCACAGGTTTTGGAAGTAAATAAAGTTCAAGGTCAAGCCCTGGACCCCAAAGCTCAAAAGCTTCCCCCGCAGGGCTTGATAAATTATACATAAACCAGGAATACATAGTAGCGTCTCCTTCGTCAGCCAGTTTTATCTGTCCTTCTTTAAATTTTCTTGCCGGGGTTGCATACACTTTATCTACTTCTCTATCATAAACAGCTTTCCCAACCAGGGGTTGATATTTTGATTTGGATTTAAAGAGAAGCAATAAATATGCTTCAATATATTTCCTGTATCCCCCTGGGGCTTGTCCCTTTCGGGTCATCTCATCCATCTTTTGCCGAACATAATCAGCAAGAGTTCGCAGCTGCTGTAAATCAAGCCCGTCTATTGTCCTTTTTAAAGCCTCAATATCAACCTCGCTTTCAGTGAATAATTTCTTCTTTATCATCTTCTATATATCCCAGCTTGGTTGTGTTATAGTAAACTATTTTGTTTCCAGCTTCATCTTTGACAATTTTCAAGGCTCTTATTACCGAGGGATAAGTTTTAGTTTTGACGAGAACTTCGTCCTCTGTTATGTTAAGTATTTCAAGCTCTGCTTCTTTCAGCATTTGCTCTTCGGATAAGTGTCTTAACAAGATTCCCGTCAAGTATTTTCTCCTGTCTGTTATCACCTCGTCGCTAAGTAAAACCTCCCACCAGCCCGAGTAAGCTTCTTCAGTCTTAACATTTGTAAACACAACACGATAGCCGTTAAAAAACGCACGAGGTTTTAATTTTTTAAATTTAACATATAAAATAATTTTTTTGAATATCAAACTACTCATTGAGGAATTCCCTGTATCCCTCATAAACCATTTTTTCTATTTCAACCGACATAGTTTTATACCATTTGTTATAGAAGTTGCTTCTTGAGAAAACATCTTGTTCTTCGGAAGCTCTAAATGCCTGAAGGTTAGCTGGGTTTATAGCCTTGCCAGCCCTAAGAAGCCCAGCAAGCCCAGCGTAAATAACCCTATAAATTCGCTCAACGCTATCAAAATTTGTGTATTTTCTAACAAATTCCTCCAGCGTCATATTGGTATAACCAAAAAGAAGCTTAAACTGGATCATCAAGCTATCAACTACATCTCGTATTTTTTCGCTGAACTTGTTTAAAATAGCGATTTTATCGGAGAATACATCATAGTCAACCATTTCACAGTTTTCAAGTTGCGTGATGCCAATTTTGATGTCATCAAGCAACGAAAATGGCTCGTTGTAATTGCCCTTAAATAGCGATGTGTAAGGGTCGCCGACACAATACCGATAGTAATAGATAAGAGCTGATAATATAGCGAAAACTTTATCGCTTAGATATGCAAATTTTAACGTGTTATTATCAAGCGCTGTTTTAGCGTTTTTTATCATCTTTTCAACATCCTGGTCTTCAAAATCAAGAGCAGCTTTTAAAAACAGGTTCAATAAAGCTTTAGAATATGCTATCCAGCTTACCGTGTATGCAAATGGGCGCGAGTCATAGCCCTGTTGTGGCATAGGCTTGATATATTTTTCGTATATCCTGTATAGGGAATTTAACAACCCGAAGGCGAAAGCAAATATAATCTCGTTTCTTTCTTCTTGTTGTTGTTCGGGCGGTAAGACCTTAGGCACTTGGCTGCCGCGCAAGACAAGCTCGTCATCTTCCTCCTCAGAAGGTGAAATCTCAACTTGACCTTGAGGTGTAAGGTGATATGTTTTCACCTGCGTCCTTGATAATTTATCATACATCTTGGTAAGAGCGTAAATAAGAATTGCCTTAAGCAACCCTTTCACGCTTTTAAGCAATTCAAAAATCTGTTTCTCGGTTAAATCCTCCGGGGGTATATTTTTGAAGCTATTTATCTTTTCAAGTATTTCATTTACAATATCCTGCAACCATTTGCGGTTATCCTGGAATGATACCCTCACCCCTTTTAAGTTTTGCAAGACCTCGTATAGGAAATCGACAAGATAAAGTTTATATTCATCTATCGTTATTTTTTGATTTTTCAAAATCTGGACAAATTTTGGGGGAAAGCCCTTTATGACGGGGTTTGATATAAAAGATTTTAGAACAGGTTCAGACTCCTTTAGCGCTGCAAGAAATAGCGAATATACTTTATCGCCATTTGTCTTATAGAAATTCTGTATGTTTCGCTTGAAGTCTAAAAGTTTCCCCGGGGATGGCAGCTCTCCCAGAAGTCTTTCGGCAGTTAAAAGGACAATGCTTGAAAATACCGTTGCAAGGTCAGCGTATTCAGTGCTTTCAAATACAAGTTTATAAACCTCAACATAACCTTGCCTGAAAGCCTCGTAAAGGTTTATACGCTTAAGGTTTTGCGAGATGAGTTTAATATGTTCGGTATGTTCAACCTTGATATAATGAAATTTTTCTTTCTCAAGCAAACTGAAAACTTTTCTGGTTGCGATGGGGGATAGGTTTTCGTTTATGAAATGTATCACATCAGCTATGCATTCACCAAGCTTGATAAATTCCCCTTTGTAGTTTACGACAAAATACCTGAATTTCTCAAGCTCGTTTCTCTGTGTGATATCAACCCTATATACATCGAAGCTTTCAAAAGCAGGGGCATATTTTTCGTAATATTTTTCATAGCAGCTTTGACACAAAGGTATAATAGGCGAGCCTGCCATTAAATAAAGCACTTTTACATCCTCGGGAAAGCTTAAAAACCTTCTATCATCAAGATAAACGGTGGTTTTAGCTTCGCTATTACAAAATCTGCATTGAATCCCAAGAGGTGTAGGCGGCAAAATCACAGAAGCAGTTGTTGTGGTCATTTCAAATTAACCTGAATTGTTTAACCCCTTTTAAAAATTAAAGCTATTTAGAGCCAGCCATTTTAGCAAATCTTTTCTCAACAAGTTCATCGTAAGTTTTTTGAGAGATTTCAACGACTCTATATTTCCTAAGGGTCTTTTTTGATGCGACGCTATCTGGGATAAGTGCGAAATAAATTTTTTGCAGATTGCCGTTATCATCTTGTTTTTCTATATACCCTGCAAATTCAAATGTCGTCCCGTATGTTTCGTATACATAACCTATCATTTCACCTTTTTAGATTTTGTTTTCGTTTTTCTACCTTTGGATTTATTCTTTTTCCCTATCTCCGTAAGCAAGTTGGAAATATCGATTGAATTTGAGAGGGCAAGCATATATGTCTTTTCCGAAAAAACATCAAGGTAATTGTCAATGTTTGAAAAATAACTAAACGATTGTTTAAGTTCGTTTCCCCAGAAATTTTTCAAATACATCAGGTCAAATTTTCTGGGCAGAATAACGTTTCCTTCTAGTAAAACTTTAGCATAGTGTATGGATTCGGCTATTTTTGCGATGTGATATGAAAACTCGGATATTTCCTTTGGAACCTGACCTCGTCTGAAATCAGCATAGATATCAAGGAATATCTCGCTTAGGAAATCGACTAGCCCCTGCATTCTTTTAACATAATTTTGCAATTCGGTTTTTGCACCTGCATTTATTTCTATGGTATAATCAGGAACTTTTAGTTCGGTTTGCACTTGTTCTATAGTTGCCTCCATAAACCTACATATCGTTTGCCCAATCTCGCACAATTCCTTAATCTGCCCATATTTTCTGGAAAGCCTCTCTATCACCTTCTTTATTTTCGCTTTCAAGTTCATCTTGATAAAAGTGATAATAGGAATCTTGTTTGTTTGTGTGAAATTTTTATCATTTGCGCAAGCAAGTTTTCAATTTCCTTTCTATGTTCCTTAAGTTTATATTTTCTGGCTATCTTTCGCCAATATAAAGCCCAGCCAATGTGATTGTCCGACAGGTATGAAGTCGCAAGAGTTTGAATATATTTATATATCATCTCGTTATCAGAGGTTTTAACAACCCTTTGAAAAGCCTTGATGAAATTTTTATATCCTTTAACAAATATCTTAAATTTGCGTTTTGCATTTGTAAGCCTTTCGCTTTTATATTTTACATCAGCCATTAGTCTCCCGACAATTTCATCTAATTGTTCAAGCAATTCCCTAAATTCTATTGCGTTTTCAAGGACAGCTGATAAATTTTTTCTCATAACGGTTTCATCTTACGATATCATCCCATTTTTTCCAGGTTATCCAGCTGGGTTTGCCGGGGTTATTATCGGTGTATATGCCAAGCCATTTAGCACCCCTTAGAGGGTTAAAGCTTGGGAATTCCTCAACATATCCGTCTGTTAACAAGATTACACCGTTTATCAGCGATTTATTTTTCACCTTTTCCAATAGCGACAGCGGTTTGAAAACCGTCCCTCCGCCGCCTTTAACCCTAAACTTGAAGTTCTTGGAGTAATTTGTTATCTTTGAGACATCGCTTTTAGACATCCTGAAAAGTTTCAAGCTTGATATATTATCTGGTGTTGCGGTCTGGGGCTGTCTGTTTGGTCCCTCAAGATAAAGGGCTGCGTCAATCATCGCATAATAAGCTTCAAACTTAAAATCTCTTGCTATATTAAGGATGAAATTGATAAATTGTTCTAGCACCTCTGATGATACGCTCCCAGATGTATCAAAGATAATGAGGATAGGTTTATTATCTTTCAGTTTATATCTTGGGATGAAATATTGACCGCCGCCGTATTTAATCGTTGCCTTGTGCGATTGCACTATATCAAGTCTTTCCTCGCTCATACCGAAGAAATCAGCAACGATTTTTTTGAACTTGTCGTATATTTCGATTTTTTTCTTTTGATAGGATACGCTTACAAGTTCTTCAATTTCAGACGGGGTAACGCCTATACCCTGTGAAGCACGGCGGACTATATCTATTATGACACCCCTGCTGATATCAGGTGGTATGTTTTTACCCTCGCTGGGTTTGACGTGTTCTTCCTGTGATTTTGCTTCATCAATTATTTTCTTTACTTCTTTTGAAACACGGTCGGATGTTTTATCTTCTTCTCCTTCTCCTTCACCTTTATCTCCCTTTTCTTTACCTTTTGCCTGTTGTGTATCTTCTTTTTTGCCAGTGCCCTCACCAGCGCCTCCTTCCTTGTCTTTATCTTTTTCCTCTTTGCCCTCTTTACCAGCTCCGCCTTTGCCCTTGGATTCTTTTTCCTCTTCGCCTCCACCAGACCTACCACCTTTGCCTGAGCCTTTGCCTTCTTTACCTTGACCGGGCTTTACCTCTTTACCAGTGACACCATCCCCGCCGTGAGTTCCTCCGCCAGTGTCTCCGCCAGTATCACCCCCTTCAACACCTGGAAAATCACCTATTGAACCTTCAGGTGGAGAGGGCATATGTTGAAACATTTCCGCATATTTTTTCCATATCTCAATAAAATAGGTTTTAAGTGGATACATCTTTTCCGCCGGGTCAACGGCTTTTATACCCAAAGCTTTCCCAATTGCTTCGATGTCAATGCTTCTGTTGATAATAGAATCTGCTATGTGATTTAAAAGCTTGCTAGCCAAGTTAAACTTGTTGATGTTATATGTGCCGTCAGCGTTTATTATATCACCTACTTCCTCAATTGCTTCCCTGAAACGCTGTGGATGGTTCAAAAACAAATGTCCAGCTTCGTGTTTTAGAATTTGATAAAGCGCAGTCAAATCCCGTTGGACTTCAGGGTCATTGGCAAGATTAACGGTTGAAGGGGTAAAAGACTTGCTGCTAACCTTTGTAAACTTATCATACAGGTTTTCAACCAGGTCCTTGACAAGCCTTCCAATTCCAAGATATGGGATACCTCTTTCGTTGGCGGAAACATAGCAAGTTGGCTGGCTTAAATCCTCCTTGGCATCAAGGAAGTAAAAAAATCTAAAATAAAAAAGCACATCTTTATCCACGCTTCCACCCACAAGCTTTGCAAGCGGGTCATCAGGAGAATGAACCCTGATGGATATCTTCTTAAGAAGGTTTCCTATATTAAACAAGTTGTATTTTGCAAAATAATCGATTGTATTAAGCAAAAGTTTAAATTTCCTCTCCAGAGTTGTCTCTGAAGCCTCGGCAACGTAATTTTTAAGTGTTATCCCCATTTGATTGTCTTCTTATTTTTTATTTCTATTGTTTTTCAATTGAATATGTATGTGTTCGTTTTCTCCGCCCCTGTCTTCAAAAATAACTGTATAATCCTGCCCAAGTTCTTGCATCAAAGCCTTATACAATTTATCCTTCATCTCCTCTGATAGATTTTTCGTTCTGATATCAGCAGCAAGGTCTTTATAGTGATATGACCTCTCTTTATGCTTTGAATCGTTTAAGCTTGTAATCACGATATCCAAGCCAAAGTCATTTGAAAGCTTTGACAAAACCCTAAAAAGGTTGATATGGAAATCGTTGAAGTTTACGATTGAAACCTGTGAATTTTTAAACTTTATCGCCATAGCCAAATTATGTTTTATTGTTATTCACTTTTTTCTTCGCCTCCTCGGCTATGCTCATAGAAAGGCTTGACAACTTCAAGCTGGCTAATTAAATCCACAACAAGCTGGTTTTTACCTATAGATTTCCCAAATTTACCTTCTTTTAAGGTTTCAATCGCTTTATCTAGGTCTTTTTTAGCAAGCTCTTTAAATTCCTTAGCTTTTCCTGCTGTAAGGTCTAGCTCTTTCGCTATATAATCTAGTATTTCATCGAAAGTAAGCTTTGACAGGTCAAGATTTGCTTCAAATTTATTTACAAATGTAATGGGTTCTTCAAGGAATTTGGTATGCAAGTGGATGACATAGGCACCGGAGACTGCCTCAGCAGCTTCAGGTGTTGTAATTCTTGAGACTTTTTTGACAGGAAGAAGCACGATAAGGTCATAACCTTGATTGACGAATATAATCAAAGAATCCCGATATGTTTTATTAGCTTCGTGCAGATAATATATCACAGTTGGCTTATCTTCGGTGGAAAATGTAAACGGCAGGTCATTTTCCTTTGAAAATTTATCAATTGCCTCTGGATGGACAAGTATTTCAACGTCAAGATATTTACCCTTGTGTATTCCTTCAGGGACGAATTCGCCTTCTTTGAAAACATAGTTTTTCACCACCAGACGGTCCTCGTCAGGGTCGGTATCAACAACAGTATCCGTGTCATAATAAGTAAGAATAAATCCTGCAAAAACCGAATAAGCAGCTGTGCAAAGCTCGTATAGCTTATGCAATATATCAAATGTCTGTCTTGTCGGGATGAAAAATTTCATTTCAGAACTTAAAGACACCCCAAGCCCGGTTGTAAATACAAGTTTCAAAGCAAGCATATAAACATATGCATAATAAGCCGAATAGACGAACTCCTCGTAATCTAGTCCGAACAGGTTTTTGACAATGAGTTTAAACTCGATATCTTGATAATCTATTCCTTTGCCTTTTTCGGTTGAGACTAACAACTTGGCTATTGTTTCAATGCTCTTTTTGTCTAGTTTGTTCATAAATTTCTCATAGATAACATTGCGACCTTTAGCCTGGTCAGCTGAAAAGGCTATTTCGGATACAATTGAAAACCAGCTATTAAGCATACTTATGGAAAGAATATGTGAAAATGCAAAATCCTGAAGTAGATATATATTCTGGATTTGGCTTTCCTTATAGCGGCTAAGCTCTAATGTTACAAGCCCGGATGTGCTATCGCCAAGGCGCCGGTATAATCTTGAGAATTTATCGTTAATTGAGCTTATATCGCCTGAAGAGAGCAGTTTCTCGATATCGTTTGCAAGTTTTTCATCAAGTGTTTCCTTAAACTTTGCTATAACGTTTTCTCTTTTATTTTTGTCGACAATCAGGCTGTATGCGATAAACCAGGCTATCAAATTGCCGATGAATTTGCTAAATAGTTTAATTACATTTTCGCTTCCGAGAAGGTGTGCTATGATGTCAGCTTTGAAATCGCGGAATAATTCCCTTTCATCTTTCTTTGAAAGAGGCTCGATTTTTATTTCGGCGTCGTCAAGGCTTTCGGGGTTTTCGTATGTAATTCGCCACGCCTCAACATCTTTTACCGTTAGAATACTATCTTTTGATGTTAAAGATGCGATTTCATCCGTCAGGTGAAGTGTTTTCAATATCTTATAGACTGCCTCGGTGTTAATTAAAGTTGAAAATCCTGAAGATTTCGTCGCCTTGTAAAATACATCATTTACCAGCTCCATCGCAGATTTTATCTCATCGGGGATAACTTTTACAAGATAAAGCTCGTTATCCCCGTCGCCATCAACAAAGAACACGAACCCGTTCTCTAGGATTGAACCCGAGGCATTCTGAGGGAATAAAACTTTTCCCTTTAGAAAATTCTTCAAAATTTCGCTTGCTGCTGCGCTTGCCATTTCCTCTACCGAATTTGTTTTTAAAATTTAATTTTAAATTTACAATTTTGATAAACTAATGGAAACTACATTATCTTTATCCGTCAAAACAAGTGTTATCTTTCGTCTTGAGACATCGTATCTAAAGATATCATAATCGCTATATTTTTTCAAATTACGCCAGAATGTATTAAAATTTATCGTCCAAACCTTTTTACGCCTCATCTTGCCGCTTGTCCTAGATGTCTCAACTATCTCAAGGTATCTATATCTTTCTTGGAAAAGCCTTCTGAAGTTTTCTTCTGTGAATTCAAATTCTCTTCTTTCAACCCCAGCCACATTGGGATAAAACTTTATTTTTAATTTAAATTTCTGGACAGATACACCGATTCAATTTTGCCTTTTAAAAGCTCGTCATATTCATCGTTTAAAATAAACGAATACACAACCCTATTCCCAAGGAACACATAAACGATGTTAACAGATATATCAAGATAGTATGACACATATTCAAAACCGATTATTCTTTTCCAGCCCTGTAAAATATTAATCCTGGCGTATATATATGCTTTTGTTATCTTGCAATCCGATACGATTTTAAATTTGCCAAACTTTAAAGTTTTACGGGGTTTGCTGAATAATAATTCGGCAAGTTTTAGAAGAAAATTTGCAAAATACTCATCCCTTTTGCTTAATGCGACGAAGCTGAAAGCCTCGCGGGGCTGGGTTTGTGTTATCTTAAGGGGTTTAAGCGATATCTCGTAAAATTCAGGCATAAGATTTACATAGTATTTATCTTTTGAAACCGCTATAAACTTTCCGTCTTTGTAGGCTATATACTTCATCTTCCCTGAGTACAGTTATTTTCTTCAAACGCATCCACTAAAGATTTTAATACACACACTTCAATTTTGACATCGTTAAAAAGCTGCCCAAACCGAGATGAAAGAACTGGGAATGGGACTATAAGCCCATTATCAAACCTATAAATATAGACAATTTCCATAATGTTTTTCAATCTTTTCGGGGAAAAACGAAATGTAAGGTACTTATTCTCGTCAAGATTGACCTCATATTCAAGGTCAAACCTAGGTATTTCTGCGGGTTTTAAATTTCTGATCTTGTTTTCGATTTCACGCATATAAAGCTTAACAAGTGCCCTTACAATCGGGCTGGGGTTTCTTTTCCTGTCTTTTAGGACCCTGAAGAATATAGTGTATAAAACCTGTGTATATAAGCCCATAGATTCAAGGTATTTCCCTGCGGAGTATTGGGCTGATAGGTCATCTAGGTTTATAGCGTAAAGATACGGGTCAACCGAGTATAATCTCTCATATAGATACAGATAGTTATCATCGCTATAGAAGGCAAATAAGTTATGGGTGTTATCCCCAGCTCTTGAACCCCAAAGTATCCTTTTGGGGCTTACAAGAAGGCTTATAAATTTATCTGCTATTTCAAGTTGTTTTGCTTCCATTTGAAAGACAAGCGTCATATATTTCACTTATGCTTTTATATGCAAGCCTTGAACCGTTGGCTTTTGTCTCTAAAAACTTATTTATCTGTTTCATCATCTCGGCATATTCCCTGCTTTGGGTTATCTCCTTAGCCTTGGGTCCGGTGTCCCCAAACAAATCTTGCAAGCTATCATAAACAAGATGAGCAAACACCATAGGAAGCGAAAAATTAAGCGCGAAATTCTCCTCAAGCAAAGGAAGCAATTTTTTAACCCCATCTAACCTTTGCTCAATAAGATTTAAAAGGCTAATGTTATCTTCATCGGGGTCTATATCCTTAAGCCTTTCAATTATCCTCCTTTGAGCTTCAATATGCTGGTTTAAAAGCCCCAAAATCCTGTTGCTTCTTATCCTCATCAACCTGAAATCTTCAGCCAGTTCCTTTGTTATACGATGATATTTATATACTCTTTCGGCATAACTTTTATTTTTCTTTTTCATCATCCCTTATAACCTTTTTAGTTAAATTTAAAAAAACAAACGCTTAAAAAGTATGTTGCTGTATATCCTGTTGATTTCACTTTTCCAAGCGATAGTGATGTTATATCTTGCAAAAATTTACTTATTTTACTTATCATTTGTATTCTCATCAAATTTTAGCTCGTTTTTTATTTGTTGAAAGACATTGTCAAGTTGGGATATAACTGGCATTATATTTCTATATTCATCATTTCCATTCCTTTTCCTATAAGCTCTTCCTTCGCTGTTTTTACCCTCCCAGGTCCCCGACCATTTGTTTATCTCGTTCATAAGCTCGGTATATTCTTTGCTTTCAATTATATGTCTTACCGTTGCCATATCAGCTCCAAGAACTGGTTTAACAAGATTTATGAAATATTCGCAATCTGTATATTTTGCATATCTTGTTATCTTCATCAATACCTGAACTATTTCCGAAGCTATAGATACAAGGTTTAGCACATATGACAAATTATCAAATCTTTCTTTTAGACTTCCCTCCAAAGGGACGCCCAGGGATTTTATCTCCCGTTCTAATTCAATTATATCATACGCAAGCATTTTAAGTTTCATCGTGATTATTATCCCTCTTTTATAAATCCCGCTTAGCTTGCGGGATGTCTTTTTTGCTATTTCGCTTGCTTTTTTTAAGGTTTCTTCTAAATTGTCTAATTGCAAATCCAGTTGATTTTCCACCGGTTTTCTCTCTTGCATAGAAGCTCCTTTTTTTTATTTTTATTTTTGAATTTGGATAAATCTCCTCGTACAACACTGCGCTTTTTACCCCCTCCGTAAGTATCCGAACGAAGGCTTTATCCTCTTTTATCTTTGCTATTGCATTCCCAAGGATTTGTCTTATCCTTTCGTATGAATAGCCCAGCTCCCCAGCCATTTGCCCGACGGTTTTAGGCTCAAGAAACGAGAAATAATGCATCAATACATATCTTTCCACAGGATTAAGCCTTGTATAAATTGTCCTTGCAAATTCCTGTAAAAACTCCTCCTTTTCAAGATTTTCCCCCGGGTCAATATACTCCCCACTTAGCCTATCCCCTAAAACACCCTTTTCACCCAAGGGTTCATCTAAACTTGAATAACCATAGGAATAATACCCCTTCAAAACCCTTTCGTCTTTTATATCTTCGGGTCGCTCTAATTTCGCCACCTCAATTTTGATGTTATAAGGAACTTTTACTATGAAGTTCAAATCGTTTAAAAACTGTTTTATCCTCTTTCTCACATACCAGACGGCATAGGAGATAAATTTTATCTTCCTTTTGGGGTCGTAATTTTTTATAGCCTCTATCATCCCCAAAACCCCTTCATTTACGCCCTCGTAAATACCCCATCCCCACAGCCCAAACTCATCTATTAGTATCTTAACCACAAATTTCAAATTCCCCTCAATTATCCTATTTCTTGCCCTTATATCACCCTTTTTCGCCCTTACAATTAAATCCATCTCCTCTTCAGGCGTTAGAAGCTTCCCAACACGGTTTAAATCCCTGAAAAATAAATCAAGAATATCTCCCATTACACCACCCTTTTAGATTTCTTCTTTATCCAAAAGCTTTCTCAACTTATCAATTGCCCTATCCTTCACCTGACGAACCCACTCAGATGAGGTCCCCCACATAGAAGCTATCTCCTTTAAACTCAAACTTTCACCGTTCAAACCAAAATAATTAACAAGAACGAAAATTTCCTGCTGGGTTAAATATCTTGTTATGTAATCGTTTAAAACCTTTGCTCTTTCAGCTTTTATAAGGTTTTCCTCTATCACCTCTTGCCCATTTGAACCTTTTATAACATCAATATACCTTACCCCACCATCGGTGTAATACTCATCATCTAAATAAACAACCCTGCTTCCATCCCCATCCAAAATCTCATACTTTTTAACAAACCCCTCAACAGAAGCCTTTATCCACCAGGAAGCATAGGTTATAAACTTGGAATTTTTACCCTTGACAGGGTCATAGTTTTCAATAGCCTTTATAAACCCCAACACCGCCTCGTGTAATAAATCCGCAAACTCTACACCTAAATCATAAAACTTCTGATAATACTTATACGCTTCACTAAATATAAACCTGAAATGCCCCATAACTAACCTATTACGCGCATCAATATCCTCCTTAGCCCTTAACAATAACTCCCTTTCCTCCCCCTCGCTGATTACTTCAATGGGTAATGTGATGTAATTTCTTCTTTTCATTTTGTAAATCAATTAGTTTTTCAAAAACTGGAAATCGATTTCCACTTTATGAAAACAACCTGTAATTTAACTCCTCAAGACTATACCTTCCCCGCTTTTGCTCTTTTATAGCCCCAGAAGCCATCATCCACAAAACTAAATCCCTGCCATAATTTGAAAGCCAAAGCTCTATTCTCCTGTCATCAACAAATACATATACCCGATTTTTGCCTCTCCTCCCTCTCTTCCTGAATAAATATCCCCACTTCCTCCCTGCCCTATAATATACCCTCCTTGCCCTGTCAAAATACCGCCTCCCTTCAATACCACAAGACATATAAAGCAAATCCCTAACACGCCTATTTGTGAATAAAACATTCCCAAATGAATAACTTCCACCATTAACCAACAAATTATCCGCTTTCTCAACAGACAAATCATCTGACTCTTTAACCGGCAAATTAACCAAATCTTCAATTGGCAAATCATCCAGTTTTTCAGCCGGCAAATTACCCGGCTTTTCAATTGGCAAATTATCCAGTTTTTCAACCAGCAAATCATCTGGCTTTTTAGCCGGCAAATTACCCGGCTTTTCAATTGGCAAATTATCCAATTTTTCAGCCGGCAAATCATCTAAACCGAAATCACAATATCCTTTGAAAACAAAGTTATCGTTTTTTGAAAATTTTGAGTTTTTTGTTTCATCCGTACAGAAGGAAGGGACTTTTCCGGTCCCCCGGGGTGGAGATATTTGCGTTTCAACCTGGTCAAAACGGACATTTTGCCCAGGAAATTTTAAAACCCTTAAAATATATCGCATCCCCCAGACCCTGTGTTTGTATTTGTAAATATCTTCGTTGAAAGCCCCATAAACAAAATCTAATTCATCCCCCTGGGCTTTCAACTCCTTTAATATCCTCCAAATAGTTGTCCTTGAAATCGGAATATACTTCCTTATGAAATTGTTTGTTATAAGCTTTATCCAGGTTTCTGACCCCCGTGCCGTTGATTTTAATTTATTTGGAACAAATCGTATAATCGTTTTAACTGCTAAACGGTAAATTTTTCTTTTGTTTTTCACGATTTCACCTAACTCCGATTTGCTAATACCTATATAATGCCTCGGTATAGGTGTGGTTAATTTTATCTTATATTCCCCACGCGTTTTTAAGTATGTAAATTTTATATACCCAAACTGATGAAGCTTCTTCAAATAACCAAGCAATCTCCCCCTTTTCAAATTCAATTCATCGCAAACCCTCTTTATGCTTAGCCTAATCCTTGGCTTTGGTCCTTTTCTTTTCCTTTTGCCCGCAGTAATTATATACCCATACAATATCACAACGGAAGGATTAGACCAAAGCTCAGGTGGTGCATCTGGAACCAATGGGACATATAAAGCATATTTGCGAAGCCTTTTACTGCCAAGGGCTAAATTTGCTCTCTTGCGCTCTTTAAGCTTTAGCTTATATCGCTTTCTTTTTATTTTTCTGTATTTTTTCTCGTATTTCCTCTTTATTTCCTTTTTAAGCTTTCCCAAAACTTATATCATTTTTGTTTGGGAACACCTGAAGTCAGCTTGTGAATTTCATTCAAATAAATCATCAATGCAAGGTTTTCATTCCCATTGCATATATTTTTCAAACTGTCAAGCTTAGCCATACCCCTGACAAGCTGAACATCTAGGGGCAACTTGCCCCCAGAATATACATACCCCATAAGACCTCCAATTTTAAGACCTTTCTTGTCTATCGTTATCTCGTAATCTTCATTGAAACCCGATACAACAGCTATCACATTCAAAACAGATTCTCTTGTTATTTTTAAATTCGCCGAGCTGATAAGCGAATCTATAAGAATAATATAAAACGGGTCGCAATTTTTGTAGCTTTGAGGATGAAATAACTTCGCATAGTTTGAATATTGATGCGAGAGATTAATTATCTCAACCGTGTATTTCAGCCTCTGTTCAAGGTCCTGGGTTTTCTCTTTTTCTTTTAAAATTGTTTTAAACATTAAAAACAAAGCCGCAAAAATCAAAGTGAAAACAAGAGCAAAGATAATATACTTTCTCATATTTTTTCCTCACATTTTGTTTTAACTTCACGCTTTTTAAATTTAACTATTTAAATCAAACTATGAAGGCGTAACCTTCATTATTCTTATAATCTTTGTTTGATACCATTTCTCAAGATTTCCATTTTTTATCCTTGCAAGTGTTCCATTGTAACCGTAAAGATAAGCTGCAAGGACAAGCTCTTTATTTCCTGAAAACATCTTGTTTAGTCTTGATAGTTCCTTTATACCCAAAATTATATTCCTGTCCTCATCAAAAAGCTCTTCAGGTTTTACAAGCGTGCTATCGTGAAGTTTTGCGGTTGAAAAAAGAAGCTGCATCAAACCATAAGCATTCGCAGATGAAATTATATACTGATTAAACCCCGATTCTACGACAATAAGCGATAAAACCATATCAACATTTAAAGTTGTGTCAATTTGATTTATGTATTTTTCTATCTTTATAATCAACCCCGCATCACATCTCCCAGCCCTTTCACCCCATACAACCCTTGCCATCTTGGTGTAATATTCACTTTTGCTGATAATTTCTTTATATCTATCATTCTCACGCCTTATATTTTCACTTTTAGCGACAATCTCTTCGTATTTTTTCTCGTATTTCAAGTATAAATAACCAAATACAATAGATAAACTAAAAAATAAAACAAGCAATACCAGATAAACCGACGAACTTTTACCCATAGCTTTAGCTTTGTTTACTTTTAAATTACATCGCAAAATTCCCGCATACAAAACTTCAATAATTTAGATTTATCGTTTCCGCCAGGGAAAGCATAAAATCAAAGTAAAACTCGTTGTCAGGCGTAAACTGAAGCGTTGATTGCGATACAAAACCGTCATATACAACCACCATTTTGTTTTCAACTGACAAACCCGACGAAATAAATACAAAAATTAAGTCCGGGACATAATTGTTAAAACTAAACCTAAAATTAAGAATGACGATATTACTTACCTTTTCAGCCTTCAAAACAAGTTTAAAATCGCCTTCATATTTTAAAACCCTATCCTCTAACCGCTCAAAACGGAAAACATCATTAATTAATGCCGTCGTAATCAACCAAAATATCTTCTCGTGCTTATCGCAGGAATCACATCTATTTAAACTTGCAAACTCTTCAATCGGTCCTTTTTTAAATTTAAATTCGCCATTTAAAATTTCAAACACGACAACCCTTTCGTTATAAACAAGCACAAAACCTGAACCTGTGCAGATTATATCGCCTTTGCCTGCGCTATTTTTTGCTTCTTTAAAATTATCCATTTTAACTTCCTCAATAAATCTTCATAATCTTCAGCGTATATTGTACTTGCACTTAAATTTAAATTCCATCGTCTTTTAATGCAAATAGCAGTTCTCCCCTTGGACAACGCTTTCTCTATGTTATGTGGGGCATCATCTATCAAAATTTCCCCCAGCTCGGCTCTGGTGTTGGAATCCGCAGGTATGTGGTTTTCAAAATAACGCAAAAAACCATATCGCTTCATCCAATCAAGCGAAGCCATAAATTCATCCTTGGTCTTGGTGTATGTGACGCTTATTATCCTTACCCCATCCATCCGGGCAAGTTTATCCACAAATTCCTTAGCCCCTTTGTAAGGCTGGGCTATGGAAAGCAAATAAGCATTATATCGCTCCCGTATGTAATCTTTTAACCCGGGGTCTATCTGGGCATCCCTTAAGTGATAATCCTGTGGCTCAAAATCTTTGGGCAAGGGGTCCAGGGCGAAAATTTCTGCCAGCTCGTTATATAAAGAAACAAAAGCCGCTATGTAATTCCTTATAACCCCATCGGTATCAAGAACTACAACAAGAGGGTTCTTTTTCATATCAATCTCCCTCTGAAAATTTATTTACAATTATCAAATATAACCTTGCCTCTGTTAAATTTTAAAAATATAAAAAAATCAGACTTAAAATAATGACTGGGAAAGTAAAACCTCAACAAAAAAATAAAGCTTCGGCTTTAAAGAAATTTCTGGAGCATTTGAACTCACCTGCTTTAGCCACAGCTATCAAAGTGGTAAAATACGAAACCACCCAAACAAGCGGATATAAAATACTCCAAGTTGGTTTGATATCACTTGAATATAAAAGCGCAATATATTATCTGCTCTTTGATTATCCCGATGGCAATGAAGATGCAAAGATTATGTTTGAAAAAATCGTAATTGACGGCGAAAGAGGCACAATAGAGCGCTTTCCAAGCTTTACAGGAATAGTTCAATTGTCAAAGGATAACGAAATTGTTCAGGAGATAATTTCAAGACTTCCAACTTCTTTAAAGTCAGAAAACCAACAACCAAAGCAAGGTGTTTTTCAAACGGGATTGTTTACGGTTCAACTTTACAAGCTGCTTGAAGTGCTTGCCAAGCCAGCTATGCTTTCCCAGTTTACCCTCTACCCGAACAGGGCAACGCTATCTATACCGCTTAACACAAGCTATGATTATCTAACAATCACCATAAGACCCCAAAACCAAAGAGATTATTACAAAGCTAGCATATCGCTTTCGCTTTCTATAAACTATAACCTAAATTTCCAAGCTTATGGAAGATTTGAAAAATACAGGGAATTATTCAAAGAATGATAAAATAGGCTATGTGAGGATTAACGGTATAGCCGAATATACAACGCAGCTGGCAAGAATATCAAAACTTCAGACGCTTTATATATATTTCAAACCAGATTCGCTGACCATAGATACAGCTGAGCCCTCAAAAATGGGTTTTGCCGAAAGCCGAATCTTAAACCTTCCACAGCTAGATAGCTGGCTGTGTAATTATATGCGGGATAAGGATTTTCATATCATTGAAGGAGAAAATAACACCACCAGACTTATCTCCCGGGGACAACAAAACATTTTTGAGATAGTAATCAAAAATATCGATAACCCAGATGATATAGCCTTTAGATTTGAGATAACCCACAAGGATGACATTTCAACCCAGCATTGCGAGATAATCATATCAGAAGCCCGAAGATTTTACGGTATATCAGTTTCAGCGAAATATTCCCAACACCCCTTAAACCTTATACGATGCGCTTCAATTTACAAACCAAGAAGATACAGAAAAGATTATAATCTTGAAAGCACACAAAAGGCATTGATGTATTTGAAATACCTTCTTTTGTAACCTTATATTTTGTCGGTATTTTAACAAAACATATATTTTTAATGCTAAAAAAAATAACGAGGTTTTATGAAAGAAAAATTTAAAAAGATTGCAAAGAAAGTTTTGATTGTTGCGCTTTTGCCGCTGCCAATTTTGATAATTTTATTGATTGCAAAATTACTCCCTGAAAAAAGAATTAAATACATAGACGAATTCATAGGAGAACTATGAAACGGAGCAAAAATGGGGAAATTTTTGGATTACTTAACCTATTTGCTTTATTATAGGATTTTGGGCGGCATAATCTTTGAAGTTAAGGGCGCCACCTTGGTCATCAAGACAAGAAAGATACAATTGTATCTTAATTTCACCGAAGGACAAAAAGCTGTGCAGATAGTTTCCAAAAATATGCAAGCACTTCAAGAGTATATAGAAATCATTGAGAATTATTGTGCCTCTCCATTTGTTCATTTTAAAAAGAGCAATTTGAAGGAGTTTTTTAGCTGCGTCATTTCCCAGATTATCGGCGCTGAGCCTTGTTCGGACCTGGGCAATATGTTTAAATTGGTTTTCAAAAACGATAGCATAAAAGGGGAAATTGGCGAGTCTTTAAGGTTCTCAAAAAAATTTGTCCTTGATGGCGCAAACCAATATGCGCCCAAATTTATAACAAGTTTTTTGGTTTTGCCAACCCGTGTTTACTTGTCTATCACCTTCGAGGATGAACTGACTTTTGCAACTATAGTGGAGGGCTCGGAAACAGGGGATTTTAGATGGGTTTTAAATAAAGTTAAAAACCTTTGTTTTCTAAACGATATATAAAATAAAATTCAGAATTTTGTATATGTTGATGCTTCAGGAAGTTCAAGAGATGCAAAAGTTTTATCCGAGCATAAGCATCTGGGAGATACCTGAGTTTATAAGGGATAGCATAGAAAACGGCGTGTCGGTTTTCCTATGGGGTGCTGGCGGGGTGGGGAAAACTACAAGCGTGTATGATTTCTTCAGGAAAAACAATTACGAGTTTGAAGATATAAAACTATCACAGCTAAACCCAATTACTGCAGTTGGACTATCCTATCCCGACACCGATAAAAAGATGACCTTGAGATTTCTGCGCGAGAGGTTGAAAAGATTACACGATGTGCTTAAGGAGGGCGGGAAAGCAGGTATATTCTTTGATGAATTTCTTCACGCAAACCCCGATACAATAGCAAGCGTTTGGGAGCTAATACTTGAAAAACAGCTTGACGGTTGGAAATTTGATGGGCTTGTCGTTATAGCAGCTAGCAACCCCAACCTGAAAAAGATGTCACTTTTTAACCCTGCACTATGGTCAAGATTTAGACACGCTGTGGTGGTGCCTAAAAAAGAGGAGGTGGCTCAATATATATACTCCCGAACGGGCTGCACCCACGTGGCAAGCCTTCTTATGGCAAGAGAAGATATGCTAATAGTTGAAGATGACCTCGGCTTTGCAGCAAACCCAAGATTATGGGAATACGTGGCAAGAGCCTGCTGCCAAACTAAAACCCCAACAACCGGGTATCTGCACTCAAGCGTTTACTCGGTATTTCAACTGCTCAAAAATATCAAACACCTAGAAGAAATTGAAAAATACCTTGAAAACCCAAAAGAAATTGAAACAATAGAAGATGATTTTGAGAAATCAATAATACTGTGGAATCTGGTTTTCATACTGCAAAACAAGATAAGAAATAATTTGCTTGAAATAGATAAGGTGAAAAAATTTTGCCTGTATCTTGAAAGCAAATATGGTATAAATAACGCCTTTGTGCTTTCAATTTTTTCAACTATTAAGGACCACCATAGGAAAACGCTAGGGCTTGAAAAAGCAGTGGAAATAGCTTCTGAGATAACAGGCATCAAACTGGAGACGCTAATAGAAAAAATAACGCAAAACGATGGAGCAGATACTTATTAAAAAATTTTGCGAAAGATTTCCACAGCTTGCACCGATAACGCTAAAAATAAAGCTTGTTGAAGATAAAAACACGAAAAATTTTTATGTCAAAATCTCCCAGGATGATTTCGGCAACTCAATTATCAATATATATCATCCCCCGTTAGGGTTTCGTGAAATTTTAAGCCAGGAAAAGGATATTGACCCAGTGATAAGCCTTTTGCACGAAATCTTACACGTTCTCTTCAAACATATCTCACCACCTTCGTGGGTCCTCAAATCACGGGAAGATGAAGAAATCTGGAGATTAGCTTGCGAGTATTCCCTTCAAAGATATATGCTTAGCAAAGATGTTGGACAGAAATTTTATAAGGTCTCAATAGCTGAGGTTGAGAAAATAATCCCCGAATTAGAAAACCTGCAGGAGCTTGATTTGATATCAATATTTGCCCTGCTGAAGAAAAACATATCAAAAATTAAGCAGGAAATATCTATACCAAAATGCTATGCGATAGCCAACATCCCACCTGATCTGGCAAGTAATATAGAAAAACTTGTTTCCCTGGGGAATGACACCATTCTGGTCAACGCCCGGAAAACCTGGGAAAAAAGACCTAATCTTAGCTGGTATATAAACCTTGCTCGCAGGGTTTTAGACTGGGCTAATCTGCTAAAGTATCAGTTCGATGAGCCTTCAGAGGAAACTTTATGGGACGAAAGGATTGTGTATCCGAATGTATCAGCACGAGCGATAAAAGTTGTGATTTTGCTGGATGTATCAGGCTCTATGAACGAGGAAGAGATACAGGAGGGTATAAGCTATATATACCATTCAAACGAATTTGAAATTGAGGCAATTATCACGCACGATGACAATATACTTGAGGTTTATAATACCCCTTTTCAAATTAGAATTTTAAAAAAGGGGAGTATGACCTCGTATAAACAAGTGTATAATTATGTAATGGAGAAATTCACGCCTGAGGCGCTAATTATTCACATAACCGATGGCTGGTGCGATACACCAGTCCCGGAGACTTTAGAAAACAGGCTGTTTTTTGTTTTCACCAAACCCACCCCCAATGCACAATACTTGAAATATAACCATATCTTTTTGCTTCCAGAGAACTAGCATTTGCTTTTAACCTGTTTTGTTTTTAATTTTAAGCGATAAAAAAACAAAAAGAGATACTAAAATGATAACAACAAATCAAAAATTAGCCGACCGCGAAACCTTTATACTTGCAAACCCTGTTGGATTTGAGTATTTTAAAATCATCGCAAATTTAACCGGGTATCAACCTGACGAAATAAAAAGAATAAGCGGATATTTGGCTTTCCCACGGGATATGATTGTGGAATTTGTCAGGCGCTATTACCCGGTCACAAAAATAATAGAAGACGGGGCATTTTATCTGATCTCAAAAAATCTTGGGGAGATGGAAATCGATTTTATGATATCTTACGATGGCTCGGTTCTGATCACATTTAGAGACATCGCTTCGGAAAACAGCGAAACCATAGCCTATTCTATTTTTTCAATACTTATTGAAGATAAACAAATAGCAGAAGAAATTATGGGTATCTTAAAACAAAAAATAATAAAAATATGAATTTAGCTTTTCTTAATCATCCTCTTGGTTTGGTTTTCGTTCCCGAGCAAAACCTTTTAACACTTATCGGCAACAATAAGTTTTTGCCCGGGAAATTTGTAAAAGCTAGCGCTTTGGACAAAAACGATGTAAATTTCTGGCAAAACACTGCTTTCCTTGTTGATTACGAATTTTTAACCGGCAGCAAGCCAAAGTGCGATATAGCATTTGTGGAATACCGGGAACTTTTTCAAATATACAAAGACGTTGCAAAGTTTTATCCTTCAGAAAATCAACCTGAACAGGCAGTTTTCATTTTCCCTGAGGGAAAAACAAACTTACTTGAAAAACTGGAGATAAAAAAAGGTTTCTATGCCTTTCCCTTGAATAAAAAAACGCTTTCAATCTTCCAAATTGAGAACCCAAGCGCTTTTGAGATTGTCTCCATCAAAAAGGATTTTGTATGCCTGTTTGAGGTCCCTATAAACTTTAAAAGCTGGATTTTGCTTCCGCAAGGCTGTGAATTTGAAATTAAGATACGCAACCCTTACTCCAGGCGTGATTTTTTATGCAAGATAACCCCAGCCGGGGAAAACCTTGTAATTAGCGATTTCAAACCCTTTGAAAAAACAAATGATGAATATCATTTCATCTTCAAGCAAATCCTGAATTTTTTTAATAGCTTAAACGCTATGGACATCCCAATCCTAAACCACAGGGAAAATAGCTCTTTACTTGCCTTAGATATAGTTGAAAGATACAGGGAGAACATCTTTTATTCAATTTTTATGCTAAGCTTTATGGCTTGGGAGAATTTTCTTGGGGCAAAATTTTATGAGATAACTTCTGATATTGACCCGGCAAAGCTTTTAAATAAAGCATCTTTTCCAAACCCAAACATTGTAAGTTTGCTGGTTGCTGTGCTAGATTATTTCCAGGATATCGTTAAGTTTGGCGATTTAAAATTTGCAGCTAACAAACTTACCTCAAAAGTAAAAAAATTAACCCTGAAACTATAACCTTGCTCCCTCTAAAATTACCAAGTTCTCGTTTTCAATTCCCCTGTTAAGCTCTTTGCTTGTAGGATTGATACATTTATATATACAAAATCGCATCTGCGAAGCAATTTTTTATTTTGCAAGGGTTTTAGATTTCCAGTATTTGCGCTAGGTTTTGAGAGCATATTTCCACATATTTTGGGCTTATTTCAACACCAATTGCTTTTCTGCGAAGGATTTTAGCAGCTATAAGCGTTGTCCCAACCCCGGCAAATGGGTCCAAAACTAAATCCTCAGGAAAAGAGAAAAGTTTTATGATTTTATAAGCAAGTTCAAGTGGAAATGGTGCCGGATGAACTTTACGAGATTTACCACTTGAGGATGGATTAATGTGCCAGATGTTTTTGGTAAGCTCAAGGAATTCGGACCTTGTAAGGTCAGATTTTTTGCCCCGTGGGTCAAGCCTGTATTTTTCTTTTGAAAATATCAATATGTATTCCGAAATGCTTCTCAAGCTTGGCGCGCTTTGCGATAGCCAGCTGCCCCAGTTGGTTCTCTCCCCCGCGCTCCCGCTGTATCCGACCTTCTCCCAAGTCAACCAATCGTAAGGTAGGAAACCTATATCAATTGCTATATTATACAAATCTACAACCAAAAAAGAATAAACCGAGGCTTTTGTTGGTTTTAAAAACGCAGGAACATTGACAGCAAGCCTTCCCCCGGGGTATAAGACACGATAGGCTTCCTTAAGCCATAGTCTCATAAATTCATTGTATTCATCACGAGGAAGCCTATCATTCCAGTTATCATATTCCATACCGACGTTGTAAGGCGGACTTGTAAAAATTAGATGAACTTGATTATCCTCTATTTTGTTTAAATTTCTAGCATCCCCAAGATAAACACTTACCCATTCATCAAAATAACGCAGTTCCATTGTCTTCTAGCTATATGTTTTTCTTGTTCATTATTTCATTTAGTTTATGTTTTAACAATTGATACCTTTGAGGTGTTTGGGCTTCTTTTGCGCGTTCTGATTCTAAAAGATATTCCCTCTGGGCTATCCCATCAGGGCAAGGGTTTGCATCTTCCCCAAACTGCTCCCTTGTCAAATCTAATTCTGTTCCGTCAGGGAGCTTGTTCCAATAGTGATGTAAATGTTTGCAATATACGATTTCCCCGCCAAATAAATCCTGTATAACCAAAGCAGTCACAGCACATTGACCCAATGACGGGTTTTCAGGCGTCCATTTATCCTGCAGCGAAGGATAACAAGTTTCCCTAGACCAAGCCTTAATTAACGCCTCTTTTATCTTTGCTATATCCATAACCCTAAATTAATTTTGTTTTTAAGTTGAAACCTGATGTTTTGTTTTGTTATTTAATTTTATTAATCTTAACACAGAAAACAAAATTTGAGGTTTTATATGTTTCCCGAAATAATGATTTTAACAAAGGATAGAAAAGTTGAGGAATTCGTCGAAGAAGTGACACAAAAAATGTTATCGCTTTATCCGCCTGAGGTAATACAAGATTTCATCGTTGTCTATGTGCCGACGCTTTTGATGAGCAACATACCACAAAGCTATGGGAACAAAACTTTTGGACAAATACTTGAATTTTACACGGATTTAATAGCTTTTACTCTTGGCGGCGATGTAAAACAAGCCAGTGAAATTCGGTTTGAAAACGAGGAAAGAAAAGTAGAATTTGATACCGATAAAATGGTTCAGTTATATAGAATTTTTGAGACAAGTTATAATCAGAAGTTTAACTCGTTTGATCTGCGTGTGCTGGCAGCTTTGAGGTTGATGTCCGAAAGATTTAAATGTTATGAAAAATTGCCAGAGGCGATAAGATTTTTTGCCTTTCTTCTGTTAGACGAAATTAACACCAAGAACCTGGGAACGTTTCACCAAAAAGGCAGTGAAAGTTAAATTTGTTAAAAGGGCTGATTAAAACAAATAAAACCTGTTACAATGAAACCTATTGAACAAATCCTTGAACTTATCTACGAAAACAAGGGGATACGCCCCCTGGATTATGATTCCACAGATGATTTATTGCTTCTTGAAGCCACGCTGACAAGGGTAATACAACATATGAAGAGAAGCTTTTATGCGATGATATCGGCTTTCGTCTCAGGACGAAAGAAAGAGGAAAATATAAGCAATACTAAAAAATTGTTTTCTGATTTAAAAAATAAATTTGGCGATAAGAATGTAACAGTTATCGCTATGAAAGGTTATTGGTATTCGTTGATACCGCAATCGGTGGGAGTTTCTGATGAGGACACTAAACATCTGCCAAGACCAAGAGGGAAGTTTGCTGATTATATAGCCTCTAAGGGCATTGATCCAAAGCAATACACTGGCTCAAAAGAGCTATCGTTTTTCGTTGCTGTTTCGCCTTTGTATTATTTCTATCGCATCAAAAGCAAGGAAGCTTTGGTTAAGATGTTTCAAAAGATTTCTGCTATGCCAGCGGGAGAAAAAGATAAAGCGCTGAATTTGCTTGTCCCGCTTGTTGAGAGAGCTTACGAAGAATTCGTAAAGGATATGAAATCGTTTGCGGAAAAATATGAACAAAGCTGTATCATAACTGGTATGGTTGGCGAACCTGCACAATTGTGGTGCAGGGATGATAGCGGAGAATATAATGTCGTTGATAGTTTCAATTATTTGAAGGTAGGTGATATAGTCCTTGGCAAAGAACCACAATATATTGGGGCTTCACAGGTAAAACACAAGCTGTTTGCGCTCTCACAACAGGATGACGAAGCCAAGGGAGTTTTCAGCGGAGGACCAAAGGAAGTTCTTAAGGTTGTCGCCAGCGAGTTTGGTTTTCAAATGGAAAGCATAGAAAGACAAGGTGTTGTCAAAATTTTGGACGAGGCACCTATAAAACCTGTGTTTTTCACGCTGACCCCGAACGCAAGACGGAAATTGCTCCAGGCACCATCAAAGCTTATCAAAATGTTTAGAGAATTGGGAATAATTTTCTAAAAACAAAGACTTAGACAAATGCTTGGGCTTTATAAAACAATATGGGAAATAGAGAGACTGAAAAGGATAACGCCAGCTGAAAGAATTATCCCCTTTTCGGCTTTTGAAAAAATGCTTTTCCTATACGAGAATTACGAAAGCTTTAAAAAACATATCTTAAAGCTGGAAAAGTTCTTTAAAGATGGAAGCTTTTTGATTTTCAGCCAGAGGAATCAAAAAGTTAACGATAAAAACTTTGAAAGAAATTACGATATAGCTTTGAAATTACAAGATTTGGGATTTGACCTGGGGTTATATGCTGGGTATTACTATACATTCAGCAAAACATCACAGCTTTGCCCCGAGACGATGAAAGACGCAAGATTTCTAGATATGTTTGGGCTTGATGCGACCGAATTTAAGGGCTGCAAAGAATTTATATACCTTGTCTTCTCGCAGGATTTTAAAGATATGAATAGGCTGACAAAATTTTTACCCGATTACGATGTGCGAAATTATCTTCTGGTTTCAGATAAATGGGCTTGGTTTTATGCGTTGAAAGATAATACGAGTGAAATCAGCAGCCATATCGATATACAGGATTTTAAAACCATAGCAAATAGTATCTACGAAAAACCGAAACCAATTAAAAAATTGAAGGCAACTTTGGGCAATCTGAGCTTTTACATCAGCTTGTTTTTGACCTTTGAAAAATACTTTTTAAACGCCCACGATTTAAATTTCGTTTTCGGCTTCTATGCGATTAGACAAGATATGCTGGAGATATTTTTCTCAAACAAAAACTATTCAGTTGAATTTTTAAACAATATCGGGGTGATAACGTGAGCGTCAAAGAAATTAAAGATTTAAAATATCAGGTTGATGAATTTGAAGGGAACAAAATGTTTACCTGCGTTTTCACGGCAAACAATGCGCAGTATACATTTCATATCGCTAAAAACGCTGCAAATAGGTATGTTTTGTGTATTTTCATAGAAAACAGAAATGGCAAGAACAAGATGCTGTGGAACAGCTCAAATCACGATGAGATAAACAATTTGCTGGACGAAACCGGGGGAAAAGAGGATATATTTGCAACGGTTGATTTTCTTGCAAAGAAATACATAAGATAGTATGGCTATAAACCCAAAGACCTTTATCAAACCCGGGGAAAGAAAATACTTAAGAGGGCGAAACAAGGTCAGAGGAAGCCTTGTTTTGCCCTCCGGGGCTAAGATAATAGGTGAAGATGGGGCAAGTGTGTATAATGTTTTAAAATCAAGCCCGTATGTTAAGGTATCAAAGGCTAGCGATGTCGTAATACAAAACATAGATTTCGTTATCTCCCTAGATAGCAAAAGCACAACAAATAGAAGCATAATTTACATAGAAGATGCAAACAATGTCTATATAGAGGGATGCAATTTTTATATTATGTTTTATGGTGAAAATTACTCCGGGGCTACTCCCGAAATTGGCATTGAAATTTATAATTCGCATAATGTAGTGATAGAGAACTGCAACTTTCAAAATTTGTATCACGCCGTATATTCAAGAAATATCTCCGGGCGAAATTACGGCTTAACGATCAGAAATTGTCGGGTTGAAAACAATGATATTAATTTGAAATCGCATAACCTTATTTACTTATACAATACCGATGATATTGTGATAGAAAATGTCAAGGTAAGTGGCGCTGGGTTATATTACTTAAACAATACGCAATATCCAGGCTTTCTGGGAACTTGGGGCAACGGTATATATTTATTCAATGCCGACAGGGTTAGGGTAAAAGATGTTGTTTCAGTTAATAACTTTTGGTCAGGTATAGTTATTGGGCAAAACAGCAAAAATGTTCTGTGCGAGTCGTCTTTCTTTTCGTATAACACAAGCACTCAAAATCCCCCGACAACAACTGCATCGTGGGTGGAAATGCCCGGATGTGAAAAGGTGATATTTAAGGGCAATATACTTTTTGGGGGATTGAGCTTGGGTGGAACCGATAATATAGGGTCAAATGCGGCTAATTTGATAATTGTCTCCGATAATTTGATTCAGTCCCCAAGTTATGGGATTGATGTTGATATGGGGTTGAAACAGGGTATAATAACGAATAACATAATCTTATGTACTCAGTCCGACTATGGAGTTGAAAAAAAGGGTATATATCTATGGGATAAATCCCCAAACCAGTTTGATAGGATAGGGCTAATTGTATCAAATAACATTGTCAAGGGTTTTAGCGTTGGTATATACATAAATAGACCCGGGGCAGTTGGAACAGTTGAGGGTTTAACTATCACCGGGAACAGGGTGATAGATTGTGCAACAGACCAGCAAACGGGCACGGAATATGCCCTTGCAGTTGGCGGGACAATACAATTTAGCCAAACAAATAGAGTTGTGATAGGAAATAATAGCTTTAATAAATACTGGAAATTCTTTGGATTACAAGATACAAGAAACGAGGAAGTGCCGATTAGTTAAACCGGAAATCGATTTCCGCTAAACTAAAAGTAGCTGGATGATGTTTACAATATGTGCGTTTTTGGGCATAACATTTAGGGGTATAGAAGGGATATTAAAGTTTAAACCTGAAAATAAATCAAAAGAGGTTTTATATACAGGCGAATGGTATGTATTTAAAGACGAGAATAATCCAGCAAATTTGCTTTTCATTTTTATAACTGAGGAGGCAAAAAATATCTTTACAAACCCAGAAATAAAGCTTGTCCACAACCGCTGGGCGAAATGTTTCCATATAAAACCTAACCTTAACAAATTTTACGCTCTGGACTATATACCTGATGAAATTAAAAAACTTTATTCCGAAAAATATAATATATACTTTCTCACCCAGCAAAATTTCTCCTCTGGCACAATTAAATTTGTCAAACCTGATTCAGATTTTAAAGCCATCGAGCCTGAGATATCAAGCTTTAATAGCGATGACATTACCGATATGATATTTTTCACAGTTGTAAACAAAATTTGTCAGGTATATCTTGGCGATAGATGGGATGATATCTACAAAGGACCCCCATACTATAAAAAGAGGTTAATATGTGCAAGCAGTATATATCCAAGAAGCTTTAATAAAGTTTTAATTGGAATTTCAGGGCGCTGGGGCGATTTATTCAAAGGCGGCATATCAGGCGTGATGATTAAAATAGGAAATCTTGGGATGATGGAATACTCTGAAAAGCTATCGCTTTGGTATCTAAATCCTTTCATTCGTGAATTTAGAGCATCCAAACTTAACTCTAAAAATCTGGAAAAAGTCAACCTTAAAAACGCTGCGTTGAAGTTTATCGCAAAGACATCGCATTTTTTACGCATTGACTTCGCATATGCCGATGTTAGGGATAACCCCAGCGCATTTAATTTCACCGCATCCCCAGCTTCATTTGAAGGTATAAAGGAAACCCTGAAATTGTTTTGGCTGGAATATCTAAAAGAACATATTTACGAAGTCTTGAAAAATCATATCAAGCTGCTGGAAATGATGACTTCTGCAGGATATCTCGAAAGAAATGAATTTGATGCCATAAAACAAAAGCTAACTTCTGATAACAAACTTGATAAACCTATTGCCTTGGAAATTGCAGCTCTGGTTGTTTATGTCCTGACCAAATCAGCCCAAACAGGGAACGAGATACCAAATGTTGATATATTTTTGCTTTATCTTGCCGAAATCCTGAAAAGCTGGGTTAAGCAAATTTAACCTAATGTCGCTTTATTCCTCCTGCACTAGCTTGTGGTTTTCAAGTAAATTCCGCACGTTTTTTATAAATTTGTCAAAATATCCAGTCACATTAAGTGTTGTGAGTATCTCAAACCCATAGACTACTGCGTAAGCCCAAAACTTAAGCATAGTCTCGTTATCCCAAAGCAACTCGTTCCATCTTTCCTCGTCTTCTTCATCGGTTCCAAGGACATAGTCAACGAATTTAGCCCAGCTGAGTTTGTATTCAGCGTGCGAAAACACATTGCTGATTATGTCCCCGGGGTCCAGGTCGCTGTTTTCTTGCAAAAATCTCATAGCCATCTCAAAGTTAAGAATCGGGGTTTCAAAAACATATTCATCTTCATACCCATAATATTGGGTGGCTTCAAATGTCAAATCAAGACATATATTTGCAATTTTATTCACCATCCCGGATGTATCTGCGATGTTAAATTTTGTCATAACCATATTGTCTTCCAAAAATCTTATGGCAATTTTAAACTCGCGCCCGCCAAAGGAGATTAGATAATTATCAAAAGGATAACCATAATATTCCTCGTTGTATTCTGGCTCTATGATTATAAAGCGGGGTATGCTGGGGTTGTCAAAATAAATATCAATCTTGTTTTCGCTTCCGCTAGCCCCAGAGTTTGCAATAAGGCTTAACAAAAATATCGAATGCCTTCGCATCGCAACATTTAAAGAATACATACATACCCTCCTGCGGTCCTGGGTATATTTAAAAAGCGGGCTGATTATATTTAGGGATTTACTCTCGTTAATTTTTTCCGCCGCCCATCGGGGCAACTTCTCAAGGTTTTTTATTTTTCTGGGGTTAATAGCTTTGATGATATAAGCAGCGCTATTGTCCGCATTTTTGTCAATAAACACCAAAGTTTCCCCGCTTTTCAACGAATTCATTTCAAGCAAAAATCCATCAACATTTACCGTCTTGTTGCGAAGCTCAACTGTAAGAGTTGTCTTTGGACCCTTTCTAAAATTCAGCCCCTGAGCTGTTCCCAAAAGAAGCGCCATATTCTCACCAGCTTTATTTTTTGATTTATTTTAATTTTATGTTTGTTTCCTTTTCTAGCTCTTCAATAAATTTATTCAAATATTTCCTCATCACAAAACAATTGTAAATCATATGCCCAAGCAAAACTAAAGACACTACCAAGCCAATTTGTAAAAGCAAACTCCAGGCTTCAAAAATAAAATATACAAACGGCAAAAACCACAGATAAAACAAAATTACCGCCCCAATTGTTATCTTGTTGTTTTCTAAATATATTCTCAAAATCATCAACAAAATCTTCAAATTCATATATTTGACATTTGTTTTTCTAAAATTTAAAGAATGAAATTAAAATTGTAAAATACAAGTTTCCGGGTTTTCTGTTATTTTTTTAAAAAAGCCCGACAGTATGGATTTTAGGAAACTGAAATTTTTTTGGGGGATTTTAACATACAAACTTATCTGGCTAAATGCCATTTTGGGTGTTGTTTCAATTTTACTGGTTTTGAAGGGTTTTTATTTCCTGATGCCAGTTGTATATCTTTTTCTATCAAATCTTTACGATATGCTTGGCTATTTTGTTGTTTTGAGAAGATTTTGGGGGCTATCAAAATACGAGATAGAATGCAACAACCATAAAGTTTTTGTTTATGTTCAAGAGGGCGATATAAAAGATGAACGGATAATTGCGGCATATAGAATAATACAAAATATGTTTGATTGGCTGTTGTTCCTTTTCATCTGGGTCACAACTGGTATTAAATATGCAATAGCGGGCAAAATTACGAAATGGTTCGCCGCACAAGATATCCTGTTCTATCTTTTCCTAAAAGTTAAACTCCCCGAAATTTGGACCTGGCTTGAATGGACACCCTTGGGGCTAATCAAAAAAGGTGAAGGGCTGAAAAATAGAGAAGTTATAATTCAGGCTATAGTGGGAATTATACTAGCTATGTTGATTTCACTAATTTAAAATCCGACCGTTATGCTTGCGATTATACTAATTTTCCTTGTTGCGGGATTAGCTTTCCCGCAACAAAGCTATATTTTAGCTGGCAAGGACACGATCAAAATACAGGAGGATACAACTTTCCAAACCCTTGCCCCTTACTCGTTCTATGAAATAGCGCTGATAATTCACACAACGGGAAGCGGATTTGAATTTTCAAAATTATCCCTTAGCAAAAATCAAAAATTTTACAGAGGATTGAACTGGGGCTTATGGTCGTGGAAAGATGACAAGGAAACTGAATACTATAACTTTTTAACCGGGAAAGTTGAAATACCCGGGAGAAAATACAGCATAATAGGCTTATTTACGCTTTCTTATTGTCAGCTGATAAAACTGTTTTCGGATAATTTAGTTCCATCCTTTACACCTTTTGCAGGTTTTAAATTCGGGCTTTGGTGGGGCTGGTTTTATAAATACCAGGGCAAAGTAATAAAAGAGGGCTTTTTAAAAGGATTAATGTTTTGCGAATTTAAACTGGGATGTTTCCTTTGGCATAAAGCTGGCGGAAGCGGCGAATTAGCTGCTGGATATAGATATATACCAAGCACTGCCATCGAGATGCACGAGGGAAGACAAACGAGAAATTTCGGCAATTTCTTTATCACAATAGGCTTTACATTTGCAGAAAAGAAATAAATAACCTGCACCAACCTTTAACTGTTTTTAACAATCAAGCCTTATAAGCACCTACCTGGGGTTTAGCGTATAAAGCGGCACAGTTTAAAAGTGTTGAAATATCGCATAGCTAGCGAAAAGGGAGAGTCTATTTAAGCTATCAAAAGCAAATATGTTCAAAAACATAATTGCAGCCGGCTTAGCTGCTTTATTAATAACTTTGCCTTCCTTGGGACAAAATTTTTATTATGAAACATTTCTTGATGCTCAAACAGACAAGGTTGGGGTTTATATGTTTTACAACATCTCAACTCCCAATGTCATCCCGCTCAAAGAAGCAAGCGGCGAGAAATATAGGTTCTTGTTTTATATAGAATTCGTTATCTCTGAAAAAAATCATATTATAAAAGACACAACTTTGGTAACCGATTTGTCTCTTGACTATTATGATGCGTTTTTCTCCTATAGTTTTATAACATATCTTGATGAAGGAAGCTATATTTTAGATGTTTTGGTTGACGACTTCGGGTCTGGAAAAGTTTTGAAGGAAAGATATGACCTTAAAATCATTTCGCCAGTTCAAAGATACTCAAAAGCATTCATCGGGACAAGCGTAATCCCGGGGGTAAAATTTAACGATTATGAAACCGTTATAACTGACCATTTTCTTGGGTTAAAGGACGACTCACTTATAGTTTATATCACATTCTATTACTATCCTGATAAAATCTCATTCGGCGTTTTTAAAATAACTTTGTTTAATAACAATGCCCTTGTGATAACCGATACGGTTAGGGTTTTGGGAAGCAGAACCATCAGATATTCCGTTAATTTAAAACAACTTCAATTTGGCGATATAACACTTGTTTTAGAAAGCGATGAATATATAAGGCATATCAATTTTGAATATGTTTTAAGCCTCAATAAAACGATAAGAATTGTCGAAGCCCTCAAATATGTCCTGAATAAGAAAACTTGGAATAAATACTTTAAAAATTATACCAAAAACACAGTCGTTAAAAGATTTATTACCTTTGTTGATGAATATATCAATGGGGATTTTGAGCGACAAAATCAGCTAAGGGAATTTCTAAGGAGGTTTGAGCTTGCAGAGCAGCTTTTCATTGAGGGAACGCGAAAAGGTTATCAAACCGACAGGGGTTGGGTGTTTATAGTATATGGGGAACCTGACTTTGTTGAATTTTATTCCTCGCTTGAAAACCATATCAAGAAGGATCTGTATGTTTGGTATTATTATCGCGAGGGGATTACATTGATTTTCGAGCGTGTGGGCGTGGGAGAAGAATGGCGACTGGCATCACTTTTACCAACTATTCCAAGTCAAAGAAAACTTGAGTTCTAAGGGCTATGAGGATCACACTGTTAATAGCTCTTGTCACAGCCCTGGGGCTGGCACTAAGCGTTGTGGTTTTCGGCAATTTCAGCTTTCTTGCAGATAACATAAGCTCGCTTGGAAGCTTCAAATCCAAATCATTTGTGATCTTTGCAACTACCCTGATAACAAGCGGTTTCCTTAGCTATATATACTTTACCAGACTTGCAGAGGAAAATAAAATCAATCAAAATTTATACACATTAATTCAACTTGATTTATTTTTCCTTTTTTCAATAGTTATTTTCCCAATTGAATTTCATCTTATACATTTCCTGTTCTCGGTAGCTTTCTTCACAACATTTCTTTTCATTTTGCTGATAACAAGATACTTTTTCCTTTCGGCAATATATATTCTAAACTGGACCTTATATTTTTGCCTCAAACCCTTTGGAGGCAAAGCCATACCTGAACTTGTTTCAATTGTGATTATGCTTCATTGGATCAACTTGATTGAAAAAACGGGAAGTAAAAATTAAAAATGTATTAAACAATGAGAAGATTTAAAATTATATTTTGGCTTACAATAACAACTCTGACGACAATTTTTGGGCAGTTAAATTATAGCGGATATATATCCTTAAACTCTCAAACTCTGCTGGGTTATGATTTTGAGATTGGACAAGTTATGAAACGGTGGGCGATAATAGAAGGATTAGAGGGTGATATCCCAGTTAAGGTAAAGTACGGATGGAATCAAATAGATATAATAAGGCTGGGCAATCCCTCAGGTTTAAACGGCGAGACAGGAATCGGTATATTTAGCGACAAATATGAATTGCTATTTATTATAAGCGGGCTTTCGTATGAAGGCGTTAAAAAATTAACTTTTGAAAACACAACCCCCGGGGTCATCTATTACACAAGATTATGGAACAGCAATATGCTCCCGCTTGTGTATACCGATAGACCGCCCAATTATGTAGGACTCCAAAACTTGCTTTTAGAGAGAAGCTATTCAGCATACTTTTTGAAATTTCAGGCGAAATTTAAAAAATTTTTCGTCTTTTTCAACTACACCGCCGCCGATGAATATGAAAGATATCACTATCAAACCTTTGCAAAATATTACATCTTGTTCAATAATAAAGTTGATATAATTGACACCTGGCTTGCAAAGCGTTCCCTGTATGGTCTGGTTTTAGGGGTAAATATGTTTAAACATTTTTATCCTTTTGAGGCAAAATTGAAAATCAACATAGAAGGCTTTGCTGGGGCAGGAGCTGTTGTAAACAGCTTGAAATTTTCAAATTACTGGATTGATACCGATAGTTTTGAATATATGTCTGGAAATGTAATGAAACCCGGGTATTATCACGGGACGCTTGCCTTTATTGGCAGGGTTGCGAAAGTAAATTTCACAGGAGCCTGCGGGTTAAAATTTGGCATACAGCCCAAAGCCGATATTGAGCTGTTTTGGCAGGTTTCAATTGAGACAACCCCAAACTTCCTGTTTAGATATACAGTTGAAAACCCCTGGGGCATAGGAACTCCCGTGAATGCACCGCCAGGGCTATACTGGAGGGAGGTAAAGGAAAACCTGTTAAATCTTAAAATCACGCTTTTAGGGTTAAAAGCCTTTTTATAAACAAATAAATGAAAGAGTATGAGCTTTTACAAGAACTATGAATTAATAGAGCAAATTTTAGGCGATTACTTTTTCACAATATGTTCCGATGTAATTTATGCAAGCATAGGCGGCAAATTTGTTGCAATTGGACTGGGCAAGCAAAGCGAAAATATAAAATCGAAGGTAAAGAAAAGCGGCGGATTTTATTTTGAAATTAATAAGCCAGAAGATTTGAAAATTCTGGTAGAATGGTTAAAAATCATCGAGAGGATGTAGTTTTCAGGTTAAACCTAATATTTGCAGTTTTGGAGAATAATTTTTATAATTCTCTCAAAAATGTTAAGCTCTTTGCTTATATATGATATGCAATAAAGATTATGTCGTTGTGGGTGAAAGCAAAGATGATGTTTCACAGGAAAAAGTAAAGATTTTAGCGGTAAAAGATAATAGAATTGAAAACTTAACAGGTCGGTATATCTTGACCTCTGGAGGTTTGGTTAAGGTTAAAGATGCTACAGTGGTAAAAGACAGGATATATTTTTGCCGTTATAGGGGTTTCAACTTTCGCTTGCCTTATAATACCAGATTTCTTACATCCCAGGACAGCGGACTTGAGGAAGTCTGGGGATTTGGGCATATGAAAAAAAGGATAACTTTTTTGGCTTTTTTGCAACTGCAAAAGGTAATAAAACAGAAGGAGGGCAGCTGGGAAGACCTCGTTGAAGGTTTTGCGGCATCAATTAGATACCACATCGGAAGGACCTTGATTAGCAATACCATATTATTTAAAAGACCTGGCACTTTTTTGGTCGCTAAAGCAAGGTTTCAAAAATATGCCGATATACCCCAAGTTTTTGATACGGATATTTTCAATATAAGCTACAACAAATACGGAAGCAGGTTCACGATTTTAAAAAAAGAAATCGTGGAGAAGATACGAGAGATAAGAACCGAAGAGGAGCTTTTAAATTATCTGCTTAAAACCCCTAGGATGTTTAGGCTTGGCTGGCTATACGGTTTGGTGTATCTTAAGGTAGGTAATTTTAAATTTGAGCCAAAAGAGATTTTGTTTTTGCTGTCATATACCAAATTAAACTATTATCTTAGCTCTTATTTCAAGTGGCATTCAAATATAAGTTTTGTATTTATTGAAAGATTGAAAAGGGTTAAAGAGTGGATATGTTATAATCTTGAAACCGATGAAATGCACGAGTTTGTTTTGACAAATTTTGGTTTTTTAATAGGTTTCCCACAAAAGGAAAGCAATCAGTTATAGAGTTTGCAAATGATATTATTTCAAGAACAAGCTGGTATAGTGTATAAGGCTGATGCTTTTGAAATACTTAAAGAGTTTCAAGATAATTCCTTCGGAATGATATTGACCGACCCGCCTTACAATATCTCAAAACCAGTTGTCATAAAACGCGGCAAGGGGACAAAATATAAGGGAAAGGATATAGTCTTGGATTTCGGTCACTGGGATAAGATCGGAAATTTTGATGAGTATATGGAGTGGATGTTCTCAATACTAGATGAGATGGTTAGGGTTTTAAAGCCCGGGCGGGTTATCGCAATGTGGTTTGATGTTGACTCAATAAATTTTGTCTCCAAATACCTACAAAATAAGTATGATTTCAAGCTAAAAAATTATGTCGCCCATATAAAGCAAAATCCGCCGCCGATGCTAAGGAAAAGCAAATTTGCTCAAGGCTGGGAAATCCTGGGGATATGGCAAAAACCTGGTAAGGATTATGTTTTCAACTATCAGCTTGGGCACCAGCCAAATTATTTTGTAGTTCCAGTTGTCTCGGGGAAAGAAAAAACAGCTCATCCCACGCAAAAACCGTTAAAGATATGCTCTACCTTAATTGCTTATTTTACCAATGAAGGGGATACCATCTTGGACCCGTTTGGAGGTTCGGGGACAACAGGAGTTGCAGCGAAAATGCTGGGGAGAAAATATGTCCTTATAGAAAAAGACGAGAAATACGCAAAAATAATAGTTGACAGAATAAAAAGAATAGGAGAACAAATGAAACTGATATAAAACTAAAAACACAAGGGCTATGGAAAGAAGAAGCCTTGAAATCTATATGAAGGAGCTGGCTAACTCAAAGCCACTGGCTCCAGAAGAAGAGCTTGAGCTTCTCATAAGAGCTAAAAAGGGGGATGAAAAAGCCAGGGAAAGAATAATTATCTCAAATCTAAGATTTGTTATAACCGTTGCAAAAGATTACATAAGCGCAGGTATGCCTCTTGAAGATTTGATATCGGCAGGTAATTTGGGTTTAATGAAAGCAATTGAAAAATTTGACCTATCAAAAAATGTGAAATTTATATCATACGCTGTATGGTGGATAAGAGCCATCATCCTTAAGGAAATCAACGAAAATTTAAATATCGTGAAATTCCCAGCATCAACATATACTACAATGGTAAAAAAGAATAAAGAAGTAGATAGGTTGATATCGGAACACCTGAATGGTCAAGATATTGAGTTTGATGCCATTGACTTGAATTATCCTGTGAATTCAGATTATAAATTATATATCTCGCTTAACAGCACGTATGAACATCCTAAAAGCGGGAGGGAAATTGAAATGGAAGATTTAATTGAGGATGCTGATGCAAATTTCGCTGAAAGAATTGATAATATTGAAAACCTGAAAAGCTTAACAGAACAAGTTTTGTCATCTCTTAGCGTAAGGGAACGAGAAATATTGAAAATGTACTTTGGGATAGATTACCCAAATCCAATTAGCATTGATTCAATTGCGAAAATCTTCTCCGTTACGCAGGAAAGAGTTAGACAGCTTGTTTATAACTCTTTGGCTGTTCTAAGGAAACAATATAATTCAACAGGGAATAAGGCGACATCAAGATTACAGTATTGAAGTTTGGAAAACTAAAAAAACAAATTATGTGTTATATTTCAAATAAATATCGTTCTTGGAGTTTTCGTTTTGGGGGTGATGTGGTTTCGACGGAAGCCCGGTGGCTTGAGGTTGCACGCCGTGCTTTTGCCGTGTGCACGTTAAACAAACGGCAAAAGATAAGTGCCAATCCTGTATATGCATAGGCTGTCCAAGGGTAAAGGACAGCCCGTCCTTTATAACTTGTGCCTGTCCAGGTTATAAAGGGCGTCGGAATTGACAGGCTCACGCCGTTATGGCGTGAATAAGATAATTGGATACGCCCTAAAACATTTGCCCCCTTGCGGGGCTAAGCGTGTAGACACCTTAAGCCCCTGGCTTTCGGACCCGGGTTCAACTCCCGGCACCTCCACAAGACTAAAATTTTGATTATCCTAAAGGGTAGAACTTGTAATCACAGCCGGTAAATATAAAGACCGGTAAAACCTATGGATTACTCCCGCCTATGACAATCCTTTCCGTTTTTAAGTTCTTGGGTAAGCTGCAGTACTTGGGGGAAGCGGAAGGAGTTTGCTATTATGCTTTTAAATCCTCGCCAAAGCTAACAATGGGGGCAATTCGCTATTTCATAGGGTTAATTTCCCAAACAATAGAACTTGACCAGATAAAAGGGAAAACGATTGGGATTTATTTTTCAACTTCAAAACATAAAGTTCATATATTTTGCGACGATAATAACCCTGAGGATAAAACGGAAATTAAGGTTTTAAAGGTAAACAATATATCAATCGTTCTAATTAAAAAGCACAGCGACGAGAAAACCTGCAATGGATATTGCCGTTTGTATGAAATGTGTGAAAAGATTATAAAAACAGCCTTTAATAAGAAGACATCTTTTGACTTCTTACGCTTTTCAATTTTGATTAAAAACAAACAAATATATAGGGTTGTGTGGCAAGAAAAAGGTATTGCTATATGCACTAAAATTTTAAGTCTTGGATGATATCAGCTGTTCCTAAATAAACCTTTTATTTTTGAATTTCTTGCCCTTAAGTTATATTAATAAGCGAATTAAAACATAAAAAGTTGGATGATGTTTCCCGTTATAGCTTCAACTGATAAAAATTTAAAAGGCGAAACAGTAGAAATTTGGATTCAAGGTAAGTTTAGACGCGGGTATATATTCAGGGTTTCAGTTGTTGGGTCCAATCAAACAGGATTGTTGTTTATCCCTGTGAATTTAAATAACAAGGGGTATTCGGAGTTTTCCAGCTATGTGATTTCCTCCCAAGAAAATATCAAAAACATTTTAAAGAATATAAGAGCAAGCAATAGCATTACAAGACAAATTCAAATTTTGCTTCAAAATGAAGCTTTTCTTATGCTCTGGTATCCAAGTGTTGTTGAGGATTTCTCTAGTTATATTTGGTATCGTTTTGCTCGTGCCTATTTTATCAAAAGCGATTTGGAAAAATGGTTTGTCGGTTTGTATACGCTTTTGTCGTCATCAGCGAATAATTTTCAGGATAGAAAAGCAAAATTGTTAAAGATTAAGGGTTTTGAGGCAATTGATACTTATTTTGCACTTTTAACCGCAGAAAATAGGATTGAACTTGGCGATGAAAAATCTGGCATAGGCATTACGTTTGTGGATTTTGAGGACAATTATTTGCTCATCGAAAGTTTTAACTCTAGGATGATAAATAAAACTGCGCTATCCAAGCTGGCGTATGCTTTTTATACCATAATTATCTTGCACGATTGGGCAAATATAGATAGAATTGTCAGCATCGCTTATAAAGAAGCGACATTTATTAAAAATTTTGAAGAAGCTGAAAGACTGGCTATGGAATTTGTGTCTTCTAAAGAAAAATTTCTTTATGACGAAGGATACAACAGGCTTAAAACAGCACTTGAAAAATATATCATAACAAATTTAGGCAAAGATATAGATGTAGAAGGGGTTCTAAACTGGATTTTAACTCATAAAACCCATCCGCTAGTTATTGATTTTTGGGCTTATATCATTCTCTATATGAGCGATTTTCTTGAAAATATTTTGCACCCGGTGATTAAGGCTGAAAAATACAATTCAGCCATTAAGAAGATTTTAAGTCAAATAGCCGAAAATATAAAATAAAAACAAAATACAGAACAAAGATGACAATAATCGTTGGAATAGTTGCTTTTGTCATTGGCTTTTTACTGGGAGGCGCAATGATGGTGTTTTATTATCAACCGAAGGTAGAAAGCTTGACTTTTGTCCAGGAGAAATACGAGAAACTGCTTGATGAGATGATAAAGAAAATTCTTGAGGCTACGGCTCAGGCTCAGGGACCGGATAAATATCTAACCGAAAGCTAATTTAAAATCGTTTAACATCTGGCAGTTGTAAAATAATGTTTATATAGCGTAAGCGTGTTTGAATACAGGAATAAGATAATTCAAGGTGATGCGCTTGAGGTATTAAGGTTGTTGCCTGATGAAATAGTTGATGTTGGCGTGACATCGCCCCCTTATAACAAGGGTGAGAATAAAAAAGGCTGGCTTGTTGGAAATGTTAAATATGAAGGGGCAAGTGATAAATTACCTGAGGATGTGTATCAACAAAAGCAAATTGAAGTATTAAACGAGGTATTCAGGGTCACTAAACCCGGGGGTTCTTTTTTTTATAATCACAAGCTCCGATGGGAGAGGGGGTATTTGTTGCATCCGATGGATTGGCTAAGAAAAACAAGGTGGATTATAAGGCAGGAAATTATATGGGACAGGATGATAGCGGCTAACATAAGGGGCTGGAGGTTTTGGCAGGTGGAGGAAAGGATATACTGGTTGTATAAACCCAAGGATGGTAATATCATAGGTGATGAGCTTAAGCCTCAACACGCTCTTTTAACTTCTATATGGCGGATACCACCTGAAAGGGATAACCCGCATCCTGCGCCGTTTCCCATCGAAATACCTGTAAGATGTATTTATTCCGTTTTAGATGGTAAGAAAGAAGCCCTTGTGTTGGACCCCTTCTGCGGAAGCGGAACCACGCTCGTTGCCGCAAAAGCCCTTGGCTATGATTATATAGGCATTGATATATCCCAAAGCTATTGTGAATTTGCACGAGAAAGACTTAAAAATTTTGAAGCTGAGATGGCAAGAATTTACGAAGAATTGAACAAGCATAGGGTCAGCAAAACTTTTAAGGAGAGAAAAGAAAGGGGCGAATTTGTCGGGAAATTTAGCAGAAAAAGGAAATAAATTTTATATTTTTCAAAAACGCAAACCAGAGATGGCACATAACTGGTTTATTGAAAAGATAGCGTCGGAACATTGTTATGTAAAAGAAAATGATTATGCGATTTTCCGTGGCGAGAGAAATTTGGCTTTTCTTGAGGCAATTCAAAGCGGTAAGTATGAGCTTCTTAAATCAGCCGAGATTGAATACAAGCGTAAAGATGCCCGGGTGCCAGTTTTCGCCACACCATCATTTGTGGTAGCCTTGTGCTATGCCTTCTATAACTGGAGTGAAAACACAAGGGAAATTGAACAAATACGTGGCTTTAAAAATAAACCCATAGTTTTCTGCTTCATAAAACCGCGTATTCTCAGGAAAGGTTTAAGGAATGTATTTTTCTATCCCGATAATGAGGTTATAATTGACCTGGCAAAAAGCCCTGAATACTATTATGTTATGGATGACGAGATATATGAATATGATCGCATAGTTGATGATTTCTTTCAAAAGCTTGGCGAAATCTTTGGAAAGTCAACCTATACGATTCAAGATTATTTGAAAACCATCACGAAAGTTTACAGAAATCCTATCTACTATTTCCTTCGGCGATATGAAGAATATGTTGATTATCTTGTTTTAACCAAAAATTTAGCTGGGTTGCAAAAGGTTTTGAAAATTGCTGAAACTGAGCGGTTTTTGAAGCAGAAAGTTGATACCGAAATTTTTAAAAAATACGAAACCGTTATAGATTATATCATTGATAGCGATGATGGGAAAGTTGTTATATTGGTAAACCCAAGTGCGATTAAGCTAAACCCGAATTATTCTCGCGCTGTTGAACTTTTTAAATCTATGCTTGATAAAAACGGCATTAATTACAAAACTAAAAATCTTTGGTAAGGGCTATGGATTATCTGGATATATTAGCCAGGGAAATTATAAAGCGAGATGTTGCCGAAAATCTTGTCAGGGTTTCAAATAGAGCTGGTTATCTGGTAAAGGGAAATAATGATTTTTTAGAAGTTGATATTAAAAAAGGAACAAGAATTTCCGAATTTTTGCTTAGCCTTGACCTTCCCTTTTTTGCTGAGGCTTATCTAGGGGAGTATACTCGGGTTTTTTACTTTTTAGACCTTTCCGAGGGTGCAAGGGAAATAATCGTTAATGGCTTTGAACCCAGATTGCAAAATTTTGAATATAAAGGATACCGAATTTTTACAAATTTCAAAATTTTCAAATATATAACCCTGCAAACCCACAGGTTTAACCCGGAGGTTTACTCCACACATTTTAAATACGATGATATAGCCGGGTTAAAGAGGGAAAAGATAAGAACTTATTTTAAAGTGGAAGAAATCCTGTTTGATTATTCACCTTATGTTAACAAATCCGAAAGTTTTCAGATCACAGGAAGAATACTGCTAGAACCGTTAATATACAAGCCGCAGAAAGGTTATTTTGTCTGCGAGGAAAGCCCCGGATATATAGATGAACAGTTGCTTTTTGAAGCATTTGAGATTCTAAAACTTATTGAAAATGTAGCTACATATAAAGAAATCAGTATAAAAGTATCCGAAACAGTAAATAGGATTAACGCTCACGGTTTTCTTTGGGAGCTTACAAGTTTTGTGTTTAAGCTTCTCGGGGAAATAATTGGGGAGGAAAAGTTAAATTATGCGGATTTTAAATCTATACGAGATAAAGGCGATATCAAGCTTTTAAAAACAAAGATAGAAACGCTGCTACTTAATGTCCTGTAAAAAAATCGGGAATTTTGAGATTGATAACATTTATTGTGGGGATTCGTTGGTGCTTATGAAAGATATCCCGGATGAAGCAATTGACCTGATTATAACCGACCCGCCTTTTGCTATTGGCTTTAAAGCCAGACGAAATAACTATAACAGAGACCCTGAAAAAGTTCTTGAGGGATATAACGAAATACCGAAAGAAAAATACTATGAGTTTTCATTTAACTGGATAAGTCAAGCCTATAGAATACTTAAGCCCACAGGCTCAATGTTTGTCTTTTCAGGCTGGACAAATTTGAAAGATATACTTAATGCACTTGATGATGTCGGCTTTATTACAATCAATCATATAATCTGGAAATATCAATTTGGTGTTTTCACCCAGAGGAAATTTGTGACAAGTCATTATCATATTCTTTTCGTTGTCAAGGATGAAGAAAAATATAAGTTTAACAAAATTGAGCATTATCCCGAGGATGTCTGGATAATTAACCGAGAATACTGGACTGGTAAAGTGAAGACGCCGACGAAGCTTCCAACTGCTCTGGTAAGGAAAATTATCCTTTATGCATCTGATGAGGGGGATTTAGTTTTTGACCCTTTTCTTGGCTCCGGGCAAGTTGTAGTGGTTGCAAAAGCTTTGAACAGACATTTCTTGGGGTTTGAAATTGTGCCCCAGTATTGTGAATTTGTGCGGGAAAGGTTGAAAAGTGTGCAAATAAACCTATTTGAATCAAATAATGAGTGATTTTAAAAAGTCGCGAGATTTATTCAGGGAACTTAAACTTAAAATTGAAAGTGAGCAATATGAGGAAATTAAAAGTGAGTTTGTTAACGCAATTGTTATGTTGCTTAAAGAATATGATACCGCGAT